>NZ_JBHTDF010000009.1:0-142136 GCF_042666375.1 Nocardioides sp. GCM10030259 | reverse complement strand
TTCACTACGCTGCACGAAACCGTCTCGTCCCGACCGGGTAGAGACACCGAACGAAGTGTCCGGAAACCCCGGGGCGGTTCACGGAGACAGGGCGGTCAAGGGCGGCGAAGCCGCCGCAGGGAACCCTTGACCGCCCTGGCGGAGGACGAACAATGGCGCCGGCGGGAGGACGCCAGAGTCGCTGCCTAGGCACGATCGCCCAGCTCGTCGTACGCGCGCACGCGACGGTGGTTTCGAGGCTCAGGCGCGGGGCGCCTTCGCACCTCAACCACCGTGCCCCGGTGCCGCGAACCGACCGCAGGTCGGCGTCCGGTCAGGCTCGCTCTCGATCGTCGACGTAGACCGTGCCGCCGAGTGCGACGAACTCCTCGCTCTTCTCGAGGAAGCGCTCCCGGACCTCGGCGCTGATCCGCATGGAGCAGAACTTCGGGCCGCACATGGAGCAGAAGTGCGCGGTCTTGGCGTTCTCGGCGGGCAGGGTCTGGTCGTGGAAGGCCTCGGCCGTGTGCGGGTCGAGGGACAGCGCGAACTGGTCGTGCCAGCGGAACTCGAACCGGGCCTTGGACAGCGCGTCGTCCCAGGCCCGCGCGCCGGGATGCCCTTTGGCCACGTCGGCGGCGTGCGCGGACAGCTTGTAGGTGATGACGCCGGTCTTCACGTCGTCCCTGTCGGGCAGGCCAAGATGCTCCTTGGGGGTGACGTAGCAGAGCATGGCGGTGCCGTGCATCGCGATCGTGGCGGCGCCGATGGCCGAGGTGATGTGGTCGTAGCCGGGCGCGATGTCGGTGACGAGCGGGCCGAGCGTGTAGAACGGCGCGCCGTGACACCACTCCTGCTGGAGCGCGACGTTCTCCTCGACCAGGTCGAGCGGCACGTGGCCGGGTCCCTCGACCATGACCTGTACGTCGTGCGCCCAGGCCCGCGTCGTCAGCTCGGCCAGCGTGCGGAGCTCGGCGAGCTGGGCCGCGTCGTTGGCGTCGGCGGTGCAGCCCGGTCGCAGGCCGTCGCCGAGCGAGAACGAGATGTCGTAGCGGGCGA
This sequence comes from Nocardioides sp. GCM10030259, assembly GCF_042666375.1. Lineage (NCBI taxonomy): Bacteria > Bacillati > Actinomycetota > Actinomycetes > Propionibacteriales > Nocardioidaceae > Nocardioides > Nocardioides sp. GCM10030259. The sequence goes on along the minus strand of NZ_JBHTDF010000009.1, from coordinate 141,098 downwards.
AGATCTCGCAGAGGTCGTCGAAGTGGGTGTAGAGGAAGTTCTCCTCGTGGTGGGCCAGGCACCAGCCCGCCATGATCGAGCCGCCGCGCGAGACGATGCCGGTGATCCGCTCGACGGTGAGCGGGACGTGTCGCAGGAGTACGCCGGCGTGGATCGTCATGTAGTCGACGCCCTGCTCCGCCTGCTCGATCACGGTGTCGCGGAAGATCTCCCAGCTCAGCGCCGAGGCATCGCCGCGGACCTTCTCGAGCGCCTGGTAGATCGGCACGGTGCCGATCGGCACCGGGCTGTTGCGGATGATCCACTCGCGGGTCTCGTGGATGTCCTTGCCGGTGGAGAGGTCCATGACGGTGTCGGCGCCCCAGGTGGTCGCCCACGTGAGCTTCTCGACCTCCTCCTCGATCGAGGAGGTGACCGCGCTGTTGCCGATGTTGGCGTTGACCTTCACCGTGAAGCGGCGGCCGATGATCATCGGCTCGGCCTCGGGGTGGTTGACGTTGAGCGGGATGATCGCCCGCCTGGCGGCCACCTCCTCGAGCACGATCGCGACGTCGACGCCCTCCCGGATCGCGACGTACTCCATCTCCGGGGTGACAAAGCCCTCGCGGGCGTAGCGGAGCTGGGTGACGACACCGTGCCGACCCGCCACCCACTCCGAGCGGAGCCGCGGCAGGCCGGCCGACGGGTCGGAGCCAGGTCCGGCGGTGGTGTAGCGATCGAAGTGCTCCCCGTTGGTCAGCGCGACCCGGGTGAACGGCACGCGGATGTCGGGACGCGACCCGGTGCGGTGGATGGTGCTGTGCGAGGGGTGGAGCTGCATCTGTCCTCCTACTGGACTACAGGATGTGGGCCACGGGCCCGCGCCCGCGGCCGAGGGACCAGGACGCCGACACGGTGAGCCGGTCGACGACGAACTGCTGGGCGAGGCGTGCGGCCTCCGCCAGCGGGCGCCCGTGGGCGAGGTACGCCGCGAGCGCGGCGCTGTGGGTGCATCCGGTGCCGTGGTCGTTGTCCGTGGGCACCCGTGCGGCCCGTAGCGGCTGGCCGTCGAGCACGTCGACCGAGGCGCCGGTGACCAGCGACGGGCAGGGCAGCTCGCCCAGTGCCGCGCGCTCGTCGGTGTTCGGAGTGGCCACGGTCGCCCGGGGCAGCACCACCTCGCGGTAGGCGGCGACCAGGTCGGGTGCCGCCAGCACCGCACCGCTGGTGGCCACCAGGACGGGGTCGACGACGAGGGGTACGTCGGCCGGCAGGACCGCCACGACAGCCCGGGCGACGTCGGCCGACCCGAGCATGCCGGTCTTCACGGCAGCGACCGGCAGGTCGTCGAGGACAGCCCGCACCTGGGCGACGACGTCGTCGGGTGGCAGCGGGACGATCCGGTGCACCCCGAGGGTGCACTGCGCCGTGATCGCCGTGACGGCGACGGCGCCGTGCGCGCCGAGCGCGGCGAACGTCGTGAGGTCGGCGGCGATCCCGGCGGCACCGCCGGAGTCGGAGCCGGCGATGGTGAGCACCACGGGCGGGGTCATGCGATCGCCTCCAGCAGCTCGACGACGACGCGGTCCGGGTCGTCGGCACGCAGCACCGCGCCCATCACGGCGACGCCGTGGGCGCCGGCGTCGAGGAAGGACCGCGCGTTGCCCGCGTCGACACCGCCGAGCGCGAAGAACGGCGTACCGCCCGCGACGGCTGCTGCGGCCCTGACTCCCTCGACGCCGAGCGGCGGGCCGTAGCCGGGCTTGGAGAGGCTCGGCGCCACCGGCGAGAGGGTGACGAACTCGGCCCGCGCCGCCGCGACCTCGTCGACCGAGTGGCACTTGACCAGGTCGAGCTCGGGGACCACCAGCACCTCGGGCCCGGACTCGACCCGCGCGACGCCACCGGCCGGCACCACGACCAACAGCCTGGGCAGCCGGCGCATCACAGCGCCGCCCTCCCGCTCATCGGCGAGGAGGCGCGCGCCTCGGTCAGCCGAGGGATCCGGCCGGCCTCGCGCGCCCGGTGTCCCGCCTCGACCGCGAGCCGCAGCGCCGAGGCCATCGCGACCGGGCTCTCGGCCCGGGTGATCGCGGTGGCCGCGAGCACGGCGTCACAGCCGAGCTCCATCGCGAGGGCCGCGTCCGACGCCGTGCCGATCCCGGCGTCCAGGACGACCGGGACCTCGACCGCGGCCCGGACGCGCTCGATCGCCCACGGGTCGGTGATGCCGAGCCCCGATCCGATCGGCGACCCCAGCGGCATCACCGCGGAGCAGCCGACGTCGACGAGCCGGCGGGCGACGACGGGGTCGGCGGTGGTGTACGGCAGCACGGTGAAGCCGTCGGCGACGAGCTCGCCGGCAGCGGTGACGAGGCCGACGACGTCGGGCAGCAGTGACCGTTCGTCGCCGATCACCTCGAGCTTCACGACGCCGGTGCCGAGTGCCTCGCGGGCGAGCCGGGCAGTCAGGACCGCCTCCCTCGCCGAGAGACAGCCCGCGGTGTTGGGCAGCAGCGGCACGTCCTGCGCACGCAGCAGGGCGAGCAGTCCGGACGGTCCGAGGTCGGCCGAGCGACGCATCGAGACCGTGACGAATCCGGGGTCGGCCGCGGTGATGACGTCGACGAGGGTGGCCTGGCTGGGGAGCCCGCCCGTGCCGATCCACAGGCGGCTCTCCACGTCGAGGGTTCCGAGCTTCATCGACCTCACCCGCCCTGGAGCGCGGTCAGGACCTCGACGGCGTCCCCGTCGCTGAGCAGGGTGCCGGCCCAGTCGCCTCCGCACACCACCTCGCCGTTGATCGCCGCAGCGACTCCGTCGGTGCGCGTCACGAGCTGGTCGAGCGTGCAGGGCGAGGGCACCTCGCGAGCGGCGCCGTTGACGGTGATTCTCATGCGGGACTGACCTCCTGATCGAACCGCGATGGGTGGAAGGGCAAGGTTTCGGGTGGCGGAGCCGTGCCCTCGACGAGGGCGAGCACGGCTGTCGCGGTGATCGGCGCGAGGAGTACTCCGCCGCGGTGGTGGCCAGCAGCGATGAGCTCGCCCGTGGGCAGCCGCCCGAGGAGCGGGCCGTTGTCCGGCGTCCCCGGGCGGTCACGCGCGAGCACCTCGAGCACGGCGGCCTGCTCCAGCGACGGCACCAGGGCACGCGCCGCGTCGAGCAACCGGGCGACGCCGCCGACGGTCGGCAGCAACGGACCCGTCCGGTGCTCGGAGGTCGCGCCGACCACGACCTCGCCGTCATCGCGCGGGACCAGGTAGACCGCTTCGCCGTGCACCAGTCCGCGTACGACGCGCCGCGGCGGATCGTCCGAGCGGATCCGCAGGATCTCCCCGCGGACCGGGTGGATCGACGGGTGCGCCGCTCCTCCCGTGCAGCGGACCGTGACGTACGGCGGGGCCGGCTCACGCACCACCCGCCCGTCCAGCAGCCCGAGCAGGGTCGCCGTGACGACCCTCGGGTCCACCGACGAGTCGGTCGGCAACCAGGCGCCGCCGACGACCCGGTCGGACAGCGTGGGCTCGAGATCGAGCACGTCCACGTCGCTGACCGGCACGCCGCACCGCGCGAGCAGCTCCACCGACCGACGCACCACCGCGAGGTCCGAGGCGTCGCGGGCCACGAGCACGGCGCCGTCCTGGCCGAGCGGGACGCCGATGCGCTCCGCGAAGGACGGCCACAGCGCGGCCGACGCCAGGCCGAGGCGCAGCAACGTCTCCTCGCCGTACCACGCCTCCCCGGCCGGGGCGATCATGCCGGCCGCGGCGTACGACGCGCCGGTGCCGGGTGACGGGTCGTAGACGGTCACCTCGTGGCCGGCCTCCTGCAGCCACCACGCGCAGGTGAGCCCGACGATCCCGGCGCCGGCGATCGACACCCTCATGCGGCGGGGAGCGCCGCGGCGATCTCCTTCGCTGCCTGACATGGATCGGGTGCGCGGCTGACCGCGCCCAGCACCGCCACGCCGTGCGCACCGGCGGCGATCACCGCGGGCACGCGCTCGGCCGTGATGCCGGCGATGGCGACGACCGGCAGCACGCCCGTGACCGACGCCAGCCCGTCGACGCCCAGCGGCTCGGGCAGCCCGGCCTTGCTCGACGTGGCGAACACCGGACCGACCCCGGCGTACGACGCGCCGGCCGCCCGGGCCTCGAGCACCGCCGCCCGCGAGCGGCACGTGGCCCCGATGACGAGGTCAGGGGCCAGCGCACGAGCCGCCCGGACGGGCAGGTCCTCTGCGCCGAGGTGCACCCCGTCGGCGCCGGCCGCGAGCGCGACGTCGACGCGGTCGTTGACGATCAGCAGGCCGCCGGCCGGCCGGACCGCCTCGACGGCCGCGGTCACGAAGGCCAGCAGGCTCCGATCGTCGAGCGACTTGTCGCGCACCTGGATGGCGCCGACGCCGGCGGCGACCAGCGCGCCGAGCAGGTCGACCGGCACGACCGGAGTGATCACGTGAAGACGAGGAACCAGCACAACCGCTCACTTCCTTCGCCGGCATTACCCGGATCAGGTTCGACGGTCGGAGCGGCGTCAGCCCCATCTCAGCCCGTGCCTCGGGCTCCCGTGTGGACGCGAACGACCGTAGGTGACGATCGCGGGTCAGGGCAAGGGCGAGCTCAGAGCAGCGAGCCGGCCTTGTCGAGGACCGTGCGCAGGATGTGCTCCATCTCGTCGAAGTGCTGCTGGTCGCAGATCAGCGGGGGAGAGAGCTGGATGACCGGGTCGCCGCGGTCGTCGGCGCGGCAGTAGAGGCCCTCGGCGTAGAGCTGCTTGGAGACGAACCCGTAGAGCAGGCGCTCGCACTCCTCGTCGGTGAACGACTCCCGGGTCTCGCGGTCCTTGACCAGCTCGATGCCGTAGAAGTAGCCGTCGCCTCGGACGTCGCCGACGATCGGCAGGTCCTTGAGCCGCTCGAGGGTGGAGCGGAACGCCGCCTCGTTGGCCCGGACGTGCTCGAGGACCTGCTCCTGCTCGAAGATCTCGAGGTTCTTCAGCGCGACCGCGGTCGAGACCGGGTGGCCGCCGAAGGTGTAGCCGTGGGCGAACATCTGGCCCTCGGCGAGGAACGGCTGCATCAGCCTGTCGGAGGCGATCATCGCGCCGAGCGGCGCGTAGCCCGACGTGATGCCCTTGGCGCAGGTGATGATGTCGGGCTCGTAGCCGTAGCGCTCGGCGCCGAACATGTGGCCCAGCCGACCGAAGGCGCAGATGACCTCGTCGGAGACCATCAGCACGTCGTACTCGTCGCAGATCTCGCGCACCCGCTGGAAGTAGCCGGGCGGGGGCGGGAAGCAGCCGCCGGAGTTCTGCACCGGCTCGAGGAAGACGGCGGCGACGGTGTCGGGGCCCTCGTTCTCGATGGCGACCGCGACCTGGTCGGCGGCCCAGCGGCCGAACGCCTCGGGGTCGTCGCCGTGGACGGGAGCCCGGTAGATGTTGGTGTTCGGCACCCGGAACGTCGACGGCACCAACGGCTCGAACTGCTGCTTCAGCGGCGGCAGCCCGGTGATCGACAGGGCTCCCTGGGTGGTGCCGTGGTAGGCGATCGCCCGGGAGATGACCTTGTGCTTCATCGGCTTGCCGACGAGCTTGAAGTAGTTCTTGGCGAGCTTCCACGCGGTCTCGACGGCCTCGCCGCCGCCGGAGGTGAAGAAGACCCGGTTGAGGCTGCCGGGCGCGTAGCCGGCGATCTTCTCGGCGAGCAGGATCGCGTTCGGGTGGGCGTAGGACCACAGCGGGTGGAACGCCAGCTCCTTGGCCTGCGCGGCCGCGGCCTCGGCGAGATCGGTGCGCCCGTGGCCGAGCTGGGAGACGAACAGCCCGCCCAGCCCGTCGAGGTAGCGCTTGCCCTGCGCGTCGTAGATGTAGGCACCCTCACCGCGCACGATGATCGGCACGTCGGCCTCGGCGTACGACGAGTGCCGGGTGAAGTGCATCCACAGGTGGTCCTTGGCGGCCCGCTGCAGGGCGTCGAAGTCCGAGCTCATGCGTCCATCGTGCGCGGTCCAGTCCGGGAAAGGCAAGCGGATCCGTGGCGACACGGTGTGATTTGCGCGGATTCCGTTGTTGTCGGCCGAGAGCGTGTGACCTCCGGCTGGTAGGAATGCGCCATGACCAGGTACGGCCCGCAGTTCGGTCCCGACATCACCTTCCTCGGCGTCGACCGCGTCGACCTCGACGACGCCGAGGCCCTGGCCGCGGCGGACGTCGTCGTCGTGGGTGCGCCGTTCGACGGCGGCCCCTCGCACCGGCCCGGCACCCGCTTCGGCCCGATGGCGATCCGGCAGACCGACTACCTCCCGCACGACGGCTCGCGGCCGCACCTCGCGCTCCGCGTCGACGCACTCCAGGACGTGCGGGTCGTCGACGCCGGCGACGTGGAGATGCCGCCCGGCGAGATCGAGCGCGCCCTCGGTGCGCTCGAGGAGGCCGTCTACAAGGTCGCCTCGGCCGGAGCCATCCCGCTGGTGCTAGGCGGCGACCACTCCATCGCGCTGGCCGACGCCACCGGCGTCGCCCGCCACCTCGGGTTCGGCAAGGTGTCGATGATCCACTTCGACGCCCACGCCGACACCGGCGACATCGAGTTCGGCTCGCTCTACGGGCACGGGCAGCCGATGCGGCGGCTCATCGAGTCGGGTGCGCTGCGCGGCGACCGGTTCCTCCAGATGGGGCTGCGCGGCTACTGGCCCGGGCCCGAGACGATGAGCTGGATGGCTCAGCAGAACATGCGCTCCTACGAGATGACCGAGATCGGCAGGCGCGGGCTCGAGGAGTGCCTGGACGAGGCGTTCGAGATCGCGCTCGACGAGTGCGACGCGGTCTTCCTCTCGGTCGACATCGACGTGTGCGACCCGGGCCATGCCCCCGGCACGGGCACGCCGGAGCCCGGCGGCCTCTCGAGCCGGCAGCTGCTCGACGCCGTACGCCGCATCTGCCGCGAGCTCCCCGTAGCCGGCATCGACGTCGTCGAGGTGTCGCCGCCGTACGACCACGCCGAGATCACGGCGTTCCTCGCCAACCGGGTCTGCCTCGAGGCGCTCTCGGGCCTGGCCGTCCGCAGGAACGGCATCTCCCACGACCCGGCGGGACCGCTGCTGGAGGGCAGGTGAGCACGGTCTTCCGCGCCGGCGCCGTCTTCGACGGGCACCGGTACGGCGGGCCCGCCGACGTCCTGGTGGACGGTGGGCGGATCGTCGCCGTCGGGTCCGACCTGCGCGGCGACGAGGTCGTCGACGCGGCGTTCGTGTCGCCCGGCTTCACCGACGCGCACGTGCACCCGATCCAGGGCGGTCTCGAGCGGCTGCGCTGCGACCTGTCGGAGCTCGGCAGCCGGGAGGAGTACCTCACGTCAATCAGGGAGTACGCCGCCGCCAACCCGGACCAGGACTGGATCCTCGGCGGTGGCTGGGCGATGCCGGCGTTCCCCGGAGGCACGCCGAGCGCGGCCGAGCTGGACAGCGTGGCGCCGGACCGCCCGGTGTTCCTGCCGAACCGCGACCACCACGGCGCCTGGGTCAACAGCCGCGCGCTCGAGATCGCCGGGATCGACGAGCGCACCCCGGACCCGCCGGACGGGCGGATCGAGCGCGACGCCGCCGGCCGCCCGAGCGGCACCCTCCACGAGGGCGCGACCGCGCTGGTCTCGCGGCATTTGCCGCGCACCACCGCCGATGACTACTACGCGGCGCTGATGGCCGGCCAGTCCTACCTCCACTCGGTCGGCGTGACGTCCTGGCAGGACGCGATCGTCGGCGCCTACTCCGGCATGGACGACCCCGCGTCGACGTACGAGACGGCGGCCGCGAACGGCGACCTGCGCTCACACGTCGTCGGCGCGCTGTGGTGGGAGCGGCGGCTCGGCGTCGAGCAGGTCGCGGACCTGGTCGGCCGCCGCGAGGCGATGACGGGCGGGCGGTTCCGCGCGACGACCGTGAAGATCATGCAGGACGGCGTCGCGGAGAACTACACGGCGGCGATGCTCTCGCCGTACCTCGACAGGTGCGGCCACCCGACCGACAACAGCGGCCACTCGTTCCTGACGGCGGAGGCGATCCGGGACGCGGTGCGCGCGCTCGACGCGGCCGGCTTCCAGGTGCACGTGCACGCGATCGGTGACCGCGGCGCCCGCGAGGCGCTCGACGCCTTCGAGGGCACGAACGCCGAGCGGCGCCACCACATCGCCCACCTGCAGGTCGTCCACCCCGACGACGTACGCCGCTTCGCGGGCCTGGGCGTCGCGGCGAACGTGCAGATGCTCTGGGCCTGCCTCGACGACCAGATGGCCGAGCTGACACTGCCGTTCCTGGGCCGCGCAGCAGAGTGGCAGTACCCGTTCGGCGACCTCGAGCGGGCCGGCGCTCGGCTGGTGGCCGGCAGCGACTGGCCGGTCAGCACGCCCGACCCGCTGCAGGCGATCGAGGTCGGCGTGACCCGGCGCGATCCCGAGAGCGACCGCGAGGCGTTCCTGCCCGAGCAGGCGCTCGCGCGCGAGACGGCGTGGGCGGCGTACACGTCGGGCTCGGCGTGGGTGAACCACCGGGACGACGCGGGCGTGCTGCGGCCCGGCGCGGTGGCGGACCTGGTGGTGCTGGACCGGGATCCGTTCACCGAGGCGGATGCGCGTGTGGCCTCGACCTGGATAGACGGAACCCCCGTCTACACCGCCTGAATCAACGAAATCCGTGCCCGGGGCGATCAGCCCCTACAGATTCCGTTGCCCGCCCTCTAGGCTCGCGCCATGGCTGACCAGCGCTTCAAGAACGTCATCAACGGAGAGCTCGTCGACAGCGCGTCGGGCGAGACCTACGACATCCTCGACCCGACCACCGGCGAGGTCTACGCACAGGCGCCGAAGTCGGGCGCCGAGGACGTCGACCGGGCGTACGCCGCGGCCGCCGCCGCCTTCGAGGAGTGGGGCCGGACGACCCCGCAGGACCGGTCGAACGCGCTGCTGAAGATCGCCGACGCGATCGAGTCGCGGGTCGAGGAGATCAACGCCGTCGAGTGCAAGGACACCGGCAAGCCCTTCCAGATCACGATGGAGGAGGAGATGCCGTACGCCTCCGACCACTTCCGGTTCTTCGGCGGCGCGGCGCGCGTGCTCGAGGGCCGGTCGGCGGGGGAGTACATGGCCGACCACACCTCGTGGATCCGGCGCGAGCCGGTCGGCGTCGTCGGCCAGGTGACGCCGTGGAACTACCCGCTGATGATGATGATCTGGAAGATCGCCCCCGCGCTCGCGGGCGGCAACACGATCGTCCTCAAGCCCAGCGACACCACCCCGGCGAGCTCGACGCTCCTGGCCGAGATCGCACAGGAGTTCCTGCCGCCGGGTGTGCTCAACGTGGTGACCGGCGACCGCGACACCGGCCGCGCGCTGGTGGCGCACAAGACGCCGCAGATGGTCGCGATCACCGGCTCGGTGCGCGCGGGCATGGAGGTCGCCGAGTCGGCCTCGCACGACCTCAAGCGGGTGCACCTCGAGCTGGGCGGCAAGGCGCCGGTGATCGTCTTCGACGACGCCGACATCGAGAAGGCCGCCGAGGGCATCGCGGGCGCCGGCCTCTTCAACGCCGGCCAGGACTGCACCGCGGCCACTCGCGTGCTCGCCGGCCCGGGCATCCACGACGAGTTCGTCGCCGCGCTGACCGAGGCCGCGAAGGGGATGCCGACGGGCATGCCCGACGACGAGTCCACCTACTACGGCCCGCTCAACAACCAGAACCAGTTCGACCGCGTCTCCGGCATGGTCGACCGGCTGCCCGACCACGCGAACGTCCAGACCGGTGGTGCCCGCAAGGGGGAGAAGGGCTACTTCTACGAGCCGACCGTGCTCTCCGGGCTCCAGCAGGACGACGAGCAGATCCAGAACGAGATCTTCGGGCCGGTGATGACCGTGCAGCGGTTCAGCGACGAGGCCGAGGCGCTGCGCTGGGCGAACGGCGTTGAGTACGGCCTGGCCTCCAGCGTCTGGACCAAGGACCACGGCCGCGCCATGCGGATGTCCCGAGGCCTCGACTTCGGCGTCGTCTGGATCAACACCCACATCCCGTTCATCTCCGAGATGCCGCACGGCGGGTTCAAGCACTCCGGCTACGGCAAGGACCTCTCGATGTACGGGCTCGAGGACTACACCCGCATCAAGCACGTCATGTCGTACATAGGAGATTGACTGTCAGCAGCGGTGGTTTCGAGACAGGCGCTAGCGCGCCTTCCTCAACCACCGGAGCACGGTGGTTGAGGAGGTTGCGCTGGCAACCGTCTCGAAACCATCGTCTCGCCACACCACCGGAGCACGGTGGTTGAGGAGGTTGCGCTAGCAACCGTCTCGAAACCATCGTCTCGCCACACCACCGAGAAGAGACACGATGAGGATCCTGCTCGTCGGCGCCGGGGGCGTCGGCGCGGCCTTCGCCGCCATCGCGGCCCGCCGCGACTTCTTCGAGACGATCGTCGTCTCCGACTACGACCTCGCGCGCGCCGAGAGGGCCGCCGCCTCCGACGGCAGGTACGTCGCGGCGCAGGTCGACGCCTCCTCGGCCGCAGCCGTGGCCGACCTGTGCCGCGAGCACCGCATCACCCACGTGATGAACGCGGTCGACCCGGTCTTCAACATGTCGGTCTTCGACGGCGCGTTCGAGGCCGGCGCCGACTACCTCGACATGGCGATGTCGCTGTCGCAGCCGCACCCGACCGCGCCGTACGAGAAGCCGGGGGTGAAGCTCGGCGACGAGCAGTTCGCAGTGGCGGGCGACTGGGAGTCGGCCGGACGGCTGGCGCTGGTCGGCATCGGCGTCGAGCCGGGGCTGTCCGACGTGTTCGCGCGGTACGCCGCTGACCACCTCTTCAGCGAGATCGACGAGCTCGGCACCCGCGACGGCGCCAACCTCGTCGTGACCGACGACGACGGCAACGAGATCTTCGCGCCGTCGTTCTCGATGTGGACGACCATCGAGGAGTGCCTGAACCCGCCGGTGATCTGGCAGGACGGGGAATGGCACACGACGCCGCCGTTCAGCGAGCCGGAGGTCTTCGACTTCCCCGAGGGCATCGGGCCGGTCGAGTGCGTGAACGTCGAGCACGAGGAGGTGCTCCTCATGCCGCGCTGGGTCGACTGCAAGCGGGCGACCTTCAAGTACGGCCTCGGCGACGAGTTCATCAACATCCTCAAGGTGCTGCACACGCTCGGCCTCGATTCCACCGAGAAGGTGCGCGTCAAGGGCGTCGAGGTCAGCCCGCGCGACGTCGTCGCCGCGGTGCTGCCTGACCCCGCGACGGTCGGCCCGCGGATGAAGGGCAAGACCTGCGCCGGCCTCTGGGTGACCGGCAAGGGCAAGGACGGCGCCGAGCGGTCGACGTACCTCTACCACGTGGTCGACAACGAGTGGACGATGCGCGAGTACGGCCACCAGTGCGTGGTCTGGCAGACCGCGATCAACCCGGTGGTCGCGCTCGAGCTGCTGTCGCGGGGCACCTGGAGCGGCGCCGGCGTGCTCGGCCCGGAGGCGTTCGACGCCGTGCCGTTCCTCGACCTGCTGACCGAGTACGGCAGTCCCTGGGGAATGCAGGAGGTCTGATGCGTGCCGCCGTCAGGACCGAGTACGGCGGCCCGGACGTCGTGCGCATCATCGACGTGCCCGACCCGCTGCCCCACGCCGGTGAGCTGCTGGTCCGCGTGCACGCGACGACGGTCAACCGCACCGACTGCGCCTACCGCTCGGGTGCCGCGGTCGTGAACAGGCTGTACTGCGGCTGGCCGCGGCCGCGGGAGGCTCGGCGCATCCTCGGCTCGGAGTACGCCGGTGTCGTGGAGGCGGTGGGGGACCGGGTCGACGGCTTCGCGGTCGGCGACCGGGTGTTCGGCTTCGTGGACGGCCGGCCGGGCGCACACGCCGAGCTGGTCGCCGTACCCGCCGACGGACTCGTCGCGACCATCCCCGAGGACTGGTCCTTCGCGGAGGCTGCCCCGGCCACGGAGGGGATGCACTACGCGCTCGCCTTCCCGCGGGTCGCCCGCACGCAACCCGGTGACCGGGTGCTCGTGCACGGGGCGACGGGCGCGATCGGCTCCGCGCTCGTGCAGGTCCTGGTCGCCGACGGCGTCGAGGTGACGGCGGTCGTGGACCAGCCGCTGCCGCGCGACCTCGGTGCGTCGTACGAGGTCGCGGGTCCGTACGACGCGATCTGCGACGCCGTCGGCAAGAGCTCGTACGGCGAGTACCGCCGACTGCTCGGCCCGCGCGGCATCTACTCGTCCTCCGAGCTCGGTCCTCGCGGCCAGAACGTCTGGCTCTCGGTCGCCTCGCGGCACGTGCGCTTCCCGTTCCCGAAGGCCGACCGGGAGATCGCCGACCGGATCCGGCGCCTGATGGTGACCGGTGCGTTCCGACCCCTGGTGGACCGCGCCTACGGGCTCGACGAGATCCGCGAGGCCTACGAGTACGTCGACTCGGGTCGCAAGGTCGGAAGCGTCCTGCTGACGGTGCCGTGACCGGCCCCATCGGTCCGGGCGCGATGAGTCCGCGTCGTGGCCGAGGTCTGTCCGAGCATGACCGCGATCAACCTCGACACCCAGGACCATGCCCCGATCCTGGACCTCGCGACGATCACCGAGCGCCTCGACCGGGGCTTCACCCAGGCGCCGGACACGGGCGGGCCGAACCGGCACAGCACCTGGCTGACGACGCTGAACGTCGACGGTGCGCCGCACACGACCGGGATCGGCGTGGCGTGGGCCGACGGCGCCTTCTGGTTCGAGACCGGGCCGCGCACCCGCAAGGCGCGCAACCTCGCCCGCGACCCCCGCTGCTCACTCGCGCTCGCGGTGCACGAGTTCGACCTCGTCGCCGAAGGCACGGCGAGCCGGGTGACCGACCCGGACCTCGTGGCGGCCCGGGCGGCCCAGTGGGCCGAGGACGGGTGGCCGTGCGACGTCGACGAGTCCGGGATCGCGCTGACAGCGCCGTTCACCGCGCCCTCGGGCGGGCCACCGCCGTGGTGGGTCTACCGGGTCGAGACGACCTCGATGGTGGCGCTGCTCACGGTCGAGCCCGGGGGAGCGACGCGCTGGCGGTTCTGAGCCCGATATTCGAGCGACGAGTGTCCGTGCGACGACATAGCGTCGTACCTCGCCATGACTGCCACCCGGCTCGACGCCGACCGCTCGCTGCGGCCCGCCCCTCCCGGTCCTCCTGAGCCTGCGCGGACCGTCGACTGGCGACGGCTCCGCACCCCCGTGGCGGCCGTCGCGGTCGTCGCCTGCGCCATCGCGGCGGTCGGCACGTCGCTGGGGTCCCTGGTCGCCGGCCGCCTGGCCGAGCAGTCCTCGAGCGGGCTGGTGTCGCTGCTCGCGCTGTGCGTCGTCGGCGCCGCGGTGCTCGACACCGTGGGCCGCACGCTCTGGGCGGGCGCCGTCGACCGGGCCGAGGGCGACCTGCGCGCCGACCTGCTCGACGCCGCCCTGCACCAGCCGCTGGCGGCGCTCACCGAGCAGGCCGTCGGCGAGGTGCTCGACCGGGTCGACGACGACACCCACGAGGTCGGCACGCTGCTGCGGCAGAGCGTCTGGATGGCGATGCGCACCGTGCTCGCGTCCGGCCCGCTGTGGCTGGTGGCCGGCTTCACGTGGTGGCCGGCGTTCCTGCTCTTCCCGATCGCGGGCGCCGCCGCGTTCGCCGTCGTCCGCCCGCTGCTGCCGCAGATCTCCGCCCGCAAGGTCGAGGAGGAGGCGGCGTGGACCGACCACGCGGCCGCGCTGGAGGAGGGCGTCGCCGGCCGCGACGACCTCCGCGCCAGCCTCGGCCAGGCCCACGTGCTCCGGCGTACGACCGAGCTCGCGGCGCGCGTGCACCGGCTGTTCGCGATCGTGCTCGAGCTCGAGGCGCGGGTCAGTCGTCGCACCGGCACCCTCCTGCACGCCGTCCTCGCCGCCACCGCCCTCGTCGGCGTCGCGCTCGTCTCGGGCGACCGCCTCGACACCTCCGCGCTGGTCACGCTGTTCCTCGTGACGACGATGTTCGTCGGCCAGGTCGACCAGCTCGCGCGACACCTGCCCGACCTCCAGGCCGGCTTCGGCGCCGTGCTCCGGCTGCGCGGCCTTCTCGGGGCCGAGCGCGAGACCTCCGACGGCGCCGAGCTGCCCGGTGGCAGCCTCGACCTCACGTTCCGCGACCTGCACTTCGCGTACGCCGAGGGCCGGTTCGCCCTCCAGGACGTCGACCTGCACGTGCCCGCCGGCACGACCTGCGCTCTCGTCGGTCGCACCGGATCCGGCAAGTCGACGCTGGCCTCGCTGCTGTCGCGCGCGGTCGAGCCCGAGCCGGGCTCGGTGCTGCTCGGCGGCGTCGACGTGCGCGACCTCCAGCTCCAGCGCCTGCGGGCGGCGGTCGGCGTCGTCACGCAGCGCACCGAGATCCTGGCCGGCACCCTCGCCGAGAACGTCACGCTCTTCTCCGACGTCCCGCGCGCCGAGGTCGAGGCCGCGGTGGCCGAGCTCGGGCTCGACGACTGGGTCGCCGGCCTGTCCGACGGCCTCGACACCCTGCTCGGCCCGGGCGGCACGACGCTGTCGGCGGGGGAGGAGCAGCTCGTCGCGTTCGCCCGGCTGCTGGCGCGCGACGTCCGAGTCGTCGTCCTCGACGAGGCGACCGCGCGCATGGACCCGGTCACCGAGGCCCACGTCGTCCGGGCGTCCGACCGGCTGCTCTCCGGGCGCACCGGCCTGCTGGTCGCCCACCGCCTCTCGACCACCGAGCGCGCCGAGCAGGTGGCCGTGCTCGACGACGGTCGGGTCGTGCAGCGCGGCCCCCGCGCCCGCCTCGCCGCCGAGAGCGGCCCGTTCCGCGCGCTGCTGGAGGCGTCGGCCGAGGACGACCGGCTCGACTCCGTCGACGGCGACCCTGCCGCGGATGCGCCGCAGGTCGGCACCGCCCGGCGTACCGGCGAGCCGCCCGCGCCGCCGGAGATGGCGCCGGTGCCGGGCCTGGCCCGCGCGACGCTGCGAGCGATGTTCATCGAGCCGCACTGGGGTGCGGTCGCGATCGTGCTGTTCCTCGTCTCCGCCCTCACCGGCGCGTTCGGCGTCGTCACCGGGTGGGCCTGGGGCCACCTCGTGGAGACGCTCCAGGAGGGCGGTGACCCCACCCGCCTCACGGTCGCCCTCGTCGCGTCGCTCCTCGTGTCGCCGCTGCTGCTCGCCGAGGCGATCCGGCGCTACCCCCGCTGGTGGGTCGCGGTCATGCTGCGGGTCCGCACCACGGTGCTCGCCGGCCAGACCGAGCAGCACCGGCTCCACCGGACCCCGCCCGGCGAGGTCGTCGCCCGCACCATGGACGCCGACCGCCTGGCTCGCTACGCCGACCGCTGGGTCGACTTCGTCAACGGCCTGGCGATCGCGGTGATCACCGCGGTCCTGGCCCAGAGCCTGCTCGCCGGTGGCGTGCTGCTCGCGGTGATGCTGACGTCGTCGCTGGCCTCGTCGTTCGGCCGGCGGGTCGCGGGTCGCTCGGCGGCCGCGTCCGCCGCGGCGCGAGCCCGGTTCGGCCGGTCACTCGTCTCGGCGCTCGACTCGGTGCGCACCGTCAAGCTCGCCGCCTCGACGCCCAGCGTCCACGCCCACCTGCGCGAGGTGGACGGCGGCCGGGTCGACGCCGCGGTGCGCGAGCACCGCGTGCAGGCGCTGCTCGACGGCGTCCCGGTCGTCATGGTCCAGTGCGGCGTGGTCGCCGCCTGGGCGGTCATGGTCGGCGGCGGCTGGGGCCTGGCCACGGCGCTGCTGGTGGCCGGCGCGGTCAACGGCTTCGACTGGTTCGGACGCGTGGCGGGCGCCGTCATCACCGAGGCTCCCGGCACCCGCGTCTGGATGCAGACGACCAGCCGCCTCGCCGGCGGCGGCGACCTCATGGACCTGCCGCAGGGCGTCGACCTCGTGCACGGCACCGCGCCGGCCCCGGTGCCGGGCGTGCGCGACCCGCTGCGCACCCTCGAGCTGCGCGGCGTCTCGGCCGTGCACGACGACGGCACGATCGGTGTGAGCGACGTCGACCTCGCCGTATCCGCGCAGGAGCTGGTGCTGCTGCTCGGCCAGGTCGGCTCCGGCAAGTCGAGCCTGCTCTCGGCGCTTGGCGGGCTGGTGTCGAGCACCGGTGAGATCCGCTGGAACGACGAGCCCGTCGCCGACGCGCAGACGTTCCTCCGCCCGGGCCGGGTCGCCCACGTGGCACAGGTGCCGCGGGTGCTCTCCGGCACGTTCGCCGACAACGTCCACCTCGACCACCCGGACCGTCAGGTGATGCCCGCAGTGGAGACCGCCCGGCTGGCACAGGACGTCGAGACCGCCGGCGGGCCGGACGCGCTCGTCGGGCACCGCGGGGTGAGGCTCTCGGGTGGCCAGGTCCAGCGCCTCGCGCTCGCGCGCGGTCTCGCCTGCGACGCCGAGCTCCTCCTGGCCGACGACGTCTCCTCCGCCCTCGACGCCGCCACCGAGATCGAGCTGTGGACGGCCCTGCGCCAGGCCGGCGCGACCGTCGTCGGCGCGACCTCGAAGCGCGCGGCGCTGGCCCAGGCCGACCGGGTGGTCGTGCTGGTCGAGGGCCGCGTCGCCGCGGTCGGTCCGTGGGCAGACCTGGCGCCACGCTGGGGGCACCTGGCCGGCTAGCCCACCGAGGCCGGCCGGTGCTGTGCCACGTCGCGCCGGAGCAGGCCGAGCGCGACCGCCCCGACGATCAGCGCGGTGCCGGGGAGCATCAGCGCCATGTGCTCACCGAGCTGGTCGGAGAGCCGCCACCCGAACGCTCCGTACCAGGCGATCAGCTGGATCGTCGCGCCGGCCGTCCCCAGCGCCTCCCGGGTCCGCAGGTCGGAGCTGAACAGCGCGAGCAGGACGAGCACCGTCACCACCACGATGGACAGGAACACGGGCGACCCGAAGACGTCGAGCGGGCTGGTGCCCTCGAGGTCGACCAGCTCGTTGCCGACCACCAGGCAGGCGCCGATGCCGAGCATCGCCAACGGCAGCCAGCCCGGACGGAGAGGCGGACCGATCCGCGGGCGCAGCAGGGCGAGGACGACGGCGGCGAGGACGGCGGCGGCGACCGCCGTCACCCGCCACTTGGTCACGCCGTCCTCGTAGGCGAAGCCGAGGGCGAGGAACGTGATGGCGTCGTCGAGGAGGAAGAGGCTGCCGCCGAGCAGCGCACCGAGCACGTAGCTGCGTACCCGCCCCCGCGCAAACAGGGTCAGCACGGCAGCGGTGACGCAGACGAGGCTTGCCATCACCCACGGGTCGTCGGGCCGCCGGTAGACGTACCAGCCGCTCGTGACCGTGTCGTAGAAGGCCTTCCACTGGTCGGGTTCGCCCGGACGGTTCATGTAGAGCAGCAGGAGTGCCCCGCCCACGAAGAGTCCGCCGGCACCCCATCGGATCCACCCGTGCTCGCCCGGGTCGACAGGCCCGGACGCGGCGGAGACGTCGGGCACCGTCGTCTGCGGCTCGACGGGTTCCGCGGCGGAAGCGGCGACTCGCTCGGGTGGTGGCGGAGGAGGCGGAGGTGGCGGAGGCGGCACGACGGGTGGAACCGCCGGGGTCTCGGCAGCGGGGACCGTCATCTCCACGGGCAGGCTCATCGAGCCGGTCGGGCTCTCGATCACGACGGCACCGCGGACGCCCTCGCCGTCCGGTGAGGACACGGTGACGTGCAGGGTCGGCTCGTCGTAGACGGCCTGGATGCACGCATCGCTGGCCGTGACCGTCACCGCCAGTGCGAGAGGGGGCCCGCTCAGGACCACATCGGTGGCCGCGGACATCGAGCTGTCCGCGCTGAGGGTGACGGAGTCCGGCGTCGCCCGAGTCGCGGCGGCGTCGACGGCATCCACCGCAGCCTCGGCCACCCGTCGGCTGTCGTCGTCACGCAGCTGGCGGAGCGTCTGGAGGGCGGTGGCGGCCAGGCCCAGGTCCTCCCCGGCGAGCCGCTGGCGCAGGAGGTCGACCATGCCGAAGCGCGTGGCCGCCAGGGGGCTGATCAGTGCCTCGGCGAGCTCGTCGCTCAGCGGCGTCGGCCGGATCCGCCGCACCTTGCTGCGCGCGATGAGCAGGTCGCCCTGGGACCCGAACGTCCACATGTGCGGCGTCTGGTGGGGATTGCGGGTGCGTACGGCGTTGGACACGTACTCGAACAGCTCGTGCAGGCCGACCCAGCCGTCGCCGTCCGCATCGGCCTCCCCGGACGACAGGGCGTCGACGAGGGTGCCGGTGAAGACCGAGGGCGTGCCGCGGGAGCCGGAGGTGAGGTCGCCTTCCTCGAAGGCGTACTCCATGGCGCTGGACGCGGTGACCACGGCGCGGCCCTTGCCCCCGGCCACGTCGGACTGGGCGGCGAACGCCTCGAGCACCTGCGCCTCGCCGTCCGCCCGGACGACCATGCCGCGGGGGAAGGCGCCGCCGTAGCAGCAGTCGAGGAGGAGGACGATCCGCTCCGCCCGGCTGTCCGCCATCTGCCGGCTGAGGAAGTCGGACCCCACGGCCGTCGACGCGAGCCGCCCGGGTCGGGTGTCGGTGGCGGCGAGGAAGAGCTCCCCGGCAGGGTTCTTCAGGCCGTGACCCGAGAAGTGCAGAAGGAGCGTGTCGGCGCGGTCCCGGTCGGCGAAGAAGTCCTCGACGGCGATCCGCACGTCCTGGGCGCACTGGTTGCTGAGCACCTGGACGTCGAAGTCGCCGACGGCGGGGTCGCCCAGCACGGCGGCGAGCGCCTCCGCATCGTGCTCCGGGGCGACCAGCTCGCGCAGGCCGGGCTCGGAGTACTGGTCGGTGGCGATGATCAGCGCGTGCCGCGAACTCATCCCGGCCTCCCCTCCAGTGGCCCGGGCTTCTGCTCAGGTTCCTCCGTAGGGGAGGAGACGGCAAGGTGCTGCGCGGATACCCGTCACCCGGGCTGTGCGCGGCGCGCGATCCACTCCTCGATCAGCTTCTCCTGCTGGGCGTCCGTCGCGCCGGAGAGCTCGATGACGTCGCCGTCGACCTCGAGTCGGATCCGGCGCCCGGTGCTGCCGCCGCGGCGGAGCCACCGCCACACCGAGCCGACGATCGCGACCAGCGCGGCGACGTTCGGCGGGGCCGTGATCACGAGCGCCCCGGCCTCGGCGACCAGGCCGCCACGCGTGCCGGGCGGAGCCTCGCCTGTCGTGAGCGCATCGACCGAGGCGGCCTCGGGCAGCTGCAGCAGCTCGTCCCTGAGCAGTCGCCCCAGGTCGTCGAGTCGGACGTCGTCCGCGCCGTCCTCGGACACCGCCAGCACGATCTCGGTCATCGGCGTTCCCTCCGCTCCCAGCATGGCGGGCCGTCGCAGGTCGCGGCAACCAGCGGGCTACGCGCCGCCGAGCACCCGGAACGGCAGGCCGGTCAGCGCCCGAGCGGTCGCGTACGCCGCGACGTCGACCTTCTGGCCCGACCGCAGCAGCGGGTCGGCGGCGACGACGCAGCGGTCGTGGGTGTTGACGAGCACGACGCTGCCCGCGCCCGTCAGCGGTTCGCGCATCAGCTGCTCGAAGGTCTCGAGGCGGGTGTCCGCGCCGGCCACGCCGACCATCCGGTCGTCGACCAGCACCGGGACCGTCGCGGTGAGGACGTACTCGTCGGTGCAGACGTAGTCGACGTAGGGGCCGGTGACGTGGCGGGCGCCGGTGAGCTGGGGAGTGCGGAACCACTCGTGCCGGCTGTAGTCGAAGACGTGGTGCCCGATCGGTACGCCGCGCTCGGCCAGCGGCTGGCGCTCCTCGCCCTGCCACCACGCGAGGTGGAGGTCGCGGTCCGTGAGCCACCCGGGGGTGGCGACGAAGCCCGCGCCCACGACCGGGTGGCGGGCGAGCGCGAGGGTGGCGAGCGGCTCGACGAGGTCGTCGAGGGCGGACGCCGACATCGGTGAGCCGACCGCGGCGACCTGCCCGCCGATGCCATCGAGCGATCCGAAGAGCGCGTCGAAGTACGCCGTGACGGCGGTCGCGCAGCGGGCCACGGGGTCGGACAGCGTGGAGGTGCTCATGAGGCGCTCCGGTCGCGGGCGTGGACGTCGGCCTGGGTGCTGGCGACCCGATCGAGGATCTCCTGCAGGTGACCTCGGGCGCTCCTGCGGGCGCCGTCGGCGTCGCCGGCCTCGATGGCGTCGATCAGGCGCCCCAGCCCGACGAGCGTGCGAGCCCGGACCTCCGGGTCGCTCAGGGGGATGCGCACGATCATGCCGAAGTCGGCCTCGAGGCGCACCACCTCTCGCGTCACCCGGGCCGACTGCGTGAGGGCCGCGAGCGAGAGCCACAGCTCGGCGTCGGCATGCCGCCAGGCGCCCACGTCGTCCTCCTCCCCGGCCAGCAGCTCGCGCAGCAGCGCCGCCTCCCCGGCGTCCGCGCGCTCGGCCGCGATCTCGGCGCACCCGGCGAGGACGAGGGCGTACTGGGTGCCGCGGTCCTGGAGCTCCGCCCGCGACATCGAGCCGAGCCGGTCGGCCAGCGCATCCTCGTCGCCGGCGGCGCCGGCCGCGACGAAGGTCCCCCCGCCGCGGCCCCGCGTCGTGGTCACCAGGCCCTGGGCACGCAGCCCGATCAGTGCCTCGCGCACGGTCACCACCGCGACCCGGAGCATGCCCGCGAGCTCGGACTCGCTCGGCAGCCGCTCACCCTCCACGAGCACGCCCGAGCGGATCGCCTCGGCGAGCCGTTGCTCGACCTGACCGGCCCGCCCGACGTCGCCGAGCGGCGCGAAGATCGCGCTGTGCGCGCGCCCGCCCTGCCGGCGTACCTCAGCCATCGCGCGCTCCTTGCAACCGAATTGTCACCGACATGGGTCTATTCATCTAACCTCTGGGTCCATATCTTATGAGCCGACCACTCGTTGGGACCAGCACCACGGACCGCGATGAGAAGGAGCTCGATGACGGCGACGGCGATCTCCCTGCGCGGCCTGAGCAAGCACTTCGACCAGGTTCGCGCCGTCGACGACGTCGACCTCGACATCGCCGACGGCGAGTTCTTCTCGATGCTCGGGCCGTCGGGCTCCGGCAAGACCACCGTGCTCCGGCTGATCGCGGGCTTCGAGGAGCCCAGCGCCGGCACCATCACGCTGGCGGGCGAGGACGTCACCCGGCGGCCGTCGTACGCCCGCGACGTCAACACCGTCTTCCAGGACTACGCGATCTTCCCGCACCTCAGCGTGCGCCAGAACGTCGAGTACGGCCTGCGCGTGAAGAAGGTGCCCCGGCCCGAGCGCCGCCGCCGCGCCGAGGAGGCGCTGGCGACCGTCCGGCTCGAGGGGTACGGCGAGCGCCGGCCGCACCAGCTCTCCGGCGGCCAGCGGCAGCGCGTCGCGCTCGCCCGGGCCCTGGTCAACCGGCCGAAGGTGCTCCTCCTCGACGAGCCGCTCGGCGCCCTGGACCTCAAGCTGCGGCGCCAGATGCAGATCGAGCTCAAGGCCATCCAGCGCGAGGTCGGCATCACCTTCGTCTTCGTCACCCACGACCAGGAGGAGGCGCTCACGATGAGCGACCGCATCGCGGTCCTCAGCGACGGCCGCATCGAGCAGCTCGCGGCGCCCGTGGACCTCTACGAGCGGCCGTCCAGCGCGTTCGTGGCCGGCTTCGTCGGCACCTCCAACCTGCTCCAGGGCGACGTGGCGCGGGAGCTCGTGGGGGAGGACGGCACGTTCGTCATCCGGCCCGAGAAGGTGCAGATGGTGGCCGAGGCGTCGTCCGACCGCCCCGATCCGGCGCTCTGCGTCGCCCCGGGCGTGGTCCGTGAGGTCGCCTACCTCGGCGCCAGCACCACGTCGGTCGTCGCCCTCGACGCCGGACCCACCCTGTCGGTGTCGCACCCCAACACCGACACCTCGATCGACGCCGCCCTGGAGCGGCGCGGACAGCGCGTCGTGCTCACCTGGCGACGCGACCACCTCGTGTCCCTGGCCGGCACCCAGCCGGGCCCGGAGGCATCCCTGGAGGAGGAGACGGCATGACCAGGATCGGACGAAGAGGCAGGCTGGCGGCGGTCGCCTGTGCCGGGGTGCTGGTGCTGGCCAGCGGCTGCGGCACGAGCGACAGCGACGACGGAGGCGACGACGGGAGCGGCGGCGAGGCGCAGTCCGGCTTCACCCCGCCCGACATCCCGATGATGGAGGAGCTCGGGGAGACCGAGGGCGAGGTCAGCATCCTCGCCTGGCCCGGGTACGCCGAGGACGGCTCGACCGACCCGAAGGTCGACTGGGTCACGCCGTTCGAGGAGCAGACCGGCTGCGAGGCGACCGTCAAGACCTTCGCGACCTCCGACGAGGCCGTACAGCTCATGAAGTCGGGGGAGTACGACGTCGTCTCCGCCTCGGGCGACGCGACGCTGCGGCTGATCGCGGCCGGCGACGTCGCGCCGGTCAACACCGACCTGCTCGAGAACTACCCCGACATCGTCGACTTCCTCAAGGACCGGGCCTGGAACTCGGTCGACGGCCAGATGTACGGCATGCCGCACGGCTGGGGAGCCAACCTGCTGATGTACAACACCGACGTCGTCAAGGAGGCGCCGACCAGCTGGGGTGCGGTCTTCGACGGGGCCTCCGACAACTCGGGCAAGGTCACGGCGTACGACTCGCCGATCTACATCGCGGACGCCGCGCTCTACCTCATGAACACGCAGCCGGACCTCGGCATCGAGAACCCCTACGCGCTCGACGAGGACCAGCTGGCGGCCGCCGTCGACCTGCTGAAGTCGCAGAAGGAGCACGTCTCGGAGTACTGGTCGGACTACCTCAAGGAGATCCAGGCCTTCAAGACCGGCGACTCGGTCATCGGCACCACGTGGCAGGTGATCGTGAACCTCGCGCAGTCCGAGGACGTCGCGGTCGAGGCGATCCTTCCCGAGGAGGGCGCCACCGGGTGGTCCGACACCTGGATGGTCAGCGCCGACACCGAGGTCCCCAACTGCTCGTACGCGTGGATGGACTGGATCGGTGGGCCCGAGGCGCAGGCCGGGGTCGCGGAGTGGTTCGGCGAGGCGCCGGCCAACTCCAAGGCCTGCGACCTGACCGCCGACGCGTCGCACTGCGAGACCTACCACCAGGACGACGAGGCGTACGCCGACCAGATCTGGTACTGGAGCACCCCGATCTCGGCGTGCCTCGACGGGCGCACGGACGTGGAGTGCACCGACTACGGCGACTGGACGACCGCCTGGACCGAGGTGAAGGGCTGATCCCGGATTGAGTGTCCTCGAGCGCCGCCCGGGCCTCCGGGTGGGCCTCCTCCTGACGCCACCGATGCTGTGGCTGGGAGTGGCCTACCTGGGGGCCCTCGCGGCACTGCTCATCACGTCCCTGTGGACGCAGAACGACTTCACCGGCGAGATCCAGCGGGACTGGACGCTGGAGAACTTCCGCGACCTGTTCACCATCGACGTCTACCGGACGATCACGATCCGCACGATCGGGATCGCCGCGCTGGTGACACTGATCGACGCCGTGCTCGCATTCCCCATCGCGCTCTACATGGCGAAGGTGGCCTCCCCGCGGGTGCAGCGGCTGCTCGTCATCGCGGTGCTGATGCCGCTGTGGGCGTCGTACCTCGTCAAGGCCTACGCCTGGCGCGGGATGCTCTCCGCGGACGGGCCGATCGCGTGGATCGCCGCGCCCTTCGGCCTGGACACCCCGGGCTACGGGCTGC
Organism: Nocardioides sp. GCM10030259; assembly: GCF_042666375.1. Taxonomy (NCBI): domain Bacteria; kingdom Bacillati; phylum Actinomycetota; class Actinomycetes; order Propionibacteriales; family Nocardioidaceae; genus Nocardioides; species Nocardioides sp. GCM10030259. Next base: position 117,423 of record NZ_JBHTDF010000009.1, on the reverse strand, counting down.
CCGCGACCACGATCACGTTGGCCTACCTGTGGCTGCCGTACATGATCCTGCCGTTGTACGCCGGGCTCTCGCGGGTCCCCGACTCGCTCTTCGAGGCGTCGGCGGACCTCGGCGCGGGCGCGTCCGTGACGCTGCGCCGGGTGGTGCTGCCGATGGCGTTCCCGGCCTTCGTCGCCGGCTCGATCTTCACGTTCTCGCTGTCGATGGGTGACTACATCGCGGTCCGGATCGTCGGCGGCACCGGCCAGCTGCTCGGCAACGTGGTCTACGACAACCAGGGCGCGGCCAACAACCTGCCGTTCGCGGCGGCGGTCGCGACCCTCCCGATCGTGGTGATGCTCGCGTTCCTGGCGGCGGCACGACGGACCGGCGCACTGGAGAACCTCTGATGCGGCTCCCGCGCGGACTGCGGGCCGCCCTCGGAGCCTTCACGGTGGTCGTGCTCGTGCTGGTCTACGTGCCGCTGGCGCTGGTGGTGCTCAACTCGTTCAACACCGACAACACCTTCAGCTGGCCGCCCCCGGGCTACACGCTGCACTGGTGGGACGTCGCGTTCCACAGCACGGGTGCGCGCGACGCCCTGTGGACCAGCGTCAAGGTGGCCACGCTCGCGACGATCATCGCGCTGGTGCTGGGCACGCTCGCGGCGATGGCGCTGCGGCGTACCCGCTTCTTCGGGCGCCACGTCGTGTCGCTCTTCATCATCCTGCCGATCGCGCTGCCCGGCATCGTCACGGGCATCGCGCTCCAGAACGGGTTCCGGACGATCCTCGGGATCGACCTGAGCCTGTGGACGGTGGTGATCGCGCACGCGACGTTCTGCATCGTCACGGTGTTCAACAACGTGCAGGCGCGCTTCTCGCGGCTCGGCGGCAACTTCGAGCAGGCGTCGATGGACCTCGGGGCGGGCCGCTGGACGACGTTCCGCCTGATCACGTTCCCGATGCTGCGCTCCGCTCTGCTCGCGGGCGCGCTGCTGTCCTTCGGGCTCTCCTTCGACGAGATCGTGGTGACGACGTTCACCGCGAGCGGGGACAACCAGACCCTGCCGCTGTGGATCTTCAACAACCTGTTCCGCCCCAACCAGGCGCCGGTGGTCAACGTCATCGCCGCGGTGATGATCATGCTGTCGGCGATCCCGATCTACCTCGCCCAGCGGCTCTCCGGCTCGACCGAGGGCATGACCGGCGCCCGCTGACGACTGCGGCGCTAGCGGGTCATCCGGTCGTCGAGCCGGTACTGCCAGGTGCGCGCGAGGTCGAGCGCGCGGTCCATGACGAACGGCTGGTTCTGTCGGTAGAGCCAGGGGCGGCCGTACCAGACGTAGGCGTCGGCGTACTGGGCGGCGAGCTCGCGCACCTCGGGTGCGAGGCCCCAGCGCTCGTCGGCGACGTGCGTGGTCGGGGGGATGCCGAGCGCGACGCAGGTGCCGGGGTCGTCCGGGGTGCGGCACGTCTGCGCGTTGAGCGGGTCCCGCCCCTGGTAGCGACCGAACTCGAAGGGCTGCCCGTTCCCGGACGTGTTGACGACGAAGCGCTTGCCGGGGATGCCGCGCTCCTCGAGCGCCCGGGCGATTGCCGCGCCGCGGCGTACCTCGTCGGCGGTGGCGGAGTAGTGCGTGCCGTTGAGCGCGAACCCGCGGGCGTGCCGGATGCCGCCGGGGACGAGGAAGTCGAGCGTCTCGCGCACGCCGTCGGAGCCGGCCGGCCAGTCGGCCGCGCCGGCGTCGATGTAGACCGACGTTTTCGGCAGCTCCGACAGCCTGCGGGCGGAGTAGGAGATCAGCTTCGACGGGATCGCCGAGCCACGCGGGGCGCAGGCCGCGAACGGACCGTCCGGCTGGAGCACCACGAGCGCGTGGGTGTCTCCGAGGGCCCGGGCGAGCCGGTCGTACCAGTCCCGGTAGGACCGCTGCTCGCGCCGGGTCGGCAGCCGCTCGCAGGTCTCCTGCTCCCACGGGACCATCCGGAAGAGCGTCATCTGGACGAGGACGTCCCGGTCGCCGCCGGTCGCGTTGGCGACGTACTCCCTGACCTTGGCGCCGATCTCGCGGTTGGGGATCCAGTGCCCGAACCACTTCGCCTTCGGTGCGTGGGCGATCCGGCCGAGGAGGCGCTTGTTCTTGCCCTCGGCGTTCTGGTACGGCGGCCAGGTGAACTCGGACCGGCCGGTGTAGACGCCCCACGGGTGCTCGTCGACCGGGTCCGCCGACGCGGCAGCGAGGCCGGACAGGGCCAGGCCGAGAGTGGTGAGGAGGACGGCCGCACGCTGCGGGAGGCGAGAGGTCATCGAAGGGACGTACCCGACCTCCCCGCAGGCATGCGGGCCCGGGCTCAGACCTCGCCGGTCGCGTCGTACACCCAGGACGTGTCGGCGGTCGCGAGCCCCTCGACCCACGACGCCGGGGCGCTGTTCATGATCGCGCCGTAGTCCCAGTAGTCCTTCCAGAGGCAGACCCTGCCGTCGCGGACCCGGTGCACGGTCGCGAAGGGCAGGGTGAAGACCTCGCCGGAGGCGAACGTCCACGTCTCGGAGTGCTCGTACATCACGTTGCCGTCGTCGTCGGCGACGAGCAGGCCGTCGTGGTTCTCGTACGCCGCGAGGTCGCCCCAGCCGACCCGGAGCCGCTTCGCGATGTCGGCCGGTCCGCGGGCGGCGAGGGCCGGGCCGACGGGCACGTCGAGGTAGATGCAGTCGTCGGTCACCCAGTCGGCGATGCCGTCGTAGTCGCGGTCGGACAGCGTCCGCCAGAGGCCGCGGACGGCCTCCGCGGGGGAGCGGGTCACGAGGCGGCCTCGACCGCGCCCTCGGCGGGGACCGGTGCGCCGGGCCGCTCGGCCCGCAGGAACTGGCCGGTCCGCTCGGTGCCGAGCGTCGCCGTGGGCACGCCGTCGGCAACGACCCGGCGACCGTTGACGAAGACCGCGGGCACGGTTGCGTCGTTGCGGTTGACCATCCGGGACAGGTTGCCGAACTGCTCGACCGGGCTCTCGTGGTAGTCCTCGAGCGAGTCGTCGAGGCGCTCGGGATCGATCACGACGAGGTCGGCGCGGTCGCCCTCGCGCAGGTGGCCGGCGTCGATGCGGTACCACTCGCCGAGCTCGCCGGTCAGCCGGTGCACGGCCTGCTCGGCCGACATGAACGGCGCGCCCGCCCGCTCGGCGTCGCGGACGTGCTTGAGCAGCCGCAGGCCGAAGTTGTAGAACGCCATGTTGCGCAGGTGCGCCCCGGCGTCGGAGAAGCCCACCTGGATGCCCGGGTCCTTCGCGAGCTTCCGCAGCACCTCCGGCCGGTGGTTGCTGGTCGTGGTCCGCCAGCGGATCGCGGTGCCGTGCTCGAGCACCAGGTCGAGGAACGCGTCGACCGGGTGCTTGCCGCCCCGCTCGACCCCGACCTGCCCGAAGGACTTGCCGATCACCGACGCGTCGGGGCACTCGACGATCTCGGCGTCGAAGAAGTCGCGGTGCCAGACCCGCGGGCCGTACCTGCTCTCGTAGTCCTTGCGGAACCGCTTGCGGTAGTCCGGGTCGCGCATCAGCTCATCGCGGGCGAGCCTCTCCTGGAGGTGCAGGGCCGCCGCGCCCGAGCCGAACTCCTCGAAGATCACCAGGTCGATGCCGTCGGCGTACACCTCGAACGGCACCGGCAGGTGCTGCCACCGGAAGTCGGCGCCCATCTTGTTGACGATGTTCGCGATCGGCCGCATCAGGTGGATGACGAAGGGGATCGCCTTGATGTCGGCGGCCGACAGCAGGCTCGTGCGCAGCGGCGGCCTGCCGAAGAGCCCGATCGAGCCGAGCGCCTGGGTGACGATCGTGTGCGGGTGGCTGGCGTCGGGGCCGGCCTGCAGCGCGCGACGGCGACGGCGCAGGATCGAGCGCAGGCCGCGCATCTCCTTGCCCTTCGCGTACGTCGAGGGGAGGGTGCGCGAGCGGCACAGGTCGCCGTCGATCTTGTCGAAGAGCAGCTGCTGGGCCGACATGCCGACGAAGCCGGCGTCGAGCGCCTCGTGGAGCATCTGCTCCATCCGGGCCTGCTCGCGTCGCGACGGCCGGACCTCCTTGCGGGTGGCTCGGTCGAGGCCCATCGTCGCCGTGCGCATGTCGGAGTGGCCCAGGAAGGCCGCAAGGTTGGGGCCGAGCGGCAGCGACTCGAGCGCGGCGACGTACTGCTCGGCGGTCGACCAGTCCTTGTGCTCGTCGACCGCGCGGATGACGTGCTGGCGGGGGATCGCCTCGACCCGGCCGAAGAGGTCGCCGGCGTCGACGCCGCCGACGTGGATCGTCGACAGCGAGCACGAGCCGAGCAGCAGCGTCGTGACGCCGTGCCGCACCGACTCGGGGAGGCCGGGGCCGTCGAGCACCTCGATGTCGTAGTGGGTGTGGATGTCCACGAGGCCGGGGATCACCCACTTCCCGTGGGCGTCCACGACCTCCGGACACCCGGTCTCGTCGAGCGCGTCGGTCGAGACGACGGCGACCCGGCCGTCACGCACGCCGATGTTGCGGATCGCGGAGGCGGCACCCGTGCCGTCGAACCAGCGGCCACCCTTGATGATCGCGTCGAACGTCATGCCGGAATGGAACCGGTTCTAGTTGACGCGCGTCAAGGGTCCTCCTGTAACGCAGGGCATCGCTCCGACGCTGTCGCAGGTGCGGGGGCGGACGCCCGGGCAGAGACCGCACGCGGAGCACCGACCGCGTTCCGGGTGACTTCCCCTTTCCGCCCCCGCAACCCTCAAGCGGTGGCCGCGAACGCCTCCGCCACGACGTCGAAGGCCTCCGCCAGCAGGTCGTCGCCGATCGAGAGCGGCGGCAGGAAGCGGAAGACGTTGCCCCACGTGCCGCAGGTCAGCGTGACCACGCCCTGCTGGTGGCAGTGCGCCGAGACCGCGGCGGTCCGCGCCGGATCCGGCTCGGTGGTGCCGGGCTTGCAGAGCTCGATCGCCATCATCGCGCCGCGACCGCGGATGTCGGCGACGACGTCGTGCTCGGCGGCGATCGCCTCGAGGCGCGCGCGCATCGTGTCGCCGATCTGGCGGGCGCGGGCGGCGAGGTCGTGCTCCTTCATCTCCGCGATGGCGCCGAGGCCCGCGGCGCAGGCGACCGGGTTGCCGCCGTACGTGCCGCCGAGGCCGCCGACGTGGACGGAGTCCATCAGCTCTGCGCGGCCGGTGACGCCGGCCAGCGGCAGGCCGCCCGCGATGCCCTTCGCGGTGGTGACGAGGTCGGGCACGACGCCCTCGTCCTCGCACGCGAACCAGTCGCCGGTGCGGCAGAAGCCCGACTGGATCTCGTCGGCGATGAAGACGATCCCGTTCTCCTTCGACCACGCCGCGAGCGCGGGGAGGAAGCCGGGCGCCGGGACGACGAACCCGCCCTCGCCCTGGATCGGCTCGATGACGAGGCAGGCCAGGTTGGCCGCGCCGACCTGCTTGTCGAGCACGTCGATCGCGCGGGCCGCGGCCTCGGCGCCGGAGAGCCCGTCGCGCAGCGGGTAGGACATCGGGGCGCGGTAGACCTCGCCGGCGAACGGCCCGAAGCCGTTCTTGTACGGCATGTTCTTGGCCGTCATCGCCATGGTGAGGTTGGTGCGGCCGTGGTAGGCGTGGTCGAAGACCGCGACGGCGTCGCGGCCGGTCGCCACGCGGGCGATCTTCACGGCGTTCTCGACGGCCTCGGCGCCGGAGTTGAAGAGCGCGCTCTTCTTGGCGTGGTCGCCCGGGGTCAGCTCGGCCAGCGCGGCGCAGACGTCCACGTAGCCGTCGTACGGCGTGATCATGAAGCAGGTGTGCGTGAAGGCCGCGACCTGCTCCTGCACGTTGCGCACCACGGTCGGCGCCGCGTTGCCGACGGTGGTGACGGCGATGCCCGACCCGAGGTCGATGAGGTGGTTGCCGTCGACGTCGACCAGCACCCCGCCGCCGGCTTGGACGACGAAGACCGGGAGCATCGTGCCGACGCCGTCGGCGACGTGCGCCTTCTTGCGGTCGAGCCGCTCGAGCGAGCCGGGCCCGGGGATGGCGGTGACGAGGCGGCGCTCCTGGGCGGGCGCGGCGGGGGTCTGCACGTCGGTCATGGCAGCAGGGTAGAACCCCCGGACGTCGTCGCGGCGGGGGCCAGGGCACGAGTTCCGGCCGCAGCGCCGACAGCGGCGACGGCGACCACCGCGCCGGTGAGCACGACGGCCCATGAAGCGCAACCTAGGGTTGCGATCGGTGGATGCGGTCCACACCGTCGAGGTGCGCGACACTGAGGACGTGAGAGACGTGGTCATCCTCGGCAGCACCGGCTCGATCGGCACCCAGGCCCTCGAGATCGTGCGCGCCAACCCGGACCGGTTCCGGGTGGTCGCGTTGACGGCCGGCGGCTCGAACCCGGAGCTCTTCGACGCGCAGGTCGAGGAGTTCGCGCCGGCGTACTCCGGCCTCGGCGAGGAGGCCTCCGTCGAGGCCGCGGGGCAGGCCTGCGACGTCGTGCTCAACGGCATCACCGGAGCCGTCGGCCTCCGCCCCACGCTGGCCGCGCTCGACGCGGGCAACACGCTCGCGCTCGCCAACAAGGAGTCCCTGATCATGGGCGGGCCGCTGGTGCTCGACCGGGCCAAGCCGGGCCAGATCGTGCCCGTCGACTCCGAGCACAGCGCCCTCGCGCAGTGCCTGCGTGGCGGGACCGCCGACGAGGTACGCCGCCTCGTGCTGACCGCGAGCGGCGGGCCGTTCCGCGGCCGCAGCCGCGATGAGCTCGCGGACGTGACGGTCGAGGAAGCACTCGCGCACCCGACCTGGGACATGGGTCCCGTCGTCACCATCAACTCCGCGACCCTGGTCAACAAGGGCCTCGAGGTGATCGAGGCGCACCTGCTCTTCGGCATCCCCTTCGACCGGATCGAGGTCGTGGTGCACCCGACGAGCGTCGTGCACTCGATGGTGGAGTTCGTCGACGGCTCGACGCTGGTGCAGGCGAGCCCGCCGACGATGCTGATCCCGATCGCGCTCGGCCTGGCCTGGCCCGACCGGGTGCCGGACGCCGCGCCGCCCGTGGACTGGACGCGCCAGGAGACGTGGGAGTTCTTCCCGCTCGACGACGAGGCGTTCCCGGCCGTCGCGCTGGCCCGGGCGGCGGGGGAGCGGGGCGGCACGGCGCCCGCCGTCTACAACGCCGCCAACGAGGAGTGCGTCGACGCCTTCCGCACGGGGCGGCTCGACTTCACCGGGATCGTCCCCACGGTTCAGGCCGTTCTCAGCCGCCACGACGTACCCTCTGAGGTGGGCATCGAGGACATCCTCGCCGCCGACACGTGGGCCCGCGACGAGGCCCGTCAGCTGATCGAGGGACGTTAGTGGACGCTCTGTACTACCTGCTCGGCGTGGTGATCTTCGCGGTCGCCATCCTGGTCTCGATCGGCCTGCACGAGCTCGGGCACATGATCCCCGCGAAGAAGTTCGGCGGGAAGGTCACGCAGTACTTCGTCGGCTTCGGTCCCACCGTCTGGAGCAAGCGCGTCGGTGAGACCGAGTACGGCGTGAAGGCGATCCCGCTCGGCGGCTACGTCAAGATCGTCGGGATGCTGCCGCCGGGCGCGGCGCAGCTCGCCGACGAGGTCTCGGTCGACGCCGACGGCAACCAGGTCGTGCGGGTGCGCAAGTCCAACACCGGCCTATTCACGCAGCTGATCTCCGACGCCCGCGCCGCGGAGTGGGAGACGATCGGGCCCGAGGACTCCGACCGGCTCTTCTACAAGATGACGTGGTGGAAGAAGGTCGTCGTGATGGCCGGCGGGCCGACGGTCAACATCGCCATCGCGTTCCTGATCTTCGCCGGGGTGTACGCGACGTACGGCAACCTGAGCGACCCGAAGCCCTACACCCCCGTCGTCAGCACGGTCGTCGACTGCGTGCTCCCCGCCACCGAGGCCGACCGGGCCTGCCGGCCGAGCGACCCGGTCGCCCCGGCGAAGGCCGCCGGCATCGAGGAGGGCGACCGGATCGTCTCGTTCAACGGCGTCGGCTTCACGACGTGGGAGGCGCTCCAGACGGAGATCCGCGCCAACGACGACGGAGCCGCGACGGTCGTGGTCGAGCGCGACGGTCGCGAGCTCACGCTGACCACCAACACGACCGTGACCGCGCGACCGACGTCGCCGACCGACGAGAAGCTCACCCAGGTCGGGTTCCTGGGCGTCAGCCCCACTCCTGACGGGTTCAACACCGGCGGGCCGATCTACACGATCGAGCAGATGGGCCGGATGACCAAGGACACCGTGGCCGCCCTCGCCACCCTCCCACTGAAGGTGTGGGACGTCGGCGAGGCGATCGTCGGCCTCGAGGAGCGCGACCCCAACGGCCCGGTCAGCATCGTCGGCGGCGGCCGGATCGCCGGCGAGACGGTCTCCCACGAGGCGTTCCCGGTCAAGGAGAAGACCGTCTTCCTGCTGATGCTGATCGCGGGCTTCAACTTCTTCATCGGCATGTTCAACTTCATCCCGCTGCTGCCCCTCGACGGCGGCCACATCGCCGGAGCCCTGTGGGAGGCGATCCGACGCGGGCTGGCGCGGCTGCGTGGACGCCCGGACCCCGGGTACGTCGACGTCGCCCGGCTGCTGCCGATCGCGTACTGCGTGGCCAGTGTGCTGCTCGTCATGGGCGTCGTGCTGATCGTCGGGGACCTGGTCGTCCCCGTTCGGCTCACGTAGTCGCCGACACCTAGGATCGAGTCATGACCGAGATCAGCCTGGGCATGCCCGCGGCGCCGCCGCCGGTGCTCGCGCCCCGCCGCAAGACCCGCCAGATCCAGGTGGGCAAGGTCGGCGTCGGCAGCGACCACCCGATCTCCGTGCAGTCGATGACCACGACGGTCACCGCCGACGTCAACCGCACCCTCCAGCAGATCGCCGAGCTCACGGCCTCCGGCTGCGACATCGTGCGGGTCGCCTGCCCGAGCCAGGACGACGCCGAGGCGCTCCCCGAGATCGCCCAGCACTCCCAGATCCCGGTCATCGCCGACATCCACTTCCAGCCGAAGTACGTCTTCGCCGCGATCGACGCCGGCTGCGCCGCCGTACGTGTCAACCCCGGCAACATCAAGAGGTTCGACGACCAGGTCAAGGAGATCGCCCGCGCGGCGAAGGACCGCGGCACGTCGATCCGGATCGGCGTCAACGCCGGGTCGCTCGACAAGCGGCTGCTGGAGAAGTACGGCAAGGCCACGCCCGAGGCGCTCGTCGAGTCGGCCGTGTGGGAGGCGAGCCTCTTCGAGGAGCACGACTTCCACGACTTCAAGATCTCGGTGAAGCACAACGACCCGGTCGTCATGGTGCGCGCCTACGAGCTGCTCGCCGAGGCCGGCGACTGGCCGCTGCACCTCGGCGTGACCGAGGCCGGCCCGGCGTTCCAGGGCACGATCAAGTCGGCGACGGCGTTCGGCGCCCTCCTCTCGCGGGGCATCGGCGACACCATCCGGGTCTCGCTGTCGGCGCCGCCGGTCGAGGAGGTCAAGGTCGGCCTCCAGATCCTGGAGTCGCTCAACCTCCGCCCGCGTCGGCTCGAGATCGTCTCCTGCCCGTCCTGCGGCCGGGCCCAGGTCGACGTCTACAAGCTCGCCGACGAGGTGACCGCCGGGCTCGAGGGCATGGAGGTGCCGCTGCGGGTCGCGGTCATGGGCTGCGTCGTCAACGGCCCGGGCGAGGCACGCGAGGCCGACCTCGGCGTCGCGTCCGGCAACGGCAAGGGTCAGATCTTCGTCAAGGGCGAGGTCATCAAGACCGTGCCGGAGTCCCAGATCGTCGAGACCCTGATCGAGGAGGCCATGCGGATCGCCGAGGGCATGGAGTCCGTCGACGGCGCAGGCGCCACCGTGACGGTCTCCTGATGGCGATGCTGCTGGCGGTGGCCTTCCTCGCCCTGGCGGCTGCCCTGGTCGTCGTCGGCGTCGTGGCGCTCCTGGTCACGCGCCGAACGCCGCGTCCCTGAGCTCCCGAGATCCGGGACGCGTCACGAGGCGACCGGGTGATCTAGGCTGCCGCCGTGCTCACGACCCGCCACGGCGTCCGACCCCTCGGTGCTGCGGACCTCGACGCCTTCCTGGCCCTCGCGCGCCGGGACCCGGTCGTGAACGTCTTCGCCGACTACCGCGCGACCACCACCAACCTCGAGCCGCGCTGGCTCGGGGGCGAGATGTGGGGCCGCTTCGAGGCCGGTGAGCTCACGGCCGCCTGCCACGTCGGCGCGAACCTGGTGCCGGTCGGCGCCACGGCCGACGACGCCGCGGCCTTCGCCGAGCGCGCTCTCGCTCGCGGCCGGACCGTCACCACGATCGTCGGCCCGCAGGAGCCGGTCCGCGCCTTCTGGAACGGCGTCGCCGGCAGCTGGGGCCCGCCGCGCGAGGCGCGCTGGGAGCAGCCCCACCTCGAGATCTCGTCGGCGCCCCTCGTCCCGGTCGACCCGGGCGTACGCCGTACGGCGAGGTCGGACATGGACGCGCTCTACCCCGCGTGCGTGGCGATGTACACCGAGGAGGTCGGCGTCTCCCCGGAGTGGGGCGGCGGTGCCGAGCTCTACCGGGCCCGGGTCGCCCAGCTGGTCAGCCGCGGCTGGTCCTACGCCCGCTTCGACGACTCCGGGCGGCTGCTCTTCAAGGCCGAGGTCGCGTGCGCGACGCCGTACGCCGCCCAGGTGCAGGGCGTCTTCGTGCCGCCGGAGTTCCGCGGCCAGGGCCTCGCGACCGCCGGCATGGCCGCCGTCGTGCAGCTCGTACGGCGCGACGTCGCGCCGGTCGTGTCGCTCTACGTCAACGACTGGAACGCCTCCGCCCGGGCCGTCTACGAGAAGGTCGGCTTCCGCGAGACCGCGCGTTTCGCGACCGTCATGTTCTGAGGTCGTCCACACCATGCTGTAACGGGGTGTTGTTGCATCTTCCACCCCGTTGTGACGGGTCAGTAGATGTCACAACACCCCGTTACAGCTCGCGGGGCTTACTGGTTCGCAGTCGCGGAGAGCCCACAAGTAGCCTTCTCGCCATGATCATGCGGATGTCGAGCCTGTTCGTGCGGACCCTGCGGGAGGACCCGGCGGACGCCGAGGTGCCGTCGCACCGGCTGCTCGTCCGGGCCGGCTACATCCGCCGCGCGGCGCCCGGCATCTACACCTGGCTGCCACTGGGGCTGAAGGTGCTGCGCAAGATCGAGAACATCATCCGCGAGGAGATGGACGCGATCGGCGGCCAGGAGCTGAGCTTCCCGGCGCTGCTGCCGCGCGAGCCCTACGAGGCGACCAACCGGTGGACGGAGTACGGCGACAACATCTTCCGCCTCCAGGACCGCAAGGGCGTCGACTACCTGCTGGGCCCGACCCACGAGGAGATGTTCACCCTCGTGGTCAAGGACCTCTACAGCTCCTACAAGGACCTGCCGCTCACGATCTACCAGATCCAGACCAAGTACCGCGACGAGGCGCGGCCGCGCGCCGGCCTGCTGCGCGGCCGCGAGTTCGTGATGAAGGACAGCTACTCCTTCGACGTCGACGACGCCGGCCTCGACGCCAGCTACCAGAAGCACCGCGACGCCTACATCCGGATCTTCGACCGGCTCGGCTTCGAGTACGTCATCGTCGAGGCCATGTCGGGCGCCATGGGCGGCTCGAAGTCCGAGGAGTTCCTCGCGAGGGCCACCGTCGGTGAGGACACCTACGTCCGCTGCTCGCTGTGCGACTACGCCGCGAACGTCGAGGCCGTCCACTCGCCGCCGGTCGCGCCGATCTCGTACGACGGCACGCCCGCCGCCCACGCGGAGGACACCCCCGACACGCCGACGATCGACACGCTGGTCGACCACCTCAACGAGAGGTTCCCCCGCGACGACCGCCCCTGGACGGCCGCGGACACCCTCAAGAACGTCGTCTTCTCGATCCGCTACCCCGACGGGGAGACCGAGGCGATCGCCATCGGCCTCCCGGGCGACCGCGAGGTCGACGCCAAGCGCCTCGAGGCCGCGCTCGGCGAGGGCGTCGACTTCGAGCCGTTCGGCGACGAGGACTTCAAGGCACGCCCCACGCTCGCGAAGGGCTACATCGGCCCGGGCGCGCTCGGCGAGAAGAAGCCCGCGGGGATCCGCTACCTGCTCGACCCGCGTGTCGTCGAGGGCACCCGCTGGGTGACCGGCGCCGACACGCCGGGCAGCCACGTCATCGACCTGGTCGCCGGCCGCGACTTCTCGGGCGACGGCGTGATCGAGGTGGCCGAGGTCCGGGACGGCGACCCCTGTCCTCGCGGCGACGGCGGCGTCCTCGAGACCGCTCGCGGCATCGAGATGGGCCACATCTTCCAGCTCGGCCGGAAGTACGCCGACGCGCTCGACCTCAAGGTGCTCGACGAGAACGGCAAGCTGGTCACGGTCACCATGGGCTCGTACGGCATCGGTCCGTCGAGGGCCGTCGCCGCGATCGCGGAGGGCACTTACGACGAGCTGGGCCTGTCCTGGCCGCGCGAGGTCGCGCCCGCCGACGTGCACCTCGTCGCCACCGGCAAGGACGAGCAGGTCTTCGCCGCCGCCGAGCGAGTGGCCCACGAGCTCGCGTCGCGCGGCGTCGAGGTCCTCTACGACGACCGCCCGAAGGTCAGCCCCGGCGTGAAGTTCAAGGACGCCGAGCTGCTCGGCGTCCCGACGATCGTCGTGGTCGGCAAGGGCCTCGCCGACGGCACGATCGAGGTCAAGGACCGCGCCAGCGGCGACCGCGAGGACGTCGCCGCCAACCACGTCGTCGACCACGTCGTACGGCTGGTGCGCTCCTGATCTTCCGACCCGGGTAGGTCGACGGTCCCGCGCGCGGTCCGCGAGGATCGGGCCATGGAACGACGCAGCGTCGACCTGCCGGCCGGACGGGTGCACTACCGCGAGTCGGGACCGCCGGACGGGCCCGTCGTGGTGTTCGTGCACGGGTTCCTCGTTGACGACGCACTCTGGGCGGACGTCCCGGAGCGGGTCGGTGCGGCCGGCCTGCGGGCCATCGCCCCGACCTGGCCGCTCGGCTCGCACGCCGAGTCGATGCGCGCGGGCGCCGACCTGTCGCCGCGCGGTGTCGCCCGGGTGGTGCTGTCCTTGCTCCAGGCTCTCGAGTTGACCGAGGTGACCCTGGTCGGCAACGACACGGGGGGAGCCGTCTGCCAGTTCGTCATCGACGAGGACGCCTCGCTCGTCGCCCGGCTCGTGCTCACCAACTGCGATGCCTTCGAGGTCTTCCCGCCGTTCCCGTTCGACCTGCTCTTCCGGCTCGGGCGCCGGCCGGGGGTGGCTCGGCTCGTGCTGCAGAGCATGCGACCGGCCGCGCTCCGCAACGGCCCGCTCGGCTTCGGCCCGCTCGTGCGACGCCGCCTGCGGCCCGAGGAGACGCTGCCGTGGGTCACGCCGTACCTCACCGACGCCGGCGTACGTCGCGACGTGGCGACGTTCGCGCGGGGCTGGTCGAAGCAGGACCTCGCCGACGTCGGGACCCGCCTGCGCGGGTTCACCCGTCCGGTGCTGCTGTGCTGGGCGCCGGCGGACCGGTTCTTCCGGATCTCGCTCGCGCACCGGCTGGTCGAGGCGTTCCCGGACGCCCGGCTGCGCGAGGTGCCCGACGCGCGGACCTTCGTCGCGCTGGACCAGCCCGAGCTGCTGGCCGACGAGATCACGGCTTTCGTCGGTGGGGGTGCCCGGTCCTAGGTTGATCCCCATGTCCGCGATCGACGCCGTCATCTTCGACTGGGGCGGCACGCTCACCCCCTGGCACGACATCGACTTCGAGGCCGAGGCCACCGCGCTCGCGCTGGCCGTGCGGATCGCCGGGGACGACCACGCCGCCCGCCTGCGGGACGCCGCGAACGCCATCTGGGGCCGCTCCCGCGACCACCAGCGGAGCGCGACGGTCGCCGACGTCTTCACCGAGGCCGGGCTCGACCACGACCCCGACCTGCTCACGGCCTACCGCGAGTTCTGGGAGCCGCACACCGCGACCGACCCGGACGTCGCCCCGTTGTGGGAGCAGCTGCGCGCCGGCGGCGTGAGGGTCGGCGTGCTCTCCAACACGATCTGGCCGCGAGCCTGGCACGAGGACTTCTTCCGGCGCGACGGCGTGCACCACCTGATCGACGCCGACGTCTATACCAGCGAGATCCCGTGGACGAAGCCGTCGCCGCACGCCTTCCGCGCCGCGATGGACGCCGTGGGCGTCAGCGACCCGGCCCGCTGCGTCTACGTCGGCGACCGCCTCTTCGACGACGTGTGGGGTGCCCACAACGCCGGCATGCGGGCGATCCACATCCCGCTCAGCGCGATCCCGGCCAACCAGGTCGGCCACACGGAGGGCGCTCCCGACGCGGTCGTGCACCGCCTCGCGGAGATCCCTGACGTGCTCGAGAGCTGGGCCTGATTCCGGGGGCCTGACAAGGGCCGGAACTGCACGTTTGTGCAATGCACAAACGTGAGGTTCGCGCCCTATCGCGATTCTCGGGCGGCCTGTTGCATGCTTTTGCAAGAGCGAGGGGCCGCCAGTCCCCCCACATCCCGGCGGAACCTCGCTCGCGGGCCAGTCCAGGCCTCAGCGGTCCGCGTGCTCGCCGGCTCCGGGGAACATCTCGGGAGTTCCCCGGAAGGCGAGTTCGCGGACCGCTGTCTCGTTCAGGGCCCGGATCGCCCACCGCCTCGTGTCGTCGACGCTGTTCGCGACCAGCCAGGCGTACGTCGTGGCGCACGCCCGCTCGGTGTCCAGCGCGACCCGCGCGATCCGATCTGCACGGTCGGCGCCCGGCGGCACGTCGTACGCCGGCTCGGCGGCGACCGGATCGGTCCCCGCCTCGGCGATCTCGGCGGTGAGCTGGTCGCGGCGCGCGCGATGGGCGGCGTACGCCGCGGAGACCGCGTCGTACAGCGCCGGCGTCGCGCTCCGCGACGTACGACCGCCGAGGGTGCCCAGCACGAAGACCGCGGCGTGCTCCGCGGCCAGTGTCGTCTGCTTGGCGTCGATCTCGCTCATGCCTGCTCCCCGGGGAGGGCGGCCAGGTGCTGGGCGACCGAGGCCGACATGGACGCGAGCAGCCGGGCGAGCGGTCCGCTCTCCGCACGCATCGCGGCGTCGACCAGGAACTCCTGGAGGTCCCGTTCGGCCCGGCGGAGCTGCTTGCGCGAGGCCGCCGCAGCGGTCGGCGCCTCGGCCTCCAGGGCGGCCAGGTGGGCGGTGTGCATCTCGGTCAGGGCCGGCTCCCGGCCGGTGAGGGCGGCGGTCGCGGTGACCTGCGCGACGACCTCGTCGACGAGCACCTCGTCGGGGTCCCCGTCGGTGGCCGGAACCGGCGGCGCGGCGCCGTCCTGACCGCACGCCGAAGCCGCGAGCACGCCGCCGGCGCCGACGGCCAGGAGGGCGCGTCGGGAGAGGCGTGAGGCGTCGGGCACGGCGCCGACCCTAGACGACGACCGCCCTTGCCGTCGGCACACCCCGGAGCCGCTATGGTTGACGATCAACAACAGCACAAGGAGGTCGCCCACCCGTGAGCAGCGCCAACCAGGACGCCATCAGGGCCCGGATCGAGGCTGAGCTCGACGACCCCCTGCGTGCCCTGGGCCTCGACATCGAGGCCGTCGAGATCACCCCGGCCGGCAAGCGCCGGATCCTGCGGGTCGCCGTCGACAAGGACGGCGGCGTGACGCTCGACGAGGTCGCCGACGCGACCCGCGAGGTCAACCGCGTGCTCGACGGGTCCGAAGTGATGGGCGAGCAGCCCTACACGCTCGAGGTCACCTCACGCGGGGTCGATCGTCCGCTCGTCCTGCCGCGCCACTGGCGACGCAACGCCGGCCGGCTGGTGAAGGTCACGTTCGCCGACGGCAAGGCCGCCACCGGCCGGATCATCGACTCGACCGACGACGCCGTGACGCTCGAGGTCAGCGGCACGAAGCAGGAGGTCGCGTACGCCGAGGTGAAGAAGGCGCTGGTGCAGGTGGAGTTCAACCGTCGCGACGGCGACGGCGACGGCGGCGAGGAGGCCTGATGGACATCGACATGAGCATCCTGCGCATGCTCGAGCGGGAGAAGGAGATCTCCTTCGAGGTGCTGGTGGAGGCCATCGAGCAGGCGCTCCTCACGGCGTACCACAAGACGCCCGGCGCCCAGGAGAAGGCGCGGGTCTCCCTCGACCGCAAGACCGGCCACGTCACGGTCCTCGCGTCCGAGGTCGACGACGAGGGCACCGTGGTGGGGGAGTACGACGACACCCCGGAGGGCTTCGGCCGGATCGCTGCCACGACCGCGAAGCAGATCATGCTCCAGCGCCTGCGCGACGCCGAGGACGACATCCGCTTCGGCGAGTTCTCCGGCAAGGAGGGCGACATCATCTCGGGGATCATCCAGCAGGGTCGCAACCCCGACGACGTGATGGTCGACCTCGGCAAGCTCGAGGCGCTGCTGCCCGTCGGCGAGCGCGTGCCCGGCGAGCGCTACGACCACGGCACCCGCATCAAGTGCCTGGTGGTCTCGGTCCGCAAGGGCATGCGCGGGCCCCAGGTCACGCTGTCGCGCTCGCACCCCAACCTGGTCAAGAAGCTCTTCGCGCTCGAGGTCCCTGAGATCGCCGACGGCACCGTCGAGATCGCCGCGATCGCCCGCGAGGCCGGGCACCGCACCAAGATCGCGGTCCGGTCGACGGCCTCCGGCGTCAACGCCAAGGGCGCCTGCATCGGCCCGATGGGCTCGCGGGTGCGCAACGTCATGTCGGAGCTCCACGGCGAGAAGATCGACATCGTGGACTGGTCCGAGGACCCCGCCGAGCTCGTCGCCCACGCGCTCTCGCCCGCGCGCGTGACCTCGGTCGAGGTGCTCGACGCCGAGGCCCGCTCGGCCCGCGTCGTCGTCCCCGACTTCCAGCTCTCGCTGGCGATCGGCAAGGAGGGCCAGAACGCCCGCCTCGCCGCCCGCCTCACCGGGTGGCGGATCGACATCCGGTCGGACGAACCGGGCGACGAAGGCTGAACGTCAGGAGCTGAGGAACTTCTCGACCGCCGTCCAGTACGCCGGCTCCTCGGCCACCGTGGCGTGGTCGGCGTCGGGGAAGTCGATGACGGTGGTGTCGGGTCGCAGCGCCGCCAGCAGGGCGTCGGTGCGGGGCGGGCGGACCACCTCGTCCCGCCCGGCCCGAAGCACCAGGACCTCGGCGGAGACCCACCCGGCCACGGCCGTCGAGTCCCAGCGGTCCCGGATCAGCCGCGCGACCGGCAGGCGGGGAAAGAGGTCGCCGGCCGTCGCGGCGAGGCTGTCGAACGGCGTGACCAGCACCAGCCGCTCGACCGGGCGGTGGGCGGCGACCTGCATCGCGACCGCGGCGCCGAGGCTGCGGCCGATCACGTCGACGGGCGCGTCCGCGTGCCGGGCGGAGACGTGGTCGACCAGCGTCAGCGCGTCGGAGGTGAGGACGCGCTGGCTGGGGCGGCCGTCGCTCGCGCCGTACCCGCGATAGGCGATCAGGTAGCTCGTGTGGTCGGGGAACCGGTCGGCCAGCACCGGCCGCAGCCAGTCCAGCGGCTCGCCGTTGCCGCCGAAGTAGACGAGTGCGCGCACCTGGCCGGGGTTGACCACCCAGCCGCGCAGCTGCGCGCCCGGGACCGCCAGCCCGTAGTCGGTCTCGCTCGCCGGGATCCGGGTCTCGCGGCTCGGGTACACCAACCGCCGGACGGCCGGCGCCAGCACACTCGCGAGCACGGGTCGCACCCTAGCGGCTTTTACCCCGCGTTCCGCCCCCTGATCCAGTCGACGGTCAGCGCCGGCACCAGGTGGTCGTCGTCCCCGTTCGACCAGTCGGGGAAGTCGAAGACGCCGACCATCGCCTGCATCGGGTACGTCGGCGGCGCGGCGCACCGGCGTACCTCCTCGTCGTCGACCGTGAACACCGCCTCCTGCGCGTCCCACTCGACCGCGTAGGTGTGGAAGTCGGCCACGTCGATCGGCACCCGCGGCGCCGCGAAGTCCTGCCGCAGCGCCGGGTCGCGGAACGCTTTGATGCCGACGCCCACCTCGGCCGACTCCGGGGTGAGGTCCTTGCCGAACACCTCGACCACGCAGAGCTCGCCGCACTGCACCTGCTCCGGGTCGTCCTCGAACCCGGCCAGCCACAGCGCCGCCATCGACCGCGGCGAGATCGTCATCGCACACCGGATCTCGACCCGGCCGCCCGAGGTCAGCCAGCCCTCGAAGCGGGGCTGCTCCTCGAGCACGAGCTGCCCCTCGCGGAAGCGCTGCTGGCCGCGCGTGCTCCCGACCGCGCCGGAGTAGGCACCGGACTGGATGGCGGACACCCGCAGCGGCGGCTCGTGGTCGACCGCGCACCACAGCCCCTGGTCCGGAGGAATGAACAGCCGGAGCTGGCCGTTCTCCACGACGTACGTCGCGGCGGTGTCCGCGGTCGAGCTCCAGACCGGCAGGTACGACGTCAACCACCTGGCAGGGTCCAGGTCCGGTCCCGCGAAGTCCTCCGAGAAGGTCATGCCAGGACCGTAGGACGGCGTGCCCCGGTTCGAAATAGGTGGCCGGTGCGCGGTAGGGTTGTCGTCAGTGGCGAGTGAACACATCTCTTCTGCATGCCCGGGCCCGGTCCGGACCTGTGTCGGGTGCCGGACACGAGCCGCCAAGGCTGAGTTGTTGCGGGTGACCGTCGGCTCGGACGCGCACGGCCACCCGGCCGTCGTGCCGGACCCGAAGGGCACCACACCCGGTCGCGGAGCGCACCTGCACCCCACGACCGAGTGCTACGAGCTCGCGGTGCGCCGGAAGGCGTTCGGCCGGGCCCTCCGGGTCACGACCGGGCTTTCCAGCGCACCGGTGGGTGACCACCTCGACCCAGCCTGACTGACAACCGTTGACCGACAGGAACTGGAGCAACCGCTCATGAGCACTCGATGAGTACTTCGCGATGAGCGTGCACACCCACTAACGGTCTCGATCTACCCCCCGGATTCGGGTTCGAGGCCAGAAGGAGAAGCGTGGCTAAGACCCGAGTTCACGAACTCGCCAAGGAGTTCGGAGTCGAGAGCAAGTTCGTTCTCGAGAAGTTCAAGGAGATGGGGGAGTTCGTCAAGTCGGCGAGCTCGACCGTCGAGCTGCCCGCGGAGATGCGGTTCCGCAAGGAGTACGGCGACAAGCTGAAGGCCGAGATGGCCGACGGCTCCGCCCCCGCCGCGGCGCCCGAGAAGGCCCCCGCGAAGAAGGCCCCGGCCAAGAAGGCTGCCGCTGAGGCTCCTGCCGCCGAGGCCCCCGCCGCCGAGGCCCCTGCCGCCGAGGCTCCCGTTGCCGAGGCACCCGCCGCCGAGGCACCGGCCGTCCCCGTCGAGGAGGCCGCTCCGGCCCCGGCGAAGAAGGCCGCGCCCAAGCCGGGCCCGAAGCCCGCGCCGAAGGCCGAGGAGCCGCCGGCCCCGCCGGCCGAGCCCGAGGCTCCCGCCGCGGCTGCGTCGACGGAGGCCCCGAAGGCGCCGACCCCGGCGCCGCGTCCGGTCGGTCGCCCCGGTGCGCCCCGGCCCGGCAACAACCCGTTCGCGTCCAGCCAGGGCATGGGCCGTCGCCCCGCCCCCGGCGAGCGTCCGGCCCCGGCGACCGGTGGCGGCGACAACCGTCCGCCGCGTCCGCCGGCCGCCGGTGGTCGCCCCGGCATGCCGCGCCCCAACCCGGCGATGATGCCCAAGTCCCCGGCCGCGTTCGGCCAGGGTCCGGGCGGCCGCAGCGGTGGTCCCGGTCGACCGGGTGCGCCCGGTCGCGGCGGTGCCCCGGGCCGCGGTGGCGCCCCGGGTCGCGGTGGCGCCGGTGCCGGTGCTCCGGCCCGTCCCGGTGGCTTCGGCCCGGCCGGCGGCGGTCGCCCCGGCGGCGGTGGCCGTCCGGGTCAGCGCGGCCAGACCCAGGGTGCGTTCGGTCGCCCCGGCGGTCCGTCGCGTCGCGGTCGCAAGTCGAAGCGGGCGCGTCGCCAGGAGTTCGAGGCCATGGAGGCCCCGACGATCGGCGGCGTGCGCGTCCGCAAGGGCAACGGCGAGACCGTTCGCCTGCCGCGGGGCGCCTCGCTCACCGACTTCGCCGAGAAGATCAACGTCGACGCCGCGTCGCTGGTGCAGATGCTGTTCAGCCTCGGTGAGATGGTGACCGCGACCGAGTCGGTCAACGACGAGACGCTCGAGCTGCTCGGCGAGGAGCTCAACTACGTCGTGCAGGTCGTGTCCCCGGAGGACGAGGACCGCGAGCTGCTCGAGTCGTTCGACATCGAGTTCGGTGACGACGAGGACGTCGACGAGGACGACCTCGAGGCCCGTCCGCCGGTCGTGACCGTCATGGGTCACGTCGACCACGGAAAGACCAAGCTGCTCGACGCGCTCCGCAGCGCGAACGTCGTCGCCGGCGAGGCCGGTGGCATCACGCAGCACATCGGTGCCTACCAGGTGCACACCGAGGTCGACGACGACGACCGCCGCATCACCTTCATCGACACCCCGGGTCACGAGGCGTTCACCGCCATGCGTGCCCGTGGTTCGCAGTCGTCGGACATCGCGGTCCTCGTGGTCGCGGCCGACGACGGCGTGATGCCGCAGACCGTCGAGGCGCTCAACCACGCCAAGGCGGCCGGCGTCCCGATCGTGGTGGCGGTCAACAAGATCGACAAGCCGGAGGCGGACCCGACCAAGGTCCGTGGCCAGCTGACCGAGTACGGCCTGGTGCCCGAGGAGTACGGCGGCGACACGATGTTCGTCGACGTCTCGGCCAAGTCCGAGCTCAACCTCGACAAGCTGCTCGAGGCGATCGTGCTCACCGCCGACGCGTCGCTCGACCTCCGGGCGAACGCCGACCGCGAGGCGCAGGGTCTGGTCATCGAGGCGCACCTCGACCGCGGTCGCGGTCCGGTCGCCACGGTGCTGGTCCAGCGCGGCACGCTCCGCGTCGGCGACTCGATCGTCGCCGGCCCGGCCCACGGCCGCGTGCGGGCGATGCTCGACGAGTTCGGCAACGAGCTCGAGGAGGCCGGTCCGTCGCGTCCGGCGATGGTCCTGGGCCTCAGCGCCGTCCCCGGCGCTGGCCAGAACTTCATCGTCGTCGAGGACGACCGGATGGCGCGCCAGATCGCCGAGAAGCGGGAGGCCCGCGAGCGGGCCGCCATGCAGGCGAAGCGGCGCGTGCGTCGTACCCTCGAGGACTTCATGGCCTCCATGGAGAAGGGCGAGAGCCAGGAGCTCAACCTCATCCTGAAGGGCGACGTGTCCGGTTCGGTCGAGGCCCTCGAGGACGCGCTGGCGAAGATCGACGTCGGCGACGAGGTCGGCATCCGGGTCATCGACCGCGGTGTCGGTGCCATCACCGAGACCAACGTCGACCTGGCCGCTGCCTCCGACGCGATCATCATCGGCTTCAACGTCCGCCCGCAGGGCAAGGCGACGGAGCTGGCCGACCGCGAGGGCGTGGAGATCCGGTACTACACCGTCATCTACCAGGCCATCGAGGAGATCGAGGCCGCGCTCAAGGGCATGCTCAAGCCGGAGTACGAGGAGCAGACCCTCGGCCAGGCGGAGATCCGCGCGATCTTCCGCTCGTCGAAGATCGGCAACATCGCCGGCTGCATGGTCACCAGCGGGGTCATCCGCCGCAACGCCAAGGTCCGGGTCATCCGCGACGGCTCCGTCGTCGCCGACAACCTCGACCTCGCGTCGCTGCGGCGCGAGAAGGACGACGCGTCCGAGGTCCGCGAGGGCTTCGAGTGCGGTCTGGTGCTGCGCAACTTCCAGGACATCAAGGAAGGCGACGTCGTCGAGGCGTTCGAGATGCGGGAGATCCCGCGCGGCTGATGCTGTGACAGTGCCGAGTCGGCGCTGGTTCACCCATCACGGGGTGAACCGGCGCCGACTCGCCGTTTGAGAGAGTAGGAACATGAGCAACCCACGGGTCCGCAAGATCGCCGACCGGATCCAGGTGATCGTCGCGGAGATGCTGGAGCGCCGGATCAAGGATCCGCGGCTGGGCTTCGTCACCGTCACCGACGTCCGCGTCTCCGGCGACAGCCAGCAGGCCACGGTCTTCTACACGGTCCTCGACGACACCGGCGACGGCAAGGCCCTCGACAGCACCGCCGCGGCGCTGGAGTCGGCCAAGGGGCTGATCCGCTCCGAGGTGGCCAAGCAGCTCGGCATGCGGCACGCGCCGACGATCACCTTCATCCACGACGCGCTGCCCGAGAACGCACGGCACCTCGACGAGGTGCTCGCGCGGGCGCGGCAGCAGGACGAGGAGGTCGCGGCGCAGCGCGGGGCGACGTACGCCGGTGAGTCCGACCCGTACAAGAAGCCGCGCGAGGTCGACGAGGACGACGACCTGGATGACGACTGAGGCCGGCCTGGTCGTCGTCGACAAGCCCGGTGGCATGACGTCGCACGACGTCGTGTCCCGGGTCCGGCGCCTGGCCGGCACCCGCAAGGTCGGGCACGCCGGCACGCTCGACCCGATGGCGACGGGCGTGCTCGTGCTCGGCGTCAACCGCGCCACCCGCCTGCTCGGGCACCTGATGCTGACCGAGAAGGCGTACGACGCGACCATCCGCCTCGGCGTCTCGACCAGCACCGACGACGCCGAGGGCGAGGTCACCGCGACCGTCGCGACCGACGGTCTCGACGAGGCCGGGATCCGGTCCGCCGCCGCCGAGTTCGTCGGTGACCTGATGCAGGTGCCGACCGCGGTGTCCGCGATCAAGGTGGACGGCAAGCGCGCGTACCAGCGGGTTCGCGACGGCGAGGAGGTCGAGCTGAAGGCGCGGCCGGTGACCGTCCACGAGCTGGTGGTGACCGACGTGCGCGGCGACGAGCTGGACGTGTCGGTGCGCTGCTCCAGCGGCACCTACATCCGCGCCATCGCCCGCGACCTCGGCGCCCGGCTCGGCGTCGGGGGACACCTGACCGCGCTGCGGCGTACCGCCGTCGGCCCCTACTCCCTGGCCGACGCCCATACGCTCGACGCGCTCGCCGACGACTTCACGATGATGCCGATCGCGGCGGCCGCCCGGGCGGCGTTCCCCGCCGTCGAGCTCGACGACCGCCAGGCCGGCGACGTCCGGGTGGGACGGCCGCTCGACGTCGAGGTGGCCGGCCTCTCGGCGGTGTTCGCGCCGGACGGCGAGTTCCTCGCGCTCTACGAGCAGAAGGAAGGCCGCGCGCGGCCCGTGGCGGTGTTCGCCGGATGACCCCCGATAGTGTTCGGGACGTGCAGATCTGGCGAAGCCTCGACGAGGTCCCGGCTGACCTCGGCCCGACCGCCGTGGTGATCGGCAACTTCGACGGAGTGCACCTGGGGCACCGGCACGTGGTGAACCGGGCGCGCGAGATCGCCGACGAGCGCGGACTCGCGGTCGTCGCGGTCACCTTCGACCCGCACCCGATGGCGGTGCTGCGGCCCGAGCACGCCCCGACGACGCTGACGACGCTCGAGGTCCGCGCGGAGCTGCTCCGCGAGGCGGGCGCCGACCACGTGCTCGCCGTGCCGTTCGACCGCGGCGTCGCCAACTGGACCCCCGAGGAGTTCATCCAGCGGGTGCTGGTCGACAGCCTGCGCGCCGCGTCGGTCGTCGTCGGCGCGAACTTCCGCTTCGGCCACCGCGCCGCCGGTGACGTCGCGACGCTCCACGAGGCGGGGGAGCGGCTCGGCTTCGTCGCCGAGGGCATCCCGCTCGACGGCGGCCCGCAGGTGTGGTCGTCGACGTACGTCCGGATGAGCCTCGCCGCCGGTGACGTCGCCGGCGCCGCCGAGGCTCTCGGGCGGCCGTACGCCGTCCGCGGGGTGGTCGTCCGCGGCGACCAGCGCGGCCGCGGCATGGGCTTCCCGACCGCCAACGTGCCGACCGACGCGATGACCGCCGCGCCGCCCGACGGCATCTACGCCGGCTGGCTGCGCCGGCTCGACACCGGCGAGACCTACCCCGCCGCGATCAGCGTCGGCACCAACCCCACCTTCGACGGGGTGCGCGACCGGCGCGTCGAGAGCTACGTGCTCGACCGCACCGACCTCGAGCTGTACGGCGTCGAGGTCGAGGTCAGCTTCGTGGACCGGCTGCGCGGCATGGTGGCGTTCGACTCCGTCGAGGCGCTCGTCGCGCAGATGAAGGCCGACGTCGATCGGGCCCGCGAGCTGCTGACGTGACCCGGGAGCAGTCCCTGAGCGCTGCGGAGGTGTGGTTCCAGCGCCACGGCCTCCCGTACTTCGTGCCCTCCGAGCGCGCCGCCGTCCGCGCCGCGCTCCGGCCCGGACGCACGATGCCGCTGCTGATCGGCGTGATGCTGGTCGCCGTCGCGGCCGGCGTCGGGCTCGCGTGGTACGCCGACGAGATCACCGCCGGCCCGGCGGTCCTGCTGGCCATCGTGCTGCTCGCTGCGGTCTGGTACGCGCTGACCGCGCTGCGCTTCCGGCCGATCCTCCGGTGGAGCCTGAGCCGCACCACCGGCACCCTGATCCGGCTGCTGCCCAACATGTCGCGGGCGCTGCCGCTGCTGCTGGTCTTCGTGACGTTCCTCTTCATCAACGCCGAGGCGTGGCAGATGACGGCGAGCCTCAGCCCGGGCCTGCTCTGGATGACCGTGCTGCTGTTCACGGCCATCGGGGTGGTCTTCCTGCTGGTGCGG
Organism: Nocardioides sp. GCM10030259; assembly: GCF_042666375.1. Lineage (NCBI taxonomy): Bacteria > Bacillati > Actinomycetota > Actinomycetes > Propionibacteriales > Nocardioidaceae > Nocardioides > Nocardioides sp. GCM10030259. The sequence continues at coordinate 92,778 of NZ_JBHTDF010000009.1, read as the reverse complement.
CTGCCCGAGGAGGTCGACCGGGTCGACGACGAGGTCGACCGCGAGTTCGTCCGGCGTACCTGCGCCGGCACGCCGCTGGAGGAGCCGTGCGCGGAGCTGCTCGCCGATCCGGAGTTCGACCCGGCGCCCCACGCCCAGGTGACCGGCTTCGACCGGTGGAACCTGATCCTCGCCCTGGTGATCGTGCAGGCGGTCCAGGTGCTGCTGCTCGCCGCGACCGTGTTCCTGTTCTTCCTGGTGTTCGGTTCGCTGGTCATGGAGGAGAGCGTCCAGGAGGCGTGGACCGGGCTCGACAGCGTGCAGAACGCGCCGGGGCTCCCGAGCGTCTCGGTGCAGCTGGTGAAGGTGTCGGTCTTCCTCGCGAGCTTCTCGGGCCTCTACCTCACGGTGTCGACGCTCACCGACGACACCTATCGCGCGCAGTTCTTCTCGAGCGTCACCCGCGAGCTCGAGCGGGCGGTCGGGACGCGCGCGGTCTACCTCGCGGTGCGCGACCGCGGGTAGCCAGCACGCTCGCGGCGCCTGCCTGGAGCCGCTCCATCACCGCCCGGATCGCCGGGACGGCCTCGGCCCCGGGCCGGTGCGCGATGCCGACGTGGCGCTCGCCGAACGCCGGTGCGGGGCGTACGTCGACCTCGGGGTGCCGGAACGCCGTCAGCGCGAGCTCGGGGAGCAGCGTGACGCCCAGGCCGTGCGCGACGAGGTTCTGGACCACCACGTAGTCGTCGCTCTCGTGCAGCAGCCGCGGCTCGAAGCCGGCGGTGCGGCAGGCGTCGACCAGGTGCTGGCGGCAGCGCTCGCAGCCGGCGACCCAGCTCTGCCTGGCCAGCCAGGCGTTGGAGGCCCTGGCCGGCGCGTCGTTGCCGGGCGGGAGCACGAGGTGCAGCGACTCGACGCCGAGCGGGACCCAGGCCAGCGAGCCGTCGTCGTGGGGCGGCGCGTCGTACCCGAAGACGAGGGCGACGTCGACGTCGCCGGCGAGCACACCGGCCCAGGCCTCGGGCGGCTCCGTCTCCACGAGCGTCACCTCGACGCCGGCGTGCTCGTCGTGGAGCGCGCGGACCGCCGGCGGCACGAGCGTGGCGGCCGCCGAGGGGAAGGCCGCCAGCCGCACGGTGCCGGCGCGCAGGTCGGCGAGGGCGCCGAGCTCCTCCCGCGCGAGGTGGAGCGCGCTGTGCACCGCGTCGGCGCGGGCCAGCAGCGCCGCGCCCGCCTCGGTGAGCCGAGCCCCGCGGGTGGTGCGCACGAGCAGCGGGCCACCGGCCTCGCGCTCGAGCTGCTGGAGCTGCTGGCTCACCGCCGACTGGGTGGTGCCGAGCTCGCGCGCAGCCGCACTCAGCGAGCCTGCGCGGGCGACGGTGCGGAAGAGGAGGACGCGGCGTGGATCCATCAAGCCATTAGAGCAACTGATGGATGGTTTCGGAAAGTGCCGACTACCTTGGATGTCCGGTACGGCGCAGCATGGATGCCATGGACACCGTGGGACTCATCGGCGGCATGAGCTGGCACTCGACCGCGACGTACTACCGGATCATCAACGAGATGGTCGCGCACGCGCGTGGCGGCCACGCGTCGGCGCGGATCGCGCTGCACTCGCTCGACTTCGCAGAGGTGCGCGAGTGCCAGGTGCGTGGTGACTGGGACCGGGCCGCCGCGCTCCTCGTCGAGGCCGGGCTGCGGTGCCAGGCCGGCGGCGCGACGACGGTGGCGATCTGCACCAACCTCATGCACAAGGTCGCACCCCAGGTCGAGGCCGCCCTCGACGTGCCCCTGCTGCACATCGGCGACGCCATCGCGGCCGAGGCGCAGCGGAACGGCTGGCAGACCCTCGGAATCCTCGGCACCAGCTGGGTGATGGAGGAGACGTTCTACGCCGACCGCCTCGCCCGACACGACATCGCCTCGGTCGCGCCCGGTCCGGCCGAGCGCTCGGCCGTCGACCGGATCATCTTCGACGAGCTGACCCAGGGGGTCGTGCGCGACGCGTCGCGGACGGCGTACGTCGACGTGATCCGCGGGCTGGCCGACGCCGGCGCCGACGCGGTCGTGCTCGCCTGCACCGAGATCGGCCTGCTCGTCTCGGCCGACGACAGCCCGCTGCCGATGATCGACAGCGCCGAGGCGCACGCGCGTGCGCTCGGTCGCGTGGCCCTCGGAGAGCTGGCGACGGCTGGCGTCGTCTGAGGACTCACTGGGCCTCGACACGCGCCGTCGGGTCCGCTGGCGCGTCCCCGGGCGCTTGCTCGACCACCACCAGCGGGTCCGCTGGCGCGTCCCCGCTAAGCGTCCAGGTCCTTCTCGACCAGCGCGACGATCGTGTCGAGCGCGACCTGGTCGTCGCTGCTGACCTCGACCTGGTCGCCGCAGCCGGCGCCGAGGGTCATGATCATCAGCGACGAGCTCGCGTCGACCGGCTCCTGGCCGGGCAGGCCGATGAGCACCTCGGCGTCGAGCTCCTCGGCCGCCTCGGCGATGAGCTGGGCCGGGCGGGCGTGCAGGCCGACGGAGGAGCCGACGGCGACGGTCTTGCTGGGCATGGATTCCTCCTGGGTGTGCTGGGTCAGACGGTCGCGAGCTCGCGGTCAGCGGGCTCGCCGGCCGGCGTACGGCCGAGGGACTTGAGGACGATCACCGCGAACGCGCCGACGACGACGCCGGCGATCAGCGCGATGAAGTAGCCGGCGATGTTGTGCACGGCGAACAGGACGAAGATCCCGCCGTGCGGCGCCCGGACGGCGACGTCGAGCGCCATCGAGAGCCCGCCGGTGACGGCCGAGCCGAGCATGATCGCCGGGATCACGCGCAGCGGGTCCGCCGCGGCGAACGGGATGGCGCCCTCGGTGATGAAGGACGCGCCGAGCAGCCAGCCGGCCTTGCCGTTCTCGCGCTCGGGCAGGTCGAAGAGGCCGGGGCGTACGACGGTCGCGAGGGCCAGCGCGATCGGCGGCACCATGCCCGCCAGCATGACCGCGGCCATGACCTTGAGCTCGGGGGAGTCGGAGGCCGTGCCGGCGGCGGCCAGCCCGGTCGTCGCGAACGCGTAGGCCACCTTGTTCAGCGGACCGCCCATGTCGAAGGCCATCATCAGCCCCAGGATGACGCCGAGGATCACGGCGGAGCCGCCGCTGAGGCTGTTCAGGCCGTCGCTGAGCTGGTCCATCAGCCAGCCGAGCGGCCGGGCGAGCACGGCCACCATCAGCCAGCCGGCGATCAGGGTCGTGACCAGCGGGATCAGCATCACCGGCATCAGGCCGCGGGCCCAGGTGGGCACCTTCCAGCGCGACACCCACAGGGCGATCAGGCCGGCGAGCACGCCGCCGGCGATGCCGCCGAGGAAGCCGCTCTGGGCCATGCCGAAGCCACCGAGGTCGACCGCGAGGGCGCCCATCACGAACCCCGGCGCGATGCCGGGGCGATCGGCGATCGCGTACGCGATGTAGCCGGCCAGTGCCGGGACCAGGAACTTGAACGCCGTCGCGCCGAGCACGAACAGGACGGCGCCGATGTAGGCCATCAGGCCGCTGTCGAACGGCACGTGCGGGAGGTCGGCGGTCCCGGGCAGGTTCCAGATCGAGTTGTTGGTGACGATGTCGCCCGCGACATCGGTGATCTCGTAGCTGCCGAACAGGAAGGACAGCGCGATCAGCAGGCCGCCCGCCGCGACGAACGGGATCATGTACGACACACCGGTCATCAGCACCCGGCGCGTGCGACCCGCCCAGCTCTCCCCGGCACCGCTGCCGGGGGTGGCGGCGGCACCGCCGTCGCCGGAGCCCTCGACGCGCGGAGCGCCGGGGTCGTCGGCGTACCGCAGCGCCTCGGCGATCATCGCGTCGGCCTGGTCGAAGGGGCGCTTGACGCCCGAGGAGACCAGCGGCTTGCCGGCGAACCGGCTGCGGTCGCGCACGCCGACGTCGACCGCGAAGATCACCGCGTCGGCGGCCGCGATCGTCTCCGGGGCGAGGGGCTTCGCGCCGGCCGACCCCTGGGTCTCGACCTGGAGGTCGACGCCGGCACGCTTGGCCGCGGCCTCGAGGGCCTCGGCGGCCATGTAGGTGTGCGCGATGCCGGTGGGGCAGGCGGTGACGGCGACGATGCTGCGCTTCTGCTGCTCGGCCGGAGTGGCGGCCGGAGTGGCGGCCGGAGTGGAGGCAGCGGCGGCGGGCGTGGGCGTCGGCGCGTCGCTGACCACGTCGTTCACCAGCTCGGCGACCTCCTGCGGGCTCTGGGCGGCGCGGAGGGCGTCGGTGAAGGAGGCCTTGACCAGAGACCGGGCCAGCTTGGTGAGCAGCTGCAGGTGGGTGTTGTCGCCGCCGGCGGGTGCGGCGATCAGGAAGACCAGGTCGGCGGCCCCGTCCTTGGCGCCGAAGTCGACCTTCGGGTCCAGGCGGGCGAAGGCCAGCGTCGGCTCGGCGACGCCGCTGGTGCGGCAGTGCGGGATGGCGATCCCGCCGGGCAGCCCGGTGCCGGTCTTGCTCTCGCGCTCGAACGCGTCGGCGACGAGCTGGTCGACGTCGGTGGCGCGGCCCTCGTCGGCCACCACCCGGGTCAGTGCACGGATCACGTCGTGCTTCTCGGTGCCGAGGTCGGCATCGAGGCGTACCAGTCCTGCTGTGATGAGGTCGGACATCAGGTCACCCTCCCTGGGTGAGCTCCAGCTGCCGCACCGAGACGAGCTCGGGTTGCACCTGGTGGGGTTGCGGGATCGTCGTCCCTGGAAGGCCTGCGGCGGCGCTGCCGTAGGCGACGGCGAGTGCGAGGCGTCGGTCGGGACCGAGGCCTCGGAGGTCTCCGAGGAGGTAGCCGAAGAGGCTGGAGTCGCCGGCACCGACCGTGCTCACCACGGTCGTCGGCGGGGGAGCGGCGTGCCAGGCGCCGTCGCGCGTCACGAGCACGGCGCCGTGGGAGCCGAGCGTCGCGAGCACGGCCTCGACGCCGCGGTCGACCAGGGACCGCGCGGCCTCCGCCGCTGCGCCGGGATCGGCCTCGAGCACGTCCGGGTCCGCGCCGGTGAAGGACGCCAGCTCCTCGCCGTTCGGCTTCATCAGGTGGGGCGCGGCGGAGTCGAGGCCGTCGACGAGCGCCCGCAGCGCCGCGTCGGAGGTGTCGACCGCGACCCGGGCGCCGTGGCCGCGCAGGGCGGCGACCAGCTCGGCGTACCACTCCACCGGCGTGCCGGGCGGCAGCGAGCCGGCGAGCACGACCCAGTCGGCGCTCTCGGCGCGGTGCTGGAGCGACGCGGTCAGCTCGTGCAGGGTGTCGGGGCCGAGCGTGGGACCGGGGCTGTTGAGCTTGGTGGTGGTGCCGTCGGGCTCGGACACGGTGATGTTGACCCGGAGCGCGCCCTCGATGGTGACCGGCCGGCAGTCGATGCCGGCCGCGAGCAGCTCATGGACGAACGGGTCGTCGTGCGGTGCCGGCAGCACCGCGATCGACGGGACGCCGGCCGCGACCGACGCCCGGGAGATGTTCACGCCCTTGCCGCCGGCCTGGGAGAGCACCGACGCGGCGCGGATCACCGAGCCTCGCTCGAGACGGCCGGCCAGGGTCACCGTGCGGTCGTGGCTCGGGTTGGCGGTGAGCGTGACGATCATGCGACGACCACCTCCAGCCCGGCCTCCTCGAAGGCCCGGCGGTCGGCGGCCGAGATGCCGCCGTCGGTGACGAGCGCGTCGACCTCGTCGAGCCGGGCGAACCGGATCGCGGTCTCGGTGCCGACCTTGCTGGAGTCGGACAGGCAGACCACCCGGCGCGCAGCGCCGACCATCGCCCGCTTGGCGGCCGCTTCGTCGTGGTCGGGCGTGGAGAGCCCGTGGTCGACGGTGATGCCGTTGGTGCCGAGGAAGGCGACGTCGACGCGCAGGTGCCCGATCGTGTCGACGGTCTCCGCGCCGACCGCGGCCTGGGTGGTGGTTCGGACCCGGCCGGGCAGCAGGTGCAGTTCGATGTGGCCGAGCCCGGCCAGCCGGGCGGCGATCGGCACGGCGTGGGTCACCACGGTGAGCCGGTGGTCGCGGGGGAGCAGGCTGGCGAAACGGATCGTGGTCGAGCCCGCGTCGAGCAGGATGGTGCCGCCGGCCGGCGGCAGCTCGTCGATCGCGGCCTTGGCGATCAGCTCCTTCTCGGCGGTGTTCGCCTGGTCGCGCTCGCCGAGGCCGGACTCGATGACCGCGAGCGAGCTCGCCGGCACCGCGCCCCCGTGGACGCGGCGGACCAGGCCCATCCGCTCGAGCGACGATAGGTCGCGGCGCACGGTCTCGGTCGTCACCCCGAACTGCTCCGCGATCGCCGCGACCGACAGCCGACCGTGCTCGCCGACCAGTCGGGCGGTCGCTTGCTGGCGCTCTTCGGCGTACATTGATCGCACTCCTTCGGAATCTGCGTATGTGTTGTTTTATGCCCGAATGTGTTGACGTGTCAAGGGCGCCGGGCGTTTACTGATGAGCATGGTCACCGCATCCACCCAGCAGCTGCGCGGCACGCCGGTGGTGTCCGGCGTCGCGTACGGCCCGGTCCTCGTCGTCCGGACCGAGGTCGACCCGGCTGCCATCGCACGCTTCGACGGCTCGGCGTTCGCGGACGCCGACTCGGCGCTCGCGGTGTACAACGCGGCGGTCGGCGCCGTTGCGGACGGGTTCGCCGCCAAGGCGGGCGCCGCCTCCGGATCCGCCGCCGCGGTGCTCACCGCCAGCGCCGGGCTGGCCCGCGACAAGGGCCTGCGCCGCGGGGTGTCGAAGGCGCTCCAGTCGGGTGCCGGTCTCCTCGACGCGGTGCACGACGCGGTCGAGGAGTTCGTGGGCATCTTCAGCAAGATGGGTGGCCTGATGGCCGAGCGGGTCACCGACCTGCGCGACATCGAGCGCCGGGTGATCGCCCACCTCGTCGGCGAGCCCGAGCCCGGTGTCGACCTGCCCGACGACCCGTGCGTCGTGCTCGCCGAGGACCTCGCGCCGGCCGACACCGCCGGCCTCGACCCGAGCCGGGTGCTCGCGCTCGTCACCGAGCGTGGTGGGCCGACGAGCCACACCGCGATCATCGCCCGCCAGCTCGGCATCCCCTGCGTGGTCGGGCTGTTGGGGGCGACCGGCGTGCCGAGCGGCACGTTCGCGCTCGTCGACGGGGCCACCGGGCTCCTCGAGCTCGAGCCCGACGAGGCCGATGCCCGTGAGCGGGTCGTGGCCGACGCCGCCGCCCGCGAGGCGCTGGCCGCCTGGTCCGGGCCGGGCGAGACCGCCGACGGACGCCCGGTCAAGATCCTCGCCAACGTCGCCGACGGCGAGTCGGCGCGGGCGGCGAGCGCGGCGCCCGTGCAGGGCGTCGGGCTGTTCCGCACCGAGCTGTGCTTCCTCAACCGCAAGGACGAGCCGTCGGTCGACGAGCAGGCCGAGATCTACGGCCACGTCCTCGATCCGTTCGGTGCCGAGAGGTACGTCGTGGTGCGCACCCTCGACGCCGGCTCGGACAAGCCGGTCGCGTTCGCGACCATGGAGGGCGAGGAGAACCCGGCCCTCGGCGTACGCGGGCTGCGGCTGTCGTTCGGCAACCCCGGGCTGCTCGACCGGCAGCTCGACGGCATCGCCCGGGCCGCCGAGAAGACCGGCACCGAGGCCTGGGTGATGGCGCCGATGGTCGCGACCGTGGCGGAGGCGGAGGAGTTCGCGGCGAAGGTCCGCGAGCGCGGCCTCCGGCCCGGCGTCATGGTCGAGGTGCCCAGCGCGGCGCTGCTCGCGCACCGGATGCTCGAGGTCGTCGACTTCCTCTCGATCGGCACCAACGACCTGACGCAGTACACGATGGCCGCCGACCGGATGGCCACCGATCTCGCGCACCTCACCGACCCGTGGCAGCCCGCCGTGCTCCAGCTGATCGCGATCACCGCGGAGGCCGGAGTGCAGGCCCGCAAGCCCGTGGGCGTCTGTGGCGAGGCTGCCGCCGACCCGCTGCTCGCCTGCGTGTTGGTGGGCATGGGCATCACGTCCCTCTCGATGGCGGCCGCCGCCGTCCGGCCGGTGGGCGCCCGCCTGGCGTCGGTCACGTCGGCGCAGTGCGAGGACGCCGCCGAGCTGGCCCTCGCCGCGGCCGACCCGCAGTCGGCCCGCGACGCTGTGCGCTCGCTGCTGGGCTGAGCCTGGGTCGGCCGGGTCAGGCGTGCTCGGCGCGGAGGATCTCCGCGGTGGGTCGCCGGGCTCCGACGATGGCCGGGACCGCCGTGAGGGCGGCGACGACGAGGGCGGTGCACGGCAGGACCGCGACCAGCTGCCACAGCGGTGGGTTGGTGGTGCTGTCCGGATCGACGGCAGCGACCAGGGCGAGGCCCGCCGGGAGACCGAGGGCGGCGCCGGCCAGGGCCGCCGGCAGCTGCGCTGCCGAGAGCGCGGCGGTCACCTGCTGGGGCGTCAGGCCGAGCGCGCGCGACAGTGCCGAGGAGTGCCGCGCATCGAGCACGGTGGCCCAGGTGATGACGACCGTGTTGACCGCGGCGAGCGCGACGAGCATGACGGTCACGACGAGCAGCACGTCGCTCAGCCGTTCGGTCCGTGCCTCGTTCAACGCCGACGAGTGCGCGAAGTTCGAGGTGCCGAGCTGGGCGTTGAGCGCGAGGGCGGCGACGATCCCCGTGACGGCGACGGTCAGGCTCCCGACGGCGAGCGCCAACCGACGGGGCCGTCGGGCGGCGACGCGCACGGCGAGGAGCAGGGGAGCGGGCAGTCGTGCGGAGACCGCGATCAGCCGGGGGCTGCGCCGGGGCGGTCGCGCCGCGTCGGCGAGTGCGACGACCGTGCTGGTCCGGGCCGCGCGCAGGGCGGGAACGAGGGTGGCGACGACCGCGACGCCCAGCGCCATGGCGGTGACCAGGAGGACGGAGACGGCGGTCAGGGGCAGCGCTCCTGCGCTGCCGATCAAGCCGGCCGAGGGCTCACTGAGCAGTGGCGCGATCAGCCAGCCGAGCGTGTGGCCGGCTGCCGCCGCGAGCAGCGAGACGCCCACGTGCTCCGCGAGCAGGACGGCGGCGACCAGGCCCGGCGTACCGCCGACGGCCTTGAGCAGGCCGACCCGGCGGGTCTGCTCGGCCATCCGGCCGCCGACGAGCACCGCGACGCTGGCCACGGCCAGCACTCCCAGCAGGGTTCCGCCGGCGACGAGCACCCGCTGTGCGTTCCGCGCCAGCAGCGAGGCGTTGTCGCCGGTCTGCTGCCAGGTCTCCATCATGGGTGCGGCTTCGATCTCCTCCATGCTCGTGCCGGGACCCGGCGGCGGCGCGAGGTCCTCGGCGAACGCCGGCGCGTCGGCCGGGTCGTCGAGCACGAGGTTGACCACCCAGGCCAGGTCCTCCGGCGCGGCCAGGCTCCGGGCGTCCGCCTGGGTGAGCCAGACCAGGCCGCGGTCGCCGCCCTGGTCCCCGTCCATCGGCGTCATGGAGTAGTCGGTCGCCTCGGGGTAGGGGAGCGTCGCGGCCGTGATGGCGACACCGGCGACCTGGAACGACTGGCCGGCCAGGATGATCCGGTCACCTGCGTCGATGCCGAGCGCGTCCGCCAGGGCGGCCTCCACCACGACGCCACCGGTCTCGACCCAGTCGCCCTCGAGGACCTTCGGCTGGTCGACCTCGGCCGGCGCGGTGTCGCGGCCCTCGGCCTGCACGTCCACCGACTGGCCGTTCGCCTCCAGGGTCGCGGTGCTGACGGGGTAGGGCCCGCTGTGGCCGACGACGCCCTCGTCGTCGACCAGTGCCTCCAGGGTGGCGACGTCCGCCGGCCCGCCGGACATCGGCGGCGCGAGGCTGGCGACCACGTCGGGCCCGTCGGTGGCGTGCCGGGTGTCCTGGTACGGGTCGCCGGCCGCCTGCCGCAGCACCAGTCCGAGCGCGAGGGTCGTCGTCGCCGTCATGATCGCCACGAACAGCAGGGCGGCCTCGATCGGATGCCTCCGGACGTCCCGTACGGCGAGGCGCAGCACCAGCAGGACGCGGCCCATCGGTCAGCCCTCCAGGCCGGCGAGCCCGGCGAGCGCGCCGAGGCGCCCGCTGGTGCCTCCGGTCAGCCGGGTCTCGTCGACGAACCTGCCGTCGCGCATGGAGATCAACCGGTCGCAGGTGGCCGCGATCCGCGAGTCGTGGGTGACGATCACGAGCGTCTGGCCGGTCTCGCGGAGGCTCTCGAACAGCCGCAGCACCTCCAGGGTCGCGGCGCTGTCGAGGTTGCCGGTCGGCTCGTCGGCGAGGACGACGGTCGGCTCGTTGCTCAGCGCGCGGGCCACGGCGACGCGCTGGCGCTGGCCGCCGGACAGGGCCGAGGGCAGGAACTCCGCGCGGTCGTCGAGCCCGACGCGCTCGAGCAGGTCGAGGGCACGCCGTCGGGCCGCCCGCGGCGAGCGGCCCGCCAGCAGCGCCGAGAGCTCGACGTTCTCGACGGTCGTGAGCTCGTCCAGGAGGTGGAAGGCCTGGAAGACGAAGCCGACGGAGCTCCGTCGCAGCCGGGCGAGCGCCTTCTCGCTGGCGTCGTCGACGCGGCGTCCACCCAGCCACACCTCCCCGCCCGAGGGTCGGTCCAGGCCGCCCAGCAGGTGCAGCAGCGTCGACTTGCCGCAGCCGCTCGGGCCCATGATCGCCACGGTCTCGCCCGCGGTGACCTCGAGGTCGACCTCGTCGACCGCGCGCACGAGCCCCTCGCCCGTGCCGTACTCCTTGCGCAGCCCGCAGGCACGCAGCACCGATGTCGTGGCGACGTCGCTCACGATCGACTCCCTCGGTCGGTCCAGCTCCGCTCGCACTCCTCCAGCCAGCGCAGGTCGGCCTGCAGGCGGAGCACGATTCCCTCCAGCAGCAGAGCGGCGTCCGAGCCGTCGGGCTCGGCCATCGCCGCACGTTCGGCGTCGCGCAGGCGCCGCAACAGCTCGCGCCGCTGCGTGTCCACGATGGCGACCGGGTCGGCCAGCCCCGCCGCGGCGGCCGCGACGAGCTTCAGGTGGAACTCCGCCAGGTCCGGCCGCGGCCAGCCGACGTCCGCGAGCCACTCGGCGACCCGCTGCTGGCCGTCGGCGGTGAGGACGTAGGTCTTGCGGTCCGCCTGGTCCGTGGCCCCGGTCGACCGCTCCGACTCCACCAGGCCGGCACCCTCCAGGCGGTTCAGGGTGACGTAGACCTGCCCGGCGTTCATGGACTCGCCGAGCGGGCCGAGCGCCTGCCGCAGCCGGGCCCGCAGCTCGTAGCCGTGGGACGGCTCCTTCGCCAGCAGCGCCAGCACCACTTCCTGTCGCACGGGCACCTCCAGGGGGATAACGGTTATCTATTTATATAACCGTTATCCCTCGGGCGCAAGGGGTACGTCAGAGCCGGAGCCAGGCGAGCACGGCGCGCACGCGGCGGTGGTCGTCCTCGTCCAGGGGCAGGTCGAGCTTCGCGAAGATGCTGTTGATGTGCTTGGCCACGGCCTTCTCGGTCACGTGCAGGTGTGCCGCGATGGCGCCGTTGGAGCGGCCCTCGGCCATCAGCCCGAGCACCTCCCGCTCGCGTGCGGTCAGGCGGTCCAGGGGCTCGTCCCGATGGCGGGCCATCACGGTCGCGACCACCTCGGGGTCGAGCACGGTCCCGCCGGCCGCGACGCGGCGTACGCCGTCGACGAACTCGGAGACGTCGGAGACCCGGTCCTTGAGCAGGTAGCCGACGGCGCCCGTCCCGCTGGCGAGCAGCTCGCGGGCGTACAGCTGCTCGACGTACTGCGACAGCACCATCACCGGGAAGCCCGGACGCGCGTCGCGGGCGGCGATCGCGGCCCGCAGGCCCTCGTCGGTCTGCGTCGGCGGGAGGCGTACGTCGAGCACCGCGGCGTCGGCCGCGGGGTCGCGCAGCGCCTCGTCGAGGGCGGGCGCGTTGTCGACCGCGTGCAGGATCGTGAAGCCGTTGCCCTCGAGCAGCTGGATCATCCCGGCTCGGAGGAGGGCGTGGTCCTCGGCGAGGACGAGCCTGAGTCCGGACTCGCTGCCAGGCTGCACGGGACCTCCAGGGTGATCAGGGTCGGCCCGCCTCGCGGGCTCGACACCGACATCCTGCCGTCGAACGCCGCCAGGCGTCTCATCACGCCGAGCATCCCGGTCCCGTCCGCGACGTCCGCGCCGCCGCGGCCGTCGTCGCCGACGACCGCGCGCAGGACGCCGTCCTGGTGGGTCAGCGTGATCCAGCCGTGGTGCGCACCCGCGTGCTTGCCGATGTTGGCGAGGCACTCGGCCACGCCGAAGTACACCGCCGACTCGACGGGTGCCGGCGGCCGCCCGGTCAGCCGGACCTCGACGTGCACGGGGATCGCCATGTCGAGCGCGATCGCCTGGACGGCGCCGCCGAGCCCGCGGTCGGCGAGCACGGGCGGGTGGATGCCGCGTACGACGGAGCGCAGGTCGCCGATCGCCGCCGTGGTCGTGGCGCGGGCGTCCTGGACGAGCTTGCGGGCCTGCTCGGGGTCGGCCTCGAACGCCGCGTCCGCCATGCCGAGGCTCATGGACAGGGCGACGAGCCGGGCCTGGGCGCCGTCGTGGAGGTCGCGCTCGAGCCGGCGCAGCTCGGCGGCGGAGTGGTCGACGAGGTCGGCGCGGCTCTCGGTGAGGTGGTGGACCCGCTGCTCGAGCTTGTCGGTGCGGCTGTAGGCGAGGAACGCCAGGTCCACGCGGGCCCGGGCCACCATCAGGTGCGGCGTCGCGAACCACCAGATGAAGCCGGTGACCACGCCGAGCAGCAGGACGATCACCGTGAGGGTGATGACGATGCCGTAGACCGGCGCGGCGATCACCCAGAGCAGATCGCGCCAGGTCATGGGGTCGGCCAGCACGACCCGCGCCTTGTCGAAGAAGCCGGTCCGCGGGAGCGGGCGATAGGGGATCGGCACCGCCTCGCCGAGGGTCCGCGCGGCCATGGTGCGGTGCAGGTTCGCGATCCACCGGGTCGCGGCCAGGCAGCCGGCGAGGATGCCCAGACCGATCCAGACGACCACCAGCACCCCGCCGACGATCCAGAACACCAGCAGCACGATCAGCACGATCGAGAGGAAGAACTGGGCAACGGCGTACCCGGTCAGGCGCAATCGGTCCACGTCCCCATCCTCTCGGGTCTGCCCGACCCGGGCAGTGGTGCTGGCACCACCGTGGACCGGGTCCTGGCGCCACTGATCTTCTCCGCGCGCGACCCGAGGCTGGAAGCACCAACCAGACCACATCGAGGACCCGAGGAGAGACGGCCATGGGCAACCCGTTGACAGCAGTACCGATGAGAGCCGCGAGATGGAGCGCGCTGCACCCGTGGCGCGCGATCCTCGCCTGGATCGCGTTCGTGGCGTTCGCTGTCGGGCTCGCCGTGGCGATCCCGACGAAGGAGACGACCGACGCCGACTACCGGGTGGGTGAGTCCGGCCGCGCCGACGCGATGATCGCCGACGCGCGCCTGGAGTCGCCGGACACCGAGAACATCCTGATCACGGCCCGCTCCGGGGACCTCGACGCCGCGGAGGGGGAGGCGGCCGCGACAGCGTTGGTCGAGGCCGCGCGTGCGGCGGACGGGGTCGCCGCGGTGCGCGGCCCGCAGGCGAATGCCGACGGCTCGGCCCTGCTGGTCTCCGTCGACCTCGAGCGCAGTGTCGACGACGCGGCGGCGGTGGAGGAGGTCACCAGGCAGGTGGCCTCCGAGCACCCCGACCTGAGCATCCGCCAGGCCGGTGACCTGACCATCGACGCGGCGATCGACGAGCGGGTGGGCGACGATCTCGCGTCCGCCGAGCTGACCAGCGTCCCGGTCACGCTCGTGCTGATGCTGCTCGCCTTCGGCGCGCTGATCGCGGCCGGGATCCCCGTGCTGCTGGCCGGCACCAGCGTCGCCGCGACCATCGGACTGATGGCGCCCCTGTCACACCTGGTGCCCTCGGACATGAGCGTCTCGAGCATGATCGTGCTCATCGGTATGGCGGTCGGCGTCGACTACTCGCTCTTCTACCTCAAGCGCGAGCGCGAGGAGCGCGCCAAGGGGCGTACGACGCTCGACGCGGTCGAGATCGCGGCACGGACCTCGGGGCACTCGATCCTCGTGTCCGGCGGCGCGGTCATCGCCTCGATGGCCGGACTCTTCGTCGTCGGCGACGCGACGTTCAACTCGCTCGCGGTCGGCTCGATCCTCGTCGTCGCCGTGGCCGTGCTCGGGTCGATCACGGTGCTGCCCGCACTGCTCGTCAAGCTCGGCCGCTGGTCCGACCGGCCCCGGGTCCCGCTGCTGTGGCGGCTCAACCGGCGCATCGGCCAGGGCGGGATCAGCAAGCGGCTGCTCGGACCCGTCGTGCGGCACCCGCTGGCCGCCCTCCTGTCCGCGTCCGTCGTGGTCGTCGGCCTCGCCCTCCCGGCGCTCGCCATGAAGACCCACACCGGCACCCTCGACACCCTGCCGACCTCGATCCCCGAGGTGCAGACCGTCAAGGCGATCAGCGCGAGCTTCCCGGCCGACGCCGGCGCCAACGCGGTCGTGGTCGTCCGCGCCGAGCCGGCCCGGAGCCAGCAGGTGGGCGAGGCCCTCGAGCGGCTCGCCGACGACGCTGCCGCGACCGGCGACTTCGTGGCGGCAGCCGACGGCGTCGAGGTCTCCGAGGACGGCTCGACCTCGATGCTCGTCCTGGGGATGCCGTACGACGAGACCGACGACCGCGTCTTCGAGGGCGTGGAGTCGCTGCGCGCCGACCTGGTCCCGGCCGCCCTCGGCGAACTGCCGGGCGACGTGGAGCACGCCGTCGGCGGCGGCTCCGCCGAGTCCCTCGACTTCGCCGACAAGCAGAGCGGGCGGCTGGCACTCGTCATCGGCTTCGTGCTGCTGCTGACGATGCTGATCATGGTCACGACGTTCCGGAGCGTGGTCCTCGCGGGCATCTCGTCGCTGCTGAACCTGGCCTCGGTGGGCGCGGCGTTCGGCGTCCTGACGCTGGTCTTCCAGCACGGCTGGTTCAGCGGCTCGCTCGACTTCACCAGCCCGGGCTTCGTCATCGACTGGATCCCGCTCTTCGTGCTGGTGGTGCTCATCGGGCTCTCGATGGACTACCACGTCTTCGTCCTGAGCCGGGTGCGTGAGCACGTCGAGCGGGGCATGCCGACCCGGCTCGCCGTCCAGCGCGGCATCGCCGACACGGCCGGCGTGGTCACCAGTGCCGCCGCGGTCATGGTGTCGGTCTTCGCGATCTTCGCGACGCTGTCGATGCTGGAGATGAAGATGATGGGCGTCGGCCTGTCGGCCGCGATCCTGCTCGACGCCACTCTGGTCCGGCTGGTGATCCTGCCGGCCACGCTGATCCTGCTCGGCGACCGGGTCTGGTGGCCGTGGCGCCCGCCCCAGCCGCGCGGCGATCAGGTGATCGAGCGGGAGCCGGCGTACGCAGGTACTACCGTCTGACAATGCATGGACCCGGCGCCGGGCTCGGGGGTTGAGGGCGCCGGGTCCATGCGCTCATGGCCGCGTCAGGACGCGGGGGCGGCCGCAGCGGCCGTGCACTCCTCGAGCCGCTCGGTGGCCTTGGCGAGGCGCATCTGCTGGGCCTTCTTGGCCTTCTTGGCCTGCGCCTTGTCGGCCTTGGCCTCCGCGAGGGCGGCCTGGGCGGCAGCCTCGTCGGCGTCGTCGGCGTCGTCGGCCTCGGCGACGTCGGCCTGGCGGTCTGCGACCTTCTGCTGCTGCTTGGCGAACACAGCCGTCACACGGGCCAGCGCGTCCTGTGCCTTGGCGACCTGGGCCTCCCGCTTGGCGCAGGAGTCCGCCGGCTTGTCGGCGTGCGCCACGAACGGCGCGCCGGTGACGGCGAGGGCCACGCTCGACACGAGAGCGGCGGTGGTGGTTCGGATGCGGTGCATGTGTTTCAGCTCCCTATCTCTGGATGATGTCGTCCCGAGGACGACTCACCCGCTACATGTCGTCAGGCGCAGTGGGCGTTACAGGCTCAGGAAGATCGGATCGGCCGGGATTGCCGGGGTTGGCGCTGGGGCGTGCGGTGGCCCGGTCGGTCGGGACCGCGGACGGCAGCGCGGTCGGGACCTGGGTGGGCAGCGCCGTCGGCCCCGCGGAGGGCGTGGCGGTCGGCTTGGCGGAGGGCTTGTCGGTGGGCTTGCCGGTGTCGGTGGGCTTGGCGGAGGGCTTGTCGGTGGGCTTGCCGGTGTCATCGGGCTGGCCCGGGGTGCGATCGGGTTTGCCGGGGGTGTCGTCGGACTGACCCGGCGCGGTGGGGGCGCCGGGCGCCGTGTCGGGGCCGTTCCCGGGGGTGCCGTCCGGCTTCCCGTCGCCCTGGCCGTTCCCGTTGCCGTTGCCGTTGCCGTTGCCCTGGCCATCCTGGTTGCCCTGGCCGTTGTCGTTGCCCTGGCCGTTGCCCCGACCGTCGCCCTGGCCATTGCCATTGCCGTTGCCGTTGCCCGGGCTGGTGCCCGCGCCGTCCTGGCTCCCTCCCGACGGCGCGGGCGACGCTCCCGTCGTGGGATCGGTGGGCGACTGCCCCGGCGTCGTCGGGGTGACCGGCGACGGTTGCGGGGCACGGTCGCGGATCGGTCCCAGCGGCCAGTCCGGCGCCTCGACGATGCCGGCGGCGTACGAGACGCCGACCCCGCCGACCAGGCATGCGCCTACGACCGCGGCAAGCGGCGCGGCCAGCCGCCGACGTCTGCGCGACGCGGCGGCCCCTCGCGGCGCGGTGCGCGCCACGTCGGCGAGCCGGGCGACGAACTCGTCGTCGACGGCCCGCTCGTCGGTGCGCGCGCGTAGCCGGCGCTGCAGCTCGGCACGGGAGAGACGGTGTCGCACATGAGGAACATGTCATGAAGCCCGTGGATCGTTACGCTCCGGTCGGAGTTCTCGGGAAGGAGCGCGATGGCCGGACCTGACGGCCCGCTCGTCTCGGCGGCGCGTGCGGGCGAAGAGGATGCGTGGAGGGAGCTCTACGCGCTGCACGCGCGCCGTCTCGAGCTCTGGCTCGCGTCCCTTCCCGCGGGCGACCCGAGCTCGTCGCCCGAGGACGTCGCGTCGGAGGCGTGGCTGACCGCCGCCGGCAAGATCGACGAGTTCAGCGGGTCCGACGACGACTTCGCGGGATGGCTCTTCACCATCGCTCGCCTGACGCTCAACAACCGTCGCCGGACGGCGCAGCGGCGGCGTACCGACCCGGCGGAGCCGGACGGCTCCGACGCGGCCTGGGGGATCGCCGACTCTCCGGAGGGGTCCGTGGTCGGACAGGCCGAGACCCGGCGGATGCTCGCCCTGCTCAGCCCGCGCGAGTCGGAGGTGCTCGCCTGCCTCGAGGTGGTCGGCCTCGACGTCGCGACGACGGCCCGGGTGCTCGACATGGCCCCGACCGCCGTCCGGGTGGCGCGACACCGCGCGCTGCGCCGGCTGCGCAAGGAGCTCGGTCAGCCCGAAGACCTGTAAGTCTACTAATACAGTCGTGTATGGTGCGGGCTCATGGAGGACACGAACCGGGCCACGACCCGCCGCACGCTGCTCCGCTCCGCCGCCGTCCTCGGCAGCGCCCTCGCCACGCAGGCACTCGCGCCTCTCGGCCGGGCGCTCGCGGGCGCGCCGGCCATCCTCAAGCCCCTGCCCACCGACTGGTTCGTCGACTTCGGGACCAACGCGGAGATGCGCTGGGGCTCCGTCGATCCCCGCCGCTACCTGACGCAGCAGGCCCGGCTCTTCGTGCGAAACCACACGGTGACGCCGACGATCGAGCCGGCGACGTACGCGCTGAAGGTGTACGGCGACGGGCTACGCCTCCCGCGCGCGGCCGGCGATGCCGTGGTGCTCACGCTCGACGACCTGCGCCGGCTGCCGCGCACGACGCTGGTGACCACCCACGAGTGCACGGGCAACGGCCGCGGGCTCTTCGCCAGCCAGCAGGGGACGCCCGCCTCGGGCACGGCGTGGAGCCTCGGCGCCGTCGGCGCCGTCCGGTGGGAGGGCGTCCGGCTGCGCGACGTGCTGCGGCAGATCGGCCTGGACTCGCGCGCCGTCTCGATCCAGGCGACGGGCCTCGACCCGAGCTACGTGAGCGGGGGAGTCGACTACGGCCCGGTGCGGCGACCGTTCCCGGTGAGCAAGGCCCTCGACGACGCGCTGCTCGCCTGGGGCATGAACGGCGAGGCGCTCCTGCCCGACCACGGCTACCCGCTGCGGCTGGTGCTGCCGGGGTGGGTGGGCATCGCCAGCATCAAGTGGCTCGGCTCGCTCGAGGTGTCGACGGCGCCGCTCACCTCCCCGTGGAACACGAAGTGGTACCGCATCGGCGAGCAAGTCCTCGACGTCAACCCGGTCCGCTCGGCCTGGGAGCTGCCGTGGGGAGCCGAGATCCCGGGGCGTCGGCGGGTCGAGCTCACCGGTCGGTCGTGGAGCGGGGCCGGCCCGATCCGCCGGGTCGACGTCAGCGTCGACGGCGGTACGACGTGGCAGCGCGCGCGTCTCCAGCGGGGCCGGGAGCGCGGCTGGAGCCAGTGGTCGTGGACCTGGTCGCGACCCGAGGCCGGGGCGCACGAGCTCCAGGCTCGGGCGACCGACGCGGCCGGACGCACCCAGCCGGCGGTGGCGGCGTACAACGACAACGGCTACTTCTTCGATGCGGTGGTCCGGCACCCGGTGACCGTGGTCTGACCGCCGATCCGGGGTTTCGACCCAGCGACCACCGGACACCGTCACCGTGAGCGCCCCGAGCGGGCACGAGGAGAGAGGAACGGACATGGGCTACGGACTCGGCGTCTTCCTGCTGGCGTTGGGGCTGATCCTCGCGCTGGCGGTGACCGACACGATCGCCAACGTCGACCTCACGATGGTCGGCTGGATCCTCGTTCTGGCGGGCGTCCTGGTGGTCGTCCTGACCGCCGTCACGACCGCTTCGCGGCGGCGCTCCACGAACGTCACGCAGTACTCCGACGGCAGCCGCGTCGTCCAGGAGCGCAACGACCCGCCGCCGCCCGTCTGATCGGCCCGTCAGCGCTCCTGCACGACCCGCGGCTCCGCGGACGGACGCAGCCAGGTGAGCAGCCAGCGCATCTGACGCGGGTTGCCGACCTGGGTGCAGCCGGCGGTCGGCGCCCAGCGGTGGCCGGGCTTCGAGGTGTGGTAGAAGATCCCGCTGCCTCGGCCGGGCACCGGCCGCGGGCCGACGCCCGGGCGCAGTCGCACGTGGTTGTAGTCGAGGACCCAGCCCGAGCGCATCGACGGCCGGTTGCCCGACCGGACGCCGCGGACCTCGATCCAGGTGTTGTAGTTCGGACCGCGTGCGGAGGAGACGATCGACGTCGGCCGGCGCGGGCGCCACGGCATCCGGCCCGGGTTGGACGACGTCGTCGTGAACGTCACCTTGATCTCGAAGACACCCAGTGGCGAGCGCCGGTCGCCCTCGCGCTGCTTGCCCCAGCCCCGCGACCCGATCGTCGACCGGAACTCGCGCACCTTCGTCCACTCGCCGTGCTCGTCCCGCTCCCACGCCTGGGTGATCGTGCACCAGGCCCTGCGGCAGTACTGGCGGCTCGACACGGTGCGCACCACCTGGGATGTCCGCTCCGGCAGGTCCGCCGCCCAGGCGGGCGCCTCGTCGGCGGCGTACGCCGGGCGCACGCCGATCAGTAGGCTGGTCAGCAGCGCGAGGACGAGGACAGGTCCGAGTCGTCGTGGCACGGCCCGATCATCACATGCGGATTCGGCCGTGGGTGAGCCTGCGCGCTAGAGTTCTCAGGTTGCCTCCACGAGGCGACGTGCCGTCAGAACGGCCGCGGAACCAGAGTGCCCCGGTGAACAGGCCCGGGCGCGCCGCGCAACGAACTGCCCGAGAGGGCCGGAAGGAGCCCGCATGTCGATCGGTACCGACGCGGAGACCAAGAAGAAGATCATCGCCGAGTACGCCACGACCGAGGGCGACACCGGCTCGCCCGAGGTGCAGATCGCGCTGCTGAGCCACCGCATCAGCCACCTCACCGAGCACCTCAAGCAGCACAAGCACGACCACCACAGCCGTCGTGGCCTGCTGCTGCTCGTCGGTCAGCGCCGTCGTCTGCTGAACTACCTGCAGAAGACCGAGATCGACCGGTACCGCTCCATCGTCGAGCGCCTCGGCCTCCGTCGCTGATCACCCCGTCTCCGGGGCGGAGCGGCTGCCCCCTTCGGGCAGCCGCTCCTCTCGTATCCGGGTCCAGCGCCGCTAGGCTCGGCCACAACCACAACTGAACACCTCATGTAGCACACCAGGAGCGACCCGCGCGTTCTGGCCCGGTCCTCGGTAGTGGCCTTCAGCCCCCGCACTCGCGGGCGGGCTGCGGGCCTCGATCGAAGACCGGCCCGCAGCCCCATCCACATGGGGGCCACACGGGACGCCGTGGATCGCTCCGCGAACGGAAAAGGGAACGACCCTTGACTGACACCACTGCCAACGAGCCCGTGATCTCTGCCGTCGAGACGGTGATCGACAACGGCAAGTACGGCCAGCGCACCGTGAAGTTCGAGACCGGGCTCCTCGCCCGGCAGGCCGCCGGCTCGGTGACCGCCTACCTCGACGACGACACGATGCTGCTGTCGGCGACCACCGCCGGCAAGCACCCGAAGGAGCAGTTCGACTTCTTCCCGCTCACGATCGACGTCGAGGAGCGGATGTACGCCGCGGGCAAGATCCCCGGCTCGTTCTTCCGGTCCGAGGGCCGCCCGGGCGAGGACGCGATCCTCGCCTGCCGCCTGATCGACCGGCCGCTGCGCCCGACGTTCAAGAAGGGCCTGCGCAACGAGGTCCAGGTCGTCATCACCGTGATGGCGCTCAACCCGGACGCGCCGTACGACGTGCTCGCGATCAACGCCGCGTCGCTCTCCACCCAGCTCTCCGGCCTGCCGTTCTCGGGCCCGGTCGGCGGCGTCCGCGTCGCCCTCATCGAGGGCCAGTGGGTGGCCTTCCCGACGCACAGCCAGATCGAGGACGCCGTCTTCGACATGGTCGTCGCGGGTCGCGTCACCGAGTCCGGTGACGTCGCGATCATGATGGTCGAGGCCGAGGCGACCGACACCACCTTCACGAAGGTCCAGAGCGGCGCCCAGGCGCCGACCGAGGAGGTCGTCGCCGGCGGTCTCGACGCGGCCAAGCCGTTCATCAAGCAGCTCTGCGAGGCGCAGGCCGAGCTGGCCAATGTCGCCGCGAAGCCGGTCCAGGACTTCCCGGTCTTCCTCGACTACGAGGACGACGTCTTCGCAGCCGTCGAGGCCGCCGTCAAGTCCGACATGGCCGCGGCGATGAAGATCGCCGACAAGCAGGAGCGTCAGGACCGCACCGACGAGCTCAAGGACGAGGTCCTCGCGAAGCTCGGCGACCAGTTCGAGGGTCGCGAGAAGGAGATCGGCGCGGCGTTCCGCTCGGTCAACAAGGCCGTCGTCCGCGAGAGCATCCTGCGCGACAAGGTCCGCATCGACGGCCGCGGGCTGGCCGACATCCGGCCGCTGCACGCCGAGGTCGGCGTCATCCCGCGCGTCCACGGCTCGGCCCTCTTCGAGCGCGGCGAGACCCAGATCCTGGGCGTCACCACGCTGGACATGCTGAAGATGGAGCAGCAGCTCGACACGCTCTCCCCGGAGAAGCACCGCCGCTACATGCACAAGTACGTCTTCCCGCCGTTCTCCACCGGTGAGACCGGCCGCGTCGGCTCGCCGAAGCGTCGCGAGGTCGGCCACGGTGCGCTCGCCCGCCGCGCGCTCCTGCCCGTGCTCCCGGACCGCGAGGAGTTCCCCTACGCGATCCGTCAGCTCTCCGAGGCGATGGGCTCCAACGGCTCCACCTCGATGGGCTCGGTCTGCGCGTCCACGCTGGCGCTGCTGCAGGCCGGCGTCCCGCTGAAGGCGTCCGTCGCGGGCATCGCGATGGGCCTGGTCTCGGGCGAGATCGACGGTGAGACCCAGTACGTCGCGCTCACCGACATCCTCGGTGCCGAGGACGCGTTCGGCGACATGGACTTCAAGGTCGCCGGCACCCGGGAGTTCGTCACCGCGCTCCAGCTCGACACCAAGCTCGACGGCATCCCGGCCGAGGTCCTCGCTGCGGCGCTGACCCAGGCCAAGGACGCCCGGATGACGATCCTCGACGTGATGGCCGAGGCCATCGACGAGCCCGAGGAGATGTCGATCCACGCGCCGCGGATCATCACGATCAAGATCCCCGTCGACAAGATCGGCGAGGTCATCGGCCCCAAGGGCAAGGTCATCAACCAGATCCAGGACGACACCGAGGCGTCTATCTCGATCGAGGACGACGGCACGATCTACATCGGTGCCACCAACGGCGAGGCCGCCGAGGCCGCCCGGTCCGCGATCAACGCCATCGCCAACCCGACGATGCCGGAGGTCGGCGAGCGCTACCTCGGCACGGTCGTGAAGACGACGAACTTCGGTGCGTTCGTGTCGCTGCTCCCGGGCAAGGACGGCCTGCTGCACATCAGCAAGCTGCGCGCCCTGGCCGGCGGCAAGCGCGTCGAGGCCGTCGAGGACGTCCTGGCCGTGGGCCAGAAGGTCCAGGTCCAGATCGCCGAGATCGACGACCGCGGCAAGCTGTCGCTCGTTCCGGTGGTCGAGGAGTCCGAGGGGTCCGCCGAGGGCTCGTCCGACGCCGAGGCGTCCGAGGAGGACTGACCACCCGGTGGCACCACGAAGCACCAAGGCGACCGGCCAGCAGGCATCTGCTGGCCGGTCGGCCATTTCCAAAAACGCTGGCGCGAGGAAGAACGGCACCACCCGCACGATCCACACGGTCACCGATGCCGGGGGACAGGTGACGTCGCGGATCCGGCGTACGACGCTGCCCAGCGGGCTGCGGATCATCACCGAGCAGCAGGCCGGCGTCCGGTCGGCGGCGATCGGCGTCTGGGTCGGCATCGGCTCGCGCGACGAGTCGCCCGCGCTGCACGGAGCCTCGCACTTCCTCGAGCACCTGCTCTTCAAGGGCACGGCGGAGCGCTCGGCGCTCGACATCTCCGTGGCGCTCGACGCGGTGGGTGGTGAGTTCAACGCGTTCACCGCGAAGGAGTACACCTGCTTCCACGCGCGGGTCCTCGACGAGGACCTGCCGCTCGCCGTCGACGTGCTCGGCGACATGATCACCGGCTCGACGCTGGCGCCGGCCGACGTCGAGGCCGAGCGCGACGTGATCCTCGACGAGGTCGCGATGCACGACGACGACCCCGACGACGTCGTGCACAACCTGTTCGCCGCCCAGGCGTGGGGCGACACCCCGCTGGGCCGGTCGATCGCCGGCAGCGAGGAGTCGATCGCGGCGCTGACCCGCGCGCAGATCCAGCGGTTCTTCAAGCGCCACTACCGCCCGGCCAACATCGTCGTCGCCGCCGCCGGCAACGTCGACCACGCGAGCCTGGTGCGCCAGGTGCGCGCGGCGTTCGGGCGCAACGGCTGGCTCGACGTCGAGGAGGCGCCGGTCGCGCCGCGCCACGGCTCCCGCAAGCGGGTCATCCCCGGACAGATCGGGGCCACCCGTCCCTTCGAGCAGGTCAACCTCGTGCTCGGCATGGAGGGCCTGCGCCGCGACGACGACCGCCGCTTCGCGCTCGGCGTGCTCAACACCGCGCTGGGTGGCGGTACGTCGAGCCGCCTCTTCCAGGAGGTCCGCGAGCACCGCGGGCTGGCGTACTCCGTCTTCTCGTTCTCCTCCCACCACGCCGACTCCGGCCTGGTCGGCGTGTCGGTCGGCTGCCTGCCGAACCGGCTCGACGAGGTCCTCGCGGTCGTCCGCGGGGAGCTCGCGAAGGTGGCGCGCGACGGCATCACCGCCGAGGAGCTCGCCCGGGGCAAGGGGCAGCTGCGCGGCGGGCTGGTGCTGGGTCTCGAGGACTCCGCGTCGCGGATGTCGCGCATCGGCAAGGCCGAGCTGGTCCACGACGAGTTGCTCAGCATCGAGGAGGTGATGGCCCGCATCGACGCCGTCACCCTCGACGAGGTGCGCCAGGTCGCGAGCGACGTGTTCGGTCGGCCGGAGATCCTCGCGATCGTGGGGCCGAGCTAGGGCCCGGTCGCGACCAGCGCCACGACGCCCGCCGCGGCGCACGCCCAGAGCACGCTCGTGAAGGTGCCGATGATGAAGCGCTCGGCCGCGCCGGTGCGTACGCCGTCCTCGGCTGCGCGGAGCTCGGGGTAGCGGCCGAGGCCCTTGAGGGCGAGCACCACCGCGAGCCCCTCGGGCCAGCCGGCGACCAGCGTCGCGAACGTCGCGAGCCGTTCCAGGGCGCCGATCCAGGCACCGCCGCGCAGCACGTGGCCGGCGCGCTCCATCGACTCGCCCGGCGGCTCGCGGCGGTCCACGAGGTCGAAGACCAGCGCGGTGAGCGGGCCACCACCGGCGACGGCGACCGCGCCGCCGAGGGCCATCAGGAGCGTCACCGCCGCGCTGCCGTCGAGGGTGACGTCGTCGGGTGCGGCGGCCACCACCGCGGCGGCGCCGAGCAGCAGCAGCGCGCCCGGCCCCCAGATCCGGCGCGCCGCCGTCGCCCACGCCGCGAGGGCGCAGAGCAGCGCGAAGCCCAGCAGCACCAGCGTCAGCGCGCCCCAGTTCTCAGCCGTCATGTTCCTCTCCCGTCCCGAGCAGATGGGCGGTGATCCCGGCGACGAGCTCCTTCGCCCGCCGTGCCTCGACGATGCCAGCCGACTGGGCCCGCTGGCTCACGGCGGACTGGCTGATGCCGAGCTGCTCGCCGATCTCGGCGTACGACAGCTGCTTGTCGGCCAGGTCGGCGACCTCCCAGCCGCGGCTGGTACGGCGGGCGAGCACCGCCGCCCACAGCCAGATCGTGGTCTCGAGGGCACGGCCGCCGCCTCGCACCGGCTCGTCGGTGCCGACGACGCGGGTGTGCCAGGGGGCGGCCTTGGCGGCCGTGACCGCCGCCCGCGCGTGGAGGTACGCCGCGCCCCGGCCGGCGCGCGTGTGGTCGGGGAGAGGCTCCTCGACGGACCCGAAGCCGACGCCGATGTTCCACGCGTCCGTGCGCAGCAGGATCGCCAGCGCTTCCGCCACTGCGTCGCCGCGGTCGAGCACGCCCTGGAGCTCGTCGCCGACCGTGCGCTCGAAGGGCAGGCGGGTCGGCACGTCGCGCAGTGCCCCGAGCGCATCGGGGATCAGGTCCGGACCGGTCCGGCTCCCGCGCTGGTCCACGGTCAGGACCACGACGGTGGTCATGGCCCCACCCTACTTCAGGGAATAACCTTATACAAAGCAGATGAAGGTTATTTCCTTACCGGCGACCGATGATGCCGACCACCGGGGGCGCCTTCTGGTCGACGACCGAGACGCGGAAGCCGCCCTCCTGGAGCGCGGCCGACGCCTTGCGGACGATGTTGGGCACCAGCTCGGGGCGGTTGGCGTCGAAGAACAGGTAGACCGCGCCGCCGGGCAGCACGCGCTCGTGGAGCAGCGCGACCTCGTCGGCGCAGCCCCGCACCCAGAACAGGTTGACGTTGAACGCGAAGACCTTGTGCAGCCGCTTCACCGGCACCCGCAGGGTGGCGAGGTCGATCTGCCGGACCGTGAGCCGACCGTTGTCGACGAACCGGGCGCAGCGCCGCTTCGTGCGGTCGACGCCGGACTCGGACCGGTCGATGGCGAACAGCCGGCCGGTCTCCAGGCGCTCGCAGATCATCTCGGCGCCGTACCCGGGCCCGCATCCGATCTCGAGCACGTGGTCGGAGGGCTGAACGTCCATCACGTCGACCGCCCACCGGATCCGTGGTGGGATCGTCTGCACCGCCATGGGCACAGACTGCCAGACGGCCCGGTCGGCGTCAGCGCAGCCCGGTAGGTTGAGCCCGTGATCAAGGTCGGTGTGCTCGGTGCCCGTGGACGTGTCGGCTCCGAGGTGTGTCGTGGGGTCGAGGAGGCGGACGGCCTCGAGCTGGTCGCTGCCGTCGATGCCGAGGAGGACATCGACGGCCTGGTCACCGCGGGAGCCGAGGCCGTCGTGGACTTCACCCACCCCGACGTCGTCATGGACAACCTCGAGTTCTGCATCGACCACGGCATCCACGCCGTGGTCGGCACCACGGGGTTCGACGACGCCCGGCTCGACGCGCTCCGGGGCTGGCTCGCCGACGCGCCGTCGGTGGGCGTGCTGATCGCCCCCAACTTCTCGATCGGCGCGATCCTGATGATGCGCTTCGCGGTGGCGGCCGCGCCGTTCTACGAGTCCGTCGAGGTCGTCGAGCTCCACCACCCCACGAAGGCGGACGCGCCCTCGGGCACCGCTCGGCGTACGGCGGAGCTGATCGCCGCCGCCCGGCGCGAGGCGGGCCTCGGCCCGGTGCCGGACGCGACGACCACCGGTCTCGACGGCGCCCGTGGGGCCGACGTCGACGGCATCCGCGTGCACGGGCTGCGGATCCGTGGCCTGGTGGCCCACCAGGAGGTCGTGCTCGGTGGTCCGGGGGAGACGCTCACGATCCGCCACGACTCGCTCGACCGCGCGTCGTTCGTGCCGGGCGTGCTGACCGGGCTGCGCCAGATCGCCGACCGGCCCGGCCTGACCGTGGGCCTCGAGCACTTCCTCGACCTGGACTGACGGCGCCTGACCTGCAGGTTCGTGCATTGCACGAACCTGTGCGTGCCTCCTGGTTCCGCGCGTCGTTGAGACCGACGAGGCTGCGTTCCCGTAGCCCTCCTCGACGACGAGAAGGATTCTCCATGCGCCTGATCTCGGGATCCGCCGCCGCGGCGGCACTCGCACTCCTCGCCGGCCCACTGGCCGCGACGTCGGCCCCGGCCGCGCCGCCCTCCCTGGAGACGGAGTCGTCCGGCTACGACGTCGTCGACGTCATCACCGACGCCGACGGCACCGTGCACACGCGGATGGTCCAGAGCTATCAGGGCCTGCCCGTGATCGGCGGTGACCGCGTCGTGCACCGGGCTCCGTCCGGCGCGACCCGCGGGGTGAGCCAGACGCTCGAGGCGCCGCTGGCGCTGGCGACCAAGCCGCTGGTGCCTGCCGCCGCGGCCGCCGGCACCGCCCTCGCCAAGGCGCCCGCCACGCGCGGCATCACCGGCGCGAGCGAGGAGACGTCGCGGCTGGTCGTCGACGCCACCTCGGGCAAGGGCCGGCTCGCGTGGGAGATCGTCACCGGCGGCACCCAGGCCGACGGGACGCCGAGCCGCCTCGCGACGTACGTCGACGCGCGGAACGGCAAGGTGCTCTGGCGCGAGCAGCAGATCCAGGACGTCGACGGCACCGGCCAGTCGCTCTACTCCGGCACCGTCCCGCTCCAGCTGACCCAGTCGGGCTCGACGTACCAGCTCAAGGACCCGACGCGCGGCAACACCTACACCACCGACCTCAACAACAAGGAAGACCCGATCGTGTGCCAGGTGTTCGGCTTCCGCTGCCCGACGGGCACGCTGTTCGCCGGCCCCGACACGTCCTTCGGCAACGGCGCGACCAGCAGCCGCGAGTCGGCGGCCGTCGACGCGCAGTACGGCACCAACATGACATGGGACTTCTACAAGACGACGTTCGGGCGCAACGGGATCTTCGGCAACGGCACCGGCTCCTACAACCGGGTGCACTACGGCAGCAACTACGTGAACGCCTTCTGGGACGGCACGAAGATGACGTACGGCGACGG
The DNA here is from genome assembly GCF_042666375.1 of Nocardioides sp. GCM10030259. Taxonomy (NCBI): domain Bacteria; kingdom Bacillati; phylum Actinomycetota; class Actinomycetes; order Propionibacteriales; family Nocardioidaceae; genus Nocardioides; species Nocardioides sp. GCM10030259. The sequence continues at coordinate 65,159 of NZ_JBHTDF010000009.1, read as the reverse complement.
CGACGGGGTCAACTACGGTCCGCTGGTCTCCCTCGACGTGGCCGGTCACGAGATGTCCCACGGCGTCACCGAGAACACCGCCAACCTGACCTACTCCGGTGAGTCCGGCGGGCTCAACGAGGCGACGTCCGACATCTTCGGCACGATGGTGGAGTTCTTCGCGGCCAACCCCAACGACGCGGGCGACTACCTGATCGGCGAGGAGTTCGACCTCAAGAACCACGTCGGGCTGCGCCGGATGGACAACCCCGCCTCCGACGGCGACTCCCTGAACTGCTGGACCTCAGGTGCCGGCAACGTGGACGTCCACTACTCCTCGGGCATCGGCAACCACTTCTTCTACCTGCTGTCCGAGGGGTCGGGTGCGAAGACCCTCAACGGGGTCTCCTACAACAGCCCGACGTGCAACGGCTCGACGGTCACCGGCATCGGCCGCGACGCCGCGTCCCGCATCTGGTACCGCGCCTTGACGGTCTACATGACCTCGAGCACCGACTACCACGGTGCCCGCACCGCGACCCTGAGTGCCGCGAGCGACCTGTACGGCGCCGGCAGCGCTCAGCACAACGCGGTCGCCACGGCCTGGAGTGGCGTCGGCGTGAGCTGACCCTTCAGGAGACCGCGGGCAGGCCCGCACCGATCCGTCGGTGCGGGCCTCGCCATGTCTCGGGCCCCCTGGGGTTCTACGCGACCCGTCAGCCCTGGCCGCCGAACGTGCCCGCGCCCCAGTTGCCGCCACCGCCGGAGTCCGGGTAGTCGTGCTTGCCGCACCGCCGGCACCGCCGGAAGCGCCCGGATCCGTCGTCCGCGCTCACCCGTTCCCAGCTGTGCAGGGACACCCAACACCGCAACGCCTTCAAGGCCCCTCCTCGGCAGAACCGGTTCACGGTACGCCCGGAGGGGTCTGGTGCGCCTCCCCAGATGAGGTCTAAGGCTCGACCCAGGTGAGGTCTAAGGCTCGACAGGTTTCGACCCGCCCGTCGCGACCTCGTCCCTCGGTCGCGGGGCTTGCTCAACCTCCCCGTCGAACGCCCTGAGCGACTCCGTCGCTCACGGCTCGACGGTGACCTTGATCGCCGCGCCGTTCTTGACGATCGAGAACGCGTCGAGCACCCGGTCGAGCGGGATGTGCTCGGTGATGAGGTCCTTCACCGGCACCTGGCCCGAGGAGATGTACTCCAGCGCGCGCTTGTTGTGCTCCGGCGCGGAGCCGTTGGCGCCGTGGATGTGGAGCTGGCGGTAGTGCACGACGTTGGAGTCGCACTTGATGAACGGGTCGTTCTTCGGCAGGCCGCCGAAGAACGAGATCCGGCCGTTGCGCGCGGCCATCGAGATCGCCTGCTCCTGGGTCACGTTGGCCGCGGTCGCGGTGATGACGACGTCGGCGCCGCGGCCCCCGGTGAGCTCCATGACCCGCTCGACGACGTCGACCTCGGCAGCGTTGATGACCTCGTCGGGCTGCACGGCGTCGGCCGACATCTTCAGTCGCTCGGCGTTGACGTCGACCAGGTAGACCGGGCCGCACTCGTGCACGCCGCGGGCGATCCGGATGTGCATGCAGCCGATCGGGCCGGCGCCGAACACCACGACCGTGTCGCCCTCCTCGATGCCGAGCAGCTCCTGGGCGTTGATCGCGCACGCGAACGGCTCGGCGGCGGACGCCTCGTCGTACCCCACGTTGTCGGGGATCCGGTTCAGGCCGTCGACCTTGAGCACCTGCTGGGGCACGATCATGTACTCGGCGAAGCCGCCGTCGTACTGGTAGCCGACCGACGTCTGGTTCTGGCACACCGCCATCCAGCCCTTGCGGCACTCGTGGCAGTCGCCGCACGGCACGGCCGCGATCACCTGCGCGCGGTCGCCGACAGCCCAGTCGCTGCCGTACGTCGCGTTGACGTCGGCGCCGACCTCGACCACCTCGCCGGCGATCTCGTGGCCGATGGTGCGCGGGGGAGTGAGGTTCTGGTGACCGTTGTGGAAGATCTTCACGTCGGTGCCGCAGGTGGAGCAGTTGCGCACCCGGAGCTTGATCTCCCCGGGGCCGCACGTCGGCTCGGCCACCTCCTCGAGGCGGACGTCCTCCGGTGCGTAGAAGCGCAGGGCCTTCATGGGTCTCCTCCAGTTCGTCGGTGCTCTCGGTCGACTGTACCGCATTTATGTGGATCTATGCCCGATCATGTGGGTTCAGACCCTTGACATGGCGGAATCGGGGCGCATATAAACACAATCAAAGATTCGCGTGACCGGTGTCACTTCGCATCGGTCCGGTCGAGAGAAGGTGCGATGACCACCACGTCAGCTCCCGAGACCTCTGCTCCGCAGCGGGTGAGCGCGAGGGTCCACGTCCAGCGCGTCGGGACGTTCCTGTCGAACATGATCATGCCGAACATCGCCGCGATCATCGCGTGGGGCCTGATCACGGCGTTCTTCATCCCGGACGGGTGGACCCCGAACGAGAAGATCGCCACGATGGTCGGCCCGACGATCTACTACCTGCTGCCGATCCTGATCGCCTACACCGGTGGCCGGCTCGTCTACGACACCCGCGGCGGCGTCGTCGGCGCCATGTCGGTGATGGGCGTGATCATGGCGACCAGCGACCCGATCTTCCTCGGGGACGACACCGGCTCGCCGATGTTCCTCGGCGCGATGATCATGGGCCCGCTGACCGCCTGGGGGATGAAGCGGCTCGACGCGCTGTGGAGCCACAAGATCAGGCCCGGCTTCGAGATGCTCGTCAACAACTTCTCGGCCGGCATCTTCGCCGGGCTGATGGCCATCGCGAGCATGTTCCTGCTCGCGCCGGTGCTGCGCCAGGTCATCGACTGGCTCGGCGACGCGGTCAACTTCCTGGTCGACAACGACCTGCTGCCGCTGACCTCGGTCTTCATCGAGCCGGCGAAGGTGCTCTTCCTCAACAACGCGATCAACCACGGCGTGCTGACGCCGCTCGGCATCCAGGAGGCCACCGAGCAGGGCAAGTCCGTGCTGTTCCTGCTGGAGGCGAACCCCGGTCCCGGCCTCGGCCTGCTGATGGCCTACACCGTCTTCGGCCGCGGGATCGCCAAGGCCTCGGCCCCCGGCGCCGCGATCATCCAGTTCTTCGGCGGCATCCACGAGGTCTACTTCCCCTACGTCCTGATGAAGCCGAAGATGATCCTCGCGACCATCGCGGGCGGCATGACCGGCGTCTTCTGCTTCACGCTGTTCGACGTGGGCCTGCGAGCGCCCGCCGCTCCCGGCTCGATCATCGCGGTCTACGCCCAGACGCCCGGCGGCGACTTCGCCGGCATCACGATCGGCGTCTTCGGGGCAGCCCTCGTGTCCTTCCTGGTCGGTGGCCTGCTGCTGCGGACCGATCGCTCCACAGATGAGGGTGACCTGGCCGGCGCGACCGGGGCGATGGAGGAGATGAAGGGCAAGAGGTCGGTCGCCTCGGCGATCCTCACCGGGTCGGCCGTCGGCGCGGGCCGGGTCCGCTCGATCGTGTTCGCCTGCGACGCTGGCATGGGCTCGTCGGCGATGGGCGCCTCGGTGCTGCGCAAGAAGATCCACGACGCCGGCTACACCGACGTCACCGTGGTCAACCAGGCCATCGCCAACCTGCGCGACGACCACGACATCGTCGTGACCCACGAGGACCTCACCGACCGGGCGCGGCGGCAGACGCCGTCGGCGGTCCACGTCTCGGTGGAGAACTTCATGGCGAGTCCGCGCTACGACGACGTCGTCGAGCTGGTCCGGGCCCGCAACGCCATCGGCGGGCCGGCCCCGGCGGTCGAGCCGGAGCCGGAGCCCGTCGCCGGCGGCGGCCTGCTGGCCGAGTCGTCGATCGTCCTCGACGGCGGGGCCGCCACCCGGGACGACGCCATCGCCCTCGCCGGTGAGCTGCTCGTCGCGGCCGGTGCCGTCCAGCCGTCGTACGTCGCGGCGATGCACGAGCGGGAGGGGTCGGTGTCCACGGCGATGGGCAACCTGCTGGCGATCCCGCACGGCACCAACGAGGCCAAGGCGGACGTGCGGCGGACGGCGCTGTCGTTCGTGCGCTACCCGGACGGCATCGACTGGAACGGTCGCGAGGTCAAGTACGTCGTCGGCGTCGCCGCCCTCGGCAACGAGCACCTCAAGCTGATGGCCCGGCTCGCCCAGGTGTTCACCGACCCCGAGCGGGTGCGGCACCTCGAGACCGCCAACTCGCCGCTCGACGTGCTCGAGGTGCTCGGGGAGGTCCAGCCGGCATAGCGAGGACGCGCCAGCGGACTCGCTGACGGTGGTCGAGCGAGCCGCGCGACCGAGCCCGCGAGGTCGCGACCGGCGTGTCGAGACCTACAGCAGGCGCGCGAGCGCGGCCACCAGCGCGGCACCGAAGACCACGACGAGGAACGGCGCCCGCAGGAGCAGCAGCACCACGGCGAAGGCCAGCCCGAGGGCACGAGCATCGATCACGAGCTCGTGCCCTCGGGCGAACACCTGCACGGCGACGAGTGCCGAGAGCAGGGCCACGGGGATCAGATCGGCGACCCGCTCGACCAGCGGACGCTCGAGCACCCGGGGCGGGACGGACAGGCCGGCGAGCTTGAGCAGGTAGCAGCCGACCGCGGCGACGGCGATGGCGACCCAGATCATCGCGCCGGCTCGTTCCGGGTGAGCACGCCCGCGAGCAGCGCGACGCCGGCCGCGGCGAGGACGGGTACGCCGGCGGGCACCACCGGCACGGTCGCGAGCGCGACCACCGCGGCGGCGATCGCGACCTGGAGGTTGCGGCGGCCGTGCAGGCGCGGCCACAGCAGGGCCAGGAAGGCGGCGCCGACTGCCGCGTCGAGGCCGTAGGTGCGCGGGTCGCCGATGGCGTTGCCGGCGACGGCGCCGAGGAAGGTCGCGAGGTTCCAGAGGATGAAGATCGAGACGCCGGTCGTCAGGAACCCCACCCGCGCGGCGGCGGTCGACCGCCGGGTGACGCCCATCGCCGTCGACTCGTCGATGAGCACGTGGGCGGCGAGCCACCGGCGCGGGCCGGTGAAGCGGAGCAGCGGCGCCATCCGCAAGCCGTAGAGCGTGTTGCGGGTGCCGAGGAGCAGCGCGGTCATCGCCCCGGAGATCGGAGCACCTCCGGCCGCGACCACCCCGATCAGCGCGAACTGGCTGGCGCCGGTGAAGACCAGCAGCGACAGGGCGCAGGTCTGCGCGACGGAGAGACCGGCCGCGACGGAGACCGCGCCGAAGCCCACGCCGTACGCACCGGTGGCGACGCCGACGCCGAGGCTGTCGCGGACGATCGCGCGCCGCTCGCGCGGGTCGAGGGCTGCGTCCGTCACCCGGAAGAGGCTAGTGGGGGCGCCGTTGTCTAGTGGCGCCGGACCCGCACCGGCCGGGTGCGGGGGTGGAAGTCGTGCAGCAGCACGAAGTTGAGGAGCAGGCCGGCGAGCAGGCCCCAGCCGATGCCGGCCCCGATCAGCACCGGAGCGTCGAGTACCTCGACCATCCAGACACCCGAGAGCATGCCCACGACGAGGGCCGTCACGATGACGAGCAGGCGGTGCAGGGGCGGCAGCGGACCGAACACGGGCTTCTCCGATCTGGAGTGGACCTCCATCCTCACCCTCGAGCCCGGGAAATCAAGAGGGAGAGCCTGAGAGTGCCGTGTGCATCCGGATCTGCTTGACGAGAACGGCCCCCGAACCATCGAGGTCGAGCTCGCGGTGGGCGCCGTCGGCGGCCCACCCGGCGCCGCCCAGGAACGCGCGCAGAGTGTCGTCGCTGGCGACCGCCCACAGCACCGCGCGCTGGAAGCGGTCGGCGGTCAGCGTCTCCGCCGCGGCCTGGAGCAGCCGCGAGCCGTGGCCCTTGCCGCGCTCGCCCGGGTCGACGGTGAGCTCGGCGAGCTCGGCGTCGACGATGGGGTCGCAGTCCGGGTCGCCGGCGGGCGAGCAGATCGCGAACCCGACCACCCGGTTGCGCTCGAGCGCCACGAGCACCCGGTTGCGGGCGTCGCCGGGTCGGCTCAGGGACGCGCGCCACGCGGCGGCGGCCGCCTCGGCGTCGTCCGGGATCGCGTCGGCGGGGAGCATCCCGGCGTACTGCTCGTGCCACGTGCGCAGCTGCAGCGCGGCGATGGCGGCCGCGTCGTCGGCCCAGGCGATGCGCACCGACACGTCGGCGGTGGGGCTCGTCATGGTGGTCATCCTGTCAGCCGGCCGTGCTATTACAGAACGACGTCCGTCCGGTTCGCACCTGTAACAAATCTGGTAGCGTGCCGCACGTGCCCTTCGAGGAGCTGCTGGCCGACGACGGCCGCGTCGAGCCACATGACGAGATGCCTGACGGCTACCGCCGCACGCTCGTGCGCCAGATCGCGCAGCATGCGCACTCCGAGATCATCGGCATGCAGCCGGAGGGCAACTGGATCAGCCGGGCACCCTCGCTGCGCCGCAAGGCCATCCTGATGGCCAAGGTGCAGGACGAGGCGGGGCACGGTCTCTACCTGTACGCCGCGGCCGAGACGCTCGGCGTCGACCGGGCCGACCTGCTCGACCAGCTGCACACCGGCCGACAGAAGTACTCCTCGATCTTCAACTACCCGACGCTCACCTGGGCCGACGTCGGCGCCATCGGCTGGCTCGTCGACGGCGCCGCGATCGTCAACCAGGTGCCGCTGTGCCGCTGCTCCTACGGGCCCTACGCCCGCGCGATGGTGCGGATCTGCAAGGAGGAGTCCTTCCACCAGCGGCAGGGCTTCGAGATCCTGCACACGCTCAGCCACGGGACTCCTGCGCAGAAGGCGATGGCCCAGGACGCCGTCGACCGCTACTGGTGGCCGTCGCTGATGATGTTCGGCCCGCCCGACGGCGACTCGCCGCACTCTGCCCAGTCGATGGCTTGGGGGATCAAGCGCTTCTCCAACGACGACCTGCGGCAGCGCTTCGTGGACATGACCGTGCCGCAGGCGGAGGTGCTCGGGCTGACGCTTCCCGATCGCGAGATCCGGTGGAACGACGAGCGCGGCCACTACGACTTCGGCGACGTCGACTTCACCGAGCTCTCCGAGGTGATCAAGGGCAACGGCCCCTGCAACCGTGAGCGGATGGCGCACCGGGTCAAGGCCCACGACGACGGGGCCTGGGTGCGCGAGGCCGCGACGGCGTACGCCGCGAAGCGTGCGGAGGCGGTGGCATGAGCGGCACGAACGGCTGGCCGCTGTGGGAGGTCTTCGTCCGCTCGCGGCGCGGGCTCTCGCACGTCCACGTCGGGTCACTGCACGCACCCGACGCCGAGCTGGCGCTGCGCAACGCGCGCGACCTCTACACGCGGCGCCAGGAGGGCGTCTCGCTGTGGGTGGTGCCGTCGTCGTCGATCGTGGCCTCCGACCCCGGGGAGCGAGAGGCGTTCTTCGACCCCGCGAGCGACAAGGTCTACCGGCACCCGACCTTCTACGACGTCCCGGAAGGAGTCGAGCACCTGTGAGCACCCCGGTCGACTACGTCCTCGGGCTCGCCGACGACGCCCTGGTGTCCGCGCAGCGGATGAGCTGGTGGATCAGCAGGGCGCCGGAGCTCGAGGAGGACGTCGCGCTCGCGAACATCGGCCTCGACCAGCTCGGCCAGGCCCGCGCCCTGCTGACCTACGCCGGGACGCTCGAGGGTGCGGGGCGCACCGAGGACGACCTGGCCTACCTGCGCGACGACCGCGAGTTCCGCAACGTGTGGCTGGTCGAGCGGCCGCAGGCGGACTTCGGGGTCACCATCGCGCGGCTCCTCGTGCTCGCGACGTGGCAGTCGGAGCTGTACGCCGCGCTCGCCGCGTCGTCGGACCGGACCCTCGCCGGCGTCGCGGGGAAGGCGGTCAAGGAGGTCGCCTACCACGTCGACCACGCCCGGCTCTGGACCCTGCGGCTCGGCGACGGCACGGAGCTGTCGCACGACCGCATGCAGGACGCGCTCGACGCGGAGTGGCCGTACGTCGACGAGCTCTTCGCCCCGATCGACGGCGCGGTCGTCGACCCGGCGTCGCTGCGAGACGGGGTGCTCGGACGGATCGAGCGGGTCGTCCTCGAGGCGACCCTCGCGGTCCCGCAGGTCGCGCCGGTCATCGGGGGCGGCCGACGCGGCCTGCACACCGAGCACCTCGGACACCTGCTCGCCGACATGCAGCACCTGCACCGCTCCCACCCGGGGGCGACGTGGTGAGCGCGACGCGCACCCAGGCGTGGAAGATCGCCGCCGACGTGGTCGACCCGGAGCTCCCGGTTGTGACGATCGGCGACCTGGGCATCCTGCGCGACGTCACCGAGGACGACCAGGGTCGCGTGCACGTCACGATCACCCCGACGTACTCCGGGTGTCCCGCGATGGAGACGATCACCGCGGACCTGGTCGAGGCGCTGACGGCGGCCGGCTACCAGCGGGTCGACGTGGAGTACGTGCTCTCACCGGCCTGGACGACCGACTGGATGACCGACGACGCGCGCGCCAAGCTCGAGGCGTACGGCATCGCACCGCCGGGCCCGGTCGCTCCCGACGAGCCGGTCGCCCTGCCGCTCGCCGTGCGGTGCCCGAACTGCGGGTCGCCGGACACCCGGGAGTCGAGCCGCTTCGGGTCGACCGCGTGCAAGTCGCTGTGGGTGTGCCGCGCGTGCCGGGAGCCGTTCGACCACTTCAAGGCCCACTGAGTGGTCACCTTCCACGAGCTGCGGGTCGCGGCGATCGACGAGCTGACCGACGACGCGGTCGCCCTCACCTTCGAGGTGCCGCCGTCGCTGGTGGACGAGTTCGAGTGGACGCCCGGCCAGCACCTGAACATCCGCGGCGGCGACGACGTACGCCGCTCCTACTCGATCTGCACCGCTCCGTCGTCGGGCCGGTTGCGGATCGGGGTGAAGCGGCTCCCGGGCGGGGCCTTCAGTGCGGGCGTGCTCTCGACGCTCGCGGTCGGGGACACCCTCGACGTGATGACGCCGGCCGGGCGGTTCACGACGTCGGTCTGCCCGACAGAGGCGCGGCACGCTGTGGCGGTGGCGGCGGGATCGGGGATCACGCCGATCCTGTCGATCGTCACCGCGATCCTCGAGGGCGAGCCCGACTCGACGATCACGCTGGTCTACGCCAACCGCACGCACCGGTCGGTGATGTTCCTCGACGAGGTGCACGACCTCAAGGACCGCTTCCCGACCCGGCTGCAGGTCGTGCACGTGCTCTCGCGCGAGACCTCCGACGTCGAGCTGCTCTCCGGTCGGCTCGACGGCCCGCGGCTGTCGCGCCTGGTCGCGGCGTTCGGTCTCGCCGACGCCGACGCCTGGTTCCTCTGCGGGCCGCAGCAGATGCTCGTCTCGCTCCGTGGCGCCCTCGAGTCGCTGGGGGTGCCGGGGGAGCGGGTGCACAGCGAGCTCTTCCACGCCGACCCCGTCGAGCGCGCTCCGGTGGAGGAGCTCGCCGGTGCGCCCGACGGCGCGGCGCGCGTGACCATCCGCCTCGACGGGCGCTCGTCCGCGCTCGACCTCCGCCCCGACGACGTGCCCGTCCTCGAGGCGGCGCTCCGGGTCCGCTCGGACCTGCCCTTCGCCTGCAAGGGCGGGGTCTGCGGCACCTGCCGTGCGCGACTCGTGTCGGGGACCGTCGCGATGGACGCCAACTACGCGCTCGAGCCAGACGAGATCCAGGCCGGCTACGTGCTCACCTGCCAGGCCCACCCGACCTCCGAGGAGGTCGTGCTCGACTACGACGGCTGAGGCACGTCGCGCCCGTTCTCCTCGACCCGCTTCCGCAGCCGGCTCATCCCGGGCACCCGGCCGAGCACGTCGTTGAGGTGGCTGGCGATGTCGAGCAGCTCGCGGACGTCGGGACCGACGTTGCCCAGGCTGTCGACGAGCCCGACGATCGCGTCGACCTCCTCCGGATCCGTCGTCTCCGCGAGTCGCTCGAGCGTCGGCTGCAGCCGCACCAGGGTCGGCTCGAGGCTCGCGAGCAGCGCTGTCGCCCGGCGTACCGCCTCGTCGACGTCCTCCACCGTGGCTGCGGCCCGCTCCTGGACGGTGTCCGCACGCGCCCGGGTCTCGTCGGTGCGCGTGACGACCGTGGCCGCCGCGGAGCGCGTCTCCTCGATCCGGTCGACGAGGTGGTGGGCGCGCTCGACCAGCGCCTCCGCCGAGGCCAGCAGCGCCGCCGCGCGCGGCACCAGCCCGACGAGGTCGTCGACGAACTGGGTCGCGCGCTGCGCGGCCCGCGACAGCTCGCGCGGGTCGGGGACCAGGGGGATCAGCACGCTGGAGAAGGTGCCCCGCGGCGCGGCGGAGAAACCAGCGGCTCACTGTCGGGGCAATCCCTGACGTTCCCGGGCGAAGTATCGGCCCAACAGTTCCGGTTTCCCCGGTGGGCCGGGGAAACCGACGGCGGCCCCCGCCCACCGGGCCACCCCAACCAGCCACGCCCTAGATTCGGACCCATGAAGACTCGGAACCTCGGTGGCAGTGGACTCAAGATCTCGGAGATCGCGTACGGCAACTGGCTCACCCACGGGTCGCAGGTCGAGGAGGACGCTGCGACGGCGTGCGTGCGGCAGGCGCTCGAGGAGGGCATCACGACGTTCGACACCGCGGACGTCTACGCCAACACGGCTGCCGAGACCGTGCTCGGCAATGCGCTCAAGGGAGAGCGGCGCGAGGGCCTGGAGATCTTCACCAAGGTCTACTGGCCGACCGGGCCGGGCAAGCACAACGACCACGGCCTGTCGCGCAAGCACATCCACGAGTCGATCAACGGGAGTCTCGAGCGGCTCCAGACCGACTACGTCGACCTCTACCAGGCGCACCGGTACGACCACGAGACGCCGCTGGAGGAGACGATGGAGGCGTTCGCCGACGTCGTCCGCCAGGGCAAGGCGCTCTACATCGGCGTGAGCGAGTGGCGTGCGGAGGAGATCCGCGAGGCGCACTCGCTGGCGCGCGAGCTGCGGATCCCGCTGGTGTCCAACCAGCCGCAGTACTCCATGCTCTGGCGGGTCATCGAGGACGAGGTCGTCCCGACCAGCGAGGAGCTCGGCATCGGGCAGATCGTGTGGTCGCCGATCGCGCAGGGCGTGCTGACCGGCAAGTACGTCCCGGGCCAGCCGGTGCCCGAGGGCAGCCGGGCGACCGACGACAAGGGCGGCGCGGGCATGATCAGCCGCTGGCTGCGCGACGACGTCCTGGAGCGCGTGCAGCTGCTCAAGCCGATCGCCGACGAGGCGGGCCTGACCATGGCGCAGCTCGCGGTCGCCTGGGTGCTCCAGAACGACAACGTCTCGGCCGCGATCATCGGCGCCAGCCGCCCGGAGCAGGTCACCGACAACGTCAAGGCGTCGGGCGTGACGCTGGAGCCCGCGACCATGAAGGCGATCGACGACGTCGTCGGTCCGGTCGTCGAGCGCGACCCGGCGAAGACCCAGTCGCCGCGGCGCCGGGACTTCTGAGCGACGTCAGCGGTTGTAGTCCTCGGGCAGCGCCTGCCCGATCTTGACCCGGGCCTTGGGCAGGCGCATGAACTTCATCTGCATCGCGCGGGTGATCGCGTAGTACGTCGTGCCCTTGAGGCTCGCGTCGGGGAACCGGGCCCGCAGCTGGCGGCGTACCCGGAACCGCAGCCAGACCATGTCGAAGACGACGACGATCACGATCAGCAGGAGCAGCGTGTTGCCCCACTGGCGAAGCGTCACGTTGCCGGAGTAGCCGAGGATCATCGTGACCAGCAGCAGCGGGATGACGAGCTCGATGAGCGAGAAGCGGGCGTCGACGAAGTCGCGGATGAAGCGCTTCACCGGGCCCTTGTCGCGCGCGGGGAAGTAGCGCTCGTCGCCCTCGCGCATGGCCTGCCGGATCGACTTGCTCGACTCGGAGCGCGCCACCCGCTGGGCCGCCGCCTGCTCCTTGCGGGTGCGGGGCGTCTTCGCCCGCGCCTTGGCCGCGGCCTCCGCCTCCTTGCGGGTCGGGGTGGGGCGACCCTTGCCGCCGACCTTGGTCTCGGTGGGCTCGGGGGCGGGCTCGGACTTGCTGCGACGGAACAACGCGGGGCCTTCAGTGTCGTGAGGAGGTGGTGAGGAGCGCGGACGAAAAAACGTGCTCCCAGAGTACCGGCGGCGTCGCACATGCTTGCCATGACGGCCTAGGGTTGCCCTGAGACCGGACCGTATGGAGAGGGACCACGCAGCAATGGGACTCTGGCAGCGCTTCACCCTGATCTTCAAGTCGAAGGCGAGCAAGGCGCTCGACCGCGCCGAGGACCCGCGCGAGACCCTCGACTACAGCTACCAGAAGCAGCAGGAGCTGCTCTCCAAGGTACGCCGCGGCGTGGCCGACGTCGCCACCAGCCGCAAGCGCGTCGAGCTGCAGATCAACCAGCTCGAGCAGCAGTCGAACAAGCTGCAGGACCAGGCCCAGAAGGCGATCGCGGTCGACCGCGAGGACCTCGCCCGCGAGGCTCTGACCCGCAAGTCCGGGCTGACCACGCAGATCAACGACCTCAAGACCCAGCACGCCCAGCTCCAGGGCGAGGAGGAGAAGCTCACCCTCGCGCAGCAGCGCCTGCAGGCGAAGGTGGAGGCGTTCCGCACCCGCAAGGAGACCATCAAGGCGACGTACACCGCCGCCGAGGCCCAGACCCGCATCAACGAGGCGATGTCGGGCATCGGCGACGAGCTCGGCGACGTCGGGGCGGCCGTGCAGCGTGCTGAGGACAAGACCGCGCAGATGCAGGCCCGCGCCGGCGCCATCGACGAGCTGATCGCCTCGGGTGCGCTCGACGACGTCACCGCCAGCAACAGCGGCGACGACATCGCTCGCGAGCTCGACGCCCTGAGCTCGCGGTCCGACGTCGAGGCCGAGCTGGCGGCGCTGAAGGCCGGCAAGACCGGCGGGCAGCCCAGCGCGATCGAGTCCGGCGACAACGGCGACATCCTCGAGGCCGCGCCGGAGAAGAAGGCCGAGGGGGAGCAGTCCTGACGACTGCGCAACCACCTGCGTAACCACCTGCGCAACGCTTGCGCGGTGCCGGAGAATAGGGCCATGGCACGCACGCGATTCGTCGGCGATCCGGGGCTGACCGCCCGGATGACCACCGTGATCTTCCTGCTCGGTGCGCTCTTCGTCGCGCTCATCGCGGTCGTGATCGCCGTGATGCCGGCGCAGTACGCGCCGATCATCGCGATCATCGGTCTCGGCGTCGTGTGGTTCCAGTGGTACAACTCCGACAAGGTCGCCATGAAGGCGATGCGCGCCCGCGAGGTCACGCCGGAGCAGGCGCCGGAGCTGCACGCGATGATCGACCGCCTGTGCGTGCTCGCCGACATGCCGAAGCCCCGGGTCGGCATCGCCGACACCGACCTGCCCAACGCGTTCGCGACCGGCCGCTCGCCGAGCCACTCCGCCGTGGTCGTCACCACCGGCATCCTCAAGCGCCTGACCGGTGAGGAGCTCGAGGGCGTGCTCGCCCACGAGCTCTCCCACGTCGCCCACCGCGACGTGCTCGTCATGACCGTCGCCTCGTCGGCGGGCATCATCGCCGCCGGGCTCACCCGCGGCGCGCAGTACGGCGCCATCTTCGGCGGCGGTCGTCGCGACAACAACAACGGGCTCCCGGTCTGGCTGGTCGTGCTCGTCGTCAGCCTGATCACGTACGCCGTCAGCTTCTTCCTGCTCAAGCTGCTCTCGCGCTACCGCGAGCTGTCGGCCGACCGGGCAGGCGCCTACCTCACCATGAAGCCCGAGGCCCTCGCCTCGGCCCTCCAGAAGATCACCGGTGAGATGAACACGATCCCCGACCGCGACCTGCGGGCCTCCCAGGCGATGAACGCGTTCTTCATCGCCCCGGCGGTCAAGGGCGTCTCCCTGAGCACCCTGACCTCCACGCACCCGACGCTCGAGCAGCGGCTCGAGCAGCTCGCGAAGATCCGCGCCGAGCTGGACCGGTCCGCCTGATGGGGTTCTGGGACACCATCACCGGCCGCTCCCGACCCAAGGCACCCCGGCTCGACGCGCTCTTCCACGTGCCGAGCGCGGCGATCACGCTCGAGACCAGCCTGGGGCTGCGCCCGACCGGCACGGGCTCGGTCTGCTACCGGGCGGCGACCGGCAACGCCTTCCAGCAGGTGCAGTCCGAGGTCGTCGAGCTGCTGAACGCCGACCCGGACCAGCCCGAGGTCGAGATCACCCAGGACGAGTTCGGGTTCACCTGGCTCGTCGTACGCGACGACCCGGACATCGCCGACCTCTGCACGGACCTGCACGCCGTCAACACCTCCCTGGAGGCGCAGGGCTTCGGGCCCGGGCTGCTGTGCTCCCTGATCCCGTTCGAGGGCGCCGACGGCCGGCGGGTCGGTCTCGTCTACCTCTACAAGCAGGGCACGTTCTACCCGTTCGCACCGCAGGCGGGCACGACCGACCGCCAGCGCGACAACCTGCTCGAGATCCAGCTGCGCGACACCCTCGCCGGCGAGCTCCCGATGGAGCAGGACCTCGGCCGCTGGCTCGCCGTCTGGGGCGCACCCGGCGTGTAGGTCCCACAGCCGGCGCACAGGTCGACCCCAGCACCGGCACAGCCCGGCTCGGCAGGGTCCTTCCCGTGGGACCGACCGGTCCCGCATCGACCCACGTCGAGAGGGACCACCGTGCGACTGCCCGCCCGTCGCCGCTCGCGGATCCTGCTGGCCGGTGCCCTCGTGGTGCTCGTCGCGGTCGCGAGCACCGGCGCCTGGCTGTTGATCCGCGACAGCTCCGAGGCCGCATCCAGCACCACCGCGACCGTGTCCACCGAGACGGTGCGCGACACCGTCACCGCAGACGGCACCGTGGCCGCGAGCACGACCGCCGACGAGGCGTTCGCCGCGTCCGGCACGGTCACCCGCGTCGCAGTCTCGGAGGGCGACAAGGTCCGCAAGGGCGACGTCCTGGCCGTCATCGACGACGACGCGCTGGTCGCGACCCGCCGCGCCGCGCAGTCGTCGTACGACGCCGCGCTCGCGCAGCTCGACGACGACGAGGACGCCGGCGCCAGCGACGTGCAGCTCGCGAGCGACCAGGCCGCGATCGTCTCCGCCCGCGCGGCGCTCAACGATGCGCGGCAGGCGGTCGCGGACGCCACCCTGCGCGCCTCCATCAGGGGCACGGTCACGTCGGTGGGACTCGGCAAGGGCGACACCGTCGGGTCCGGCGCGACCGGCGGCACCGAGGACACCAACACCGGCACGGACACCTCCGACGGCACGATCTCGATCGTCGCCTCCGGCACGTACGTCGTGGACGCGACCGTCGCGGCCGCCGACGTCGACTCGCTGAAGAAGGGCCTCCAGGCCGAGATCGCCGTCACCGGCGTGACCGACACGGTGTACGGCACCGTCGAGGAGGTCGGCCTGGTCGCCCAGACCAACGACAGCGGCGCGGCCGTCTTCCCGGTGACGATCGCCGTCACCGGCAAGCAGAAGGACCTGTACGCCGGGGTGTCGGCCACGGCCACGATCATCGTCGAGCAGCGCGACGACGTCCTCACCGTCAACAGCCGCGCGCTCACGACCGAAGACGGCACGACGTACGCCACCAAGGTCGTCGACGGGGAGGAGCAGAAGGTCGAGGTCGAGACCGGCGAGGCCTACGGCATGACCACCGAGGTCCTCTCGGGCCTGGCGGAGGGCGACACCGTCGTCATCCCGGGCTTCCAGCGCCTCCCCGGTGGTGGCGGCGAGGGCGACGAGGGCGGGCAGCAGGGCTTCCCCGGCGGCGGCCAGCTGCCCGAGGGCTTCGAGCCTCCGACGATGATGGAGGGCCCGGCCCAGTGAGCACGCCCATCATCCGGCTCGACGGGATCCGCAAGACCTACCGCACGGGCAGCCTCGAGTTCGAGGCGCTGTGCGGGATCGACACGACGATCGCCGAGAGCGAGTACGTCGCGGTCGTCGGCCCGTCCGGGTCGGGCAAGTCGACGCTCATGAACATCCTCGGCTGCCTCGACAACCCGACCGTCGGCAGCTACCTGCTCGCGGGCGAAGACGTGTCGGCGATGTCGGAGGCCCAGCTCGCCGAGGTGCGCAACCGCCGCATCGGGTTCGTCTTCCAGCAGTTCAACCTGCTCGCCAGCCTCCCCGCCTGGCGCAACGTCGAGCTGCCGCTGGTGTACGCCGGGGTGCCCCGGCACCTGCGGCGCGAGCGGGCGGTCGCCGCGCTCGAGCGCGTCGGCCTCGGCGACCGCACCGAGAACCGCCCCGGCGAGCTCTCCGGTGGCCAGCAGCAGCGCGTGGCCGTCGCCCGGGCGCTGGTCACCGAGCCCGCGATGATCCTGGCCGACGAGCCGACCGGCAACCTCGACTCACGGTCGACCGCCGACGTGCTGGGCCTCCTGGACGAGCTCCACGACGCCGGCCGCACCATCGTGCTGATCACGCACGAGAAGGACGTTGCCGCCCGCGCCGGCCGCAACCTGGTCATCAGCGACGGACAGATCGTCTCGGACACGCCGACCGCGCGGACGGGGGCGCTGGCGTGAACTGGATCGAGACCTTCCGCGCCGGCGCCGAGGCCGTCCGCGCGCACCGGATGCGCTCCCTGCTGACGATGCTCGGCATCGTCATCGGCATCGCGTCGGTGATCCTCACCGTGGGGTTCGGCCAGGGCGCCCAGAAGCAGGTCAGCGACGAGATCGACGCGCTGGGCAGCAACCTGCTCATCGTCTCCCCGGGCAGCACCACCGACTCCGGCGGGATGCGCGGCGGCTTCGGGTCCGCCACCACCCTGACCCTCGAGGACGCGACCGCGATCGGCGACGACACCGCCGCTCCCGACGTACGCCGGGTCGCGCCGACCACGTCGTCCTCCGCCTCCGTGACGGCGGGGGAGACCAACTGGACGACGTCGCTGGTCGGCACCACGACCTCGTGGCTCGACGTCCGGGCGCGGACGCTGACCTCCGGCCGCTTCTTCACCGGCGACGAGATCGCCTCCGGCGCGAACGTCGTCGTGCTCGGCCCCGACACGGCGAGCGAGCTCTTCTCCGTCGGCAGCCCGGTCGGGCAGACCGTCACGGTCGCCGGCCAGCAGCTGACGGTGATCGGCGTGCTCGACTCCAGCGGTGCCTCGGACTCCGGCAGCTCGGAGGACGACCAGGCGATCCTGCCGATCAGCACGGCCAAGGCGCTGACCGGGTCGACTTCCAGCTCGGTCTCCACGATCTACGTCGAGGCGGAGTCTCAGGCGACGCTGAGCGCGGCGTACCAGGAGGTCGAGTCCCTGCTCGCCACCCGGCACGGCGTGACGACCGCCGAGGCGGACTTCAGCATCTCGACGCAGGAGTCGCTGGTCGAGACCGCGAACTCCACCAACAAGACGCTCACCGTGCTGCTCACCGGCATCGCCGCGATCTCGCTGCTGGTCGGCGGCGTCGGGGTCATGAACATCATGCTGGTCTCCGTCACCGAGCGGATCCGCGAGATCGGCCTGCGGAAGGCGCTCGGCGCGACACCGCGGGTGATCGGTCGACAGTTCCTCGTCGAGGCCTCGATGCTCGGCCTGGCCGGCGGGATCGTGGGTCTGCTGCTCGGCGTCGTCGGCTCGTGGGTGCTGCCGCCGCTGATCGACCAGCCCGTCACCCTCTCGGCGCTCGCGGTCACCGCCGCGCTGCTCACCTCCCTCGCCCTGGGCGTCGGCTTCGGGGTCTACCCGGCGAGCCGCGCCGCCCGCCTGACGCCCATCGACGCCCTGCGCAGTGAGTGAACCTCCTCCCTCCGCTCCCTCACGAAAGGCTCTGCCATGACCCTGACCCGCCTCACCCTCGCCACCGCCTCGTCGGTGCTGCTCGTCGCGACGCTCGCTGCCTGCGGCGGGGACTCGTCCGCTTCCGACTCCGGCTCCGACGCCGGATCGAGCCAGGGCGCCCCCGCCGGTGGAATGCCTGCCCGCGGCGGCTTCCCCGGCGCCTCCGGAGAGGTCGCCGCGGTGTCCGGCACCACCGCCCAGGTGCAGAGCCAGCAGAGCGGCCAGGTCGCGGTGACCTGGACCGAGGACACGGCGTTCACCGAGCAGGTCGACGGCACTCTCGACGACGTCGCCGTCGGCAGCTGCGTGCTGGTCACGACCGGTGACGAGACCGCCGAGGACGCGACCGAGGTCACCGCCGCCACGGTGCGGGTGACCGAGGCGACGGACGACGGCGGCTGCGGCTTCGGTGGTGCCGGTGGCCCCGGCGGCCCCGGCGGCGAGCGGCCCGAGGGGATGCCGACCGACCTGCCGTCCGACCTGCCGACCGACATGCCGTCCGACATGCCCGGCGGCGGGCGGCCCGGCGGCTTCGGCACGGTCGGCGAGGTCACCGCGGTCTCCGCCGACGGCTTCACGGTGAGCACGACCGACCCGGGGAGCGATGAGACCACCGAGGTGGACGTCTCCGTCGACGACGCGACGACCTACACCACCACCGCGGCGGCGAAGTCCAGCGCGGTGCAGGTCGGTGCCTGCGTCACCGCCCGCGGCGAGAGCGACGACACCGGCGCGGTCACCGCGGACACGATCAGCGTGTCGCAGCCCGTCGACGGCGAGTGCACCGGCGGCTTCGCCCTCGGGATGCGCGGTGCCGCCGGGGGTGACGCGTGAGGATCCCGCGCAGCGCGATCGCCGGCGTCGCCACGCTCGCCGTCGTCGGCGCCGGCTGGGCGGGGTACGCCGCGCAGGCCGACGACACGACGTACCGCACGGTTCGCGCGGCCACCGGCGACGTCCAGCAGACCCTGGACCTGAGCGGCACGGTCGAGCCGGCCGGGCGGGCCGACCTCGCCTTCGCCACGTCCGGCACGGTCAAGACGGTGTCCGTCCGGGCCGGCGACCGGGTGAAGGCCGGGCAGACCCTGGGCACCCTCGACGACGAGTCCCTGCGCAAGGCGGTGCAGCAGGCCCGCGCCACCCTGGCTGCGGCCAGGGCCCAGCTCGAGTCCGACATCGCCGCGCAGACCGAGGCGGTCTCGGAGTCGGCCCCGGGGACGGACTCGGAGTCCGGGCCCGACGCGTCCGGGACGTCCCAGACCCCGCAGACTCCCCAGGCACCGACGACCCCGGAGACCCCCTCGGAACCGTCGGACTCGCCGACGCAGGAACCCGACGTCGAGCCCGACGAGGACGGGGGGATGGGCGACGACGCGCTCGCGACGCTGGCCGAGCAGCAGCGGGCCGTGGTCGATGCCCAGTCGACCGTCTCGGCGTCGCTGGCCGCGGCGCAGCAGGCGCTGGTCGCCCAGCAGGCCGCCTGCGTCGACGTCACGAGCCAGGCGTGCGCCGATGCGCTGGCCGCGGTGCAGGCCGCCCAGCAGCAGGTCTCCACCGACCAGCAGGCGCTCCAGGCCGCGCTCGACGCGCTGGTCGCCACGCTCTCGGCGGCCGGGTCGACCACTGCGGACCCGGCCTCGGCCACGTCGACCTCCGGGGAGGCCGCGATCGTGCTCGTCGCCGACGTGACGACCCCCGGTGGCACGGTCACCGCGGCGACCCTCGCGCACGACCAGGCGTCGATCGACCAGGCGAAGGCAGACCTCGTCGCGGCCCAGCAGGAGCTGGCGACGGCGACCGTGAAGGCGCCGTTCGCCGGCAAGGTGGTCGCAGTCGACGCTGACGAGGGCGACTCGATCGCGGCCGGCACCGATGTCTTCGTGCTGGTCTCGCAGGGCACCACCACGGTCCAGGTCGCTGCGACCAGCACCCAGGTGCAGGAGCTCGAGGTCGGCCAGGCCGCCTCGGCGACGCCCGCGGGAGCCGAGAAGGAGCTCGCCGGCACCGTCACCCAGGTCAGCTCGATCCCGGACGACGAAGGGACGTACGCCGTGACCGTCACGCTGAAGCGCAAGCACCTCGACATCGCGACCGGGCTGACGGCCTCGGTCGCGGTCGTGACGGGGCAGGCGTCCGACGTCGTCACCGTGCCGGCGTCGGCGGTCTCCGACGGCACCGTGCTCGTGCTCGACGACGGCGTGGCCACGCCGACCCCGGTCACGACCGGCGTCACCGGCGCCACCCGGGTCGAGATCGAGGACGGGGTGGCCGCGGGCGACGAGGTGGTGCTCGCCGACCTCGCCGAGGCGCTCCCGACCGGCGACGAGGAGGCCACGACGTTCCGCTTCGGGTCCGGCGGCCCGGGGGGCGGCAACGTCATGGTGCCGTCGGGAGGGTTCCCCGGTGGCGGGCAGGCGCCGAGCCGCTGAGATGCTGGTCGAGGGGAAGGCGGCGTACTAGCCTGCCCCCGACCCGACGAGCCATGGGGGGCCATCGATCGTGACGACCGCTGTCCAGGACGAGCGTCGTGTTGCCGAGATCGGGCGCTACCGCGTGCTGGTCGACCCGCCGCGGTCCGACCTGCTGGCCCTGGTCGAGATCGCGGCGCAGGTCGCCCGGGTGCCGATGGCGACCATCAACCTGATCACCGACACCGAGCAGCACCAGATCGCCACGCACGGCTTCGACGCCTCGGTCTGCCGCCGGGAGGACTCGATGTGCGCGTCGGTGCTCGACGAGATCGCACCGATCATCGTGCCGGACGCCAGCCGGGACCCGCGCTTCGCCGACAACCCGTTCGTCACCGGCGAGATCGGCCAGGTGCGGTTCTACGCGACCCACCAGCTGCGGACGCCCGACGGCGTGGTGATCGGCACGCTGTGCGTCTTCGACGAGCAGCCGCGCACCCTCACCGACCAGCAGGAGCACGCGCTCGTCGGCCTGGCCGACCGGGTCGTCGACCTGCTGGAGCTGGAGCTGCGGACCCGCGAGCTCGAGCGCTCCAACGAGCAGCTCGCGGCGTTCGCCGGCCAGGTGAGCCACGACCTGCGCAACCCGCTGACCGCGGTCTCGATGTCGCTGAAGATGCTCGACGAGGAGCTCGACGGCGACGGTGACATGGGGTTCCTGGTACGGCGGGCGATCGGCGGGTCCGACCGCATGCAGTCACTGATCGACGACCTGCTGAAGTTCGCGCGCGTCGGCGGCGAGCTGCAGCGCGGTCCGGTCGACCTCGGCGCGATGCTCGGGCACGTCGTCGAGGACCTGGCCGTCCCGCTGCGGGACGCGACCGTGGTCCGGGGAGACCTCCCCACGGTCACGGGCGACGCGGTGCAGCTGCGAGCCGTGCTGCAGAACCTCGTCGCGAACGCCGCGAAGTTCACCCTGCCCGGGCAGCCGCCGTACATCGAGGTCGACGGCATGCTGACCCGGGACCGCTGGCGCATCGAGATCTGCGACCGCGGCCCTGGCATCCCGGAGGACCAGCGCGAGCGCGTCTTCCAGCCGCTCGCCCGGATCGACGAGAAGGTCGAGGGCTCCGGCATCGGCCTCTCGACCTGCCGACGCATCATCGAGGCGCACGGCGGCCGGATCGGACTCACCGACGCGGCGTACGGCGGGACCTGCGCCTGGTTCGAGCTGCCCGAGGGCTGAGGGTCGAGGGTCAGTCCTTGGCGGTCTTGCCCGGCAGCGCCAGCATCCGCTCGAGCGCGACCAGCGCCCACTTCTCGGTCTCGGGGTCGACCTCGATCCGGTTGACGACCGTGCCGGCGACCAGCGACTCCAGCGCCCAGACGAGGTGGGGCAGGTCGATGCGGTTCATCGTCGAGCAGTAGCAGACGGTCTTGTCGAGGAAGACGATCCGCTTGTCGGGGTGCGCGGCCGCGAGTCGCTTCACGAGGTTGAGCTCGGTGCCGATCGCCCAGCTCGACCCGGCCGGCGCCGCCTCGATCGTCTTGATGATGAACTCGGTCGAGCCGACCAGGTCGGCCTTGAGCACGACCTCGTGGCGGCACTCGGGGTGCACCAGGATGTTGATGCCCGGGATCTCTGCACGCAGGTCGTCGACGACGTCGGGGGAGAACCGGCCGTGCACGGAGCAGTGGCCCTTCCAGAGGATCATCCTCGCGTCGCGCAGCTGCTCGTCGGTGAGCCCGCCGTGGGGGCGGTGCGGGTCCCAGACCACGCAGTCGTCGAGCGTGTAGCCCATCTGCAGCACCGCCGTGTTGCGGCCGAGGTGCTGGTCGGGGAGGAAGAGCACCTTCGCGTCGGGCTTCTGCTCGAACGCCCACCCGAGAGCCACCTCGGCGTTGCTCGAGGTGCAGACAACACCGCCGTTGCGGCCGCAGAACGCCTTGATGTCGGCGGAGGAGTTCATGTAGGTGACCGGTACGACGGAGTCGGCGATGCCCGCGGCGGTCATCGCCTCCCACGCCATCTCGACCTGGGTCAGCCGCGCCATGTCGGCCATCGAGCAGCCGGCCGCGAGGTCGGGGAGGACCACCTGCTGGCCGGGGCCGGTCAGGATGTCCGCCGACTCGGCCATGAAGTGTACGCCGCAGAAGACGATGTACTCGGCGTCCGGCCGCGCCGCGGCGTCGCGCGCGAGCTTGAACGAGTCGCCGGTGACGTCGGCGAACTGGATGACCTCGTCGCGCTGGTAGTGGTGGCCGAGCACGAACACCTTGTCGCCGAGCGCGTCCTTGGCGGCGCGGGCCCGGGCCACCAGGTCGGGGTCGGACGCCGGGGGCAGGTCGCCGGGGCAGTCGACGCCCCGCTCGCTGTTGGGGTCGGTCCCGCGACCCAGGGGGAGGAGCGGGAGGTCCACGGTCGTCATGGGGCCATCCTAATTTGGTCCGGACTCGGGTCAGAGCAGCGCACCGTTGTGAACGTACGGCGCGGGCGGCTTCATCCCGCGCAGCCCGAGATATCCCTCCTGGTGCAGCTCGAGCCCGGCGGCGACGCACACGTCGAGGACCCACTGGTTCGCGCCGGTGACGTGCCCCACGGTCGTCTGCTCCGGCCCCTCCGCGAGCGCGGCCCAGAGCAGCCGGCTCGCCGTACGCCGGTTGGACGCGGCCAGCAGGGCGAGCCGGCCGCGCTCGTCGAGGTAGGCGTAGCCGGAGCCCGTCGTGGTGTCCGAGACCAGCAGCCGCCAGGTCCGCAGCATCAGCTCGTGGTCGGGCCCGTGGCCGGCCCCGCGGGTACCGCGGTCGAGCGAGTCCATCAGGTCGATGTCGCCCGCGCTGCCCTCGCGGACCTTCTCGACCGCCAGCAGCGTCGACCGGTCCACGGTGCCGGTGAGGTGCATCTGGGGGTGCAGGTCGAACCCGACCTGGTGGTAGATCCGCACCGCCTTGGTGTCGGCGGACGCCGACAGCATGCCGCGGGTGCAGGCGCGGCCGTGGTCGAGCGCGGCCGCCAGCAGCGGCTTGCCGATGCCCCGGCCCTGCCGGCCGGGCAGCACGGCGTACGTCGCGAGGCACCACAGCGTCTCGCGCCGGAAGGACGTCGCCATGCCGACGATGCCGCCGCCGTCCTCGGCGACCCAGCAGCCGCCCGGGTCGGTCGTCACGAAGTGTCGGGTCCGCTCGATCCAGACCGCGCGGTGGGCGTCGGAGCGACGCTCCGGCGCGGGGCCGCTGCTGCGGCGCATCCGGGTGTCGAGCTCGAAGAAGCCCTCGTCGCTCACCCGCTCCGCCGCGGGGACGTCGTCGACGGTCATCGGCCGGATCACGAGGTCGCTCATCGCCGGCGACGCTATCGAGTGCGGAAGGATGGGCGCATGCGGATTCTGGTGGCCCCCGACAAGTTCGCCGGCACGCTCACGGCGGTCGAGGCCGCCGACGCCATCGCCGCCGGCTGGCGCCGGCGGGCGCCGGACGACGAGATCGACCTCGCGCCCATGGCCGACGGCGGTCCGGGCTTCGTCGACGTGCTGCACGCGGCGCTCGGTGGCGACCTGCTCGCGGTGACCGTGCGCGGCCCGCACGGTGAGCCGACGCCGGCGACGCTGCTGCTGCACTCCACCGACGACGGGGTCACGGCGTACGTCGAGAGCGCGCAGGCGTGCGGCCTGCACCTGACCGGGGGCGAGCGACCCGAGGAGGCCACGACGTACGGCGTGGGCGAGCTGCTGCGCGCGGCCGTCGACGCCGGCGCGGGGCGGATCGTCGTCGGGCTCGGCGGCAGCGGCACCAACGACGGGGGAGCCGGGCTGCTGGCCGCCCTGGGCGCCACCGCGGACCGCCCGCTCGACCAGGGCGCGGCGGGCCTCGCCGGCGTGACCCGGGTCGACGTGCCGAGCGTGGCGGTGGAGCTGGTCGCGGCCTCCGACGTCGACAACCCGCTGACCGGGCTCTTCGGCGCGACGAAGGTCTTCGGCCCGCAGAAGGGCGTCCCCGAGGACCGGCTGCCCGTGCTCGACGGCTGGCTCCAGGAGCTGGCGGCCGCGACCGACCGCAAGGTCGCGCTCGCCGAGGGAGCCGGCGCCGCGGGCGGGCTCGGCTTTGCGCTGCTGCTCCTCGGCGCCACCCGCGAGCCGGGCATCGGCGTCGTCGCGGACGCGCTGCGACTGTCCGAGCGGGCCCGCGCAGCGGACCTCGTGCTCACCGGCGAGGGCGCGTTCGACTACTCCAGCCGCGGCGGCAAGGTGCCGTACGGCGTGGCCGAGGTGGCTGGGACCGCCCTGCGACCGTGCGTGGTGCTGGCCGGGCAGGTGCACGTCGGCTCTCGGGAGATGCGGGCGCTGGGTGTCGAGTCGGCGTACTCCCTCGTGGACACCGTCGGGGAGCAGCAGGCCTTCGCCGACCCCGCGGGCGCGCTCGCGGCGCTCGCGGAGCGGGTGGCGCGCACGTGGGGTCGCGAGTCTTCGGAATAACCGTCCGTGTGCGACCATTGAGCGAGTAAGACCCTTCCATCGACTTCGGGAGAACCGCCCATGACCGAGCAGGTCGAGACCACCACCGAGCGCCGCACCGACTCCATCAACCTGAGCCCGGTGGCCGCCGGCAAGGTGAAGAGCCTCCTCGAGCAGGAGGGCCGTGACGACCTGTCGCTGCGCATCTCGGTGCAGCCCGGCGGGTGCTCCGGTCTCCGTTACCAGCTCTTCTTCGACGAGCGCAGCCTCGACGGTGACGTCGTCACCGACTTCGACGGCGTGTCCGTCGTCGTCGACCGGATGAGCGTCCCCTACCTCAACGGCGCGATGATCGACTTCGTCGACTCGATCGAGAAGCAGGGCTTCACGATCGACAACCCCAACGCGACGGGCTCCTGCGCCTGCGGTGATTCCTTCCACTGATCGAGGACGCGCCAGCGGACTCGATGTTGGTGGTCGTTTCGACAGGCTCAACGCAAGGAGCAAGCCGACAGGGACTGAGCCTGCGAAGGCCCTGAAGCGTCGTGTCGAGACCCGGTGAGCTGGCAAGCAACCTCAACTGACGACGAAGCCCCCATCCGATCCGGTCGGATGGGGGCTTCGCCGTGTTCGGGTGGCTCAGGCGTCGCCGTAGATCGCCCGCGCGAGGCGGGCGGCCGCCTCGGGGACCTCGATCTCGCCGCGCTTGGCCTGCTCGCGCGACAGATCGCGGGCGGCCGCGGTCAGCGGGCGGGTCAGCGCGGCCTGCACGGCGGCGCAGTCGGCGCTCATCTCGGCGGGGCTCGAGAGGTCGTCGTAGGCGAGTCGCTGGCCACTCATGCGCGTACTCGCTTCGCTCCGTGCGCGCATGAGGCACAGGTCGCGCTGTCCTGGATGATTCGCTCGCTCCGCTCGCTCATGCGTCGACGGTAGGCGCTACTGATTGGTACCCGTAGCGGTACCGACAGGTAGTCTTCCGTGTCGTGTCTTTGCTGATCGCCGGCTCCATCGCCACCGACCACCTGATGACCTTCCAGGGCAAGTTCCGCGACTCACTGGTCGTGGAGCAGCTGGACAAGATCTCGCTCTCGTTCCTCGTCCAGGATCTCGAGATCCGGCGCGGTGGCGTGGCGGCGAACATGTGCTTCGGCCTCGGCCAGCTCGGCCTGCGGCCGGTCCTCGTCGGCGCGGCCGGTGAGGACTTCGCGGACTACCGCTCGTGGCTCGAGCGGCACAACGTCAACTGCTCGCACGTGCGGATCTCCGACACCCAGCACACGGCGCGCTTCGTGTGCACCACCGACCCGACCGGCGCCCAGATCGCGTCGTTCTACCCGGGCGCGATGAGCGAGGCCCGCCTCCTCGAGCTCGGCCCGGTCGTCGACCGCGTCGGCCACCCGGACTACGTCCTCATCGGCGCCGACGACCCCGACGGCATGCTCCGGCACACCGAGGAGTGCCGGCAGCGCGGCTACGCGTTCATCGCCGACCCGAGCCAGCAGCTCGCGTTCAGCGACGGCGAGCTGATCCGCAGCCTCATCGACGGCGCGGCGATCCTGTTCTCCAACGAGTACGAGTCGCACATGATCGAGCAGAAGACCGGCTGGTCGGCCGACGAGGTCCTCGACCGGGTCGGCGTCCAGGTGACCACGCTCGGCAAGGACGGCGTCCGCGTGACCAGCCGCGACGCAGAGCCGATCGTGCTCCCGGCCGCCCGAGACGTCACGGCGGTCGAGCCGACCGGCGTCGGCGACGCCTTCCGCGCGGGCTTCCTCGCCGCGCTGGCCTGGGACCTCGGCCTCGAGCGGGCCGCCCAGGTGGGCTGCGTGCTCGCGGCGTACGTCGTCGAGACGGTCGGCACGCAGGAGTACGCCTTCACCCCGGCCCAGTTCCTCGCCCGTGTCGAGCACTCCTACGGCGGCGAGGCCGCCGGCGAGATCGAGAAGCACCTCAGCGCGATCGGCTGAGCGGACCCGCCGTCAGCCGATCTGCCCCTTCACGCAGCACTGCCCGGGCTCGGGCTCGAGGCGCGCGCGCACGTCGCAGCCGGCCGCGTCGGCGACCCCCTGCACGAAGGAGCGGTTGAGCCCGCACACCAGGGCCGTGTGCTGCCGCGCGAGCGCGTCGAACGGGCAGTTGGCGAGCAGCACGGTGTCGCCGTCGACCCGCGGCTCGAAGCCCTGCTCGGCGAGCACGCGGGTGAACTCCTCGACGTCGTCCCCGTCCGCCGACGCGCCGATCGCTCGACCGGACTCCGTCGCGGCCTCGTCGAGCGCGGTCTCCAGCGACTCGCCCGACGACGCCCGCTCGACGCCGGCGGCGAGGATGTGTCCGACCAGGTCGTAGGTCCGCGTCGGCAGCGAGACCCCGATCTCCTCCTCGGAGCGCCGATAGAGCTTGCTCGGTCGGCCCGCACCCGGCCCCGTGCGGCCGCCGAGGCGCTGGTAGTCCGTCGTGAGCAGCCCGGCGTCGACCAGGCGGTCGAGGTGGAACTTCACGGTGTGCAGGGGGAGGTCGAGCGCCCGGGCCGCCTCCTCCCGGCCGACGAGCCCCGGTCGCGCCACGACGTACTCGTAGAGCGCCCGCCGCGTGGGGTCCGCCAGCGCGCCGACGCTGGCGGCCCGGGAGCCGAGGTCCACTGGTCACGTCCTTCTAGCGGAGAAGATGCTTGACGTAATGGTGCCATGGTTCTAACGTCTAAGAAAGTTGTTTTTAGACATTGGAGGAGTCATGAGCGCCCTGCACCACCGGCCGTCGGAGGCGACGGCTGACCACACGACGAACTACACCGAGCTGGCGTTCCTGCTGCTGCGCTCCGTCTTCGTGGCGGCCCCGATCCTGTTCGGCCTCGACAAGTTCGTCGGCGTCCTGACCGACGACTGGGAGGCCTACCTGGCGCCCTGGGTGAACGACCTGGTCCCGGGCGACGCGCACGACGCGATGCTGCTGGTCGGCGCGATCGAGATCGTCGCCGGCCTCGTCGTCCTGGTGACGCCGAAGTGGGGTGGGCTGCTGGTCGCCGCCTGGCTCGCCGGCATCATCGTGAACCTGGTCAGCATGGGGGAGTACTACGACATCGCGCTCCGCGACTTCGGCCTCCTGGTCGCCGCGGTCGCGCTCGCGCTGCTCGCCCGCGGTCGGTCGCAGGCCAAGATCCTCGGATCGCGTTGACCGGCGACCGGGCCGCGGGGAGGCTGGACGCATGAGCATGGTCGTCGTCGGTGCGGGGCTCGCGGGCAACGCCGCCGTGGAGGAGCTTCGCGAGCAGGGGTACGACGGGCACGTGGTGCTCCTGGGCGCCGAGGAGCACCTGCCCTACGACCGGCCGCCGCTCTCGAAGGACGTGCTGCTCGGCGACAAGGACATCGAGGCGACCGAGCTGCACGACGCCGAGTGGTACGCCGGGCGCGACATCGACGTGCGGACGGGCGCTGACGTGAGCCGGATCGACACCGACCGCCGCGTGGTGGTGACGCCGTCCGGCGAGGTCGGCTTCGAGCGCCTGCTGCTCGCCACGGGCTCCGAGCCGCGACGGCTCGAGGTGGAGGGCGTGCCGGCGGCGTACCTGCGCACCCGGGACGACTCCGTGGCGCTGCGGGCGGCCCTGCTCGAGCGGCCCCGGCTCACCATCGTCGGCGGCGGCTGGATCGGTCTCGAGGTCGCCGCCGCGGCCCGGAACGCCGGGTGCGAGGTGACGCTGGTCGAGCCGCAGGCCCAGCCCCTGCTGGGGGTCCTGGGGGAGCGGGTCGGGTCCGCGTTCGCCGACCTGCACCGCGAGCACGGCGTCGACCTCCGCCCGGGCACGACGTTCGAGGGCACCAGTCCGGTGCCCGCCGACCTCGTCCTCGTGGCAGTCGGGGCGATTCCGCGCCTCGGGCTGGCCAGGTCGGGCGGCCTGGACGTGGACGGTGGAGTGCTCGTCGACGCGACCCTGCGCAGCTCGCGCCCCGACGTCTACGCCGCCGGCGACATCGCCGCGCACGACCACCCGCGGCTCGGGCGGCTGCGCGTCGAGCACTGGGACAACGCGATCGAGCAGGGCAGGGCGGCGGCGCGCAACATGCTCGGCGCGGAGACGGCCTACGACCGCACGCCGTACTTCTTCACCGACCAGTACGACCTCGGCGTGGAGTACGTCGGCCACGTGCCGCGCGAGCATCTCGACCACGTCGTGGTGCGCGGCGACCTGGGCGCTCGGCAGGCGGTGGTGCTGTGGCACGACGAGGGTCGGGTCCTCGGCGGCATGCACCTCAACGAGTGGGACAGCACCGACCACCTGCGCGCCCTGGTCGGGCAGACTCTCGACGTGGCGCTCCTGGAGGATGCCGACGTCGGCCTCGAGGGCCTCGTCGCCTCCGTCAGCTGAGCCGGCGCACGACGTAGCGCGGCGTGCCGTCCGGGGCGGCGTCCTCCCCGACGTACTCCTGGCCGCGCATGCGGCACCAGGCGGGCACGTCGGTGCGCGCGGCCACATCGGTCGCGACGACGCCGACCAGGCCGCCGACCGGCACCTCGGCGTACCTCTTGCCGAGCCGGATGACCGGCACCGGGCAGAGCAGTCCGCGACAGTCGAGCTCGAGGTCGACCTCCATCGCGCCGTCCATCTACATCCCCGCCTCGGCGCGGATGTCGCGGACGACCTCGGGGAGCGCGGCGAGGAAGCCGTCGACGTCCGCCTCGGTGGTGTCGCGGGTGAGCGAGACGCGCACGTTGCCGTGGGTGAGCACGCCCATCGCCTCGAGCACCCGGCTCGGGGTGAGCGTCGAGGCGGTGCACGCGGAGCCGCTGGCCACGCCGTACCCCCTCTTGTCGAGCTCGGTGACCAGGGCCTCGCCGTCGACGTACAGGCAGGAGAAGGTGACGAGGTGGGGGAGCCGGTCGACCGGGTCGCCCACCACCTCGACGTCGGGGACCTGCGCCGCCGCCGCCCGGATCCGGTCGACGAGCGCGAACTGCCGGGCGTTCAGCTCGTCCCGCTCCTCGACGACTGCCCGGAGCGCGGCGGCCGCGGCGAGCGCGGCCGGCACGTTCTCGAAGCCGCCGGCCCGCTCGTCGATGCGGTCGTCTCCGGGGAACGGGTTGACCCAGCGGGCGCCCTTGCGCACGACGAGCACGCCGACGCCCGCGGGCCCGCCCCACTTGTGCGCCGAGCCGGCGACCGCGTCCCAGCGGTCCGGGAGCGGGAGCCGGCCCATCGACGCGCAGGCGTCGACGAAGAGCGGCGTGGCCGCCGTCAGCGCCGACAGGGGCTGCAGCGTGCCGACCTCGTGGTTGGCGCTCTGCACCGCCACGACGCCCGCGTCCGGCGGGACCGCCGTCGGGTCCACCCTGCCGAGGGTGTCGACGGGCAGCTCGACGGCATCGCCGGCCCAGGACGCCGCGTGGGCGACCGATGAGTGCTCGACGGCGCTGTGGGCGACGGCTCCACTGCGGCGAAGTCCCAGCAGCCCCCGATGGACCGCGTCGGTGCCCGACGACGTGAACGTGACCTCGTCGGGCCGGACGGCCAGGCACTCGGCCACGACGGCGCGCGCGTTGTCGAGCAGCAGACGGGCGTCGCGACCCGGGCCGTGCAGCCGACGAGGGTCGGCGTACCCCCGGTCGTAGGCGGCCACCAGGGTTTCGCGGGCGGCTGGATGCAGCGGCTCCGAGGACGCGGAGTCCAGGTACGCCGCGGCTTTTCTCACACCTTCAACCTACCGGCACCCCTCCGGCTCGACCGGGGTGCGATTCCGCTAGTGTTCGACGTATCCGTGATCGATGAGAGAGAGGCTCGTTCGTGGGTCTGCAACTCCCCAGGCGTTCTGCCGGGAAGACGGTGACCGTCCGTCGCGTGACCGCCTTGGCGGCCGTGGGCATCGCCGTTCTGGTGGTGAGCGGCTGTTCTGCCGAGAGCAGGGGTGAGTGGGAGCGCTTCGCGATGCCGGACCCCGCGTCCGTGCAGGGTGAGCGCATCCTCAGCCTGTGGCAGGGCGCGTGGATCGCCGCTTGGATCACCGGCATCGTCGTGTGGGGCCTGATCTTCTACGCGATCGTCAAGTACCGCCGGCGCAGCGACGACGAGATCCCGGTGCAGACCCGCTACAACCTGCCCCTCGAGATCCTCTACACGATCGTCCCGGTCATCATGGTGATCGTCTTCTTCGCGAAGACCGTCGAGACCCAGAACTTCGTCCTCGACGACGACCGCCCGGTCGACAACACCATCGAGGTCGTCGGCCAGCAGTGGACCTGGACCTTCAACTACGGCATCGGCGAGATGGACGACAGCGCCAACGACGACGCCGCCGACGACGTCTTCCCGTACACGTCGTACGCCCACGTCTCCGGCACCGGCTCGAACATCCCGACCCTGGTGCTCCCGGTCGACCGGACCACGCGCTTCAACCTGCACTCGCCCGACGTCATCCACGACTTCGGCGTCCCCGCCTTCCTCATGAAGATGGACGTCATCCCCGGTCGCGTGAACCACTACGCGATCACCCCGACCGAGATCGGTACCTACTCCGGCAAGTGCTACGAGCTCTGCGGCGTCTACCACTCGCGGATGCTCTTCAACGTCCGGGTCGTGTCCGAGGGTGACTACGACGCCTTCGTGCAGAGCCTCGAGGACGCAGGCGCGACCTCGGAGCTGCCGCTGCTCGGCGGCGACTTTGCCCGCACCCAGGCCGGACTCGAGTCCGGCGACGAGTCCGAGGAGGGGGCGGAGTGACCGCCACGTCCGCACAGCCCACCGGCGCCATCGAGACGCCGCGCCGACCGCTCGGCGAGCTGGTCGCGCGGATGCTGACGACGACCGATCACAAGCTGATCGGCAAGATGTACCTCGTCACGTCGTTCGCGTGGTTCCTGATCGGCGGCCTGATGGCCATGCTGATCCGCTCCGAGCTCGCCTACCCGGGCATGCAGGTCGTCAACGACGAGCTCTACAACCAGCTCTTCACCATGCACGGCACGATCATGCTGCTGCTGTTCGCGACGCCGCTGTTCTTCGGCTTCGGCAACGTCGTGATGCCGCTGCAGATCGGGTCGCCCGACGTGGCGTTCCCGCGCCTGAACATGTTCAGCTACTGGCTGTTCCTGTTCGGCGGCATCATCGCGGCCTCCGGCTTCCTCACCCCGCAGGGTGCCGCCGACTTCGGCTGGTTCGCCTACACCCCGCTGTCGGACGCCGTGCGTTCGCCGGGTGTCGGTGGTGACCTCTGGATCATGGGCCTCTGGATGGCCGGTCTCGGCACCATCCTCGGCGCGGTCAACTTCATCACCACGATCATCTGCATGCGCGCGCCCGGCATGACGATGTTCCGGATGCCGATCTTCGTCTGGAACACGCTGGTCACCAGCCTCCTGGTGCTGATCGCGTTCCCGGTGCTCGCCGGCGCGCTGCTCTCGCTCGAGGCCGACCGCCAGCTCGGTGCCCACGTCTTCGACACCGCCCACGGCGGCGCGATCCTGTGGCAGCACCTGTTCTGGTTCTTCGGGCACCCCGAGGTCTACATCATCGCGCTGCCGTTCTTCGGCATCGTGACCGAGATCCTGCCGGTCTTCAGCCGCAAGCCGATCTTCGGCTACATCGGCCTCGTCGGCGCGACCCTCGGCATCGCGATCCTCTCGGTCGCCGTGTGGGCGCACCACATGTTCGTCACCGGCGCCGTGGACCTGCCGTTCTTCTCCGGCATGACGTTCCTGATCGCCGTGCCAACAGGAGTGAAGTTCTTCAACTGGATCGGGACGATGTGGGGCGGATCCCTGTCCTTCGACACCCCGATGCTGTGGTCGGTCGGCTTCCTCACGACGTTCCTCTTCGGTGGCCTGACCGGCATCATCCTGGCCAGCCCGCCGCTGGACTTCCACGTGTCCGACTCCTACTTCGTGGTCGCGCACTTCCACTACGTCGTCTTCGGCACCGTCGTGTTCGCGATGTTCGCGGGCTTCTACTTCTGGTGGCCGAAGATGACCGGCCGGATGCTCGACGAGCGCCTCGGCAAGCTGCACTTCTGGCTGCTGTTCGTGGGCTTCCACGGGACGTTCCTGATCCAGCACTGGATCGGCGTCGAGGGCATGCCGCGTCGCTACGCCGACTACCTGCCCAAGGACGGCTGGACCGAGATGAACCAGATCTCGACGATCTTCGCCTTCCTGCTGGGCGCCTCGACCCTGCCGTTCCTCTACAACGTCTACGTGTCGCGCCGGGCCCCGCTGGTCCAGGTCGACGACCCGTGGGGCTGGGGTCGGTCGCTCGAGTGGGCCACCAGCTGCCCGCCGCCGCGCCACAACTTCGTCTCCATCCCGCGGATCCGCTCGGAGTCGCCGGCGTTCGACCTGCACCACCCTGAGGTGGCCGCGATCGAGCTGGAGGACAACGAGATGGCCCGGGTCGGCGGCCCCGCTGACGCTCCCGACATGGAGGGTCGCGAGGAGATGCTGCGCGATCGCAACGACAACCCGGAGGACAACGCCTGATGAAGTCCGAGGCCTGGATCTTCGCGATCTGCACGATCTTCTTCGTGCTGGTCAGCCCGGCGTACTGGTTCATCACCTACGACTGGACCGGCACCTCCGCGCTCACGATGACGACGCTGCTGTCGGCGATGGTGACGCTCTACCTCGGGTTCCACGCCAAGCGCATGGACCCGCGTCCCGAGGACCGCAAGGACGGCGAGATCGCCGACGGCGCGGGCGAGCTGGGCTTCTTTCCGCCGTACTCCTGGTGGCCGCTGTGGTGCGCCCTGACGCTCGCCGTGTGCGTCTACGGCATCGCCATCGGTGCCTGGTGGCTGTTCATCATCGGTGTGGTCATCGGCGCCCTGGCACTCTCCGGCTGGATCTTCGAGTACTACCGGGGTGTCCACGCTCACTGAGCTCGTCGGGGGGATGACGTCGCGCCGAATCGGCGCACGTCGTCCCGCCGGTTACTCTGGACGGCGTTCGTAGACCGCCAGTTCCCGGGGGAGTCCATGTTCGTCAGTCGCACGCGCCTGTCCGGCGCCGTGGCGTTGCTGCTGCTCGCAGGCGGCCTGTCGGCGTGCAACGCCGACGACGTACCGGGTGCCTCCGCGGTCAACGACGGCGAGTCCTCGTCCGCCGAGCCGACGCCCGAGGTGCCGCCGTTCAAGGTCACCTCCAGCCTCGGTCGCGCCGCCACCGACGTCCCCCTGGACGCCGACGTCTCCGTGACCGCCACCGGCGGCACGATCACCTCCGTGGCCGCGACGTCGGCCGCCGGCAAGGTCGAGGGCGAGGTCGCACCCGACGGCGCCACCTGGCGCGCGACGGGGCGGCTCGAGCCCGGTACGACGTACCTGCTGACGACGACCGGGAAGGACCAGGCCGGCGAGCAGGTCACGCGCAAGGTGAAGTTCTCGACCCAGGACCTCACCCTCGACGAGCAGACCTACCCCTCCGTCGCTCCGCTGGCCGGCGAGACCGTCGGCGTCGGCATGCCGGTGATCGTCAGCTTCGACGTCCCGGTCACCGACAAGGCGGCCTTCGAGACGCACATGAAGGTCACCGCCACGCCCGCGCAGCCGGGCTCCTGGCACTGGCTGAGCGACAACGAGGCGCACTGGCGGCCGAAGACCTACTGGCAGGCCGGCACCGACGTCCACGTCGATGTCGACGTGAACAGCATCCCGGCCGGCAACGGCGTCTACGGCCAGGAGAGCCGCGAGCTCGACTTCCACATCGGCGACGCGAACATCTACAAGGTCAACGCCCAGACCCACCAGATGAAGGTCTTCAGCAACGGGCGGCTGCTGCGCACCATCCCGATCACGACCGGGGAGCAGCCGGCCTTCACGACCCGGTCGGGCGTGAAGGTGATCATCGAGAAGTTCGACGAGAAGCGGATGAACTCCGAGACGGTCGGCATCGGCCGGGACAACCCCGAGTTCTACGACATCGACGACGTCAAGTGGGCGATGCGGGTGACCTACTCCGGCGAGTTCATCCACGCCGCCCCATGGTCGGTCGCCTCGCAGGGCAACGCCAACGTCTCCCACGGCTGCACCGGCCTGAGCACCGAGAACGCCGGCTGGCTCTACGCCATGTCCCGCCGCGGCGACGTCGTCGAGTACACCGGCACCGACAAGCCGATGACCCTCGACAACGGGTATGGCGACTGGAATGCCTCCTACGCCGAGTACCGCCAGGGCTCCGCGCTGAGCTGAGCGAGGACGCGCCAGCGGGCTCGCTGGCGGCCGCCTCGACATCCCCACTGTGGCGGAAGCGGAAGCGCCCGCCGGGAAGTCACGATGGCGGGCATGGCCGAAGAGCAGATGGTCGAGATGATCGAGGCTGCGCTCCGGGGCCTCGGCGACGCCGAGACGGTGGTCGCCGCGGGCCAGTTCATGCCGCGCGGGCACACCGGCAGCATGTTCGTCGGCGGGATCATCGGCGACAGCGTCGGCGGGTCGCTGGGTGGCCTCGGCGACGCGGTCGCGACGACCGGGGGCTCGCTCGCGGGAGCACATGCCCACGACGCGGCCACCGGCCTGCCGGGAACGCTGCTGGTCGGCGTGACCGCGACGCACGTCTACGGGTTCGACTCGCCGACCCGCCACGGGGACGCCGGAGCGCTGGTGTTCCGCGTCCCTCGCGACGGTCTCGACGTCGAGGTCCACCAACGCGTGAACGTGCGGATCCTCGAGCTGATCGACACGGCGACGGGCTCCCGCATCGAGCTCGAGGGGAGCCGGGTTCCGCTGACGCACAGCAAGGACGTCATCGCCGCGCTCCAGCGCTGAGGCGTCCCGGGCCCGACGCCGCCCGACGTGAGGCACCGGGAAATGAACGAGGCCGCCCGACTCCCGTGGGGGAGTGGGCGGCCTCGGTGAGGTGCCGGTCAGTGCCGGAGCGACTCGTCGTCCACGAGGTGGTGGCCGTCGAACTGGTGGCCGTCGGCCGCGTGGCCCTCCATCGACTCCTGGAGCTCGTGCTCGTGCTCGGCGTGGTGGTGGCCGTGCTCGAGCTCCTCGCGGGTCGGCTTCTGCACGTTGTCGGAGTACCACATCGTGCGGATCCGGTGCCGGAGCGCGGCCAGGCGGCCCTTGCCCGGAGCGGGTACGCCGTTGGCGTCCGCGCCGGCCTGGAGGCCGTTGATGACCGGGTCGCGGTCGCGGGCCGCGAGCGTGTACGCCTTCGACTCGGGCAGCGGCAGGTGCCGCTCGGAGTAGCCGCCCTCGGGGGAGCGCATGATGATGCCGGTCTCGTAGCCGTGCAGCAGCGTCTCGTTGTCCTTGCGCTGCAGCGAGATGCACCACCGGCGGGTCACGATGAACGCGATGATCGGGCCGATCACGACCGCACCTCGCAGGAAGTACGTGATCTGGTTGATCGACGCGTGCAGCTTGATGGCGATGATGTCGTTGCCGCCGGCCGCCCAGAAGAGGCCGTACATCGTCATCAGCGCGACCATGAGGGCCGTGCGGGTCGGCGCGTTGCGCGGGCGCTGGAGCAGGTGGTGCTCGCGCTTGTCGCCCGTGATCCAGGCCTCCAGGAACGGCAGCAGCAGCAGGATCGTGAACATCAGCATCGGCAGCACGAGGATCGGGAGCATGACGTTCCACGAGATCGTGACGCCCCAGATGTGGGTCTCGATTCCGGGCATGATGCGCAGCGCGCCGTCCGGCCAGCCCATGTACCAGTCCGGCTGGGAGCCGGCGGTCACCTTGGACGGGTCGTAGGGGCCGTACTTCCACACCGGGTTGATCGACAGCAGGCCGCCGAGGAGGGCGGTCACGCCGAAGACGATGAAGAAGAAGCCACCGGCCTTGGCGGCGTACACCGGGAGCATCGGGTAGCCGACGACGTTCTTCTCGGTGCGGCCGGGACCAGGCCACTGGGTGTGCTTGTGGTAGACGAGCAGCAGCATGTGGGCCGCGATCAGCGCGAGCAGCAGGCCCGGGATCAGCAGCACGTGCACGATGTAGAGGCGCGGGATGATCGACTCACCCGGGAACTCGCCGCCGAACAGCAGGAACGACATGTAGGTGCCGACGACCGGGGTGGCCTTGATGAAGCCGTCCGCGGCGCGGATGCCGGTGCCGGAGAGCAGGTCGTCGGGGAGCGAGTAGCCGGTGAAGCCCTCGAGCGTGCCCAGGAGCAGCAGCAGGCAGCCGATGACCCAGTTGAGCTCGCGCGGCTTGCGGTGCGCGCCGGTGAAGAACACCCGGAGCAGGTGGATCATCATCGCGGCGATGAAGAGCATCGCGGACCAGTGGTGCATCTGCCGCATGAGCAGACCACCGCGTACGTCGAAGGAGATCCGCAGGCTCGAGGCGAAGGCCTCCGACATGTGGATGCCGCGCAGCTGCTCGTAGCTGCCGTTGTACTGGACCTCGCCCATGCTCGGCGTGAACCACAGGGTCAGGAAGACGCCCGTGAGCAGCAGGACGACGAAGCTCCACAGCGCGATCTCGCCGAGCATGAAGGACCAGTGGTCCGGGAAGACCTTGCGCAGGTTCTTCTTGGCGAGCGTGGCGAGGCCGAGACGCTCGTCGGCCCACGTGGCGACGGCGCCGGCACGGTTGGGCTTGCCAGCCGTTGCCGCGGTCGTCCTGTTGCTGTTGGCGACCTTGCTGGTGTCCATGATCAGCCACGCTCCCAGAAGCTCGGACCGACGGGTTCGGTGAAGTCGCTCTGCGCGATCAAGTATCCCTCGCCGTCCACGGCGAGCGGCAGCTGCGGCAGCGGCCGCGCGGCCGGACCGAAGACGACCTTGGCCGAGTCGGCCAGATCGAAGGTCGACTGGTGGCAGGGGCAGAGCAGGTGGTGGGTGGTGCGCTCGTACAGCGAGATCGGGCAGCCGACGTGGGTGCAGATCTTCGAGTAGCAGACGATGCCGTCGACGGACCAGTTCTCCCGGCCCGCGCCGGGGATGATCTCGTCGGGCTCCATGCGGACGAGCACGACCGCGCCCTTGGACTTGCCGACCTGCAGCGCGATGCCCTCGAGCGGCTCGCCGTCCTCGGGGCTGTGGAAGAGCCCGTCGGGCTCGGCGTTCACGAGGTCGCCGATCTGGAGGTCGCTCGGCTTGATGGGGGTGCCCACGACGTCGCGGACGACGCGCATGCCCTCTTCCCAGATGGTGTTCTCGAGGCCCGAGCCGGGGAACGGCGGGTTCTCCGTCACCTTGGCGTTGGTCGGGCCGAGATCCCACAGCGGGACGATCGCGGTGAGGCCGACCAGGCCGGCCGCGCCGAGCAGCGAGTTGCGCACGAGCGGGCGCCGGCCGATGCCGGACTCCGCCAGGCCGGTGCTGAGCGCCTCGAGCGTCGCGGCGCGGTCCTCGTCGGAGGAGGCGGCCGGGTGGCGGTACTCGACGATCTCCTGGTCGGCCATCAGCTTGCGGGCCCACTGGATGATGCCGATGCCGATGAAGAGCAGCGCACCGGCCAGGCTCAGGCCGAAGGCGAGGTTCTGGGCACCGAGGCCACCGAAGGTGTCATCGGCGTCGATCGCGAAGTAGGAGACGATGAAGAGCACCGTGCAGATCGCCGACAGCCCGAACAGGGCGGCGACCTGGCGCTCGGCGCGCTTCTCGGCCTTCGGGTCGACATCGGTCGGGCGCCACTCGTGCTCGTGGAGGCCCGGGTTGGTGTAGAGGTCGTCGCGCTCGGGGAGGTTGTCGTCCACGGGCTCGACGTGGCTGTCGACGTGGCTCACGCGTCCACCTTCTTCTTGTTCGAGCGGGTCGTGTGGGCAGCGATCCAGACCGCGGCTCCCACGCAGAGGCCGATGCCGAGGAGCCACGCGGCCATGCCCTCGGGCACGGGGCCGAGACCGCCGAGGCCGAACCCGCCGTAGTCGGGCATCTCGCGGAGCGAGTAGAGGTACGCGATGACGTCGCGCTTCTCCTCCGGCGAGAGGTTGCCGTTGGCGAAGTTCGGCATGTTCTGCGGACCGGTCAGCAGCGCCTCGTAGATGTGCCTGGCCTCGGTCTCGTGGAGGGCGGGCGCGTAGCCGCCGCGCGGCATGGCGCCGCCGGAGCCCTCGAAGTTGTGGCAGGCGGTGCAGTTGGTGAGGAAGATCTGGCCACCGCGGGAGATCGCCGCCTGACGCTCCTCGTCGCTGAGGCCCTCGAGGCTGTAGTCGGACTCGTCCGGGATCGCCGGACCGGGGCCGAGGGTGGCGACGTACGCCGCGAGCGCGGCGGTCTCCTCCTCGTTGAAGGTCTCGGGCTTCGTCTCCGCCTGCGCGCCGGGCTGGGCCATCGGCATGCGGCCGGTGGCGACCTGGAAGTCGACGGCCGCGGCGCCGACGCCGACCAGCGACGGACCGAGCTGGTTGCCGTTCTCGGTGCTGACGCCCTCGCCGTTCTGGCCGTGGCAGAAGGCGCAGCTGACCAGGAAGAGGTCACGACCCTGGGCGACGAGCTCCTCGCTGGAGGCGGTCTCGTCGGCCTGGGCGGTGGTGTTGACGACGGCGGTGAAGATGCCACCGGACAGCAGCAGGCCCGCGATGATGACGAGCATGCCCGCCAGCGGGCCACGGCGGTGCCGCGAGAGTCGACCAGCGGATCGATTCAGGAGACGCACATCAGGTCCTTGCGTTGGTAGGTCTTCTCGGGGCTACTTGACGAGGTAGATGGTGGCGAAGAGCCCGATCCACACCACGTCGACGAAGTGCCAGTAGTAGGACACGACGATGGCGCTGACCGCCTGCTCGTGGGTGAACTTCCGGGCGACGTAGGTGCGGCCGAGCACGAAGAGGAACGCGATCAGTCCGCCGGTCACGTGGAGGCCGTGGAAGCCGGTGGTGAGGTAGAACATCGTGCCGTAGGCCGAGTCCTGGATCGTCATGCCCTCGGCCACGAGCGCGGCGTACTCGGTGGCCTGGCCGGCGATGAAGACCGCACCCATGACGTACGTGAGGATGAACCACTCACGCAGGCCCCAGCCCTTCACGTTGAACACCGACCCGGTGCGGCCGACCTGGCCGCGCTCGGCGGCGAACACGCCGAGCTGGCAGGTGAGGGAGGAAAGCACCAGGATCGTGGTGTTGATCGAGGCGAACGGGACGTTCAGCATCTCGGTGTTCTCGGCCCACAGGTCGGGACTGACGGCCCGGATCGTGAAGTACGACGCGAACAGGGCCGCGAAGAACATCAGCTCGCTCGAGAGCCAGATGATCGTGCCCACCGAGACCATGCTCGGGCGGTCGTGGTGCCCGTGCAGACGGGAGGCCGGAATCGCTGTTGCTGTCGCCACGGTCGTCATTATGTCGTGACCGCTCGGGGAGGGCACCCCGACCCCCTGCGTTTCGCCGTCATAAAGTTCACAACGTGCTCATCCCCGCCGTCGGGACCGTGCTGGACGCCGGTGCCGACCTTCCCCGCTTCACCCTCGGGACCGTCCTCACCGGGTGGTCGCTGCAGCCGGTCGCGTTCATCCTGACCGTCTGGATCGCCGGTCTCTACATCTGGGGAGTGGTCGCGCTCCGCCGCCGCGGGGACCGCTGGCCGGTCGGCCGGACCATCGCGTTCGTGCCGGTCGGCATGGGTCTCTTCTACTTCGCGACCGCCTCCGGGCTGGGGGCGTACGACGAGACCCTGATCAGCGTGCACATGGTGCAGCACATGGTGCTGTCGATGCTGGTGCCGATGGCCCTCGCGCTGGGCGCCCCGGTGACGCTGGCGCTCCGCACGCTCCCCGGCCGGCCGCGCCGGTGGCTCCTCGCCGTCCTGCACTCGCGGGTCGCCAAGGTGCTGTCGTTCCCGCCGCTGACGCTGCTGCTCTACATCACGTCGCCGTGGGTCCTCTACTACAGCGGCTGGTACCCCGCGACGCTCGAGTCGACGTACCTCCACGAGACCATGCACCTGCACCTGGTGCTGGTGGGCTGCCTCTTCTTCTGGCCGATCGTCGGCGTGGACCCGGTGCCGGGGAAGGTGAGCTACCCGTTCCGGATGCTGCTGGTCGTCCTGACGCTGCCGTTCCACGCCTTCCTCGGCGTCACGATCATGGGCCAGGAGGAGGTCATCGCGGGCGAGCACTACGCGGGCCTCCACGACGGGCCGATGGGGGCGTGGCTGCCCGACCCGGCCGACGACCAGCACCTCGCCGGCGGCATCCTGTGGGGCTCCGGCGACCTGATCGCGCTCGTGCTCTTCGGGGTGCTGTTCGTCCAGTGGGTCCGCCAGTCGATGAAGGAGGCCGAGCGCGAGGATCGGCGCCTCGACCGGCTCGAGGCGCGCGAACGGGCGGCAGCCGCTCGCGCGACCGACCCCGAGCGGTAGAGTCCGCGGCGTGACCGACTCGACCTCACGGACCACCCCGCTGCGGGTGCTGGTCTACAGCGACGACGTGAACACCCGCCAGCAGGTCATCCTCGCCCTCGGCCGCCGGCCGCACCCGGACCTTCCGGAGCTCGAGTACGTCGAGGTGGCGACCGAGCCGGTCGTGATCCAGAACATGGACGCCGGCGGCATCGACCTCGCGATCCTCGACGGCGAGGCCGTCCCCGCGGGCGGGATGGGCATCGCCAAGCAGCTCAAGGACGAGATCTACCAGTGCCCGCCGGTGCTGGTGCTCACCGGCCGCCCGCAGGACGCGTGGCTGGCCACCTGGTCGCGGGCCGAGGCCGCCGTACCCCACCCGCTGGACCCGATCCAGCTCGCAGAGACGGTCGTCTCGCTGCTGCGCTCCCACGTGCCCGCCACGACGTGACCAGGTGGCCGGAGGTCCTCGGCGCCCTGGTCGCCGGCTCCGACCTCAGCGCGGAGCAGACCGCGTGGGCGATGCGGGAGATGCTCTCCGGCGAGGCCACGCCCGTGCAGGTCGCCGGCTTCGCCGTGGCCCTGCGCGCGAAGGGTGAGACGGCCGAGGAGGTGCTCGGGCTCGTCGAGGCGATGTACGCCGTCGCCACCCCGCTCAGCATCCCGGGCCGCCTGCTCGACGTCGTCGGCACCGGCGGCGATCGCTCGATGTCGGTCAACATCTCGACGATGGCCGCGATCGTCGCGGCCGGCGCGGGCGCCCGCGTGGTCAAGCACGGCAACCGCTCGGCCTCCTCGCAGTCCGGCTCGGCCGACGTCCTCGAGCAGCTCGGCATCCGGCTCGACCTCGCGCCGCAGCGGGTGGCGGCCGTGGCCGAGGAGGCGGGCATCACGTTCTGCTTCGCGGCGACCTTCCACCCCGCCATGCGGCACGCGGCCGTGGCCCGGCGCGAGCTCGGCATCGGTACGACGTTCAACCTGCTCGGCCCGCTCACCAACCCGGCCCGCGCCGGCTCCCAGGCGATCGGCTGCGCCGACGTCCGGCTCGCGCCGGTGATGGCGGGCGTCTTCGCCGGCCGCGGCGTCGACGCGTGGGTCTTCCGTGGTGACGACGGGCTCGACGAGCTCACGACCACGACCACCTCGCGGGTGTGGCGCGTGCACGCCGGTGAGGTGAGCGAGTCGGTCGTCGACCCGGCCGACCTCGGCCTCCCGCGCGGCACCACCGAGGCGCTGCGCGGTGGCGGCGCGGCGCACAACGCGGGCGTCGTACGCCGCCTGCTCGAGGGTGAGGCCGGCGCGGTGCGCGACGCCGTACTGCTCAACGCCGGTGCGGCACTCGCGGTCCACGACGACCCGACGGCCGAGCCCGCCGAGGCCCTCGCCGCCGCCATCGACCGGGCCCGCGAGGCGATCGACTCCGGGGCCGCCAAGGCGACCCTGGACCGCTGGGTGGCCGCCAGCGCACGTTGACCGTCAGAGGTCGAGGACGAACTGGTCGCCGGAGCGGCGGAACCCGACCCGGTCGTAGTAGGCGCCGACCATGCCGGGGGGCGTGGCCACCGTTCGGACCCCGAGGTCGTTGAGGAGGCCGCTGCGCCGCCACACGAACTCGCCCGGCGTGAAGTCGCGGTACTTCGGCGTGACGTAGTCGAGGCAGACCTGCGCGACGTCGCCTTCGCGGTGCACCAGCACCACGCCGACGGTCTCGTCGCCGTGCATCACGATGAACGCGTGGTCGGCGTCGGGGTCGGGGTCCCACAGGAAGTCGGGCTGGAACCTCAGGATGTCCGCGCCGTGCACGCGCAGCACGTGGCGGAGGTAGTCGTCGTTCGGTCCGACCTCGAGCACGTCGAACGCCCGCTCGTCATGGCGCTCGCCGAGCAGGCGGACGATGAAGTAGATGTTGATGCCCGCCAGCACGACGTTCATCGCGACCATCGGCCACACGCCGATCATCGCGTTGAAGAACACCAGCACCAGGCAGGCGACGAGGTTGAGCGCGCGGAACCGGAGCACGCGCGCCTGGAGCAGCGAGAAGACGAGCAGCCCGCTGCCGACCCACCCGATGGCGTCGAGCCACGACACGCGTCAGTCCAGGCCGAGCGAGAACGCCGACTCGAGGTCGTGGCGTG
This sequence comes from Nocardioides sp. GCM10030259, assembly GCF_042666375.1. NCBI lineage: Bacteria > Bacillati > Actinomycetota > Actinomycetes > Propionibacteriales > Nocardioidaceae > Nocardioides > Nocardioides sp. GCM10030259. The sequence continues at coordinate 22,188 of NZ_JBHTDF010000009.1, read as the reverse complement.
AGTAGGTGCGGAACGCGATGTGCGTCTCGGTGGCGGTGACGCCGGGCACCTTGTTGAGGCGCTCGGCGACCACGGACGCGACGTCGTCGTGGTTGCGCACGCGCACCAGCGCGATCAGGTCGATCTGGCCGGTCACCGAGTAGACCTCGCTCACGCCGTCGAGCGCGGCGATGGCCTCGGCCACCTCCGGGATGCGGGCGACGTCGGCCTTGACGAAGACGATGGCGGTGATCACGGGACGGACACTACTCGGCCGGGGCCGGGCCTCGACACGCCAGTCGCGACCTCGCAGGCTCGGTCGCGCGGCTCGCTCGACCACCATCAGCGAGTCCGCTGACGCGTCCTCGCTCATCTGGCCGGTTGGTGGACCGTGGTGAGCCCGCGACGCTCCGCGAAGGGCACCAGCGACAGCCGGGACTGGTTGACCGCGTCGTGCACGGCGAGGTGGCGGGTCGCGCCGGCCACCGGGCAGGTCCACTCGCCGTCGACGTCGACCAGGCGGATACCGGGCGACTCCAGCCAGCGCAGCACCTTCTCGGTCTCCTCGGCGGTGGCGGACGGCACCGGGCCGGGTCCGGGGCGGACCGTCTCGGCGGACTGCCGCAGCGTGGCGACATAGGCGTGGGCGTCGGCCCCCGACGGGATCACGCCGGCGGCCGCCAGCCGGCCGTGGCGAACCACGTGGACCGCCCACCGGCCGTCGTCCTCGCGGCGCGCCGCGACCACTTCGGGGCACCGCGTGAGCGCGGCGAGCCGCTGGGAGCGGGCGGCCGCCCGCACGAAGGCGGCGAGCCGGTCGCGGTGCACGCCCGCCTCCTCGAACCGCTCGTCGTCGGCCAGCTCGGTCATCCGCGCGTTGATCGCCTCGACCACCTCGTCGGGCCGCCGGAGCAGCGAGTCGCGCAGCTGGCGCACCACGGCGGCGTACGCCGTCTCGTCGACGCTGCCGTCGCACGGGGACAGGCACCGGCCCATCTCGGCCAGGACACAGGCGGACTTGGTGGCGGCCTTGGGCAGCCGGTCGGAGCACTGCCGGATCGGGAACGTGTCGTGGAGCGCGGCGAGGCACTTCTCGGCGGCCTTCTTCGACGAGAACGGGCCGAGGTAGTCGGCGTCGTCGTCGAGCACGCGGCGCACCATGGACAGCCGCGGCCACGCCTCGCGGGTCAGCTTGATGAAGTGGACCTTCTCGGGGAAGCGGGAGCGCCGGTTGTAGCGAGGCTTGTGCTCGGCGATCAGCCGCAGCTCGCGGACCTCGGCCTCCAGCGAGGTCGCGCACTCGATGCCGTCGACCGCGCTCGCGATGCCGACCATCTCGCCCATCCGGGACCGGGTCTCCGAGGCGGTGAAGTAGGAGCGGACCCGGGTGCGCAGGTCGCGGGACGTGCCGACGTAGAGCACCCGCTCGCGCTCGTCGCGGAAGAGGTAGACGCCCGGGGCGTGGGGGAGGCCCTCGGCGAGGTGGCGCTTGCGGCGCTGCGCGGTGGTGACCCGCGACGAGAACGTCTGGAGCTCCTCGAGCGTGTGCACGCCGAGCCCGCCGAGGCGCTCCATGAGGCCGTGCAGCACGTCGACGGTGGCCCGGGCGTCCTGGAGCGCCCGGTGGTTGGGCGTCGTCGTGGAGCCGAACACCTTCGCGAGCGAGGACAGCTTGCAGTTGGGCGCGTCGTCGCGGGTGATCACCCGGCGGGCCAGGCGCGCCGTGTCGAGGACCTCGAAGGTCGGCCACGGCCGGCCCTGCTGCTCGGCGAAGTAGCGCAGGAAGCCGACGTCGAAGGGCGCGTTGTGGGCGACGAGCACGCAGCCGGCCGCGAACTCGAGGAACGCCGGGAGCGCCGACTCGATCGACGGGGCGTCGGCGACCATGCCGTTGGTGATGCCGGTGAGGACCGCGATGAACGCCGGGATCTCGGCGCGGGGGTTGACCAGGGTCTGGAACTCGCCGAGGAGCTCGCCGCCGCGCACCTTCACCGCGCCGATCTCGGTGATCATCGAGCCGCCCTCGGCGGACCCGCCGGTGGTCTCGAGGTCGACCACGCAGAACGTGATGTCACGCAGCGGGCGGCCGAGCTCGTCGAAGCTGCGCTGGGCCTCCCAGCCCGTCGCATCGCTCCGGCTGCCGGAGGCGGCCTGCCTGGTGGTCATGTCCGCGACGCTAGATGCGGCCACCGACAATCCGGCGGCGGCGCGCGGGGCACCCACCGTAGGGTGGGGCACCACGCTGATCTCGTGGGGCAGGAGGTGTGCGATGTCCGTGACGATCCCCGACGCCGGGCAGCGGTGGCGCTGCGGCGCCTGCGGCAACCTGACCCGCTTCGACGTGACCAGCACCCGCCGCACCACCGAGTTCTGGCACTTCGACCTCGCCGGCGACCACCGGGTCGAGGAGACTCGGCTGCTCGCCGAGTCGGTCGAGCAGGTCACCTGCCGCTGGTGCGGGCGCTCCGACGCCATCGAGGTCGTCGACCGGCACGACGCTGCACCCCTCGAGACACCACTCGAGACGAGCTGACGGAGTCGTCGTGTCCACCCCCGAGCCCCTGGCCCTGGCCGGGCTTCCCGAGCCGGTCCGCACCCGCGTCGTCGCGCAGACGGCGGAGGTGCTGCCGGACGTGCCGTCGCTGCCGGCCGCCGTACGACGGGTCGCGTCGTTCGCCCCGGCCCGCCGCGCCCGCCTCGGGGCGAGCGCGATCGTCGCGGCGCTCGACGACGACGAGCTGCGCGAGCGGGTCGGCGTGCAGGTGGCCGCCCGGCCGGAGCCCGACGACGGGGACGACGCGTCGGTGGCTGCCCGCCTGTGGCTGGTCCGCCCGGACGGGTGGGACGAGCTGCTCGCCGGCCGCGTCGAGCGGGTCGCGGAGGGCGCCGGCGACGATCGCGAGCGCGAGCTCACCCGGCTGCGCTCCCGCCTGGCCGAGGCCGAGCAGGCCGTCCGCGAGCTGCGCGAGGCGCAGCGGGCCCGCGCCGACGAGCACAAGGCCGAGCACACCTCGTTGCGGCGCAAGGTCGGTGAGGCCCGCGCGGCCGAGCGGGAGGCCCGCGCCCAGGCCGAGCGGGCGACCGAGGAGCTCACCACCCTGCGTGGCCAGGTCGAGGACCGCGTCACGAACCTGGAGAAGGAGAACCGCCGGCTCCGCGCCGAGGTCGAGCGCCGCGAAGCCGAGGAGACCCAGGCGCGTCGGGTCGCGCGGTCCGACCGCGACGAGGTCACGCTGCGGGCGAAGCTGCTGCTCGACACGGTCATCGACGCCGCCTCGGGGCTGCGGCGCGAGCTCGCGCTGCCCACCGTCGAGGGCGCGCCGGCCGACCGCGTGGAGGCCGAGGTCGCGGCGTCCGGGTCGCGTACGACGAGCGCTGCCGGCGCGCTCGACGCGGGCAACCCGGCCCTCCTCGAGCAGCTGCTCGCGATGCCCCGGTCGCGGCTCGTCGTCGACGGCTACAACGTCAGCAAGCGGGCCTGGCCGAGCTCGTCGCTCGAGGCGCAGCGCAACCGGCTCGCCGGCGGACTGGCCGCGCTCGTGGCACGAACCGGCGCCGACACCACGCTGGTCTTCGACGCCGCCGAGACCGACCACCGCCCGCCGGTCGTCGCACCGCGCGGCGTCCGGGTGCTCTACAGCCCGCGCGGCGTGATCGCGGACGACGTCGTCCGCGACCTGGTCGCCGTCGAGCCCGCGGGGCGAGTCGTGGTGGTCGTCACCGCCGACCGGGCGGTCGCCGAGGACGTCGCCCGCGACGGGGCCCGGGTCGTCGACCCGGACGCGCTGATCGCGCTCATGAGCCGCTGACGACCCACTGTCGGTGGTCCCTGTCACCGTCGTCTGCATGAGCACGAGAATCGACTGCGACACCTGCGAGGTCCGCGGGCTGCACTGCCACGACTGCGTGGTCACCGTCCTGCTCGGCCCGCCACCCGAGCTGACGTTCGACGACGACGAGCGAGAGGCACTCGACCTGCTCGCGGAGGGCGGGCTGGTGCCACCCCTGCGACTGGTCCGGGCCGTCGACACGCCGCACGTGGAGTCGGCGTGACCCGAAACGCCGGACCCTGTGACTGGTGTGATCCCTGTGACAGCTGAGGCGTTCTCGGGGCCGGATTGGTGCCCTCGGGGCAGAAACGCGTCAAAAATACCCAGCCTGTGCCGATCAAGGGTTTGGCGACGAGGGGGTTGATGGTTAACCTCAGTCGCTCAGGTGGCCGGACGTGGATCAGTCGGATCTGGGCGGCCACCGCGCTGAGTCCGGGCTCTCGATCCGTCGGGGACCCGGAGCCGGGGAACCATCGGTGCCGGGTCCGCCCGTCACCAGGGGTGAATCACCGGGAGGGCGACGGCACTCGTGCCGGGACCGGACCGGTGTAGGGCAAATGTCGTGCCCGAATCCGTCAGCTCACCCGGTAGGCGTACGACGTGCCAAAGGAGACCGCCCGCTCGTGCAGAAGAGCCGGAAGCGACTCGTCACCGTCCTGTCGGGTTGCGCCATGATCGCCTGTGTCGGATTCATGCCCTCGACCCCCGCTCAGGCCGAGCCGGACATCGATGACGTGCAGAAGCGCGTCGACACGCTCTACCACGAGGCCGAGCAGGCCCAGGAGCGCTACCACGACGCGCACCTGGAGCTGAAGGACCTCGAGCGCGACCTCACGTCGCTGCGCGCCGACCAGGACCGCCAGGACGACGCGTTCGAGGACGTCCGCGCCCAGGTGCAGGACTCGATCGTGCGTCAGTACGAGGGCGAGAGCCTCTCGACGGTCGGCCAGGTCGTCGTCTCCGACGACCCGCAGTCCTTCCTCGCCCAGCTCTCGACGATGTCGGCGTTCAACGACCTCCAGACGCAGCTGTTCGACAAGTACGCCACGGAGGCGGAGGCGCTCGGCATCCGCCAGGAGGCGACCGAGCGACGCGCCGCCCAGGTGGCCGAGATCGAGAAGAAGCTGGCCGCCGAGAAGGAGACCGTCGACAAGAAGCTCGCGGAGGCCCAGAGCCTCCTCGACGAGCTCGAGGAGGAGGAGCGCGAGGACATCCTCTCCCGCGGTGTCTCGCGCGTCCCGTCCGACGTGCCTGCCTCCGGCCGCGCCGCCGCCGCGATCGCCTACGCGATGTCCCAGGTCGGCGACTCCTACGTCTACGGCGCTGCCGGCCCGTCCGCCTTCGACTGCTCCGGCCTCACGATGATGGCGTGGGGGCAGGCGGGCGTCGGGCTGCCGCACTCGTCGAGCGCGCAGTACGGTTCCGGCCCGCACATCTCGATGAGCGACCTCCAGCCGGGCGACCTGGTCTTCTACTACAGCCCGATCAGCCACGTCGGCATGTACATCGGCAACGGGATGATCGTGCACGCCGCCAACCCCGGCACCGGCGTCGTCGTCTCCGCGGTGAACTCGATGCCGTACACCGGCGCGGTGCGTCCCGGCTGATCCAGCTCTTGGCACCTGACGGCAGAATGCCCGGGTGAGCACCACCCCCGATCAGCCACGCCAGGCCGGTCGCCCACGCTGGTGGGTGGCCGGCCTTGCGCTGTGTCTGCTGGTCGGCGCCGCCCTCGTCGGCTGGGCGGCCACCCGCGACGACACCTACGTCGCGCCGACGCCGCAGTCCGCCCGGCCGGACGTCGATCCGACCGACGCGGCCACGACCCTGGCGGCCTTCGAGCAGGCCGTGCGCGATCGCGACGCCGACGCCGCGCGTGATCTCGCGCCCGCGGGGGACAGCGGCGCCGCGGACGTGCTCGGCAACCTGGTGGCGAACGCCGAGGCGCTGCGGGTCACCGACTTCACGGCGCGCTACGTCGACGACGACGGCGCGCCGACCTCGGACGGCGCATGGACGGCCGCGGTCGACGTGACCTGGCGGTTCCGCGGGTTCGACACGGTCTCCGCACGGGCCGAGGTCACCGCCCACCTGGTCGCCGACGACGACCGGGTCGCGCTGGCCGGCTTCGGCGGCGTACGTCGGGTCTCGCCGGTCTGGCTCTCCGGCCCGGTCGACGTACGGCGTACGCCCTCGACTCTCGTGCTCGTCGCCGAGGGCGCGGGGGAGGCCGACCGCTACGCGGCGCGCGCCGAGGCCTCCGCGCCGGCCGTGCGCCGCGTGCTGCCGGACTGGCGCCGCGGTCTGGTGGTCGAGGTCCCGGAGTCGGCCCCGGCGCTCGAGGAGGCGCTCCTCGCGACGGACGGCGACTACGACCAGATCGCCGCGGTGACGACCGCCGCCGACGGCTCGGCCGCTCCGCAGTCGGCCGTGCACGTCTTCGTCAACCCCGACATCTTCGGCGGGCTCCGCCCCACCGGCGCGCAGGTCGTCATGACGCACGAGGCCACCCACGTGGCGACCGGCGCGTGGGACAGCCAGTCGCCGCTCTGGCTGCTCGAGGGGTTCGCCGACTACGTCGCCCTGCGCGACGTCCGCCTGCCGATCGAGCGCTCGGCGGCGCAGATCATCGAGTCAGTACGCCGGTCCGGCCCGCCGCGCGCGCTGCCCGACGCCGCGGCGTTCGGGGCGCGAACGCCCCGGCTCGGCGCGACGTACGAAAGCGCCTGGCTGGCGTGCCGGCTGGTCGCCGAGACCGCGGGGGAGGACGCGCTCGTCGCGTTCTACAGGGCCGTCGACCGCGGCCGGGACGTCGACGCGGCGCTCACCTCCACGACCGGCCTCACCGTCGCGGGACTCACCGGGGAGTGGCGCGACTACCTGACGGACCTCGCCGCATGAGCGCTCCTGACCGCCGGGTGGCCGTGGTCGTCGCCGTGGTCGGCGGCGTCGCCTTCCTGCTCCTGGCCGCGCTCCTGGTGCCGTGGCAGCCCGTGCCCGGCGGAACGCCGGGGCCGGCGTCGGCGCTGTCGGTCTTCACTCCCGACGAGATCGCGCGCGGTGAGGACTACGCCCGGTGGTCGCGCGTGCTGAGCTGGGCCTCCCTCGCCGTCTCGCTCGTCGTCGCCTGCGTGCTCGGCTTCAGCCGGTGGGGGCAGCGGCTCGTCGGGCGGCTGCCCGGCTGGTGGTGGGTCCGCGTGGTGCTCGCCGTCGTCCTGGTCGTGGTCATCGGCCGGGTGTGCACCCTGCCGTTCTCGATCGCGCTGCGGCAGCGGGCGCTCGACAACGGGTTGAGCAACCAGGCGTGGAGCGGGTTCGCCGCCGACGTGGTGCGCTCGCAGGCCGTGCAGGTCGTCGCGATCTCACTCCTGCTGCTGGTGCTCGTCGGCTGCGCCCGGCGCTGGCCGCGCACCTGGCCGGCGGTCGCCGGCGGACTGCTCGGAGTCCTGGTGCTGCTGGGGTCGTTCGTCTACCCGGTGCTGGTCGAGCCGCTGTTCAACGACTTCCAGTCGCTCGACGACGGCCCCCTGCGCACCGACATCCTGGCGCTCGCCGACCAGGAGGGCGTGCCCGTCGACGACGTGCTCGTGGCCGACGCGTCACGGCGTACGACGACGCTCAACGCCTACGTGTCGGGCTTCGGGGGCACCAGGCGGGTCGTGCTCTACGACAACCTCGTCGCGGACGTGCCGCAGCGGGAGGTGCTCTCGGTGGTCGCACACGAGCTCGCCCATGCCCGGCACGACGACGTGCTCGTGGGGTCGCTGCTCGGCGCCGCCGGGGCGGTGACCGGCGTCGGCCTGCTGGCGCTCGTCGTCGGTGCCCTGGCGGGGCGCGGCCGGCCGACGATGCGCGATCCGGCCGTCGTGCCGCTGGTGCTCGCGCTGTTCGCGATCGCCACGCTGCTCGCGTCGCCCGTGCAGAACACGATCAGCCGCCAGTTCGAGACCCGCGCCGACGTCGACGCGATCGAGGCGACCGGTGACCCGCAGGCGTTCGAGGCGGTGCAGCGCCAGCTCGCGCTGCGCTCGCTGGCGGACCCGACGCCGCCGCGGGTCTCGCAGTTCTGGTTCGGCTCGCACCCGACCGGGCTGACCCGGATCGCGATCGCCAGGCAGTTGGATCCGGGCTGAGTCAGCCGATGTAGAGGGCGGCCACGTCGTCCTTGAACTCGCGCATCACCACGTTGCGCTTGAGCTTGAGGCTCGGCGTGAGCTGCCCGCCCTCCTCGGTCCACTCGTCCGCGAGGATCGTGAACTTGCGGATCGCCTCGGCCTTGGAGACGGCCTTGTTGGCCTCCTCGACGGCGGCCTCGATCTCGGCGCGCAGGTCGGAGTCGTCGACGAGGTCGGCGACGTTGCTGCTCTTGCCGCGCTGCTCGGCCCACAGCGGGACCGCCTCGCGGTCGAGGGTGACCAGCGCGGCGATGAACGGCTGGCCGTCACCCACGACCATGCACTGGTCGACGAGCAGGTGGCTGCGCAGGCGGTCCTCGAGCACGGCGGGCGCGACGTTCTTGCCGCCCGCGGTCACGAGGATCTCCTTCTTGCGCCCGGTGATCCGCACGAAGCCCTCGTCGTCGACCTCGCCGAGGTCGCCGGTGTGGAACCAGCCGTCGGATTCGAGCACCTCCGCGGTCGCCGCGTCGTTCTGCCAGTAGCCGGCCATCACCTGGCCGCCGCGGAAGAGCAGCTCGCCGTCGTCGGCGACGCGCACGGCGGTGCCGGGCAGCGGCCGGCCGACGGTGCCGATCTTGGTGGCGTCGGGGAGGTTGGCGGTGAGCGCGGCGGTGGTCTCGGTGAGGCCGTAGCCCTCGAGGACCACGAGGCCGATGCCGCGGTAGAAGTGGCCGAGCCGCTCGCCGAGCGGCGCACCGCCGGACACGGCGTACAGGCACTTGCCGCCGAGGGCCGTGCGCAGCTTGCCGTAGACGAGCCGGTCGAAGACGGCGTGCTTGGCGCGTACGGGGAACGGGATCTTGCCGCGCTCGATGCCGCGGGAGTAGGCGATCGCGGTCTCGGCGGCGGCGTCGAAGATCCGGCCGCGGCCGTCGGCGGTGGCGCGCTGGGAGGCGGTGTTGAAGACCTTCTCGAAGACGCGCGGGACGGCCAGGATGAACGTCGGGCGGAACTCCGCCAGGTCGGGCAGCAGCTGCTTGATGTCGGCGGTGTGGCCCATCCGGGTGCGCGACTTCACGCAGCCGATCTGGATGATCCGCGCGAACACGTGCGCCAGCGGCAGGAAGAGCAGCGTGGACCCGTCGTCCTCGTGGAAGAGCTTCTCGAGCTCGTCGACGGCGACGCCGAGCTCGAACATGAAGTTGCCGTGGGTGAGCATGCAGCCCTTGGGGCGGCCGGTGGTGCCCGAGGTGTAGATCAGCGTCGCCAGGTCGAGGGGCGTGGCCGCCGTGCGCCGCTTCTCGAGCTCCTCGTCCGAGATGTCGCCGCCGAGCCGGCTCAGGGTGTCGACGGCGTTGTCGGTCAGGGACCAGACGTGGTTGAGCTGGTCGAGCTCGGCGCGGGACTCGGCGACCCGGGCGAGGTGGTCGGGCGTCTCCGCGACGACGGCGCGGGCGCCGGAGTCGGAGAGGATCCAGCGGACCTGCTCCGCCGAGGACGTCTCGTAGATCGGCACCGTCACGGCCCCCGCGAACCAGATCGCGTAGTCGACGAGCGTCCACTCGTAGCGCGTCTTCGAGATCAGCGCGACGCGGTCGCCGACCTCGACGCCGGCGGCGATGAGTCCCTTGGCCACCGCGGAGACCTCGGCGAGGAACTCGGCGGCGGTCACGTCGACCCAGGGGCTCTCGGGGCCGCCGGATCGGCGGCTGAACATGACCATCGACGCGGCCTCGCGCGCGTTGGTCACGACGTCGTCGGTGAGGTTGCCGGTGGCCGGGACCTCGATGCTCATCGGGGTGGAGAACTCGCGCACCGGCTGAGGTTACCGCGCCGGGTCGCGGGGGTCGCCGATCCGGTACGCTCGCAGCCCCGGTCGAGACACTCGGTCGAGACCAGCCGTGGAGCAAGCCGTGGAGCAAGGGGGCCCGATGGCCGAGCAGACCACCTCGTCGATCGTCATCGACGCCGCGCCCGCGGACATCATGAACGTGATCGGCGACTTCGCGGCGTACCCCGAGTGGGCCAAGGGCGTCACCACCGCCGACGTCGTCAAGGAGGGGCCGGAGGGCTGGGCCGAGCAGGTCTTCTTCGCGCTGGACGTCAGCCCGATCAAGGACGAGTACACGCTCGCCTACGAGTGGGACGGCTACGACGAGGTCACGTGGACGCTCGTCGAGGGCAAGATGCTGCGCGCGCTCGACGGCGCCTACACGCTGACCGACCGGGGCGACGGCAGCACCGAGGTGACCTACCGCCTGGCGCTCGACGTCTCGATCCCGCTCATCGGCATGCTGAAGCGCAAGGGCGAGAAGATCCTCATCGACACGGCGCTGAAGGGCCTCAAGAAGCGCGTGGAGTCGCTCTGAGAGTCCTCCTGTTCACCGGCAAGGGAGGCGTCGGCAAGTCGACGATCGCTGCCGGTACGGCGGCGCTGGCCGCTGCCGAGGGCAAGCGGACGCTCGTGCTGTCGACCGACGCGGCGCACTCGCTCGCCGACGCCTACGGCTGCGCACCGGGCACGATCGGCGCCGAGCCCACCGAGGTCGCGACCGGGCTCTACGTCCAGCAGGTCGACGCCCAGCTGCGCTTCGAGCAGTCGTGGGCCGACATCCAGCGCTACCTGCTGTCCGTGCTCGACGCCGCCGAGGTCGACCCGGTCGCCGCGGAGGAGCTGACGGTCATCCCCGGCGCCGAGGAGGTGCTCGCGCTCCTCGAGCTCCGGCTCCAGGCGCTCTCCGGCGGCTGGGACGTGATCGTCGTCGACTGCGCGCCGACCGCGGAGACGCTGCGGCTGCTCGCGCTCCCGGAGGCGCTGGGGTGGTACATGCACCGCGTGCTGCCCGTCGAGCGGCGGGTCGTCAAGGCGCTGCGTCCGCTGCTGACGCGCGCAGCTGGCGTACCGATGCCCGGCGACACCGTGTTCGACGCGCTCGAGCGGCTGCACGCGGAGCTGGAGGAGGTCCGTGCCCTGCTCAGCGGCCCCGACGCGAGCGTGCGGATCGTGCTCACGCCCGAGAACGTCGTGCTCGCCGAGGCGCGCCGATCCTTCACGACGCTCTCGCTCTTCGGCTACCGCGTCGACGGGGTGGTCGCCAACCGGGTGTTCCCGGCCGACGGCGCCGACGACTGGCGGGCCGGCTGGGTGCTCGCGCAGGACGAGGTGCTGGAGCGCGTCGCGGAGTCGTTCGCGGGGCTGCCGGTGTGGCGCTCGGCGTACCGGCACCGAGAGCCGGTCGGGGTGGAGGCGCTGGCGGCGCTCGCGGCCGAGGTGTACGGCGACGCCGACCCGCTGGCGCCGGCGAAGGGCGAGGGCCCGCTCCGGGTGACGCGCCGCGAGGGCGGCGCCGTGCTGCGCCTGTCGCTGCCGCTGGTCTCGCGCACCGATGTCCATCTGGCGCGCAATGGCGACGACCTCGTGCTGACCGTGGGATCGTATCGTCGGCTGCTCACGCTCCCATCCGGGCTGGCGCGCCACCGCGTCGCGGGTGCCCGGGTGGAGCAGGGGGAACTGCAGGTGCGGTTCGTCGAGGACCCCGTGAACGAGGCTGGGAGGTGACGTGAGCGGGGACCGGAACGAGCCGGATGGGCCGGACGTCGGCACGGTTGCGGAGGAGGCTGCGAAGCTCCTCGGCGCGCTGTCGGGCTGGGCGAAGGATGCGACGCACGACCTGGACGAGCACCTGGCGCCGGGTGCGCCCGAGTGCACCTACTGCCCGATCTGCCGCACGGTGCACGCCGTACGCGAGCTGAGCCCGGAGGTGAAGGACCAGCTGGCGACGGCCGCGACCTCGGCCCTCCAGGCGATCGCCGGGCTGGTCGGTGCCGCCGGGCGCAGCGCCCACACCAGTGGTGGGGCGGGCGGTGTGGAGCACATCGACCTCGACGAGGATGCCGGGGACTGGCCCGACGACCACACCGATCCCGAGGGGGAAGACCGATGAGCCTGGCCTGCGGGATCGACGTCGGCGGCACCAAGATCGCCGGTGGCGTGGTCGACGACGACGGCGTCATCGTCGAGGAGGTGCGCGTCGAGTCGCCGGCGACCGACGCGGAGGCGATCGAGGAGGCCATCGCCGGCCTCGTCACCGACCTGCGGTCGCGCCACGACATCCAGACCGTCGGCGTGGGCGCGGCGGGCTACGTCGACAAGGCCCGGGCCGTCGTGCTCTTCGCACCCAACCTCGCCTGGCGCAACGAGGACCTCAAGGGCGAGCTCGAGAAGCGGGTCGAGCTGCCCGTCGTCATCGAGAACGACGCCAACGCCGCCGCGTGGGGCGAGTTCGTGTACGGCGCCGGCCACGACGCCGACGACCTGCTGCTCGTCACGGTCGGCACCGGCGTCGGCGGTGGCCTGGTGCTCGACGGCGAGGTCTACCGCGGCGCGAACGGCGTCGGCGCCGAGATCGGCCACATGCGCGTCGTACCCAACGGGATCCTGTGCGGCTGCGGCAAGCACGGCTGCTTCGAGAAGTACGCCAGCGGCTCGGCCCTCGTCAGCGAGGCCCGCGCGCTCGCGGCGAGCGGCGCCGCCATCGCGCAGGGCATGCTCGACCGCGCCGGCGGCGACCTGGACGAGATCACCGGCCCGCTCATCACCGAGGCCGCCCGGGACGGCGACCAGGGCGCGATCCAGCAGCTCGCCCGGCTCGGCCGGTGGCTGGGCGAGGGCATCGCCTCCCTCACCGAGATCCTCGACCCCGAGGTCGTGGTCATCGGCGGCGGCGTGAGCGAGGCCGACGAGCTCCTGCTCGGCCCGACCCGCGAGGCCTTCGGCGCCCAGCTGGTCGGCCGCGGCTTCCGCCCGATCCCCGAGATCCGCAAGGCGCGGCTCGGCAACCGCGCCGGCCTGATCGGCGCCGCCGACCTGTCGCGCCACTGAGGCCACGCGACCGGGTGGCCCCGCCCTGCCGGCGGCGCCGTGGTGCCGTCCGCCCGCGGGTGGGATGGCGCCTGTCGAGAGGAGTCGACTGTTGTCGGCGGCTCGCGCCACATCGCCGCCTGACGGACACCCGGATCAGCCGCTGAGCGGTCAGCTCGTTGGGCGGCGGAAGCGGAGTCGACTCGGCTTGTCACATCAGGACGAATCTCAGGCACACCACGGATGTCTCGCTCGTGACAGGGCTTCCGATGCGCTCCCAGTAGCGCCGGTGACCAGCTCTCCACTCCTCCAGGTCCGCGTCTCCCTCTCCTTCAGCCTCGGCGAAAGACCAGGGAACGTCGATGAAGGGCATCACTTCGACCTCGGTCACCTCGACAGTCGCGATCTGCCGACCGTCGTTGTCCAGCAAGGCGAGGCATTCGCCGACACGCTCGAGCGGCTCGCCGTCCTCGGCATACTCACTCACCAATCCCGCGGTCGCCCGCTTGCGGCCGGCGAGCACGAGACGGTTGAGCTCGTCGCGAAGTGCGCCCGGTGTCCCCAGCTCCAAGGCACGCAGTCCACCCACCCTGGGCCAGTTCACAGCAATCCCAGAAAGCTCGCGCCATGGCGTGGATCGCTGACCCGAACGTCTGCATCCCCCACCCGAAGCAGGCTACCCGGCGCCGCGCACGACGGCGCCGACCGAGAACTCCGAACCCCGCGCCAATCCTTCGCGTTCCCTGTCACAGGCGGACGCGCGTGCTGGGTCACGTCTTCCGCGCGGAGCAGTCGGTTGCGCCAACGCCGTGGCCGATTCACGCGGCAGCCAGGGCACCAACTCTGCGGTCCTGGTATCAGCGACCAGTCCGCCGTCCTCTGAGTGAGTACAGACGGAGCGGACGAGGCAACGATCAGGCCATGGCCCTGGCCGCGAGCGTGGAAACCCAACGGCCGGTTGCGTCGCAGTCCGGTCGTGACACCAAGGAGTGCACCGTGGGACGTCAATGGCTCAACGTGTTCGTCGATCAGGCAGGGCAGGCGCCCGCGACGCAATGGTTGAAAGAGGACGACGTCGTCCAGCTCTCCGGGCAGTCGATCCGGATCCTCGAGTCAGACCGGAGTGGCGCCGTCACGATGGAGGGTCGTGGGTTGGCCGACTACGGCGATGCCGAGGTCTACCTCAAGATCAACTACCAGTCGGGTGCCTCTCGTTACCTGTCCGCGCCACTGCACACGCCGGTCGAGGTCCTGGATGTGGACTCGCTGGAGCTCAACATCCTGTTCCTCGTCGGCCCGCAGGGCACTCCCTACCGGGCCTTGGTGAACGCACACTGCGTCTACGAGGTGCTTTAGGCCTCGACGCACGCTGTCTCAGCCGATCCCAGGTTCAGTGCCGCGCGAGTCACCCCGGGGACGTGCGTGCCTCCGCCGCGAGGCGGCCGTACGCATCTGCCGCTGCGGGTGCGTTTCGCGGGCGCGTCACACGCCGTCCATGGGGCCGTCGAGCATTCGATGTGTCGTCAGGGTGTGGTCGCGAGACGTCGTCCGGTCGCGTCTTTTCGCAAGCCGGGTCGCCACATCGCAGCGACGAGAGGAGTCGCCCTCGACACGAGTAGCCAGGCGAGGACGCCGACTGCGAGCGAGGCGAGGATCGCCCAGACCTGGTGGCCGCTGTCCTCCAGGGGTGGGTACACCTGCCAGTGGGTGAGGTAGATCCACAACGATGCCGAGGCCAGGACTCCGAGGATCGACGCCGTCCACGCAGGCATCCGGAGCGGGCGGCCGACGACCAGCAGCAGGACTCCGGCGACGACGATCGCCTCACGTCGCGCGTCACCGAAGAACCCGGCCGTGGCCACGATCGCCAGCGCGGCGACGAGCAGCCGCTGCTTCCGGTCCCGGGCGAGCGCCGCGCAGGCACCGAGCGCCAGGCACCAGACGACGACGCCGAGCGTGTAGCGCTCCGTCGACTCGGCCTCGACACCCGTCCACCAGTACCGCACGGCCAGGGTGAGCCCGAGGAGCGCGAGCGCCCAGCCGAAGGGCGCTGCGCGCTGGGCGCGTGCCAGGAGGGGTACGGCGAGCAGCGCGGCCAGGCCGAGGTGGCACCACACCAGGGTCTCGATGAACCAGTACTGCCACTGCTCGTCCCAGTGCTCGCTGCCGAGCGGCCCGTTGAGGAGGAGCGCGGTCGGCCAGTCGTACTGGTGTCCGACCGCGGCCAGCGCGCCGACGAACAGCACGGCCGGGACGGCGATCGCTAGCGCGCTCCGGAGCAGCCCGCGCACGCGTTGTTGGTCCTCGGGCACCGCGAGCTGGAAGCGCGCGAGGTTGTAGCCGGCGACCGCGAGCAGCACGTGGGCGCCGCCCTGGAGCTGGAACAGGTCCGCGTGCGTGACGACGACCAGCACGATGGCGACGGTGCGCAGCACGACGGCGATGTCGACGGGGACGCCGCGCCGCCGCCGGACCTCGGCTGCCGGGCGTGCGCGTGAGCCGACCTCGGCGAGCTCGACCGCGGACAGCGTCGGCCACGACGGGGGCAGCGCCCCCAGCCGCTCGCCGAGACGGGTCGAGACCTCGACGTACGACAGCGAGTCGCCGCCGAGGCCGACGAACGAGTCGCTCGGGGAGGCGTCCGGACGGCCGAGGACGACGGCGTAGAGGTCACGGACCTCGACGGCCGTGAGCGGACCGTCGGGGGGCGGCACGTGCAGGGACTCCGCGCAGGCGACATGCGCCCGCAGGGAGGCGTCGTCGGGCTTGCCGGACGCGGTCACGGGGAGGGCCTCCAGCACGACCACGCGCAGCGCTGCACCGCGCAGCCCGGTGGCGGCGGCGAGGCGGTCGCGGACCCGCCCGCGGGCGCGGGCTCCGCCCACGAAGGCCCACAGGCAGTCGGGTCGCGCGATGAGGCGGACGGCGTCGCCGGCGTCGGCGGCCAGCGCCTCGACGCGGTCGAGGTCGACGCGGTGGCCGAGCACCTTGGCCTGGCGGTCGAGCCGGCCCACGACCTGGAACAGCCCGCCGTCGGTGACGCGGGCCAGGTCGCCGGTGCGGAGCTCGGACAGCTCGGGGCCGCGGGCCAGGTCGGCGCGGGAGTGGGCGTAGCCCATCATCACGTTCGGCCCGGTGTAGACGAGCTCGCCCGTCCCGGGTGGTGCGTCCGGCACCGGTTGCACCCGCAGGGCGCCGCCCGGGACGGCGACGCCGATCGCGTCCGGGTGGTCGAGCGCGCGGTCGGGCGGGAGGTAGGCGATCCGGGCGGTCGCCTCGGTCTGGCCGTACATCACGAACAGGTCGACGCCGTGCTGGCGGAGCAGGCCGGCGTACTCGAGCACCCGGTCTGGTGCCATCCGGCCGCCGGCCTGGGTCAGGTAGCGCAGCGACGGCAGCCGGGGGAGGACGCGTCCGCCGAAGTCGATGGCGTCGAGCAGTGCGAAGGTGTGCGGCACTCCGGCGACGCCGGTCAGGCCGCTGCGGACGGCGAGGTCCCAGAAGCAGTCGTCGGCGACCGACAGGTCCGTGAGGACGACCGTCGCGCCGACCAGCAGGTGGCTGTGCAGCACCGAGAGGCCGTAGCAGTAGTGCAGCGGCAGCGCGGTGATCGCGACGTCGGTCGGGCGGAGGTCGAGGTAGTCGGCGATGCTGCGCGCGTTGGCGAGGACGTTGGCGCGTGAGAGCCGAACCAGCTTGGGCGAGCCGGTGGAGCCGGACGTCGACAGCAGCAGTGCGAGGTCGGGGTGGAGGTCCTCGGCGGTGCCGGGCCGGTACTCCGCGACCAGGTGCTCCTGCCGGGCCAGGTCGCCGTCGGCGAGCAGCAGCACGGGGTGGCCGTCGGCCAGGGCGGCGAGGTACGACACGACGAAGTCGACGGTCGGCCGCGCCTCGAGCGCCACGAGGTGCCTGGCTCCGAGCCGCTCACGCTCCCGTGCGACCCGGTCGAGGAGCTCGGCGTACGTCACGACGAGGTCGCCGTCCACGAGGGCGGGGTCGCCCGGGGCGCCCCCGAGGAGCCAGTGCGTGGACCGGGGCGTCGGCTGGCGAGTGGGCCGGGCGACCGGGGTCGTGCTCATCGGTCCTCCGGCCCGTCATCGGCGGGGAACGCCAGCACCTCACCGACGACGCGGACGCCGACCTGGGAGCCGGGCTCGGGCACGTCGCTCGCGGGCACGCGTGCGGTGAGGTCGACCAGGTCGTCGCTGCCGACGACCCGGGCCCGGACGGTTGCGTCGTGGCCGAAGAACGACACCTCGACGACCTCGGCGGTCAGGCAGCCCGGCTCGTCCTTGGCGGTGACCACGACCTGCTCCGGGCGTACGGCGAGCAGCACGCGGCCGTCGCGGGTGCCGCGGACCGGGACGGGCCCGAGCGCGCTCGTCGCCGTACCCCCGACGGCGGCGCCGCGCACCAGCGCGGCGTGCCCGACGAACGACGCCACCGCGGGGCTGACTGGGTCGAGGTAGACCTCGGCGGGTGTCGCGACCTGGAGGAACCGACCCGCGGCCATGACGGCGACCTGGTCGGCGAGCGAGAGCGCCTCACCCTGGTCGTGGGTGACCAGCACGGCCGTCGCCTCGCTCGCGCGGAGCGCCCGGGCGACGGCACGGCCGGTCTCCTCGCGCAGGCCGGCGTCCAGGGAGGAGAACGGCTCGTCGAGCAGCACGACCTCCGGGTCCGGCGCGAGTGCGCGGGCCAGGGCGACCCGCTGCTGCTGGCCGCCGGAGAGCTCGTGCGGCTGTCGGGTGGCTGCGGCACGCGGCAGCTCGACCAGGTCGAGCATCTCCTCCACGCGCCGCCGGGCGGCCGGGGTGCGCCGGCCGGACGCGAGTCCGAACGTGACGTTCGCCGCGACGTCGAGGTGCGGGAACAGCGCGCCCTCCTGCGGCACGTAGCCGATCCTCCGCCGCCGCGGCGGCACCGGTCGGCCCTCGCCGGCGACGACCCGGTCGCCGAGGTGGATGGTGCCGGCGTCGGGCTCGAGGAAGCCGGCCACCAGGCGCAGCATCGTGGTCTTGCCGCACCCGGAGGCGCCCAGGACGGCCGTGATGCCGCCGGGGACCTCGAGGTCGACGCCGTCGAGCACGCGGACCGCGCCGAAGCTCTTGGTCAGCCCGGTGATGCGCAGCGCGGTCATGCCAGCCTCCGGGGGCTCGTGGACACCGCAGCGCGGCCCAGCAGCCAGGTGGCCGGCACCGACAGCACGATCAGGGCGAGGGCGAAGGGAGCGGCCGCGCCGTACTCGACCGCCGACGCCCGTGACCAGAACTCCGTGGCCAGCGTCGACGTGCCGGTCGGGGAGAGCAGCAGGGTCGCGGTGAGCTCGGTGCCGACGGCCAGCGAGACGAGTGCGACGCTGGCCGCGAGACCCGGCAGGACGAGCGGCAGCGTCACCCGGCGCGCGGCCCCGAGGCGGGAGCAGCCGAGTGAGGTCGCGACGTCGTCGAGGGCCGGCGGGGCCAGCTCGAGCGTGGACCGGACGCCCACGGCGGCGCGCGGCAGGAACAGGATCACGTAGCCGATCACCAGGACCGGCAGGGTCTGGTAGAGCGAGGGCACGGCGCGGATCGAGATCGTCACCAGCGCGAGCGCGACGACGATGCCGGGCAGCGCGTTGGCCGGGTAGACCGCCCGCTCGATCAGGGTGGCGAGCGGCCCGCGGTACCGCACCGCGAGCCAGGCGATCGGCAGGGCCGCGACCGTGGCGAGCACGCCGCCGGCGGCAGCGAGACCGAGCGTCGTGGTGAGCGCTGCGCCGAGGTCGCCGTCGGGCAGCGAGGAGGAGTTCCCGCGCACCAGCCAGCGCACGAGGCTGAGCAGCGGTACGCCGAGGGACAGCACCGCGAGGCCCAGCAGCGCCGCGAGCCAGGCCGGTGTTGCCCGACCGAGCCGGTGGCGGGTCGCCGCCCGGGCGACGCCGGAGCCGATCCGGGCGCGCCGCCGGCGACCGCGCGCGAGCCCGTCGAGGCCGAGCAGGACGAGGCAGAAGGCGACGAGCACCAGCGCCAGCATCGTGGCGGCCGGGCCGTTGAAGGAGACCCGGTACTGGTCGAGGATCCCGGTGGTCAGGGTCGGGTAGTTGAGCAGCTGCAGCGCGCCGTACTCGCCGAGGAGGTGCAGTCCGACCAGCAGGGCCCCACCGACCACGGCCGGGCTGATCGACGGCAGCACGACGCGGAAGAAGGACGACCACGCGCCCGTGCCGAGGCTGGCGGCGACGTCCTCGACGGCGGAGTCCAGTCGGCTCAGGGCGGCCACGGTCGGCAGGTAGACCAGGGGGTAGTACGACAGGCTCACGACCAGCACCGCGCCCCAGAAGGACTGGATCGCATGCGTGGTGGAGATCCAGCCGTAGCCGTTGACGAACGCCGGCACCGCGAGCGGCGCGCAGAGCACGCCGTGCCACAGTCCCGCCAGCGGCAGGTCGGTGCGTACGACGAGCCAGGCGCAGCCGACGCCGAGCACGACGCTGAGGGCCACGCCGCCGATCAGCAGCCGGGTGGTGTTCCACAGCAGGTCGTCGAACCGGGGCCGGGTCAGCAGGTCCCACGCCTCCGCGGGGCCGAGCTCGGCCGAGGAGACCACGACGTACCCGAGCGGGAGCAGGCTGGTGGTCGCCACCAGCAGCCCGAGGAGCACCAGCACGACCGGCGGTCGGGCCGCCTCCCGACGCTGGTGTCGGGCCTCGGGTGCCGGACGGACGGCCGCCTGGACGCTCAGAGCACGAACCCCGCGTCGGAGAGCAGCTCCACCACCTTGTCGCCGTCGAGCTCACTGACGGCGACGGTGGGCGGCTGCAGCTCGTCGAACGGCTTCACCGGCGGGTCCAGGCTGACCTCCGGGTTGAGCGGGTACTCCAGCGCGTAGCTGTCGGCCAGCGCCTGCTGACCCTCCTCGCTGGTCAGGTAGGCGACGAACTCCTGCGCCTCGTCGGGGTGTTCGGCGTTCTCGAGCACCCCGGCGCCGGAGATGCTGACGAACGCGCCCGGGTCCTGCTTGCCGAAGTAGTACAGCTCGCTGTCGTTGCTGTTGTCGCCCGCCTCGGCCTGGTCGCGGTACCAGTAGTAGTGGTACTCGATGCCGGTCGCGACCTCGCCCGAGTTGACGGACTCGAGCACGACGTCGTTCCCGTCGTACACGTTGCCGTTGGCCTTCAGGCCCTCGAGCCACTCGCGGGTGGCGTCCTCGCCCTTCAGGTCCAGGACCGCGGCGACGATGGCCTGGAAGTCCGCGCCCGTCGGGGAGAACGACACCTTGCCGGCCCACTCCGGCTCGGCGAGGTCCATGATCGAGGCCGGCAGCTCGTCCTCGCCGATCATGCTCGGGTTGTAGACGAGGACGGTCGAGCGGGCCACGAAGCCGGTCCACAGCCCGCTGCTCGGGCGGTACTCGGCCGGGATCGGCTCGGTCGCCGCCTCCTCGAGCGGGGCGAACAGCCCCTCGCGCTCGACCGCCGACATCGCCGGGGTGTTCTCCGTCAGGAACACGTCCGCGGGCGAGGCATCGCCCTCCTGGATCAGCTGTGCCGCCATCTCGGAGTCCGACCCGTTGCGGAGCTCGACCTCGATGCCCGTCTTCTCCTCGAACTTCGGCGCGATCTCCTCCAGGAGCTGCTCGTGCTGAGCGTTGTAGACCACGAGCTTCGGCCCGTCGTCTTCGGAGCAGCCGGCGCCACCGACGGCGACGACCAGGACGAGGGCGAGTACGGCGGAGAAGCGCTTCACGGGGGACTTCCTGTGCATCGACTGTGACTTAGGTCAGCCTTACCTTAACGGCATGCCAGGGAGTTTCCGCACCGCGGTCCAGGACTCTCATGATTCGGTGTCCGCGTGCGCGCCTCCAGGTGTCGAACCCGCACCGACAGGCGGAGCATCGACGCGAGGCGGACACCTCGCCATCACCGGCCAAGCCGCGTCATGCCGGCCGGACACCGGTCCTACCGGAACCGTCCAGCAGCCGCCTGTTGGCGTGCCCTGGCCGTCCGTCTCGAGGGAGCTCGATGCAGCATTGGTCGACCACGCCCTCGACGCGGTCGCCATGACACTTCCGGCGCGCCGCAATCGGTCGCGTGGCTCTGGCTTGACCCAGGTCGCCAACACCAACCGCTCTTCCATCCACTCACTCAGGCGCTCGTCACCGGCCAGGTCGAGCGAGTGGTTCGCACTGCCATCCTTGACCTCGCTTGGGATTCGGTGCACGTGGTGCGGGCTGGCAATGTGCCCGGTCTCGCCGCCTGCCGCCGCTGCTCATTGCGATTGGGCGTCAGCCCGCACGTAGCAGCAGCGCGATCGCGAGGAGACCTATCCCGAGGGCGAGCAACGTCAGGTGAATCAGCTTGACGATGCGCACGTCGCGAGCGGCTCGGTCGAACGCCGCGGCTGTCGCGGGATCGGTCAGATCAGGTTCGGGACGATCCTCGTCGTCGTCCCACCGGTGGTGCAGTCGCACCCAGCCAGTGTCACCCAGACAACAAACGCCTACCGCGACTCCTGAAAGTCCGCACTGCCGCTGGTCGCGCGCCTCCAGGGTGCGACCGTCCCCCGCGAATGCCGGACCTGCCCAGTTTGGCCGGGGACCCGACCACAGGTCGGCGTCCTTCCTACTGGTGCGCTCCATCTGCTCGCTCGTCCCTTGATGTTCCGGGACCCGGTGGCGCCGGACGTGGGTCCGCGGGTCTAACGCCCACGACGACCGAACATGCGGCCCAGGCGGTGCGCCATCGACCGACTCGGCTTGATGTCGATCAGGGTCGATCCATCGGGCAGCGGGAGGTCGGCTGCCTGGTCCGGGGACAGGGTCGTGTCGACGTGGCTGGTGTAGATCGTGGTGATCTGGTCGGCGTCGACGAAGCGCGCGCCGTCGGCCGTCTCGACGACGATGCCGTCGAAGACGGAGACCTTCTCGTCGACCAGGACCGCCCTGACCGCGGCGAACTGCTGGCCGTCGCTCGTCCGCACGGGCGTGCCGGGCTGGAGCGCCGTATAGGCGATCGGGTGGTCAGGCGCGTCAGCCATGCCGTGACCCTACGACCGTCTGGCGACGACGGCGAGAGCGTCGACGACATCGATGCGGCGTTCACTTCCTCGCAGCGCGGGTTCGGGCGGCGAAAGCTCCCTGTCACGTTCGTCGGTGGAACCTGACCTTGCCGTTGGGTAGGTGGGTGGTGGCGTAGTCGGGGTGGTGGGCGAGGCCGTGGTGGTGGGCGCAGTAGGGCTTGCCGTCGCGGAGGTCGGTGTTCCCGCCGTGGGCCCATGGGGTGGTGTGGTGGGCGTGGAGGCCGGTGGTGTGGTCGCATGCCTCTGCGGCGCAGCCGCGGTGAACCGCCCCGGGGTTTCCGGACACTTCGTTCGGTGTCTCTACCCGGTCGGGACGAGACGGTTTCGTGCAGCGTAGTGAA
>NZ_JBHTDF010000008.1:368019-472795 GCF_042666375.1 Nocardioides sp. GCM10030259 | reverse complement strand
GCTCAGCTCGGCAGTGCCCCGATAGGCCCGGGGTGCAGACAAGAGACCTACTCCTGTCTGCCCCCAACGTCCACCAGTGAGGTTCAGGCCGCCGGGCCCTTCGCGCGCACGTCGGCGACCGCGCTCATCGCGTCCCGCAGCTCGGTGAGCCAGTCGTCCTCGTGCTGCGCCACGAGGCGCACGCACCATGCGAGGGCATCGGCCCGCGACCGGGCGACGCCGGCGTCGACGAGGGTCTCGAGCACGAGCCGCTGCGGCTGGCGCAGCCGCGTCATCACGGGGGCGGCGACGTGGGTCCACAGCTCGCGGTGCTCGCCGACGGCCAGCCCCCACGAGACCGTGCGCTCGAAGCGGTGCTGCGCCTCGCGCGCGATCTCCATCCGCCGCTCGCGGGTGTCCTCTCGGAACGCCGACGCGCGACCCGCACGCGCCTCGGCCAGGGCGGTCTCGCTGGGGTTCTCCAGCGCGACGTCGTCGATGGTCAGCACGACCGTGATCTCCTCGCGGTCGATGGTGACGTCGGCGGGCTGCCAGTCCGCCGGGAGCCGGCCGGCGAACCAGCCCGTCACGCGCTCCTGCATCTCCGCTGTAATCATGTAAGCATCATTGCACGGTATGGCAAATCGGGGTGCTGTGTCACCGGAGGCGGGCCTACCCTGCGGCGGTGACCCCGACCGTCGACGCCTTCCACGCCCTGGCGCGCAGCTCACCCTGGCGCTGGATGTCGCTGCACTTCCGGCACCGGTCGGAGTTCCCGGGCCCCTGCGAGGCGTGGGTACGCCGGCCGGGTGAGCTGCTCGTCAGGAGTCCGGACGGCCGCGAGGAGCGGGCGTCGGGGCTGCCGTACACCACCAGCCTCCGGGTCGCCGCCGTCTCCGACCCCGACCCCACGCCGCCGCCCCTGCCGCAGCCGGTGCTGCCGCACGAGGCGACCCCGGCGTACCGTCCCGACGGCCTGGTCGCGGAGCGGCCCGCGGCGCACTTCGAGGTCGACTACGACGACCCGATGTACGGCAACTACAGCTGGGTCGCGATGCTCGACCCGGTCGAGCTCGCCGACGGTGTCGCCCTCACCGACCTGCGGGAGGACGTCGTCGCCGACCGGCCGGTGTGGCGCGCCGAGGTACGAGCGCTGGAGGGCTACGAGCCGCGCTGCAGCTGCTGTGCGCTGATCTGGTCCGAGGTCTCGGACACCCTCGAGCTCGGCGGCCGCGCCGGGTGGACGCCGGTGAAGGAGAAGTACCCCGACCACTACGACGTCGCGCTCGACGTCGAGACCGGCGTCGTGGTGCGGTGCCTGCCGGTCGGCGGGGACGCCGACGCGGCCTGGTTCGAGAACGACATCCTCGAGGTCGGCTGACATCCCCGGTCGAAACCTGCGGCTCTCGGCCGAAGCTTCGGCGCCAACAGTTCGGGTTTCCCCCGGTTCCCCCGGCTCTTCTGACTCATCCGTGGGTCGTTGTCCGTGGCCTGCGGGGTGGCTCGGGGTTGCGGTCTCCGGCCGGCTCGCGGGTGGCGGTGGGACAGGCACCCTTTCAGGCACAGAAACGGTGCCTATCCCACCGCTGCTCCGCCCTCGGGCCCGCAGCCCGGCCGCCGACCCTCCCCACCCGCCCCACCGCTGCCCGTCCCCAGCCCGTCGGTCGTCACCACGAGACCACCCGCGACACTCGGGCAGCCGCAGACGGCACGACCCGCGGACACAGCAGATGAGCCGGGTCCGCCAGGATCCCGACGGATCAGGCCCCCACGTCCTCCGCATCCACGATCCGGTAGGCGTACCCCTGCTCGGCGAGGAACCGCTGCCGGTTGGCGGCGAAGTCGGCGTCGACGGTGTCGCGGGAGACGATCGTGTAGAAGTGCGCGGTCTTGCCCTCCGACTTCGGCCGCAGCAGCCGGCCGAGGCGCTGGGCCTCCTCCTGGCGGGAGCCGAACGAGCCGGAGACCTGGATCGCGACCTCGGCCGACGGCAGGTCGATCGAGAAGTTCGCGACCTTGGAGACCACGAGCAGGCCGACCTCGCCCGACCGGAACGCGTCGAAGAGCCGCTGTCGCTCCTTGACGGTCGTCTCGCCCTTGATCACCGGGGCGTCGAGGGCGGCGGCGATCTCGTCGAGCTGGTCGATGTACTGCCCGATCACGAGTGTCGGCCGCTCCGGGTGGGAGTCGACGATCTGGCGGACCACGTCGATCTTGTGGTGGGTGCAGGACGCGAGCCGGTAGCGCTCCTCGGGCTCGGCGGTCGCGTAGGCGAGCCGCTCGGACGACGGCAGGGTCACGCGCACCTCGACGCAGTCGGCCGGCGCGATCCAGCCCTGCGCCTCGATGTCCTTCCACGGCGCGTCGTACCGCTTCGGCCCGATCAGCGAGAACACGTCGCCCTCGCGCCCGTCCTCGCGCACCAGCGTCGCCGTCAGGCCGAGGCGACGACGCGCCTGCAGGTTGGCGGTCATCCGGAAGATCGGCGCGGGCAGCAGGTGCACCTCGTCGTACACGATCAGTCCCCAGTCGCGGGCGTCGAGCAGCTCGAGGTGCGGGTAGACGCCCTTCCGCTTCGTCGTCAGCACCTGGTACGTCGCGATGGTGACCGGCCGGATCTCCTTGACGGCGCCGGAGTACTCGCCGATCTCGTCCTCCGTGAGGGTGGTACGTCGGACCAGCTCGTCCTTCCACTGCCGCGCCGAGACGGTGTTGGTGACCAGGATCAGCGTGGTCGCCTTCGCCTCGGCCATCGCGGCCGCGCCGACCAGCGTCTTGCCGGCGCCGCAGGGGAGCACGACGACGCCCGAGCCGCCGTGCCAGAAGGAGTCCGTCGCCTCGCGCTGGTAGGCGCGGAGGTGCCACTCGGACTCGTCGAGGAAGATCGGGTGCGCCTCGCCGTCGACGTACCCCGCGAAGTCCTCGGCCGGCCAGCCGAGCTTGAGCAGGGCCTGCTTGAGGTTGCCGCGCTCGGAGCCGTGGACGACCACGGTGTCGTCGTCGATGCGCTCGCCGATCATCCCGGCGACCTTCTTGGCGCGCAGCACCTCCTCGAGCACCGGCCGGTCGTTGGAGACCAGCACCAGGCCGTGGATGGGGTGCTTCTCGAGCCGCAGCCGCCCGTACCGGGCCATCGTCTCGGCGACGTCGACGAGCAGCGCGTGCGGCACGGCGTACCGGCTGTACTCGAGGAGCGTGTCGACGACCTGCTCGGCGTCGTGCCCGGCGGCGCGGGCGTTCCAGAGGCCGAGCGGCGTCAGCCGGTAGGTGTGGATGTGCTCGGGGGAGCGCTCGAGCTCCGCGAACGGCGCGATCGCCTTGCGGCAGTCGTCGGCGCGCTCGTGGTCGACCTCGAGCAGGAGGGTCTTGTCCGACTGGACGATGAGAGGACCGTCGTTCACTCCGTCGATCCTAGATAGAGGCAGAAGGGATGGCCGTCCGGGTCGAGCATCACGCGTACGTCGTCCTGCGGCTGGAACTCCGCCGGCGCCGCCCCGAGCTCGGTCGCGTGGGCGACCGCGGCCTCCAGGTCCTGCACCTCGAAGTCGAGGTGCAGCTGCTGCTGTTGCTCGCCGGGCGTCGACGGCCAGACCGGCCGCACGTGCTGGTCGTTGACGTGGAACGCCAGGTAGGCCACGCCGTCCGGTGGCCGCACCGTCACCCAGTCGTCGGACTCCGACCCGATCTCCCAGTCGAGCAGCGCGACGTAGAACCGGGCCAGCCGCCGCGGGTCGGGGCTGTCGAGCGCGATGCCCCAGAAGTCCCCGCGCGCTGCGCGCTCCGGGTTGGGGTCGTGCGTGATCCGTCCTCGCATGGAACGACGCTACGTCGCGGCCCTACGCCTGCACGACCGCTCGGCGCCGGGCGCGGTACGCCGCGACGTTCGCCCGCGAGGAGCAGCGCTCGGAGCAGTAGCGCCGCGAGCGGTTCGGCGAGGCGTCGACGAACGCGTTGCTGCACGGCGTCGAGGCGCAGACGCCGAGGCGGTCGGCGCCGAGGTCGCAGACGAGGGTCGCGAGGCCGAGCAGGGACTCGCCGATGACCTGCTCCGAGACGCTGCCGGAGCCGGTGGCGACGTGGAGGTGGAGGTGCTGCGCGTCGTGGTCGGAGATCTGCGGGGTGATCGGGTGGCGCGCGAGCAGCGCGTTGAGTCCGCCGACGACGGCGCTCACGTCACCGGCCTCGCCGGCGTCGAACACCGGCCGCAGCTCGCGCTGCAGCTTGCGCAGCACCATGCAGTCGCGGTCGGTGGCGACCTCCTGCAGCCACGGGCGGTCGTGCAGGTATGCCACCAGTCCGTCCACCTCCGAGAGGTCGGCGTTGAGCAGCGAGGCCGCCGCTTCGGCGTACCGGATGAAGTCCACGTTTCAATCTTACGTAGCGGGCACAGTCCGAACCGTGGTGATTCGGTGTACGGCGAACGTGCGCGTGTCGTCGCTGCGGTGGTCGTACGCCGTGAGCGTGCCGCCGTCGAGCGCGACCGGGTCGACGAGCCGGTCGGTGCTCGCGCCCTGGTTGTCGACGTACCCGATCACGACCGACGAGCGCGCCTCGATCGCCTCGCGCAACGCCGCCATCGACCCGCTGGGCGAGAGCCGGTCTGGCGCGGCGGTCGGGCGGGTCGACTCGGTGCGGTCGCCCGCTCGGATCGCGCTGACGACCTGGCTGGCGTGCGCGGTCTCCCGGGCGGCGCGCTGCGCCCGGCCGCGGTGCTCGCGGGGCGTCCGGGCCCGCAGCACGTCGGGCCGCGCGATGTGCACGGTGCCGTCGGGCGACTCGACCACCGGGGCGACGCCGAGCTCGCGCAGCCGCGGGAGCAGCACGTCGATCGGCGTGCTGCTGACCAGCACCGTCGGCGCCAGCCGGCGCAGCCCGAGCGTGGCCGCCCTCGGGTGGTGCAGCAGCTCGGTGAGGGCGGCCTCGTCGTCCGCGCGCAGGAACGCCTCCGCGTGCCCGACCCGCACCGTGCCGAACGTGCGCGCCGTGTCGTCGACGAGGTAGGTCAGCGGCTGGGGCACCGGGGTCCGCGACACGGAGCCGACGAACTCGTGCAGCTCGACGGCGGACCAGCCCGTGTCGAGGGCGCGGCGTACCGACCCCGGCGTGAAGCGGTAGACCGTCGCCCCGCCACGCGACTCCACGTCGGCGACCAGCTGCAGCTTGCGGGCCAGCTGCGACTCCAGGGGGCCGGGCGCCACGGCCGTCAGGTCGGCCTGCAGCAGCACGTGGTCGACCGGCTCGGGCAGCAGCCTGCCCAGGGCCGAAGTGGCACCCGCCGAGTCCTCGGCGAGCAGCGTGCGGGCGTACGACGCGAGCCCGCCGAGCGCCGCGAGGCCCAGCGCCGTCGCCTCGTCGACCGCCCACACCACCTGGTCCGCCCGGGTGCGGGGGCGGCGCGGGCGCAGCCACTCGACGCGCTGCACCAGCGACGGGACGCCGGTCCCCGATGCGAGCACCGTGCCCGGCGGCAGGTCGGCGAGCTCCCCGAGCGTCAGCTCGCGGGTCTCGACCTGGTGGACGCCGGCGAGCTCGGGGGCGAGCGCGTTCCAGACCTTGCCGGCCGGGTCGCGGGAGCCGACGAGCCCCGGTAGCCGCGGGCTGCCCAGCCACGCGACGACCAGCGCGTGCCAGCGCTCGGCGGTGGGCTTCGCCGTCCACGTGTCGAAGGCGTCGGTCGGGATCCAGCGCGGGTCGCCGTCGGGCCCCGCCGCCGTGGCCAGGAGGCCGGCCGCCTGGGCCACCTCGACGAGCAGGGCGGCGACGGGCGGCTCGACGTGCAGGTCGGCCGCCAGCGCGCGCAGGTCGCGGACGCCCAGGCCGCCGCTGCGCAGTGCGGCCGGCGGGTGCGAGCCCCACTGGTCGAGCACGAGCTCCACGCGACGGACCGCGTCGAACGCCGCACCCGCCGCGGCCCGGTCGACCATGGACTGCTCGCGGTCGGACGTCGCGAGCCCCGGCGGCGAGCCGACGTCGTACGTCGTGGTGCGGCCGCCGCGCAGCGCGAGCCCGACCTCGCCGGGGAGCACCACGGAGCCACCGCTGCGGGGGACGAGGAGCCGATGGGCCAGCAGCTCCTCGGCCGGGTTCGCGGCCTCCTCCGGCAGCACCGTGTGGCGGGCGGTGCCGGTCGTCGCGGTGCCGCCCGAGTCGAGGACGTGCTCGAGCAGGGTCCGGGCCTGCGGCGACAGCTCCTCCAGCCGTCGCGCCACCTCGTCGGCCGGGAGCGGCTCCGCCGAGACCGGCCGCACTCCGCTCACCCCGGGGCTCACCCCCGGCGACCCGGCGCCGAGCGCCTCGGCCACGGTGGTCAGCGTCCGCAGGCCCTGCGGGCTCTCCCAGGCCAGCGCGAGGTCGAGCAGCCGGGCGGTCGCCGCGCGGACGTCGTCGGGCTCCGCTGCCACCACGTCCACAGGCGCGTCGGCGCTGGTTTGGCCCACGACGACGAGGGCATCTAGGACACAGAGCTCGAGCCGGTTCAGCTGGTCGAGCGCGCGCAGGACAGAGGACCGGGTGGCCGCACGCGACGCGAGCTGGCCGGAGTCATGAGGGGCGGGAGTGGCGAGATCGGGGCGTTCGTGGAGGAGACGGGAGAGCCGCTCGTCCGGCCAGCTGCGGAGCTGGTCGGCGAGGGTGCGGTGGGCCGTCCTGGACATCCCTCCCACGCTACCGGGCCGGTCGCAGGGGGTCCTGAGTTGAACGACGCCGGTGGGATGGCCTGGTCCTACCGCCGCGGCGACTGGTTCGGCGTCTTCGGCCCCCGCGCGACGGTCGTGCTGCCGCCGTCCGAGCGCGGCCGCGTCGCCGCGCTGTGGGAGCTCGTCGACGACGGCGCGGGCTTCGACGAGACCCTCGACGCGCTGATCTCGGGCGGGCTGCGGGACCTCACCGGGTTCGTGCTGGTCAGCACCGACGACGAGGACGTGACCCGGGTCGTGATCCGCGGCGCCGCCCGCGCCCACCTCGCGGTCGGCGACGACGTGCTCCACGTCGAGGGCGATGCCGCGACGACCTGGGTCGAGCGCAAGGTCTCCGGGGTGACCCGGATCCGCATCGAGGTCGATGGCGAGGCCGATGCGGTCGACGGGCTGGTCGACACCGGCCTGGTGCGCCTCGCCTGCGCCGAGCACCCGCCCGCCGCCCATGTCACGGTGGAGGAGGAGCCGGAGGCCGACCCCGAGGAGCCGGAGGCCGACCACGACGGTCTCACTCGCTTCCCGGTCACCGAGCCCGTCGGGCTGCGCCGGCCCGAGCCGGGCATCCCCGGCCAGCCGCCGGCCCCGCCGGTGACGGCCCATCCGGTGGCGCTGCTGGTGTTCCCCGACGGCGAGACGGTCCCGGTCGACCGCACGATACTGGTCGGCCGCGCGCCCGAGCCCGCCCGGTCGACGACCGACGACGCGCCGCGACTGATCACCGTGCACAGCCCGCACCACGAGGTCTCCTCCACCCACCTCGAGATCAAGCCCGGTTCGGGGGCCGACCACGGCGCGGCCGTGGTCACCGACCTCGGCTCGACCAACGGCACCGTCGTCGTCCAGCCCGGCCTGCCGCCGGAGGACCTGCGCGCCGGGGTCACCGTCCAGCTCGTCCCGGGGGCGCTCGTCGACCTCGGCGACGGGGTCACGATCCAGGTCGAGGCACCGTGAACGAGGTGCTCGCCCCCGCCGCGCCCGCCGCCGACCTCGACCGGCGCTTCTACGCGTTCGCGATCGACCGGGCCATCGCCTGGGGCATCGACGCGGCGGCCGCCGTCGTCATCGTGCAGCTGCTCGGGCCCGACCGCGTCTGGGTCGCGGTCGCGGCGATCCTCGGCGTCGTGCTGTTCGTCGGCGGCGCGTTCGCCGTCGTACTCGGCCGCACCGGCGCCACGCCGGGCAACGCGGTCGCCGCGATCCGGGTCGTCGGCGAGGGCAGCGGTACGCCGATCGGCGTACCCGCCGCGCTGCTGCGCCAGCTGGTGCTGGGCGTCGCGGCGCTTCCCACCCTCGGCCTCGGCGTCGCCACGCTCGCCTGGACGGCCGCGATGGACCCCACCGGCCGGCGCCGCGGCTGGCACGACCACCTCGTCGGGTCGGTCGTCGTCGACGTCCGCCCGGTGCCCGAGGAGGAGCCCGAGCCCGAGACCGGACCGCGCCACGTCGTCAACCTGACCGCGCTGCGCCTGGTCCCGGCCCCGCCGACGGTCGCCACGCCGGCCGTGCCGCGGCCCGCGAGCCCGCCCCCGGCCGGTCCGCCCGCCCCGCGGCACGCCGCCGTCGAACAGACGACCGGGACGCTGTCGACGGCGCCCGCCCGGCAGCAGCTCGGCTACCCGCTCGTGCCCGAGCCCCGGCCGGACGCCCGACCCGAGCCTGCAGCCGCTCCGGCGGGCGGCGCACACGCCGCTCGCCCGGCGACCGGGCCGGTCGTGCGCTGGCGGATCGGCTTCGACACCGGCGAGTCGTTCGTCGTCGAGGGGCTGGTCCTGGTGGGTCGCCGCCCGGAGCAGCGCGAGGGGGAGCGGGTGCGCCACGTGGTGCCGCTGCCGTCGGACGACATGTCCCTGTCCAAGACCCACGCCCAGCTCCAGGTCGCGGCCGACGGCGCCCTCGTCGTCATGGACCGCGGCTCGACCAACGGCTCGATCCTGATCCGCCAGGGCGTGCCGCGCGGGCTCCCGTCGGGCAAGGCGGCGACGCTCGTCGACGGCGACCGGGTCCGGTTCGGCGACCGCGAGATGAGTGTCGTCCGCGAGTCCTGAACCCGCCGCGGGCCCCTCCCCGGGAGCGCGGAAACGCTCTACATTCATCTCATGTCCTTCGAGTACGAGCACTCCGTCACGACGACCGCGAGCCCGGCCGAGGTCTGGGCACTCTGGAGCGACGTGGGTAGCTGGCACTGTTGGGATCCCGCGGTCGAACGCGTGGCCCTCGAAGGTCATTTCGCCGAGGGGGCGGCCGGCACGATCTGCCTCGCCGGTGGGATCGAGGCGCCGTTCATGCTCGAGATCGTCGAGCCGCGCCGCCGGTACCTCGACCGCCTGACCGTCGGAGACCTGGTGATCCGCGTCGACCACCAGGTCAGCGCCCTCAACGGCACCACCGAGGTGCTGGTGCGCACCACCGTCGAGGGTGAGGGCGCCCACGACGTCGGCGCCATGGTCACCGGCGACACCCCGAAGGCGCTCCAGGCCCTCGTCGGGCTGGCCGAGAAGCGCTGAGGCACACAACGACGGACCAACCTCGGTCGGCGTAGTTTCCCGACCATGGAGTCGTACGCCGCCGGAGACACCCACCCGCCGCTGCTCGACGAGACGATCGGCGCGAGCTTCGAGCGCACCGTCGCCGCCCATCCCGACCGCGAGGCGCTGGTCGAGGTCGCGAGCGGGCGACGCTGGACCTGGGCCGAGCTCGACCGCGACGTCGACGCCCTCGCGGTGGGGTTGATCCGCGCCGGGATCGGCAAGGGCGACCGGGTCGCGATCTGGTCGCCCAACTGCGCGGAGTGGACGATCACGCAGTTCGCCACGGCGAAGATCGGCGCCGTCCTGGTCAACATCAACCCGGCGTACCGCACCCACGAGCTGGGGTACGCGCTCAACCAGTCCGGCACGAAGCTGCTGATCTCCGCGCCGTCGTTCAAGACCAGCGACTACCGCGCGATGGTCGACGAGGTCGTCGCCGACACCCCGGTCGAGCAGGTGCTCTACCTCGGGTCGCCGGAGTGGACCGACCACAACGTCTCCGACCCGGGTGTCACGCTGGCCGAGGCGATGACGTGGTCGCTGACGCCCGACGACCCGATCAACATCCAGTACACGTCGGGCACGACCGGCTACCCCAAGGGCGCCACGCTCAGCCACCGCAACATCCTGAACAACGGCTACTTCACGACCGAGCTGATCAACTTCACCGAGCAGGACCGGCTCTGCATCCCGGTGCCCTTCTACCACTGCTTCGGCATGGTGATGGGCAACCTCGGCTGCATCACCCACGGCGCCACGATGGTGATCCCGGCGCCCGGCTTCGACCCCGGGCTGACCCTGCTCGCGATCGCCGAGGAGCGCTGCACCGGCGTGTACGGCGTGCCGACGATGTTCATCGCCATGCAGAACCACCCGACCTTCGCCGACCACGACCTCTCGTCACTGCGGACCGGCATCATGGCCGGGTCGATCTGCCCGGTCGAGGTCATGAAGCGTTGCGTCAACGACATGCAGATGGCGGAGGTGGCGATCGCCTACGGCATGACCGAGACCAGCCCCGTGTCCTGCCAGACCCGCGTCGACGACGACCTCGAACGCCGTACCGCCACCATCGGCCGCGTGCACCCCCACGTCGAGATCAAGGTCGTCGACCCGGTCAGCGGCAAGACCCTCGAGCGCGGCGAGCCCGGCGAGTTCTGCACCCGCGGCTACTCGGTGATGCTCGGCTACTGGGACGACGAGGAGAAGACCCGCGAGGCCATCGACGCCGACGGCTGGATGCACACCGGTGACCTGGCCGTGATGCGCGACGACGGCTACTGCAACATCGTGGGCCGCATCAAGGACATGGTCATCCGGGGTGGGGAGAACATCTACCCGCGCGAGATCGAGGAGTTCCTCTACACCCACCCCGACATCGAGGACGTCCAGGTGATCGGCGTCCCCGACGAGAGGTACGGCGAGGAGCTCTGCGCCTGGATCAAGATGCGGGCCGGCGCGGACCCGCTCGACGCCGACGCGGTGCGCGCCCACGCCACCGGCAGGCTCGCCCACTACAAGATCCCGCGCTACGTGATGATCGTCGACGAGTTCCCGATGACCGTCACCGGCAAGATCCGGAAGGTCCAGATGCGCGAGGAGTCCGCGAAGCGGCTCGGATTGGGATGACCGGGCGAAGCTCCCGGCCGGGCCGGCCCGTTCGCGGGCACGATGCCCCGGTGGGCTCTCAGTGGTGGATCGTGCTCGGCAACTGGGTGCTCGAGGACGGGAACTACACCGACTTCGTCACCGGAGAGCGTCGTCAGTTCGCACTGGAGTTCTGGTGGCGCCGCGGCCAGCGCCTGCAGCCCGCGCCTGGGGCCCCGAGCTGCCGCTACACCGGCCGGCAAGCGTGGTACGACGTCACGGGCTCGATGCAGCGAGTGCCCACCCGTCGCCAGGCGACGACGTACGTGCTCGACGTCGGTGTCTGCGCGTACAGCGTGTCGCCGTACGAGCGGCTCGACCAGCCGGTGGACGACGGCTGGGTGTCCGGCGAGATCGGGCTCGGCATCGACTACTCCGCCTACAGGGACGAGCTCGCATCCCTGCCCGGGATGCCACCCCTGATCTACACCTGGACGATCGATGAGATTCGGCTCGACGAGACCCCGCAGATCGTGGTCGAGCACGGGCACCCGCTCCACACCAAGCCAGACGGGAGGCCGGAGCGCGTCCGGGACCTGACTCGGGAGAGCTGGCGCACCGTCGACCGCACCCGGGCGTGGGAGGAGGGCGGGGGCTACGTGCTCCGCTGCACCCTGCTGCGCGACGATCCGGTCAGCTCGATGGCAGCGACAGGCCCACCATCGCCCTTCGGACCCCTCACCTAGGCTGAGCCCATGCCAGATCAGCTCGTCGTGGGGTTCGACCTCGACATGACACTGATCGACACGGCACCCGGCTTCCGCGACGTGCTGACGGCGCTGGGCGGGGAGCTCGGCGTCGAGTTCCCGGTCGCGGAGATGACGAAGAAGCTCGGGCCGCCGCTCGAGATGCTCTTCGCGCCGTACCTCGACGCCGAGGCGATCCCCGCCGCCGGCGACCGGTTCCGGGAGCTCTACCCCGACCACGCCATCGTCGGCACGCCCGCGCTCGGCGGCGCGCACGAGGCGATCGCCGCCGTACGCCGGCACGCGGGGCGCGTCGTGGTCGTCACCGGCAAGTTCACCCCCAACGCGCGGCTGCACCTCGACCACCTGGCCTTCGACGTCGACCACCTCGAGGGCTGGGTGTGGGGCGTCGGCAAGGCCGACGTGCTGCAGCGCGAGGGCGCGACCGTCTACGTCGGCGACCACGTGCACGACGTCGAGGGCGCGCTGGCCGCGGGGGCCCTGAGCGTCTCGGTGCTGACCGGCGGCAGCACCCGCGAGGAGTTGCTCGCGGCGGGCACGCACGTGGTCCTCGACAGCCTCGCCGACTTCCCGGCCTGGCTCGACGAGCACCTGCTCGACCTGCGCCTCGCCGCGCTCGAGGCCGACCTGCGGCGCCGCGGATCCGTGCTCGTGGCCTACAGCGGGGGAGCGGACAGCGCCTTCCTGCTGGCGGCGGCCGTCCGGGCGCTCGGCGCCGACAACGTCGCGGCCGCGACCGGCTACTCCCACTCGCTGCCGATGGCCGAGCGCGACCCGGCCCGCGAGTTCGCCGCGTCGCTCGGCGTCGAGGTCCTCACCCCGGAGACCCACGAGATCGAACGCGAGGGCTACCGCGCCAACGGCGGCGACCGCTGCTACTTCTGCAAGGCCGAGCTGCTCGACGTGCTCACCCCGATCGCCGCCGAGCGCGGCCTCGACCACGTCGCGACCGGCACCAACGCCGACGACGCCGTCGCCGGCTTCCGCCCCGGCATCCGAGCGGCCGCCGAGCGCGGCGCGATCGCGCCGCTGCGCGACGCCGGGCTCACCAAGGCGCAGGTGCGCGCCGCGTCGCGACGTTGGGACCTGCCGACCTGGGACAAGCCGGCGGCCGCCTGCCTCTCCTCCCGGATCGCGTACGGCGTGGAGGTCACGCCCCACCGGCTGGGCCGCGTGGAGCGCGCCGAGGTCGCCGCCCGCGCCGTCCTGGCGGCCGCCGGGCTGGTCAACCTCCGGGTCCGCGACCTGGGCGACCGCGCCTCCGTCGAGGTCGACGCAGCACTGCTGCCGCTCGACGCGGAGCTCGAGGCGCGGCTGCTCGACGGCGTTCGCACCACCGGCTTCCCGGAGGCCGTCGTGGACCCCCGCGGATTCCGTTCGGGTTCGATGAACGAGGCCCTATAGGCTGTGCCGTCCGGCGGCGGCCGGGATCAGAGCACCGAGAGCAAGAAGAGGTCAGAGCCGTGCCCACTGGCAAGGTGAAGTGGTACGACGCCGAGAAGGGTTTCGGCTTCCTCTCCCAGGAGGACGGACCGGACGTCTACGTGCGCGCCGAGGCGCTGCCGGAGGGCACGACGGCGCTCAAGGCCGGCACCCGCGTCGAGTTCGGCATCGCCCAGGGCCGCCGCGGTGACCAGGCGCTCCAGGTCCGGGTTCTCGACCGCCAGCCGTCGGTCGCCCGTGGTCAGCGCGACGCCAAGCGCAAGAAGCCTGAGGATATGGCCACGATCGTCGAGGACCTGATCCGGCTGCTCGACGGTGTCGGCGAGGCCTACCGCCACGGCCGACACCCCGACGCGCGCACGGCCAAGCCGGTCGCCAAGCTCCTCCGCGGCCTGGCCGACGAGCTCGAGAGCTAGTTCCCCGTCCGCACCTGCGGTGCGGCCTTCGGCCGGCTGGTGAAGACGAAGACGCTCCACGCGGCGAGCACCGCGATCGCCACGCCGAGCCCGAGCCGCGACGGGTCGATCGGCATCGCGATGCCGATGAAGCCGCCGATCACCCACGCCAGCTGGAGGGTCGTGTCGCTGCGGGCGAACGCGCTGGCCTGCACCCGGTGGGGGACGTCGCGCTGGATGGTCGCGTCGAGGGAGAACTTCGCGAGCGCCTGGCCGAGCCCGGCCACCAGGCCGAGCAGCGCGAGCGCGACCACGCCGTACAGGAGGAAGCCGAAGACGACGACCGCCAGGTCGGCGACGAGCACGGCGGACACCGTGATCGCCGGGTTGATCCGCTTGAGCACCGAGGCGGCGACGACTCCCAGGAAGTTGCCGGCCGCGGCGCCGCCCACCACGAGCGCGGTGAGGACCTCGGTGCTCCAGCCGTCGATGGGGTTCTGCCGCAGCTGGAACGCCATGAACATGATCAGGAAGCCCGACATCCAGCGCGGCCCGCAGTTCGCGCGGAGGGCGTAGGCGACCGCCGGCGGGATCCGGACGCTGCCGGTGCGGGCCTTGCCGCCGTCGCCGCGCAGCAGCAGGTCGCCCTCGCCCTCGCTCGAGTCCACGCGGGTGGGCAGGCGGATCGCACCGATCGTGGCCGCCACGAACAGCAGGAAGGCGTAGCGCAGCACCCACTCGGGCCCGGCCAGCGACGCCAGGCCGGCGATCGGCGCCGAGACCGCGACGCCGACGATGCCGGACATCGAGACCCGGCCGTTGGCCTTGACGAGCGTGAACTCCTGCGGAAGGAGTCGGGGTACGGCGGCGGCCCGCGTCACGCCGTACGCCTTGGACGCGACGAGCACCCCGAGGGCGGCCGGGAAGAGCCACACGGACTCGGTCACGACGGCACCCGCCAGCACCCAGCACAGGAACGCGCGGATCGCCATCGTCGCGCCGATCGCCCAGCGCCGGCCGTGCGCGAACCGGTCGAGGAACGGCCCGATCAGCGGCGCCACGATCGCGAACGGCAGCATGGTCAGGCCGAGGAAGAGCGCCACCTGCCCGCGCGCCTCACCCGACGGCACCGTGAAGAAGAGCGTGCCCGCTAGCGCGATCGCGACCGCCGCGTCGCCCGCGGTGTTGAAGAAGTGCATCTGGATGAGTCGAGACAGTCCCGACTCGCCCGCCCCCTGCGCATCCGCGGCGCGCTTCGCCGTGCGCATCGTCGCCCGACCCGCCCGGCCGGCGCCCCGAGCCGTCGCCCCGAGCCCGCGGGCGACCCGCGAGGCGGGCCCGTCCGGAGCCTGGTCTGGGTGGGGGTCCCGCCAGCGCTGCTCGTCGGTCGACGAGTCCGGGTGCCGGGCGTCCATGCCCCCATCCTGCCTGCTTGTGCCAGCCCGGACCTGACATCGAATCTCCGATGGGCCATGATTTCGTCTCGTGATGACGATCGCTCGCCCCAAGCCCGACTCCGCCACGGTGGCGGCGGTCGACGCTGCCCGGGCCGCCCTCCTCGAGGAGGTCGGCTCCGTCGACGTCGGCGAGCACCTCGGACACGCCGTCGAGGGGGAGCGGGTGGTCACCCACTTCTTCGCCTGCGAGCGCGCCGGGTACGTCGGCTGGCAGTGGGCGGTCACCGTCGCCCGCGCCAGCCGGCAGAAGGGCGTCACGGTCGACGAGATCGTGCTGGTGCCCGGCGAGGCCGCGATCGTCGCGCCGTCGTGGGTGCCCTACCGCGAGCGGATCAAGCCCGGCGACCTCTCGCCCGGCGACCTGCTCCCCGTCGAGGACTACGACCCGCGGCTGGTCCCGACGTACTCCTACGGCGACGACCCGCTCGACGCCGACGACAAGGCACAGGTCCGCCAGGTCGCCCAGGACCTCGGCCTCGGCCGCGTCCGCACCCTCTCCCCGGAGGGCCGCGGGCTGGCGGCGCAGCGCTGGTACGACGGCGACGGCGGCCCCGACTCCCCGCTGGCCCGGTCGGCCCCGGACAGCTGCACGACGTGCGGCTTCCTCGTGCGGATCGCCGGCCCGCTGTCGGAGAGCTTCGGCGTGTGCGCCAACGGCGACGCCAACGACGACGGCCGGATCGTGTCGTTCGACCACGGCTGCGGCGCCCACTCCGAGGTGCGCCTCGCGAAGAAGCACGAGCCCAAGCCGCTCCCGCAGCCCGTCATCGACACGATGACCCCGGACGAGATCGAGCTGTTCTAGACGTCCTCGACCTCGGCGATCGCGGCCGCGCGCTCGTCGCGCGACCGGCGCCGCCGGCGGCAGACCTCCACGCCGATCAGGCCGAGGCCGAGGCCGGCCATGCACGTCCACAGCCACCACAGCCGACCGGACTCCTCGAGCCGGCCGTAGAACGGCAGCAGGGCGACGAAGGCGATCAGCCAGAGCGCCGAGCCGACCTCGACCGTCCGCACGCCGTCGACGTCCATGGGCTCGACGTTCGCGATGAAGTAGGTGCGGCTGCCGATCTCGTGCTGCATCGGCTGGTCGTCCTCGAGCTCCACGCGAGACACGCTAGTCGACGGCCCTGACGTCTGCGATGCTTGCCAGCCGTGAGCAACCAGACCACGGCCGCCTCGAGCGGCATCGATCGCTTCTTCAAGATCTCCGCACGAGGCTCGACCGTCGGACGCGAGGTGCGTGGCGGCATCGTCACGTTCTTCACGATGGCCTACATCATCGTGCTCAACCCGCTCATCCTCGGCTTCGCGACCGACCAGGACGGCAACGTCCTCGGCGGCGGCACCGAGCCCGGAGCCAACCTGGCGATGATCGCCGCCGGAACCGCGCTGGTCGCGGGGGTGATGACGATCCTCATGGGCGTCGTCGCGAACTACCCCCTCGCCATCGCCACCGGCCTCGGCCTGAACGCCTTCGTCGCGTTCTCGATCGCCAGCCAGATGACCTGGGCCGACGCGATGGGCCTGGTGGTCATCGAGGGCCTGCTGATCCTCGTGCTGGTGCTCACCGGATTCCGTGAGGCGGTCTTCCACGCCGTACCCGCCCAGCTGAAGGTCGCGATCTCGGTCGGGATCGGCCTCTTCATCGCGCTGATCGGCTTCGTGGACGCGGGCTTCGTACGCCGCATCCCGGACGCCGCGAACACCACGGTCCCGGTCCAGCTCGGCGAGACCGGGCAGCTCTCCGGCTGGCCGGTGCTGATCTTCGGGATCGGCCTGCTGCTCGTGATCGCGCTCTGGGTGCTCAAGGTGCGCGGCGCGATCCTGATCTCGATCATCGCGACCACGATCCTCGCGATCATCGTCGAGCAGATCAGCGCCCAGACCTGGGCCCTGACCACGCCCGCGTGGCCCGACGACCTCTTCGACACCCCCGACTTCGGCACTCTCGGCGAGTTCAGCCTGCTCGGCTCGTTCGAGAACGCCGGCGTCGTCACCTCGCTCCTGCTGATCTTCACGCTGATGCTGGCGGACTTCTTCGACACCATGGGCACGATGACCGCGATCGGTGCGGAGGCCGGCCTGCTCCAGGAGGACGGCACCCCGCCGAACACGCAGCGGATCCTGGTCGTCGACTCGATCGCCGCCGCGGCCGGTGGCGCCGCGGGCGTCTCGTCGAACACGTCGTACATCGAGTCGGCCTCCGGCGTCGGCGAGGGCGCCCGCACCGGCCTCGCGTCGGTGGTCACCGGCGTGCTGTTCCTGCTCGCGATCTTCGCAGCGCCGCTCGTCGCGATCATCCCGTCCGAGGCCGCCGTCCCGGCGCTGGTCCTGGTCGGCTTCCTGATGATGCAGCAGGTGCGGGGGATCGACTGGGACGACCTGGAGATCGCCATCCCGGCGTTCCTCACGATCGTGCTGATGCCGTTCACGTACTCGATCACCGTCGGCATCGGCGCCGGCTTCATCGTCTACGTGTTCATCAAGCTGGTGCGCGGCAAGTTCGCCGCCATCCACCCGCTCATGTGGCTGGTCGCGGCGCTGTTCGTCGTCTACTTCTTCATCGACCCGATCACCGACCTGCTGACCTGACCTGACGGGTCGTCCGCCTCGGGAGGGTCTCCGGACCCGGGCGACGCGGGCGACCCGTTTCTCGGTGGAATAGTTAGCACAGGTAATGACTTATGCTAACGATATGCCTACCGTGGAGAAGGTCGCCCGCACGGACGCCGGGCTCGCCAGCGAGCTACGGCTGTCGGTCATGCGACTGCGTCGTCGGCTCGCCGGCGAGCGGCACCCCGACAACGAGCTGAGCATCAACCAGATGGGCGTGCTCGGCGTGCTCGCCCGCCGGGGCGCGCTGACCGTCGGTGAGCTGGCCGCCGCCGAGAAGGTGCAGCCGCCCTCGATGACCCGCACCGTCAACTGCCTCGAGGAGAGCGGCGACGTCGTCAAGCGCCCCCACGAGACCGACCGGCGCCAGATCGTCGTCGAGCTCTCCGACCAGGGGCGCGGCCGGGTCGCCGCCGACCGCGACCGTCGCGACGCGTGGCTCGCCCAGCGCCTCCGGGAGCTGAGCCCCGCCGAGCGCGCGATCCTCCGCCAGGCCGCCCCCATCCTCGAGCAGCTGGCCCAGAAGGACTGATCACCACTACATGAGCCCGACGTTCCGCGCCCTCCGCAGCGCCAACTACCGGATGTACCTCGCCGGGAGCGTGGTGTCGAACGTCGGTACCTGGATGCAGCGCGTCGCCCAGGACTGGCTGGTGCTCCACCTGCCCGGCAACAGCGGCACCGAGCTCGGCATCACGACCGGGCTGCAGTTCCTGCCGATCCTGCTGCTCACGCCGTACGCCGGCGTGGTCGCCGACCGGTTCCCGAAGCGCCGCCTGATGCAGCTGACGCAGGCGATGATGGCCGTCACCTCCGTGCTGCTCGGGGTGATCGCCGTGCTCGGCGTCGCCGAGACCTGGCACGTCTACGTGCTCGCGTTCATGTTCGGCGTCGGCGCTGCCTTCGACGCCCCGGCCCGCCAGTCGTTCGTGGCCGAGATGGTCGGCCCCGACGACCTGACAAACGCCGTCGGCCTCAACTCCGCGAGCTTCAACGCCGCCCGCATCCTCGGCCCGGCGATCGCCGGCGTGATGATCGGCGCGCTCGGCGGCGGGCCCGAGGCGACCGGCTGGGTGATCCTGGTCAACGGCGTCTCCTACCTGGCCGTGATCGCGCAGCTCGAGCGGATGAACGTCGCGCTGCTGCAGTCCCCCGAGACCCGGCCGCGCCAGCCCGGGATGCTCCGTGAGGGCGTCGCCTACGTGCGCAGCCAGCCGAAGATGATCCTGATCCTCATCGTGGTCTTCTTCGCCGGCACCTTCGGCATGAACTTCCAGATCACCTCCGCCCTGATGGCGACCGAGGTCTTCGACAAGGGCGCGAGCGAGTTCGGCCTGCTCGGCTCGGCCATGGCGGTCGGCTCGCTGACCGCGGCGCTGCTCAACGCCCGGCGGGTCCGGATCCGGCTGCGGCTCGTGGTGATCGCGGCGGTCGCCTTCGGCATCGCCGAGGTGGTGGCCGGCCTGCTCCCGACGTACGTCGCGTTCGCGCTCTTCGCCCCGGTCATCGGGTTCGCCACGCTGACCATGCTCAACTCGGCCAACGCGACCATGCAGACCGAGTCGGACCCCCTGATGCGGGGCCGGGTGATGGCCTTCTACTTCACGATCGTCATGGGCGGCACACCCCTCGGCGCGCCGGTGATCGGGCTCATCGGCCAGCACCTCGGCGCCCGGTGGACACTCATCGTCGGCGGCGTCGTCACCGTGGCCGGAGTCGCGGTCGCGCTGGCCGTCTATGCCCGCATCCAGGGCGGCGCCCTTGGTTTCGAGACGGCTCGCGCCATCCCGCGCTGGCGCGCGGACCGGCGCCGAGCCTCCTCAACCGCCTCGGCTGACGCCCAGCCCTCGCTGCGCTCCGGCCGGGCTGCCTCGGACGTTTTGACCGGGGTAGGGGGCGCGGGTAGCCTTGTTCCTCGTGTCTGGGACAACCAGGCCGTTGCGCGTGCCCGGAATCAGTCGGGAGGACAGGCTCCCGACCCAGGTGCGGAAGCCTCCCTCGACGAGACCCTCTCCGGAAGCTCTCGCTGAGGAGCGGAGGCGGGCGACACGCCCGACCTCGGGGGTGAGCGCGGCGGGTTGAGCTTGCACCACCCGGTCACGAGAACCATCCGCGCGGGCAAGGCGCCCGCGCGTGAGAGTGAACCAGAAGGGGAACCACCCGGTGCCCACCATTCAGCAGCTGGTCCGCAAGGGCCGCCAGGACAAGGTGTCGAAGAACAAGACGCCTGCCCTGAAGGGGTCTCCGCAGCGCCGTGGCGTCTGCACCCGCGTCTACACCACCACCCCGAAGAAGCCGAACTCCGCCCTCCGCAAGGTCGCCCGTGTGCGCCTGTCCAGCGGCGTCGAGGTCACGGCGTACATCCCGGGCGTGGGCCACAACCTCCAGGAGCACTCGATCGTGCTCGTCCGCGGCGGCCGTGTGAAGGACCTTCCCGGCGTCCGCTACAAGATCATCCGCGGCACGCTCGACACGCAGGGCGTGAAGAACCGCAAGCAGGCCCGCAGCCGCTACGGCGCCAAGAAGGAGAAGAGCTGATATGCCGCGCAAGGGTCCCGCTCCCAAGCGGCCGATCGACGTCGA
This sequence comes from Nocardioides sp. GCM10030259, assembly GCF_042666375.1. Taxonomy (NCBI): domain Bacteria; kingdom Bacillati; phylum Actinomycetota; class Actinomycetes; order Propionibacteriales; family Nocardioidaceae; genus Nocardioides; species Nocardioides sp. GCM10030259. The sequence goes on along the minus strand of NZ_JBHTDF010000008.1, from coordinate 452,745 downwards.
CCCGGTCTACGGGTCGCAGCTGGTCACCCAGCTCGTGTCCAAGGTGCTGCAGGACGGCAAGAAGCAGGTCGCGCAGCGCATCGTCTACACCGCGCTCGAGGGCTGCCGCGAGAAGACCGGCACCGACCCGGTCGTCACGCTCAAGCGTGCGCTCGACAACGTGAAGCCCACGATCGAGGTCAAGTCCCGCCGCGTCGGTGGCGCGACCTACCAGGTCCCGATCGAGGTCAAGGGCACGCGTGGCACCACGCTCGCGCTGCGCTGGCTCGTCGGCTACGCCGCCGACCGTCGCGAGAAGACCATGCACGAGCGCCTGATGAACGAGATCCTCGACGCCTCCAACGGCCTCGGTGCCGCGGTGAAGAAGCGCGAGGACACCCACAAGATGGCCGAGTCCAACAAGGCCTTCGCGCACTACCGCTGGTGACCAAGGGCGCGGGCGGGTACTGCTGACAGCGGGCCGCCCGCGCTCCCACCACATTCCTACTTTCTAAGGAACGCACAGACAGTGGCTGTCGACATCACCACGGACCTCAACAAGGTCCGCAACATCGGCATCATGGCGCACATCGACGCCGGCAAGACCACCACCACCGAGCGCATCCTGTTCTACACCGGCATCACCTACAAGATCGGTGAGGTCCACGAGGGCGCGGCCACGATGGACTGGATGGAGCAGGAGCAGGAGCGCGGCATCACCATCACGTCCGCCGCGACGACCTGCTGGTGGAAGCAGCACCAGATCAACATCATCGACACCCCGGGCCACGTGGACTTCACGGCCGAGGTCGAGCGCTCGCTGCGCGTCCTCGACGGTGCCGTCGCGGTGTTCGACGGTGTCGCCGGCGTCGAGCCGCAGACCATGACCGTGTGGCGCCAGGCGAACAAGTACGCCGTGCCGCGCATGTGCTTCGTCAACAAGCTCGACCGCACCGGCGCGGACTTCTTCCGCTGCGTCGACATGATGGTCGAGCGCCTCAACTCCACCCCGCTGATCCTCCAGCTCCCGATCGGCGCCGAGTCCGACTTCCTCGGTGTCGTCGACCTGGTCGGCATGCGCGCGCTCACGTGGCGCGGCGAGACCAAGATGGGCGAGGACTACGAGGTCGAGGAGATCCCCGCGGAGATGGCCGAGCAGGCCGCCGAGTACCGCGAGAAGTTCCTCGAGACCCTCGCCGAGGCCGACGACGCCGTCATGGAGAAGTACCTCGAGGGCGAGGACCTCTCCGTCGAGGAGCTCGAGGCGGCGATCCGTCGCGCGACCCTGGCCGACAAGCTCAACCCGGTGCTGTGCGGCACCGCGTTCAAGAACAAGGGCGTCCAGCCCCTGCTCGACGCGGTCGTGAAGTACCTGCCGTCGCCGCTCGACATCGACGCGATCATCGGTCACAAGCCGGGCGACGAGGAGACCGAGATCTCCCGCAAGCCCGCCGACGACGAGCCGTTCTCCGGCCTGGCCTACAAGATCGCCTCCGACCCGCACCTCGGCAAGCTGATCTACGTCCGGGTCTACTCGGGCAAGCTCGAGGCCGGCTCGACCGTGGTCAACTCGGTCAACGGCAAGAAGGAGCGGATCGGCAAGGTCTACCAGATGCACGCGAACAAGCGTGAGGAGATCGCGTCGGTCGGCGCCGGCCAGATCGTCGCCGTCATGGGCCTGAAGGACACCAAGACCGGTCACACGCTGTGCGACCCGCAGAACCAGGTCGTCCTCGAGTCGATGACGTTCCCGGCCCCGGTGATCGAGGTCGCGATCGAGCCCAAGACCAAGGGTGACCAGGAGAAGCTGGGCATCGCGATCCAGCGCCTCTCCGACGAGGACCCGACCTTCACGGTCAAGACCGACGAGGAGACCGGCCAGACGATCATCGCCGGCATGGGCGAGCTCCACCTGGAGATCCTCGTCGACCGGATGAAGCGCGAGTTCCGCGTCGAGGCCACCGTCGGCAAGCCGCAGGTCGCCTACCGCGAGACCCTCCGCAAGGAGGTCTCGAACCACAGCTACACCCACAAGAAGCAGACCGGTGGTTCGGGTCAGTTCGCGAAGGTCGTCGTCTCGCTCGGCCCCAACATCGACCCCGAGACGGGCACCGGTGCGGGCTACGAGTTCGTGAACAACGTGTCGGGTGGCCGCGTGCCGCGCGAGTACATCCCGTCGGTCGACCAGGGTGGCCAGGAGGCCATGGAGTTCGGTGTCCTCGCCGGCTACCCGATGGTCGACGTGAAGTTCACGCTCGAGGACGGCGCCTACCACGACGTCGACTCGTCCGAGCTCGCGTTCAAGATCGCCGGCAACCAGGCCTTCAAGGAGGCCGCCCGCCAGGCGAAGCCCGTGCTGCTCGAGCCGATGTTCGCCGTGGAGGTGACCACCCCCGAGGGCTTCCTCGGCACGGTCATCGGCGACATCAACAGCCGGCGCGGCCAGATCCAGGCGCAGGAGGAGCGTCACGGTGACATGGTCATCAACGCCCTCGTGCCGCTGTCCGAGATGTTCGGGTACGTTGGCGACCTGCGGTCCAAGACCTCGGGCCAGGCTTCGTACTCGATGGAGTTCGACTCGTACGCCGAGGTTCCCACGAACATCGCCGACGAGATCATCAAGAAGGTTCGCGGCGAGTAATCGCGTCGGACCCTCGGCAGTACAACCAGCAAGTACGAGTCAAGTAACACACCAACCAGGAGGAGCCCACAGTGGCTAAGGCGAAGTTCGAGCGGACCAAGCCGCACGTCAACATCGGCACGATCGGTCACATCGACCACGGCAAGACGACCCTGACTGCCGCGATCACCAAGGTCCTGCACGACAAGTACCCGGACCTGAACCCGTTCACGCCGTTCGACGAGATCGACAAGGCTCCCGAGGAGCGCCAGCGCGGTATCACCATCTCCATCGCGCACGTCGAGTACCAGACCGAGGCGCGCCACTACGCGCACGTCGACTGCCCGGGTCACGCGGACTACATCAAGAACATGATCACCGGTGCCGCTCAGATGGACGGCGCGATCCTCGTGGTCGCGGCGACCGACGGCCCGATGCCGCAGACCCGTGAGCACGTGCTGCTCGCCCGCCAGGTCGGCGTCCCCGCCCTGGTCGTCGCGCTCAACAAGTGCGACATGGTCGACGACGAGGAGCTCATCGAGCTCGTCGAGATGGAGGTGCGCGAGCTCCTCTCCGAGTACGAGTTCCCGGGCGACGACATCCCGGTCGTGCGCGTGGCGGCCTTCCCGGCCCTCAACGGCGACGCCAAGTGGGGCGAGTCCGTCCTCGAGCTCATGAACGCGGTCGACGAGTACATCCCGACCCCGGAGCGCGAGACCGACAAGCCGTTCCTGATGCCGGTCGAGGACGTCTTCACGATCACCGGTCGTGGCACCGTCATCACCGGTCGTATCGAGCGCGGCATCGTCAAGGTGGGTGAGGAGGTCGAGATCGTCGGCATCCGCGACACCTCGCAGAAGACCACCGTCACCGGTGTCGAGATGTTCCGCAAGCTGCTCGACGAGGGCCAGGCCGGTGAGAACGTCGGTCTGCTCCTCCGCGGCACCAAGCGCGAGGACGTCGAGCGCGGCATGGTCGTCATCAAGCCGGGCACCACGACCCCGCACACCAACTTCGAGGCCTCGGTCTACATCCTCTCGAAGGAGGAGGGCGGCCGTCATACGCCGTTCTTCAACAACTACCGTCCGCAGTTCTACTTCCGGACCACGGACGTGACCGGTGTCGTGACCCTGCCCGAGGGCACCGAGATGGTCATGCCGGGTGACAACACCGAGATGTCGGTCGAGCTCATCCAGCCCATCGCGATGGACGAGGGTCTGCGCTTCGCGATCCGCGAGGGCGGCCGCACCGTCGGCGCCGGCCGGGTCACCAAGATCACCAAGTGATCTGACCTGAGCCAGTAGCTCTCACCGAGGGCCTCGAACCGCAAGGTTCGGGGCCCTCGGCGTTTTGCGGCCGCCCTCGGGTGGCCGCGTTGCATGCCGGGCCGCGTGAAGCTCCTCCGGCTAGGGTCGGGAAACGTGGATCACGCACACATCGACGCCGCCGCGGTCGAGGCCGCGGCCGAGATCCTGCGGCCGGTAGTCCGTCGCACCGAGCTCGAGCACAGCGAGCGGCTCAGCGACATCGTCGGCGCGACCGTGCTGCTCAAGCGCGAGAACCGGCAGATCACCCGGTCCTACAAGGTGCGCGGCGCCTTCCACCTGATCGGCGGCCTCACCGACGCGGAGCGGGCTCGCGGTGTCGTGTGCGCCAGCGCCGGCAACCACGGGCAGGGCCTGGCCTGGAGCTGCGCCCGCCTCGGCGTGAAGGGCCGCGTCTACGTGCCCGGCAACACGCCCCGCCAGAAGCGGCAGCGGATCCTCGCGCTCGGGCAGGGGCTCGTCGAGCTCGTCGTCGAGGGCAGCACGTACGACGCGGCCGGCGCGGCCGCGCACGCCGACTCGGAGCGCACGGGCGCGGTCTACGTCCCGCCGTTCGACGACCCGCGGACGATCGCCGGGCAGGGCACGATCGCGCTCGAGCTCGTCGAGCAGGCGCCGGCGCCGCTGCACGCCGTGCTCGTGCCGGTGGGCGGTGGCGGACTGGTCGCGGGGCTCGCCGTCTGGCTGCGCGAGCGGCACCCCCAGGTGCGCGTCATCGGTGTCGAGCCGTCCGGCGCGGCCAGCATGACGGCGGCCCTCGCCGCCGGCGCTCCGGTCGCCCTCGCCGACGTCGACACGTTCGTGGACGGCGCGGCCGTCGGCCGGGTCGGCGACGTGACGTTCCCACTCGTACGCGACCTGGTCGACGACATGCTCACGGTCGACGCCGGCGCCGTATGCACCGAGATGCTGGACCTCTACCAGGTGGAGGGCATCATCGCCGAGCCCGCCGGGGCGCTCGCCAGCACCGCCGTTCGCGAGCTCGCCGGAACGTTCCCGGCCGACGCTGCGGTCGCGTGCATCGTCTCCGGCGGCAACAACGACGTCAGCCGGTACGGCGAGATCGTCGAGCGGTCGCTGGTCCACCAGGGGCTGCGGCACTACTTCCTGGTGTCGTTCCCCCAGGAGCCGGGCGCCCTGCGGCACTTCCTCGCCGACGTGCTCGGCGAGGGCGACGACATCGTGGTGTTCGAGTACGTCAAGAAGAACAACCGCGAGACCGGGCCGGCGCTGGTCGGCATCGAGCTCGAGAGCGCGCCGGCCCTCGAGGGGCTCCTCGGCCGGATGGAGGCCAGCCCGCTCACCATCGAGCGCGTGCCGCCGGGCTCGCCGCTGTTCACGTTCCTGATGTGAGGGCGGCGACCGCCTCGGCGAACACCTCCGTGTGCCGGTCGACGTCCGCCTCCGTGTGCGCAGGCGAGAACAGCGCCATGTTGTGGAAGGGCGTCAGCAGCACGCCTCGGTTGAGGCACCACAGGTGCAGCAGGCCCTCGAGCTCCTCGTCCACCGCCGCGGCGGCGGCCGCGCCGTCGCGGGGCGGCGGGCAGAACCAGTACTCCGCACGGCACCCGAGCCGCTGCACGTGCCACGGCATCCCGGCGCCCGCGATCACTCCGGCGACGCCCTCGGCGAACCGCTCGGCGAGCGGCACCGCCACCGCGAAGTCCTCGTCCCGCAGGCAGGTCGACAGCGTCGCGCGGATCGCCGCCAGGGCGAGCGCGTTGCCGGTGAGCGTGCCGCCGACACCGGCGACGTCGATCTCGTGGCCGAGCATCGGGCCGGAGAGCCGCTCGGCGACCTCGGCGCTCATGCCGTACGCCGCGCAGGGGATGCCTCCGCCGATCGGCTTGCCGACCACGACGAGGTCGGGGTCGAGCCCCCAGGCCGCGGTCGCGCCGCCGGGGCCGGCGCACAGCGTGTGGGTCTCGTCGTTGACGAGCAGCACGCCGTGCCGGCGGGTGACCTCGCGAACGCCCTCGAGGTAGCCGGGCTCCGGCAGCACGATCCCGATGTTGGTCAGCGCCGGCTCCATGAGCAGGCACGCGACGTCGCCGGCCGCGAGCCGGCGGTTGAGGGCGTCGAGGTCGTTGAACGGCACGACCGCCGTGGTCTCCGAGACCGGGACCTGCGGACCAAGCGCACCGGACCGCGGCACGACGGCGTCGCCCTCGAGCACGGCGAGCGTCTCGTCGACGGTGCCGTGGTAGCACCAGTCCATCACCGCGATCCGCGGCCGCCCGGCCAGGTGCCGCGCGAAGCGGAGCACGAACCGGTTGGCGTCGGTCGCCGACATCGCCAGCTGCCAGGACGGCAGCCCGAAGCGGCGCGCCAGCTCCTCGCCGACCCAGATCGCGTCCGCCGACGGCAGCATCGTGGTGATGCCGCGGCTGGCCCGCTCGGTCAGCGCCGCGGTGACCTGGGGGAGGGCGTGCCCGGTCATCGCCCCGGTGTCGCCGAGGCACAGGTCGACGTACTCGACCCCGTCGACGTCGACGAGCCGCGCGCCGGCCGCGGACTCGAAGAACAGCGGGAACCGGCCCGGCCACCGGGTCATCCAGGGCATCGGTACTCCGGCGAGCAGCGGGCCGCGCGCGGCCTCGGCGAGCTCGGCCGAACGAGGGTGGGAAGCCGCGAAGCGCTCCTCCTCCTGGGCACGCAGGGACGCGATTCGGGCGCGATCGATCATGCAGGTGAAGATAGTGCTCATGCCCGACGAGCCAGTGCGACCGGCGCGCCCGCACCACAAGCTGACCGAGGACGGTCGCCGGATGCGCGAGGTCCTGACCTACTCCCGCCGCGGCAACCGGTTCACCCCGCGCCAGCGGGAGGCCTGGGACGCGTACGCCGAGCGCTGGTGGGTGCCCGACGAGACGGTGGACGAGCCCGGCTTCTCGCTGGCCGGCCTCTTCGGCCGGGAGGCCCCGCTGATCGTCGAGATTGGCTCAGGCATCGGCGAGTCCACCGTCGAGCTCGCGCGGACCCGGCCCGACCACGACGTGCTGGCGTTCGAGGTGTGGCGCCCCGGCGTGGCCGACACCCTCGGCCGCATCGGCGAGGCCGAGCTGTCGAACGTGCGGCTGCTGAGCGTCGACGCCGTCTGGTCGATGGAGCACCTCGTCGGCCCCGACACCCTCGCCGGCCTGTGGGTGTTCTTCCCCGACCCCTGGCACAAGACGCGGCACCACAAGCGCCGGCTCGTGACCCCCGCCTTCGCCGCCCTCGCCGCCACCCGGCTGGCGGTCGGCGCCGAGTGGCGACTGGCGACCGACTGGGGAGACTACGCCGAGCAGATGGTCGAGGTGCTCGACGCCGAGCCGCTGCTCGAGGGCGGCGTCGTCGAGCGCTGGGCGGAGCGGCCGGTCACGAAGTTCGAGCGCAAGGGGCTGGCGGCCGGCCGTGCGATCACCGACCTGCGCTACGTGCGGACTCGGTAGCACGCAGCGCGGGTGCCGGCCCACTCGGGCCGACACCCACGCGTCGTACCAACGGGAGCTCAGGCCGCGTCGAGCGCGGGCTCCATCCCGAGCTCGTCGGGGACGTCCACCTCGAGCTCGTCGCGACGGATCAGGGTCAGTGCGGCGACCACGCCGAGGGCGGCGATGCCCGCTCCGACCAGGAACGCCGTCTGGAACCCGTCGACCAGGGCCACCGGCAGGGCCGACCCGCTCGCGATCGCGTCCTCGGTGCTGGACGTGGCGATCGTCGAGAGTGCGGCGATGCCCAGCGCCCCGCCGATCTGCTGCGAGGTGTTGATCAGTCCCGAGGCCAGCCCGGCCTCGGCCGGCCGCACGCCGGCCAGCGCCGCGATCGAGATCGGCACGAAGGAGAACCCGATGCCGACGCCGAGCACGAGGAAGCCCGGCAGCAGGTCGCTGACGTAGCTGCCGTCGACCGACACCTGCGTGAAGTACACGAGACCCGCCGTCAGCGCGCCCATGCCGACCACCAGCACCGGCTTCACGCCGACCCGGGTGACCAGCTGACCGGCGACGGCCGACCAGACGATCGCCGTACCGGCGACGGAGAGGTACGCGACGCCGGTCTTCATCGCCGAGTAGCCAAGCACCTGCTGCATGTAGAGGGTCAGCATCAGGAACATCGAGAACATCGCGGTGCCCATGATGAAGCCGGCGACGTTCGCGCCGCTCACCGTGCGGGTCCGCAGCAGCCCGAAGCGCATCAGCGGCTCCGGGTGGCGCAGCTCCCAGAGGACGAAGCCGGCCAGCAGCACCAGTGCGCCACCGAAGATGGCGACCGTCTGGGGGGCGAGCCAGCCGTCCTCCCCGGCCTTGGTGATCGCGTAGACGACGGACGACAGTCCACCGGTCACGAGCACCGCCCCCGGGAGGTCGAACCTCTTCACGTGCGCGTCCCGGCTCTCCGTGAGGAGGATGGGTGCGAGCACGAGGCCGATCACGCCGACCGGGACGTTGACGAAGAAGATCCACTCCCAGCTGAGGGCGTCGGTGAGGATCCCGCCGAGCAGCACGCCGGCCACGGCGCCGAAGCCGCCGACGGCGCCCCAGGCTCCGAGCGCGATGTTGCGCTCCCGGCCCTCGGCGAAGGTCGTCGAAAGGATCGACAGCGCCGCGGGCGTGATGATCGCGGCGCCGAGGCCCTGGAGCGCGCGGGCGCCGATGAGGGAGGAGTCGGACCAGGCGAGGCCCGCCAGGAGCGATGCGGCCGAGAACACCACCAGTCCGACGAGGAAGACCCGGCGCCGGCCGAACATGTCGGCGATGCGGCCGCCGAGCAGGAGGAAGCCGCCGAACACCAGGGCATAGGCGCTGATCACCCACTGCAGGTCTTCCTGGGAGAACCCGAGGTCGACCTGGATCGAGGGGAGCGCGACGTTCACGATCGCGATGTCGAGCACGACCATGAACTGCACGACGCACAGCAGTGCGAGCGCCAGCCATCTGCGGCGGTCGTCGACCGCCTGCGTTGCTTGCAATTCTGAAGTCATGCCATCGACGGTAGAGGCAGTCACTTTAAAAACGCAAGTGAATTCTTGCGGACTGAAATCGAGTGCTATGATTCCGACGTGGCCAAGCGCTATGACCAGTACTGTCCGATGGCGCACGCGCTCGATCTCGTGGGCGATCGCTGGACCCTCCTCGTGCTCCGCGAGCTGATGCACGGTCCGAAGCGCTACACGGACCTCGTCGACCGGCTCCCGGGCATCGGGACCAACATCCTCGCCGCGCGGCTGCGCGACCTCGAGGGCAACGGCATCGTCGGCCGCCGCGTGCTCCCGCCGCCGGCGGCGTCCAAGGTCTACGAGCTCACCGAGTACGGCCGTGCGCTGCGCCCGGCCATGCGCGAGCTGGCGCTCTGGGGCGCCCGATCCCTCGGACCGCCCACCGACGAGGCCGAGCTCTTCGAGGGCTGGCTCGGCAACGCGCTGGACATCGTGATGGCGGAGCGTGCGCCGAGCGGCCGCTTCGAGTTCCACGCCGGCCCGGAGATCGCCTCGCTGGTCGACGGCGAGGTCGTCAACACGCCGATCGAGGATCCCGACGTGGTCGTCGTGGGCGACCCGCAGGGCATCTACTCGCTGTTCGTGGACCGGTGCACGGACCTCGTCACCATCACCGGCGACCAGGACCTCCTCGAGGAGCTCCTCGACGCCGCGCCGGCGAGGGTCGACGCCCCCGCGCAGTCCGGCTAGCGAGGCACCGCCGCGGTCGTACGACGTACGACGAGCTCGGTCGGCAGGATCACCTGCTCCGGTGCCCAGTCGCCGCCCGCGAGGGCCGCGAGCACCTGCGTGGCCGCGACCCTGCCCTGCTCGTAGACGGGCTGGGCGACGGTCGTGAGGTCGAAGTACTTCGCCATCTCGTGGTCGTCGATGCCGACCACCGAGAGGTCCTCGGGCACGTGGATCCCGAGCTCGCGGGCGGCGCGGAGGGCCCCGATCGCCATCTCGTCGGACGCCGCGAAGATCGCCGTGGGCCGGTCGGGGCGAGAGAGCAGCCTGCGCCCGGCCTCCTGTCCGCCGACGACCGTGAACGCACCGTCCTCCTCCAGGTCGGTGCACCGCTGCACGGCGGCCTTCTCGAGCGTGCCGAGGAAGCCCGTCAGCCGGGCGGACGGGGCGGTGAAGTCGAGCACGCCCTCGGTGGCGCCGCCGATGTAGCCGATGCGCTCGTGGCCGAGGTCGAGCAGGTGCCGGGTCGCGGTGGCCGCGGCCTCTTCGTCGTCGATCCGCACGGTCGCCCACCCGGGCAGGTCGGCGCCGACGATCGTCACCGGAAGCCCGAGGCGGCTCAGCCGACCGCGCTCGTCGGGGCTGGGCTTGAGGCTGAGCACCAGCACGGCGTCGGCGCGCTTCATCAGCAGGCTGGTGTCGAAGACGCGGTGCCGGGCGGAGGCGTCGCCGGCGAGGTTGTAGAGGAGCAGGTCGTAGCCGCTCTTGCGGAGCACCTCCTCGGCGCCCTGGACCACGGCTGCGAAGAACCACTGGGTGACCCGGGGCACGACGACGGCGACGGTCCGGGTCTGCCCGCTGGCGAGGCCGGCGGCGCTGGGGGAGGGCACGTAGCCCAGCCGCTTGGCGGACTCCATGACCCTCTCGCGAGTCTCGTCGGAGACGCCGGCGAGGCCGCGCAGCGCGCGTGAGACCGTCGCCGTGGACATCTCCACGTCGCGGGCGACGTCCTTGATGCTGGTCACGGTGGGAACGCTCCCACTTTCGCGGTAAAGAGTCTAGGCTGCTGCCCATGACCCAGTACCTCCCTGACGGATCCACCCTGGCCTTCGGCGCTGCGACCGCGGCGTACCAGATCGAGGGCGCCACGACCGAGGACGGTCGCGGGCCCTCGGTGTGGGACACGTTCGCGGCGCGTCCGGGCGCGACCCGCGACGGCAAGGACGGATCGACCGCCTGCAACTCCTACCACCGCTTCGAGGAGGACCTCGACCTCGTCGCCGGCCTGAACGCCGGCTGGTACCGCTTCTCGATCGCCTGGCCGCGCATCATCCCGGCCGGGACCGGTGCCGTCGAGCAGCGCGGCCTCGACTACTACGAGCGACTCGTCGACGCGGCGCTGGCGCGGGGCGTGCAGCCGACCGCGACGCTCTACCACTGGGACCTGCCGCAGGCCCTCGAGGACCGCGGCGGCTGGCTCGAGCGGAGCACCGCCGAGGCGTTCGCCGACTACGCGATGGTCGTGCACGACCGGCTCGGCGACCGGGTGAAGGTCTGGGCGACGCACAACGAGCCGTGGTGCGCGGCGTACCTCGGCTACTCCGCCGGCATCCACGCGCCCGGTCGCAAGGAGGGCGGCGCCGGCCACCGGGCGGCCCACCACCTCAACCTCGGCCACGGCCTCGCGGCGGCCCGCCTCCACGAGGCGGGCGTCACCGACCTCGGCATCGTGCACAACCTGGCGCCGTTCTGGCCCGAGACACCGGAGGCCGCGCAGGCGGCCGACGAGCTCGACGCGGTGCGCAACCGGATCTGGACCGGGCCGCTCGCCGAGGGTGCGTACGACGAGGGCCTGCTGCGCGTCGCCCCGGAGCTCGCCGACCCGACGCTGGTCCGCGACGGCGATCTGGCGCTGGTGCACGGCTCGGCCGACTGGATCGGCGTCAACTACTACACGCCGTTCCGGCCGACGCTCGCCGACCCGAGCCTGACCGTGCACCCGGAGGTCGAGGCCTACCCGGGCGTCACGCCGGTCTCGTTCGTGGTCCGCGAGCCCCGGACCGACATCGGCTGGGAGACCGACGCGTCCGGGCTCGAGGCGATCCTCGTGCAGACCCACGAGCGCACCGGCCTTCCGATCCTGGTCACCGAGAACGGCGCGGCCTGCGCCGACGACAAGGTCGTGACCGGACCCGACGGCCGGCCGATGGTCGACGACCAGGACCGCCTCGGCTACCTCCGCGACCACATCGACGCCACCGAGTCCGCCCGCAAGGCCGGGGCCGACGTGCGCGGCTACATCGTGTGGACGCTGCTCGACAACTTCGAGTGGGCAGAGGGATACACGAAGACCTTCGGTGTCGTGCACATCGATCCCGAGACCCTCGCTCGTACGCCCAAGGCGTCCTATCACTGGCTGGCCGAGCACATCGGTTCCGCCTCCTCGTGACGGGCTGATGCGGTGCTGTTGGCCGGTCAGCCCTTGACGCTTCCGGCCAGCAGCCCCCGCACGAAGTAGCGCTGGAGCGACAGGAACACGATCAGCGGCACCACCAGCGCGACGAACGCACCGGCCGAGAGCAGGAACCAGTCCTGGCCGCGGGTGCCGGACAGCTCGGCGAGACGCACCGTGAGCGGTGAGGTCTGCAGGCTGCCGCCGCTGAACACGAGCGCCACCAGCAGGTCGTTCCAGACCCACAGGAACTGGAAGATGCCGAACGCCGCGATGGCGGGCGCCATGAGCGGCAGCATGATCCGGCTGAAGATCTGCACGTGGCCCGCGCCGTCGACCCGTGCGGACTCGATGAGCTCGCCCGGGATCTGGCTCATGAAGTTGTGCAGCAGGTAGATCGCCAGCGGCAGCGCGAACATCGAGTGCGACAGCCAGATCGTGTAGAAGCCGCCGCCCGGAGCGTCGGAACCGGCGAGGCCGAGGTCGACGTACAGGGAGAGCAGCGGGATCATCGTCACCTGGATCGGCACGATCTGGAGCGCGAAGACCGCGACGAACAGGATGCTGCGGCCCGGGAACCGCATCCACGCGAAGGCGTACGCCGCCATCGTCGCGATGGACACCGGGATCAGCACCGCCGGGATCGTGATCACGATCGAGTTGATGAAGTACGTCGCGAAGTCGGTGCCGGGGTCGTTCAGCACGGTGTCGTAGTTGTCGAGCGTGAACGACGGGTCGGTGAAGACGGTCCACCACCCGCTGGACGTGACGTCCTGCTCGGGGCGGAACGACGTGATGAACAGGCCGATGGTGGGGATCGTCCAGAGGATCGCGATCACGATCGCTGCGAGCGACGCCCACGGTGAGGTGAGCGCCTTGTGCGCACTGCCGGCGGCCGTCTCGCGGGCGACGACGGCCTCGACGTCGGTGACTGCGGTGGTCATCGTGCCTCCAGCTTGCGCATCTGACGGACGTTGTAGACGACGATCGGGATCACCAGCAGGAAGATGATGACGCCGAGCGCGGACCCGAGCCCCTGGTTGAAGGCGGTGAAGCTCTGGCGGTAGAACTCGTAGGCCAGCACGCTGGTGTCGAAGTTGCCGCCGACCGTGGTCCGCACGATGTCGAAGGCCTTGAGTGTCGTGATGCTGATCGTGGTGAGCACGACGATCAGCGACGGCCGGATGCTCGGCACCGTGATGAAGCGGAACATCTTGAACCCGCTGACGCCGTCGAGGCGGGCGGCCTCGACGATGTCGTCGGGGATCGCCTTGATCGAGGCCGAGAGGATCGTCATCGCGAAGCCGGCCTGGACCCAGATCATGATGATGATCAGGAAGAAGGTGTTCCAGGGCGGATCCTGGAGGAAGCGGTAGGTCTCGAAGCCGAGCGCCTTCAGCATCGCGTTGAGGATGCCGATCTGCTCGTTGGCGGAGTCGCGGTAGTCGTAGACGAACCGCCAGATGATCGACGCGCCGACCAGGGAGATGGCCATCGGCAGGAAGATCAGTGCCTTGGCGAACTTCTCGAACCTGGCGCGGTCGATGAGGACGGCGTAGATGAGCCCGATGCCGGTCGCGAAGATCGGGACGAGGAAGACCCACAGGACGGTGTTGATGAGCACCTGGATCTGGTCGTCGTCGGTGAAGATCGTGACGTAGTTGTCGAAGCCGACGGACTCCTGCAGGTTCGGGCCCCTGAAGGAGTTGTAGATCGTGACGATCGCCGGGTAGACGAGGCCGACACAGATCAGCGCGACCGCCGGCAGCACGAATGCGGCGGACTGGGCCAGCTCGCCCTTGCGCGAGCGCAGGCGCTGGGTCGCGAGCAGGATCACGGCGACCACGGCGAAGAACAGCGCGACCGCGATCAGCATCTGGGTGAACTTCTCACCAGTGGACATACCGGGCACTCCCGTTCAGACAAGGGCCCGCCGGCCGGTCAGGAGACCGGCCGGCGGGCGGTTGATCACGGCCAGGAACTCTCGATGTTGTCGAGGGTGTCCTGCGTGCTCTGGTCCTCGCCGATCCAGGCGGTCATCTCCTTCCAGAACGACCCGGCGCCGACAGCACCCGGCATCAGGTCGGAGCCGTCGAAGCGGAAGACCGCGTCGGGGTCCTGGAGGATCTCGACCGACGTCTTGTCGATCGGGCTGGCCACGTTGGCGATGTCCAGGTTGGAGTTGGCGCTGACGAAGCCACCGTTCGGGGTGGCCTTGCCCTTCTCGTTGACCCACTCGCCGCCGGAGATGTAGGTCATGAGCGCCTCGACCTCGATCGCGTCGGAGAACGCGGTCACGAACTCGCCACCGCCGAGGACCGGGCTGCCGAACTCGTCGCCCATCGGGGGCAGGTAGAACGCGAAGACGTCGCCGTCCTCGCCCACCTCGGTGCCCTCGGGCCAGTTGGCGGCGTAGAAGCTCGCCTGGCGGTGCATGGCGCACTTGCCGTCGACGATCGGCAGGCCGCCGTCGGTGAACTCGGTGCTCGCGATCGACTTGAAGTCACCGAAGCCGCCGTTGACGTAGTCGTCGTTCTTCAGGATGCCGCCGACGGCGTCCACGGCCTCGACCACGGCCGGGTCGTTGAACGGGATCTCGTGGCTGACCCACTGGTCGTAGACGTCCGGACCGGCGGAGCGAAGGAGCACGTCCTCGACCCAGTCGGTGGCCGGCCAGCCGGTCGCCTCGCCCGAGCCGATGCCGGCGCACCAGGGCTTGATGCCGCTGGCGGCGATGTCGTCGGAGAGGGCGAGCATGTCGTCCCAGGTCTCCGGGATCTCCCAGCCGTTCTCCTCGAACATCTTCGGGGAGTACCAGACGAAGGACTTCACGTTGGCGGTCAGCGGCGGCGCGTAGAACACGTCGTCGACGGTGCCGTAGGCCTTCCAGTCCTCGCCGTAGAACTCGTCGACGTTGTCGGACACGCCCTGCGGTGCCTCGACGACCTTGCCCGTGTCCTCGACCAGGGTCTTGAGCAGGCCGGGCTGCGGGATGAACGCGATGTCCGGCGGGTTGCCGCTCTGGACGCGGACGACGAGCTGGGTCTCGAACTCCTTGGAGCCCTCGTACGCCACCGTGGCGCCGGTGCACTCCTCGAAGAGCTTGAACGAGTCGATGTAGGGCTGGTCTTCGGGCGCGACGATCGAGGTGTAGAGGCTGACCTCCTTGCCGCTGAGGTCACCGAACTCGGTGAGATCTGCGCACTCGGCCTTGCCCTCGCCCGGGGACGTGCCGGAGGCGGTACCGCCACCGTCTTCGTCGTCGCCGCCACAGCCGGCGAGAACGAGCCCCGCAGTCACGAGGGCGGCGGCAGCTGCCATCCCCCTGCGCGTGTTGCGTGATCGCATTCGTGGATTCCTCTCTGGGTTGTCAGCAGGTCCGCATAGGTCCGCGCGCCTTTGAAACCCGCTCCGTCGAGGAACGATGCAAACGTTTACGCGCGTGCCCGTCAAGGGACCTCGGTCACGATTCAGTAACGTGGGTCACATTTCAATGGGAACGCTCCCATCGCCGGAGGATAGCCCCAGCACCGCTAGCGGCGCCGCAGGATCTCAACCTTCGTGCAAAGCCGCTGGTGAGGTGGTCTGAACCAGTTCCGCGCGCTCGCTCTGTCCGGCGTCGCGCCCCGATCTCGGGAGGACTTGCGGCGATCCGGGGGAATTCGACCACATCAAGGGTGATCCCCCTTGGTCTAGACCAGTGGTCGTCGGCAGGGCGTGACGGCCTACGTCATCGACACCGGCGCACGGCGACTACGCCGAACGACTCGCGAGCGGGTACGACGCGGTCGGCGACGGCGACGGCGACGGCAACGGGACCGAGGACTGCCACGGGCACGGCTCGCACGTCGCGGGCACGATCGGCGGTACGACGTACGGCGTCACCGACGGCCTGCTCGGTGCCGCCACCTCGGGCGTGCTCTCGGGCACCAACGGGTCGTCCGACCTGCTCTCGAACACAGGGTTCTGAGGTTCAGTCCTCCAGGAGGCGGAGCTCCTCGTCGACGTACGGGTCGACCTGTCCGGCGGCGTCGAGCTCGGCCTTCAGGGAGCGCTGCATCGCGAGCGCCTCGGTGGTGCGGCCGAGGTTGCGCAGCGCCCACGCGACCATCCAGCGGGCGACGCGGATCTCGCCGGCTCCGCCGATGCGCTCACGGGCGGCCAGGGCCTGCTCGAAGGGTGCCAGGGCCGCTCCGAAGTCCCCGGCGTCGGCGTGGACCATGCCGATGTTGTTGAGGATCGAGGCGTCCCAGTCGCGGGCCTGCTGGTCGTCGGACCGTGCGGCGAGCTCCAGCGCCCGCTCGTTGATCGCCAGCCGGTCGCCGGGGTCGGCCACCAGCGCCTGCATGTGCAGCGCGTCGACGCGCAGCGCGTCGAGCCCCGCCCGGGCGGCGGTCTGCTCGGCGGCGTCGAAGTGCGGTCCGGCCTGCTCAGGCTCACCGGCCGAGCGGAGCAGCCGGCCGCGCTCGAGCGAGACGCGCGTCGCGACCTCGTCGTCGCCGGTGGCCAGGTCGTCGAGCAGCGCGTGCCCCTCGTCGTACCGCTCCTGGAGGCCGAGCGCGCGGACCACCTGGGTCAACAGCACCAGGCGATCCCGGCCCTCGGCGACCTCGGCGGCGGCTCGGAGCCGCTGCTCCGAGCCGGCCGGGTCGTCGAAGTCCCAGAGGGCGCGCAGGTCGGTCACCTACCCATGGTGACCGTCGCGGACCGTCAGGCGAAGTCCTGCGCGCTGAACTCGCGCGGCTCGACGAGCACGATCCAGTTGCCGGAGTTGTCGCGACACAGCGCCTCGACGCCGTACGGCCGCTCCTCGGGCTTCTGGAGGAACTCCACGCCCTTGGCGCTCAGCTCCTCGTAGGTCTTCTGGCAGTCGTCGACGTTCATGCCGAGGCCGTGGAGACCGCCGCTCGCGCGCTCGCGCTGCATGGCGGCGACGAACTCGTCGGAGAACGGCGGGCCCGGCGTCGTGAGGTGGACGGCGAGCTCCGGCTGGCTCGGGTGGTTGACGGTGCACCAGCGGTAGCCGTCACCGAGGGTGATGTCGTCCTTGAGCTCGAAGCCGAGGACGTCGACGTAGAAGTCGCGAGAGGCGTCGACGTCGTCGACGAAGACCGATGCGATGGCGATGTTGGTGATCATGCGACCACGCTAGGAGCGATCAGCGTCGTCCTGCTTCTCCTGGCTTGCGGACCGTTCGGCCAGTCCCCACTGGAAGATGTAGCAACCCGGGATGCGTGGCGCCCCGGCCTCGGCGTACCTCCGCTGGAACTCGCTCGGCGTCTCGCCGACCAGCGCGCGGAACCGGCTGCTGAACGACCCGAGGCTCGAGAAGCCCACTGCGTGGCACACCTCGGTGACGGTGAGGTTCGTGGCGCGCAGCAGGTCCTGGGCGCGCTCGACGCGGCGTTCGGTGAGGTACGTCGCGGGCGTGCGGCCGTAGGTGGCCTTGAAGAGCCGCTGGAAGTGGAACTTGCTCAGCCCGGCGATGCCCGCGAGCGTGTCGAGGTCGAGCGGCTCGGTGTAGTGGCGGTCGGCGTGGTCGCGCGCCCGCCGCAGGTGGACCAGCACGTCGCCGGGTGCTCGGAGGGTGGTCACCGGCCCGCCAGCCGGCGTCGCAGCTCCGCCTCGCGGGCCAGCCGACGCGCGTCGCGGTCGCGGCGCTCGGCCACGACGGCGGCGAGCAGTGCCTCCGGCGGGGTGCCCGGCGGTGGAGGCGGCGACACGTGCTCGCTGACCGCGGCCGCGAGTCGCCGGCCGAGGTCCGCGCTCGCCTGCGGGTCGATCTGGTGCGCCCGCCCGAGGTACTGCCGCACCGCGAGCGCGAGCCCGGTCGGCAGCGCGGTCATGTCGGCGCCGGCGGCCCAGCCGGCCAGCGGGGGCGGCATCGGCACGGGCTGGGGGAGCGCCAGCCGGACGCGGTCGCGCACGACGTACGTGCCTGCGGCGTAGTCGCCGAGCCGCTTCCCGCGCGGGCTGAGCAGCGCCGAGAAGAACGCCGGGCTGCCGAAGAACATGTAGATCTCGACCACGCCGACGAGCGCCCGGACGAACGCGTGGTGGAAGGAGATCGGGCCCGCGTCGTCGCGCACCGCGCGGAGCCCCATCGCGAGCTTGCCGAGGGACTTGCCGCGGGTGAGCGTCTCGATGGCCGTCGGGAAGACGATCCAGGACACGATGATCGACGCGAGCATCGCCACCTGCAGCAGCGCGTCGTCGGCCTGGAGCGCCGCGATGGTCAGGCCGAGGACGAGCGCGACCAGCAACACCGACGAGGCGACGACGTCGATGAGGCCCGACACGATCCGGGCGCCGAGACTCGCGGGGGGCAGGTCGAGGGCGACCGCCTCGCCGGTGACGAGGTCGTCGGTCGTGAGCGTCGCGAACTCGGGAGCGGCCATCGGCCGTGAGTCTAGGCTCCGCTCATGGACCTCGACGCGTACGTCGCGGCGCACCTCGCCGAGTGGCGCCGCCTCGAGGAGCTGACCCGGCGTCGCCGGCACTCGGGGCCCGAGGCCGACGAGCTGGTCGAGCTCTACCAGCGGGTGGCGACGCACCTGTCGGTGGTGCGCACGTCCGCACCGGACGCGACGCTGGTCGCCTACCTCTCGTCGCTCCTGTCCCGGGCCCGCAACCGCGCGACCGGCACCCGCACCAGCACCTGGGCCGGCGTACGACGGTTCTTCGTCGACCGCTTCCCCGCGGCTCTGTACAGGCTGCGCTGGTGGTGGATCGGCACGCTCGTCGCCAACGTCGTCGTCACCGGGGTGATGATCGCCTGGCTGCTCGGCCACCCCGACGTGGAGCAGACGCTGCTGTCACCCCGGGACGTCGAGCAGCTGGTCTCGCACGACTTCGAGGACTACTACAGCGAGTACGCCGCGAGCCACTTCGCCGCGCAGGTCTGGGTCAACAACGCCTGGGTGGCCGCGCTCTGCATCGCGCTCGGGGTGCTGGGGCTGCCGGTGATCTGGCTGCTGTTCCAGAACATCGCCAACCTGGCGATCATCGGGTCGATCATGATCCGCCACGACCACGGGGGCCACTTCTTCGGCCTGATCCTCCCGCACGGGCTGCTCGAGCTCACGGCCGTCTTCGTCGCCGGCGGCGTCGGGCTGCGGCTCTTCTGGTCGTGGGTCGAGCCCGGCGAGCTCACCCGCACGCAGTCGCTCGCGCGCGAGGGCCGCACCGCAGGGACCGTCGCCCTCGGCCTCGTCGCCGTGCTGCTGGTCAGTGGCGTCATCGAGGCGTTCGTGACCCCGTCCGGCCTCCCCACGTGGGCACGCGTCGGCATCGGCGTCCTGGCCGAGGCGGTGTTCTTCGCCTACGTCTTCGTGCTCGGTCGCCAGGCGTTCCTGCGCGGCCAGACCGGCGACCTCGACGCCGTATTGCTCGAGGACCGGGTCGCCACCCAGGCGTAGCCGATCGGGTCGCCGCAGGTTTCCCCGGTGGGCCGGGGAAACCTGATGTTGTGGGGCGAAACTTCGGCCGAGAAGTTCCGGTTTCCCCGGTGGGCCGGGGAAACCGACGCCGGGCCGCCGACCGGCACCCGCCCTACAGCAACCCCCGCGCCTTGAGCGACAGGTAGTGGTCGGCGAGCACCGGCGGCAGGTCGTCGGCGTCGAGCACGTCGACACCGAGCGCGCGGAGCAGCCCGGCGGTGTGCCGGCGCCGGCCGACGACCTGCTCAGCGGCCGCGGCGTCGTAGACCTCGTCGAGCCCGTCGCGGGCGGTCGCCAGCTGGTCGAGCTCCGGGTCGCGCACCGATGCCAGCACGACGCGGTGGTGCCGGGTCAGCGTGGCCAGCGCCGGCAGCAGGCCCTCCTCGATCGCCGCGGGCTCGAGCGGAGTCAGCAGCACGACGAGCGCCCGCTGCCGTCCGAACCGGGTGACCGCACCCGCCAGCCCGTCCCAGTCGGCCTCCGCGATCACCGGCTCGAGGTCGGCCATCGCGTCCTGGAGGCGGGCCGCGATGTCGCGGGCGCCGGCGAAGCGGAGCCGGCTGCGCACCCGCCGGTCGCCGGCGACGAAGTCCACCCGGTCGCCGGCCCGCGACGCCAGCGAGGCGAGCAGCAACGCGGCGTCCATCGCCGAGTCGAGCCGGGGTACGTCGCCGATCCGGCCGGCCGACGTACGCGACGTGTCGAGCACCAGCACCACCCGGCGGTCGCGCTCCGGCTGCCAGGTGCGTACGACGACGTTGCGGCTGCGGGCGCTGGCCCGCCAGTCGATCGAGCGCACGTCGTCGCCGCGGACGTACTCGCGCAGGGAGTCGAACTCCGTGCCCTGGCCGCGCACCCGGACGGCGGCCCGTCCGTCGAGGTCACGCAACCGGGCCAACCGGCTCGGCAGGTGCTTGCGGGACTCGAAGGGCGGCAGCGCGCGCACCGCGCCCTCGACCCGGCGGGTGGCCTGGCGCGACGCGAGCCCGAGCGGGCCACGCAGCCGGACGGTGACGCCGACGGCGCGCAGGTCGCCGCGGCGACGGGGCAGCAGCGGGGTCTCGAGCAGCACCCGGTCACCGGGAGGGAGGACGACGCGGTGGCGGTTGCCCTTTGCCCCGGCCGTCGGCTGCCACGCGTCGCGGACGACCCCTGCGAGCCGGCGGCGGGAGGAGTTCGTGGCGACGAGGACGCTCGACGTCGGGTCACCGAGCCGGACCGAGCCGGTCGGTCGCCGCTCCAGGGACAACGACCTCGGTGCGGGCGCGAGCAGCACGTCGACGGCGACGAGCAGGCCGACGGCGAGCACCCACAGCCACGTCGTGCTCGCCTCCGGGCGCAGCAGCACCGCCACCACTCCCAGCAGGAGCAGCAGCGGGACCCGTCCGGAGATCGCCATGGCTACCTCGGGACCGGCACCGAGCCGAGCGCGGACGCCAGCACCTGGGCGACCTCGACGCCCTCGAGCTCGGCCTCGGGCCGCAGCCCGAGCCGGTGCACGAGCGTCGCGTGGGCGAGCGACTTCACGTCGTCGGGCGTCACGAAGTCGCGGCCGTTCAGCCACGCCCAGGCGCGCGCCGACTTCAGCAGCGCGGTGGCGCCGCGCGGGCTGACGCCGAGGCTGAGCGACGGCGACTCGCGGGTCGCGCGGGCGATGTCGACGACGTACCCCGCCACCTCGGGGCTGACCTGCACGGTGCCCACCGCCGCCCGTCCGGCCTCGATGTCGCCGGGCCCGGCCACCGGTCGTACGCCGGCTGCGGCGACGTCGCGCGGGTCGAACCCGCTCGCGTGTCGGCGCAGGATCTCGAGCTCCGCCGCCCGGTCGGGCACCGGCAGCACGACCTTGAGCAGGAACCGGTCGAGCTGGGCCTCGGGGAGCGGGTAGGTGCCCTCGTACTCCACGGGGTTCTGCGTCGCCGCGACCAGGAACGGCCTCGGCAGCGGTCGCGAGACGCCGTCGACCGAGACCTGGCCCTCCTCCATCGCCTCGAGCAGCGCCGACTGGGTCTTCGGGGGAGTGCGGTTGACCTCGTCGGCGAGCAGCAGGTTGGTGAAGATCGGGCCCTCGCGGAAGGACAGCTCGCCCTGGCGGCTGTCGATCACCATCGAGCCCGTGATGTCGCCGGGCATCAGGTCCGGCGTGAACTGCACGCGCCGCGTCTCCACCGACAGCGCGCCGGAGAGCGTGCGCACCAGCAGCGTCTTCGCGACGCCCGGAACGCCCTCCATCAGCACGTGTCCACCGCACAGCAGTGCCACCAGGAGCCCCGAGACGGCGGCGTCCTGTCCGACGACGGCCTTGGCGACCTCGGTGCGTACGGCGTGGAGCCGCTCGCGCGCCTCGTCGCCGCTCGACGGGGTGGTCGTCTCGCTCAACGGTGTGCCTCTCTCTCGAGCTCGGCCAGGTGTTCGGCCAGCGTGATCAGGTCGTGGTCGGTGGTCGGCGGGGGAGCGTGCGGCCCGAGGAGCGCGTCGATCTCGGCCTCGGGCCGGCCGGTGTGGCGGGCCAGGTCACGTACGAGCGCGGCCGGATCGGGCCGCGACCCGAGCCGGAGCCGGTCGGCGACGCGGCGACGTGCGGCGGCCCGCAGCACCTCGGCCGCGTGCGCCCGGTCGCCGGCCCTGCGGTAGAGCCGCCCACGGCTCCGGGTCGTCTCGATCGCCTTCACGGCCACCGGCAGCGGCTCGACCGCCAGGGGACCGAGCCTGCGGGACCGCCACAGCAGCAGGGCGAGCGTCGCCACCCCGGCCAGCACGAGGCCGGGCCGCAGCCAGTCGGGCAGCAGCGACGACAGGCTCACGCCGTCGCCCGCCTGCAGGTCGTCCAGCGTCGGCACGTACCAGACGAGCCGCTCCGACTGACCCAGCAGTCGCAGCGCGACCGCCGCGTTGTCGGCCCGCAGGACCTGGTCGTTGGTCAGCGCCTCGCCCGCGCCGAGGAGCACCAGCCCCGGACGCGGCTCGGCCAGCAGCGCCCCCTCGTCGGTCGGGAAGCACCCCGCCCCCGGGTAGCCGACGGCCCGGTCGACCGCGACCGACAGGTCGGCGTACGTCGGGTCGGCGCAGTCGGCCGCGACCGCCTCGTCGGGC
Organism: Nocardioides sp. GCM10030259; assembly: GCF_042666375.1. Classification (NCBI taxonomy): domain Bacteria; kingdom Bacillati; phylum Actinomycetota; class Actinomycetes; order Propionibacteriales; family Nocardioidaceae; genus Nocardioides; species Nocardioides sp. GCM10030259. The sequence continues at coordinate 430,187 of NZ_JBHTDF010000008.1, read as the reverse complement.
GCGACCATGGTCGGGACCGGCACGTCGAGCACCTCGGCCAGGCCGGGCGCGGCCTCGACCAGCACGAGGCGGGCGTCGCCGGCGTGGTCGAGCAGCCGGCGGGTGGTGCTGCGCCCGAGCTGCGTGGTCGAGGTGACCACGACCGTCGTGCCGGGGCCGACCTCGGTGCGGTCGAGGTCGTCGGCGCTGCGCACGACGTCGACGTCCACGCCCTGGTCGGCGAGCACCTGCGCGACGGCGCGCGCCCCGTCGAGGTCGGGGGAGTCCGGGTCGAGGTATCCCTGGCCGCGGTCGTCGGTGGCGGTCAGCAGCACGACGGCGAGCGCGGCGAGCAGTCCGAGCACCACGACCAGGGTGGAGCGGTGCCGGCGAAGTCGCCCCGGGGCCCGCTCGGGGGCGGCGGTCGTCATCGGCGAGCTCCTGCCAGGGCGTCGTCGAGCGCGAGCACGTCGACGGCCTGGTCGCGGGTGGCCGGGCGCCCGCCGTACAGCACGGCGTCGAAGAGGGCGGCGCTGCCGGCGACCCGGGACCTCAGGTCGGGGTGCAGGCTGCCGAGGAGGTCGGCGACCTCGCGGGCGGTGGCCCCGGGCCGGTCGTCGAGCCAGCCGCGCTCGACCTGGCGGACGGTCAGGGCGCGGAAGCCCTCGACCACCGCGACGGCCGGCCGGCCCTCAGCCAGGGCCTGCTCGGCGGCGGCGCGCAGATCCGCGGCGGTCGCCCGCCGGTCCTCCACCACGGGGCCCGGGGCGCCGGCCACGCGCGGCGTTCGCCGGACGCGCGAGACCAGCCACGCCAGCGCCAGCCCGAGCAGCAGGAACGCCACGATCGCGAGGAACGTCGACAGCGGTGGCGCGTCGGCCGCGGCGTCGATCGTGCCGCCGACGAGGCGGTCGAGCCAGTCCAGGAGCTGCTCGATGACGTTGCGCTCGTGGTACTCCGGGTGGACGAGCTCCCGCCCGAGCAGCGACCGCGCCTCGTCCCCGGAGGGGTCGAGCGGCGGCTCCACGGCGTACGCCGACAGCGGGGTCACGGGGCGGTGATCCCCGCCTGGGTCATCAGCTCGACGTCGTACGCCTCCTTGCGGATGCGCTGGTCGAGGTACTGGAGCGAGGTCACGGCGGCCGTGAACGGAGCGACGAAGGCGGTCGACACGACCGTGCCGAGCGCGTTGACGACGACCATCAGGAGGAGCGCGATGCCGGCGTCGTCCGTGAGGAGGCTGAGCACGGGCCCGAGGATCGCGAACGGCACGGTGAGGATCTGGGCCGCGACCGAGGTGACGACGAGGGTCAGCAGCCCGATGCCGAACGTGCGCCAGAACTGCCGGCGGGTCAGCGACACCGCGCGGCCGAACCCGCGGGAGATGCCGGTCCGCTCGATCATCAGGGCCGGCACGGCGAGGTAGGTGAGCCGGATCCAGAGCCAGCACCCGAGGGCCAGGGCCACCGGCACGGTCACGACGAACCACACGGCGGGCACCTCCCAGGAGGGCGAGGCCAGCACCACGAAGATCGAGGCGAGCACGTAGCCGCCCAGCAGGCCGAGCCACATCAGCCCGATCATCGTGGTGAGCCCGACCAGCCGCCACCGGCTGCCGCGGGTGGCGGCCCACGCCTCGCCGAGGCTCAGCCGCCGCCCGATCGCCGCCGCCGCGGTCACGTGGGCGATCATCCCGGTCACGAAGATCAGGCCGACGTACTGCAGCACGGACCCGAGCCCGATCGCCGCGAGCGCGGTCACCCCGCCGATCGCGTCGGCGGTGTCCTCGGAGGTGGAGCCGGAGAAGTCGACGGCCAGGGTGAGCACCGCGGTGCCGAGGACCGGGAGCACCATCGCGATCGCGGCGACCAGCACGGCCGAGCCGACCGTCGCCTTCGGGTTGAACCGGATGATCCGGAACGCCGCGTCGTAGATGTCACCGAGCCCGAGCGGCCGCAGCGGCATCGCGCCGGGCTTGTGCGCGGCGCCGAGCATCCCGGGCGCCCAGCCGGGCGGAGGTGGTGGCCCGCCGGTCGGCGGCGGTGCTGGCCACCCGGGCGGCGGCGCCTGCCATCCGGGTGGCGGCGGTGGTCGGCCGGCGGGGTCGTGCCCTGGCGGCGGGAACGACTGGGTGCCCGACATGGGCACATCCTGTCAGTGCTGTGCCTGCTGCGGGACGGCATGACTCGGCAGCACGCACGCCGTGTCGAGGCCGAGCACGTGGTTGAGGCGGCCGAAGGCCAGCCAGGCGCCCAGGCACATCGAGATCTCGACGATCTCCTTGTCGGTGTAGCAGGCCTTCATCCGCGTCCAGAACCCCGCGTCGAGACCCTGGTGGTCGAGGGCGTACCGCTCGGCGTACTCCGCGGCGAGCCGGGTCCGCTCGTCGAAGTCCCGCGTCGTGCGCCAGCTCGTCACGGCGTCGGCGAAGGTGTCCTCGACCGTCACGCCGTCGCGCTCGGTGCGCCAGTCCTGGCAGAAGAGGCAGCCGTTGATCTGCGCGATCCGCAGCCGCGCGGCCTCGAACTCCCGCAGCCCGAGCGTGGTGTGCTCGTAGACGCTCGTGGAGTACGTCGAGGCCGGGATCCCGATCGCGGGCACCATCTCGCCCCACACGTAGAGGATGGGGTCCTTGTCCTCGGGCAGGTCGATGATCACGATGTGCTCCTCCTCGGGATGCGCCCGCTCGCGGGGACGAGCGGTACGTCGAGCCCGTCGTACAGACCGGGCGGTGCTGCGGTCAACCAGGGGATCGCGTTGACCAGGCGGTTCGCGGCTGTCGCGTTGCCGCCGGCGGCGCGGTTGCCGCCCTCGTCGGTGGCCTCGAGGCTGACCTCGATGCGCGGGCGTCCCTCGATCACGACCCGGTGCGCGCCCGCTCCGCCGTCGGGCGGCGTCGGCCAGTCCGGGGCACAGCCGGGATCGATCCGGGTGACGTGCTCGACGACGATCCTGGGGACGCCGTCGACGACGCCCTGCACCTCGAACCGCAGCGCACCCTGGCTGCCCGCCTCGAACAGCCCCATCGCGTTGGTCACGTCGGCGTCCAGCGGGAGTCGCTCGAGCGTCTCCCGGATCTCGTCGAGCTCGACGCCGAGCGCCCGCGCGATCATCCGGACCTGCCCGCCCCACACCATCGTCGGCACTCCGGCGGCCACCATCGGCGGCTCGTAGCCCATCGGCTGGCCCATGCCGACGAGGAGGCGCACCGAGTCCGGCTGGTCGTAGGTGGAGTAGTCGAAGATCTCCTGGCAGCGCACCTCGTCGACGGTGCCGGCCATCGCGCTCACCAGCACCGGCAGCACGTCGTTGCCCCAGCCCGGGTCGACCCCGCTGGCGAACAGTGCGCTCGCCCCCTCCTCGGTCGCCGCCAGCAGGGGAGCGGTGACCTCCGCGGGAGCGTGGCGCGGGTCGTAGAGCGCGTACAGCGCCGGGGTGACCACGGTCGCGCCCGCCCGCAGGCACCGGGCGACGTCGGCGAGCGCCGCGTCCGGACGGACGTCGCCCGAGGCCATGTACGCGACGGCGCCCGCGCCACCGAGCGTGGCCAGCGCCGCCTCGACGTCCGTGGTGGCGGGTACGCCGAGCGCGTGGTCCAGGCCCGCGAGCTCGCCGGCGTCGCGGCCGGCCTTGGCGGGGGAGGAGACGACGACGCCGGCCAGCACCAGGTCCGGGTGGGCGGTGACGGCGCGAATCGCCGCGCGCCCCATGTTCCCCGTCCCCCAGACGATCACGGGTACGCTCGACGCACCGTCCGAGGACGCGAAGTAGAACGTGTTCTCGTCCGGCATGCAGCGACTTTAGCCCACCCGCGCGGATCCCGCCGGAGTGGATTTGGTGTCGCGCCCGATCTCTGCCAAGATAGTCCGGTTGCTTCGGCGGGTTGCCGGGGTGCACCGCACATCTTGACTTCTGAATCGCGTCTCCTGGACAGCCTCAGTCGTCTGCGCGTGCGGCAGCACCGAACCTGGAGACCCGATCTGCTCGACGACCGTCGGGCGCCACCAACAAGCAAAGGCGAGATCCCGGTCTCGTGTTGCGCCCCAACAGCGCGACACGCCCGACCGCGGGGGTCGGAGCCGGAGCGGTGGGAAGCACGGGCGGGACCGACTCAAGCCCGAGGACGCCCCGGAAAACGCACGCGGTACAGAACGAGTGAGGACAGAGAGACCTATGGCGGGACAGAAGATCCGCATCAGGCTCAAGGCCTATGACCACGAGGTGATCGACACCTCGGCGCGCAAGATCGTGGACACGGTCACCCGCACGGGTGCCAAGGTCGCCGGCCCGGTGCCGCTGCCGACCGAGAAGAACGTGTACTGCGTCATCCGCTCGCCCCACAAGTACAAGGACTCCCGCGAGCACTTCGAGATGCGCACCCACAAGCGCCTCATCGACATCATCGACCCCACGCCGAAGACCGTCGACTCGCTGATGCGCCTCGACCTCCCTGCCGGCGTCGACATCGAGATCAAGCTCTGAGGTTCTACTGACTATGAGCACTTTCGAACGCAACGTGAAGGGCCTGCTGGGCACCAAGCTCGGCATGACCCAGGTCTGGGACGAGAACAACCGCGTCGTCCCCGTGACCGTCATCGACGCCGGCGCCAACGTCGTGACCCTGGTCCGCACCCCCGACACCGACGGCTACAACGCCATCCAGGTCGGGTACGGCGAGATCGACGGCCGCAAGGTGACCAAGCCGCTCGCCGGCCAGTTCACCAAGGCCGGCACCACCCCGCGTCGCCACCTGGTCGAGATCCGCACCGCCATCGCCGCTGAGTTCACGGTCGGCCAGGAGCTGCCCGTCGACACCTTCGCCGCGGGCGACGACATCGACGTGACCGGCACCAGCAAGGGCAAGGGATTCGCCGGCACGATGAAGCGCCACGGCTTCGCCGGTGTCTCGGCCTCGCACGGTGCCCACCGCAACCACCGCAAGCCGGGCTCGATCGGCGCCTGCGCCACCCCCGGCCGCGTGTTCAAGGGTGTGCGCATGGCCGGCCGGATGGGTTCCGACACGGTCACCACCCAGAACGTCACCGTCCACGCCGTCGACGTGGAGAAGGGCCTGATCCTCCTCAAGGGCGCCGTTCCCGGCCCCAAGGGTGGTCTCGTGGTCCTCCGCTCGGCCGCCAAGAGCTCCATCACTGCTGGCAAGGAGGTCTGAGCATGGCTACCACCAAGAAGGCTGCTGCGCCGAAGAAGGCCAAGGTCGACCTTCCCGCCGAGATCTTCGACGTCGAGGTCAACGTCCCGCTGATCCACCAGGTCGTCGTGGCCCAGCAGGCCGCCGCGCGTCAGGGCACCCACGCCACCAAGACCCGCGGCGAGGTCCGCGGCGGTGGCCGCAAGCCCTACAAGCAGAAGGGCACCGGCCGCGCCCGCCAGGGCTCGACCCGCGCGCCGCAGTTCGCCGGCGGTGGCACCGTCCACGGCCCGCAGCCGCGCAAGTACGACCAGCGCACGCCCAAGAAGATGAAGGCCGCCGCGCTCCGTGGCGCCCTCTCCGACCGGGCCCGCAACGACCGCATCCATGTCGTCGAGTCGCTGATCAGCGCCGAGGCCCCGTCGACCAAGGCCGCCCTGGCCGCGCTGTCGACGCTCTCGGAGCGCAGCAACTTCCTCGTCGTGCTGGAGCGCACCGACTCCGTCACCTGGCTGTCGCTGCGCAACGCCCCCGAGGTGCACATCGTGGCCGTCGACCAGCTCAACACGTACGACGTGCTGGCCGCCGACGACGTGGTCTTCACCCAGGGTGCGTTCGACGCCTTCGTGAACAAGACCGAGGAGGCTGCCAAGTGAGCACCCTGCACAAGGACCACCGCGACATCCTGCTCGCGCCGGTCGTGTCCGAGAAGAGCTACGGCCTGCTCGACGCGAACAAGTACACCTTCCTGGTGCACCCCGACGCGAACAAGACCGAGATCAAGATCGCGGTCGAGAAGGTGTTCAACGTCAAGGTGACGTCGGTCAACACGATCAACCGCCCGGGCAAGACGCGCCGGACCCGCAACGGCCTCGGCAAGCGCAAGGACACCAAGCGCGCGATCGTCAGCCTGGCCGAGGGCCACCGCATCGACATCTTCGGAGGTCCGGTCTCCTGACCGGGCGCTGGAACGAGGACTGAAGACACATGGCAATCCGCAAGTACAAGCCGACCACCCCGGGCCGTCGTGGCTCGTCGGTCGCTGACTTCGTCGAGATCACCCGGACCACGCCGGAGAAGTCGCTGACGCGTCCGCTGCCCAAGAAGGGCGGCCGCAACAACCAGGGCCGGATCACCACCCGGCACCAGGGTGGTGGCCACAAGCGGGCCTACCGCATCATCGACTTCCGTCGCTACGACAAGGACGGCGTGCCGGCCAAGGTCGCTCACATCGAGTACGACCCCAACCGCACCGCGCGCATCGCGCTGCTGCACTACGCCGACGGCGAGAAGCGCTACATCATCGCGCCGAAGGACCTGTCGCAGGGCACCCGCGTGGAGTCCGGCCCGAACGCCGACATCAAGCCCGGCAACAACCTGCCGCTGCGCAACATCCCGGTCGGTACCACCATCCACTGCGTGGAGCTGCGTCCGGGCGGCGGCGCGAAGATCGCCCGCTCGGCCGGCAACTCGGCCCAGCTCGTCGCCCGTGAGGGCTCGCGCGCCACGCTGCGCATGCCCTCCGGCGAGATGCGGTTCGTCGACGTGCGCTGCCGCGCGACCGTCGGCGAGGTCGGCAACGCCGAGCAGTCGAACATCAACTGGGGCAAGGCCGGCCGCATGCGGTGGAAGGGCAAGCGCCCGACCGTCCGTGGTGTCGTCATGAACCCGGTCGACCACCCGCACGGTGGTGGTGAGGGCAAGACCTCCGGTGGTCGCCACCCGGTCTCGCCCTGGGGCAAGCCCGAGGGCCGTACGCGCAAGCGCAAGGCCTCCGACTCCCAGATCATCCGCCGTCGCAAGTCCGGCAAGGGTAGGAAGTAACTGAGATGCCTCGCAGTCTGAAGAAGGGTCCCTTCGTCGACGGCCACCTGCAGAAGAAGGTGGACGCGGAGAACGAGAAGGGCTCCCACAACGTCATCAAGACCTGGTCGCGCCGCTCGATGATCGTCCCGGACATGATCGGTCACACGATCGCGGTCCACGACGGTCGCAAGCACGTGCCGGTCTTCGTGACCGACGCGATGGTCGGCCACAAGCTCGGGGAGTTCGCTCCCACCCGCACCTACCGCGGGCACGTCAAGGAAGACCGGAAGGGGCGCCGTCGATGACCACCGACCGCCAGCGCGTCAGCGCGCGCCGCGAGTCGCTGCTCGGCGACCAGCCGGGCGCGTTCGCCAGCGCCCGCTACACGCGGATCACCCCGATGAAGGCCCGCCGTGTCGTCGACATGGTGCGCGGTCTGCCCGTCGAGGAGGCCTCGGCCCTGCTGCAGTTCGCGCCGCAGGCCGCCTCCGAGACCGTCCTGAAGGTGCTGGAGAGCGCAGTCGCGAACGCCGAGACCACTGAGGGCCTCGACACGAACGACCTGGTCATCTCCGTCGCCCAGGTCGACGAGGGCCCGACCATGAAGCGTTGGCGTCCGCGTGCGCAGGGTCGTGCGACCCGCATCAACAAGCGCACCAGCCACATCACGCTCGTCGTCCAGCCGGCCGACGCGGTGGAGAAGAAGGCGACCGCCAAGAAGAGGAAGAGTGCCTGATGGGCCAGAAGATCAACCCGAACGGTTTCCGTCTGGGCATCTCGACGGACCACAAGAGCCGTTGGTACGCCGACAAGCTCTACAAGTCGTACGTCGGCGAGGACGTCGCCATCCGCAAGCTGCTCTCCAAGGGCATGGAGCGGGCCGGCATCGCCAAGGTCGAGATCGAGCGCACCCGTGACCGCGTCCGCGTGGACATCCACACCGCGCGTCCGGGCATCGTCATCGGCCGCCGCGGCGCCGAGGCCGACCGCATCCGCGGCGAGCTCGAGAAGCTCACCGGCAAGCAGGTCCAGCTGAACATCCTCGAGGTCAAGAACCCCGAGATCGACGCGCAGCTGGTCGCCCAGGGCGTGGCCGAGCAGCTGTCGGGCCGCGTGCAGTTCCGTCGCGCGATGCGCAAGGCGATGCAGACCTCGATGCGCTCCGGTGCCAAGGGCATCCGGATCCAGTGCTCCGGCCGCCTCAACGGCGCCGAGATGTCGCGCACCGAGTTCTACCGCGAGGGCCGCGTGCCGCTGCACACCCTCCGCGCCGACATCGACTACGGCTTCTACGAGGCCCGCACGACCTTCGGCCGCATCGGCGTGAAGGTCTGGATCTACAAGGGCGAGGTCGCCGGCACCCGTGCCGAGCGCCAGGCCCAGGCCGCCGCCCGCGCGGGCGTCCCCGGTCGTAGCGGTCGTCCGTCGCGTGGCGGCGACCGTCCGACCCGCGGCTCGCGCGGCGACCGTCCGTCGCGTGCGGACCGTGGCGCCGAGGCGCCCGCCACCGAGGCTCCCGCCGAGGCTGCGGCGCCGGCGGCTGAGACCCCGAAGGAGGGCTGACCCATGCTGATGCCCCGTCGTGTCAAGCACCGCAAGCAGCACCACCCGAAGCGGACCGGTGCGGCCAAGGGCGGCACCCGCCTCGCCTTCGGCGACTTCGGCATCCAGGCGGTCGAGGGTCACTACGTGACCAACCGCCAGATCGAGTCGGCCCGTATCGCGATGACCCGCCACATCAAGCGTGGCGGCAAGGTCTGGATCAACATCTACCCGGACCGTCCCCTCACCAAGAAGCCGGCTGAGACCCGCATGGGTTCCGGCAAGGGCTCGCCCGAGTGGTGGGTGGCCAACGTGAAGCCGGGCCGTGTCATGTTCGAACTCTCCGGTGTTTCGGAGGACGTTGCCCGCGAGGCCATGCGCCGCGCGATGCACAAGCTCCCCATGAAGTGCCGCTTCGTCTCCCGTGAGGCAGGTGAATTCTGATGGCGACCAAGGCTCACGAGCTCGACGAGCTGAACGCCGTGGACCTCGAGTCGAAGCTGCGCGAGGCCAAGGAGGAGCTCTTCAACCTCCGCTTCCAGGCGGCCACCGGCCAGCTGGAGAGCCACGGCCGGCTCCGTACGGTCAAGAAGGACATCGCCCGGATCTACACCGTGGTGCGCGAGCGCGAGCTCGGCATCCGTCCCACCCCGGGCCAGGACAGCACTGAGGATGGTGACGCATGAGCGAGCAGACCGCTGAGCGGAACGCCCGCAAGGTCCGTGAGGGCCTGGTCGTCAGCGACAAGATGGACAAGACCGTGGTCGTGTCCGTCGAGGACCGCGTGAAGCACGCGCTGTACGGCAAGGTCATGCGCCGCACGAGCAAGCTGAAGGCGCACGACGAGAAGAACGAGTGCGGCATCGGCGACCGCGTGCTCCTCATGGAGACCCGCCCGCTGTCGGCCACCAAGCGCTGGCGCGTCGTCGAGATCCTCGAGAAGGCCAAGTAGTCCACCCGTTCGGCCAGGCTCACCGCCCGCTGAGGCGATGAGAACCGGCACGACAACCAGGAGAAGAAATGATTCAGCAGGAGTCGCGACTCAAGGTCGCCGACAACACCGGTGCGAAGGAGATCCTCTGCATCCGTGTTCTCGGTGGCTCGGGTCGGCGCTACGCGGGGATCGGCGACGTCATCGTCGCCACCGTGAAGGACGCGATCCCCGGTGGCAACGTGAAGAAGGGTGACGTCGTCAAGGCCGTTGTCGTGCGCACCGTGAAGGAGCGTCGCCGTCCCGACGGTTCGTACATCCGCTTCGACGAGAACGCCGCCGTCATCCTCAAGAACGACGGCGAGCCGCGAGGCACCCGCATTTTCGGCCCCGTGGGCCGCGAGCTGCGCGAGAAGAAGTTCATGAAGATCATCTCGCTCGCGCCGGAGGTGCTCTGACTCATGGGCAAGAACAGCGTGAACATCAAGAAGGGCGACACCGTCAAGGTGATCGCCGGCAAGGACAAGGGTGCCGAGGGCAAGGTCATCCAGGTGCTCCGTGAGGAGCAGCGGGTGATCGTCGAGGGTGTCAACCGCGTCAAGCGGCACACCAAGGTCGTCAACCAGGGCGGCCGCGCCGGCACCACCGGCGGCATCATCACCACCGAGGCCCCGATCCACATCTCCAACGTCATGCTCGTCGACGGCGACGGTGTGACCCGGGTCGGCTTCCGCCGCGACAAGGTCACCAAGCGCCGTCCGGACGGCTCGACCTACGAGGCCGAGCGCTCTGTCCGCATCTCGCGCAAGACCGGCAAGGACATCTGATGACCGAGACCACCACCTCTGCTTCGGTCGCGCCGCGTCTGAAGACCCGCTACCGCGAGGAGATCCTCCCCGCGCTCAAGGCGGAGTTCGACATCCAGAACGTCATGCAGGTGCCCGGCCTGACCAAGATCGTGGTCAACATGGGCGTCGGCGAGGCGGCCCGCGACTCGAAGCTGATCGAGGGTGCGGTCAAGGACCTCACCGCGATCACCGGCCAGAAGCCGCTGGTCACCAAGGCCCGCAAGTCCATCGCGCAGTTCAAGCTGCGTGAGGGCATGCCGATCGGCGCGCACACCACGCTGCGCGGCGACCGGATGTGGGAGTTCCTGGACCGCCTGCTGTCGCTGGCGCTGCCCCGGATCCGTGACTTCCGCGGTCTGAACCCCAACCAGTTCGACGGTCGCGGCAACTACACCTTCGGTCTCACCGAGCAGGTCATGTTCCACGAGATCGACCAGGACAAGATCGACCGGTCCCGCGGCATGGACATCACGATCGTCACCACCGCCACCAACGACGAGCAGGGTCGCGCGCTGCTGAAGCAGCTCGGCTTCCCGTTCAAGGAGAACTGACATGGCGAAGACCGCGCTCAAGGTCAAGGCCGCTCGCAAGCCGAAGTTCGCTGTCCGCGGCTACACCCGCTGCCAGCGCTGCGGCCGGCCGAAGGCCGTCTACCGCAAGTTCGGCCTGTGCCGCATCTGCCTGCGGGAGATGGCGCACCGCGGCGAGCTGCCCGGCGTCACCAAGTCCTCCTGGTAATCCCTCAAACACGTTGAAGGTCGTCCCGCCACAGCGCGGGCCGAAACCACGGCGAGAAAGAACCACATCATGACGATGACTGACCCGATCGCAGACATGCTCACCCGTCTGCGCAACGCCAACCAGGCGTACCACGACGCGGTGTCGATGCCCTACAGCAAGCTGAAGGCCGGCGTCGCGGAGATCCTCCAGCAGGAGGGCTACATCACGTCGTTCGACGTGCAGGAGCCGGCCGAGGGCGAGGTCGGCAAGACGCTGACCATCACGCTCAAGTACGGCCGCAACCGGGAGCGCTCCATCGCGGGCGTCCGCCGGATCAGCAAGCCCGGTCTCCGGGTCTACGCCAAGCACACGGGTCTCCCGAAGGTGCTCGGCGGCCTGGGCGTCGCGATCATCTCGACGAGCCAGGGCCTGCTGACCGACCGCCAGGCCAACCAGAAGGGCGTGGGTGGGGAAGTCCTCGCCTACGTCTGGTGACGACGAGAACTGCGAAGGAGTAGAAGAGCATGTCGCGCATTGGCAAGCTTCCGATCGCGGTCCCGTCGGGCGTCGACGTCGCGATCGACGGCCCCGTGGTGACGGTGAAGGGCCCCAAGGGCACCCTCTCCCACACCGTGGCGAACCCGATCACCGTCGAGAAGTCGGACGGCGTCCTCGACGTCAAGCGGCCCGACGACGAGCGTGAGAGCAAGGCGCTCCACGGCCTGACCCGCACGCTGGTCAACAACATGGTCGTCGGCGTGACCGAGGGCTACGAGAAGAAGCTCGAGATCGTGGGCGTGGGCTACCGCGTCCTGTCGAAGGGCCCGACCCAGCTGGAGTTCCAGCTCGGGTACTCGCACCCGATCACGTTCAACGCCCCCGAGGGCATCACCTTCACCGTCGAGGGTCCGACCAAGCTCGGCGTCCAGGGCATCGACAAGCAGCTCGTCGGCGAGGTCGCCGCCAACATCCGCAAGCTGCGCAAGCCGGAGCCCTACAAGGGCAAGGGCGTTCGCTACGCGGGTGAGCACATCCGCCGCAAGGTCGGAAAGGCTGGTAAGTGACCATGGCGATCTCGCTTTCGAACAACAAGCACACCGCGGCGCGGACGAAGTCCCGCCTGCGTCGCCAGGTCCGCGGTCGCAAGAAGCTCAACGGCACCGCCGAGCGCCCGCGCCTGGTGGTCACCCGCTCCTCGAAGCACATCACCGTCCAGGTCGTCGACGACCTGGTGGGCAAGACCCTCGCGTCTGCGTCCACCATGGAGGCGGACCTGCGCGGCTTCGAGGGCGACAAGACCGCGAAGGCCAAGAAGGTCGGCGAGCTCGTCGCCGAGCGGGCCAAGTCGGCCGGCGTCTCGGACGTCGTGTTCGACCGTGCCGGTAACAAGTACCACGGTCGCGTCGCGGCCCTGGCCGATGGCGCCCGCAGCGGCGGCCTGACCTTCTGATCGCGAAGACCAGAGAGAGAAGAGGAAGAGTCTCATGAGCGGAGCCCAGCGCGGACAGCGCGGTGGCGAGCGCCGGGGCGGGCGGGACGACCGTCGCGGCCAGGGCGCTGACAAGACCGCCTACATCGAGCGTGTCGTCGCGATCAACCGTGTCGCCAAGGTCGTGAAGGGTGGTCGTCGCTTCAGCTTCACCGCCCTCGTGGTCGTCGGTGACGGTGACGGCCTGGTCGGTGTCGGATACGGCAAGGCCAAGGAAGTTCCGGCCGCGATCGCCAAGGGTGTCGAGGAGGCGAAGAAGCACTTCTTCCGCGTCCCCCGCATCCAGGGCACCATCCCGCACCCGGTCCAGGGCGAGAAGGCGGCTGGCGTCGTCATGCTGCGCCCGGCCGCTCCCGGTACCGGTGTGATCGCCGGTGGCCCGGTGCGTGCGGTGCTGGAGTGCGCCGGCATCCACGACATCCTGAGCAAGTCGCTCGGGTCGTCGAACCAGATCAACATCGTCCACGCGACGGTCGAGGCGCTCCGGATGCTCGAGCAGCCGGAGGCCGTGGCGGCCCGCCGCGGCCTGCCGGTCGAGCAGGTCACCCCGGCGGCGCTGCTGAAGGCCCGCGTCGAGGTTCCCGCAGGGGTCTCCGAGGAGGTGTCCTCCTGATGGCACAGCTCAAGGTCCGCCAGGACCGGGGCCTCGTCGGCCTCAAGAGGAACCAGCGCGAGACGCTGCGGACGCTCGGTCTGAAGCGGATCGGCGACGTGGTCGTCAAGGAGGACCGCCCGGAGATCCGCGGCATGGTCCAGACCGTCCGTCACCTCGTGACGGTCGAGGAGGTCGACTGACATGACGCTCAAGCTGCACCACCTGCGTCCTGCCCCCGGCGCCAAGACCGCCAAGACCCGCGTGGGTCGCGGTGAGGCCTCGAAGGGCAAGACCGCGGGCCGCGGTACCAAGGGCACCAAGGCTCGCTACCAGGTCCCGGCCTCCTTCGAGGGTGGCCAGATGCCGATCCACATGCGGCTGCCGAAGCTCAAGGGCTTCAAGAACCCGTTCAAGGTGGACTTCCAGGTCGTCAACCTCGACCGCATCAACGAGCTCTTCCCCGACGGTGGCGCCATCGGCGTCGACGACCTCGTGGCCAAGGGTGCCGTCCGCGACGGACACCCGGTCAAGGTCCTCGGTCAGGGCGAGATCTCCGTGGCCGTCCAGGTGAGCGCCAACGCGTTCTCCGGCTCGGCCAAGGAGAAGATCGAGGCCGCGGGCGGCTCCGCCACCCTGGTCTGACCTCGATTTGACCGACACCAGCGTCCCGGGCGCGGTGTTCCTGTCAGTGGGCAGGAGCACCGCGCCCGACGCGCATTCTGGCCCCGGTGGGGCGCCTGTTAGGCTTCCCCGGGTCCTTGCGAGGCGATCGCAGGGGCCGCTTCACGCTTGGAGAAAGAGGATCCCGTGCTGAGCGCGTTCGCGAACGCTTTCCGGACCCCGGACCTGCGGCGCAAGCTGCTGTTCGTCCTGCTGATCATCGCGGTCTTCCGGCTCGGGTCGCAGATTCCGACGCCCGGCGTCGACGTCGCCAACGTGCGCGCGTGCGTCGAGATCGCGGAGGCGGGCGAGAACGCCGGCCTCTACAGCCTGGTCAACCTGTTCTCCGGTGGAGCGCTGCTCCAGCTGACGATCTTCGCGCTCGGCATCATGCCGTACATCACCGCGAGCATCATCCTGCAGCTGCTGGTCGTGGTGATCCCGCGCCTCGAGGCCCTCAAGAAGGAGGGCCAGGCCGGCCAGACCAAGATCACGCAGTACACGCGCTACCTGACGCTGGGCCTCGCGGTCCTCCAGGCCACCGGCATCGTGGCCCTCGCCCGCTCGGGCAACCTGCTCCAGGGCTGCGACCCCACGACGTACCCGTTGCTCCACGACGACGGCACCGCGACGTTCCTCGTCATGGTCGTCACGATGACGGCCGGCACGGCGGTCATCATGTGGCTCGGCGAGCTGATCACCGAGCGCGGCGTCGGCAACGGCATGTCGCTGCTGATCTTCACCCAGATCATCGCCGGCTTCCCGGCCTCGATGTGGGCCGTCCAGCAGTCCAAGGGCTGGTGGGTCTTCGGCGTCGTGATGGTCATCGGCCTGGTCGTGGTCGCGGCGGTCATCTTCGTCGAGCAGTCGCAGCGCCGGATCCCGGTCCAGTACGCCCGCCGGATGGTCGGTCGCAAGATGTTCGGCGGCAGCTCGACGTACATCCCGCTGAAGGTCAACCAGGCCGGCGTCATCCCGGTCATCTTCGCCTCGTCGCTGCTCTACCTGCCGGCGATGGTCGTGCAGTTCAACCAGAACTCCGACTCGGCGGTCCTGGACTGGGTCAACGCCCACCTGGTCCGCGGAGACCACCCGATCTACATGATCGTCTTCTTCCTGCTGATCATGTTCTTCACCTACTTCTACGTCTCGATCACCTTCAACCCGCAAGAGGTGGCCGACAACATGAAGAAGTACGGCGGCTTCATCCCCGGGATCCGGGCGGGCAAGCCGACCGAGGAGTACCTCTCCTACGTCCTGTCCCGCATCACGCTGCCCGGGGCGCTCTACCTGGGCCTGATCTCGATGATCCCGCTCATCGCGTTCGCCCTGATCGAGGCGAACCAGAACTTCCCCTTCGGCGGCACCAGCATCCTGATCATGGTGGGTGTCGGGCTCGACACGGTGAAGCAGATCGAGAGCCAGCTCCAGCAGCGCAACTACGAAGGGTTCCTTCGCTAAATGAGGCTGATCATCATGGGGCCCCCCGGCGCTGGCAAGGGCACGCAGGCCCGCTTCATCGCCGAGCACTTCAAGATCCCCGCGATCTCGACCGGCGACATCTTCCGCGCCAACGTGTCCGAGGGCACCGAGCTCGGCCTCGAGGCCAAGCGCTACATGGACGCCGGGGAGTACGTCCCCGACGAGGTCACCAACCTCATGGTCCGCAACCGGATCGACGACCCCGACGCCGTCTCCGGCTTCCTCCTCGACGGCTACCCGCGCACGCTCGCGCAGGTCGAGGAGCTGGACGGGATGATCAAGTTCACCGGACACCGGCTCGACGCCGTCGTGTGCCTGACCGTCGACCAGGACGAGATCGTCGCCCGGCTGCTGCAGCGCGCCCAGGTCGAGGGTCGCGCCGACGACACCGAGGACGTCATCCGGCGCCGCCAGGAGGTCTACCTCGAGCAGACCCAGCCCCTGATCGCCGTGTACGGCGAGCGCGGCATCGTGGTCGAGGTCGACGGCATGGGCGAGGTCGAGGACGTCACCACCCGGATCTTCCAGGCGCTGGACGACATCCCGGAGTCTTGAGCGGGGACGCGCCAGCGGACCCGCTGATGGCGGTCGAGCGAGCCGCGCGGCTGAGGCACGAAGCCGCGACCGGCGTGTCGAGACCCAGTGAGAGGTGAGGCAGCGGTGGCGCTTTTCGACCGCGGCGTCGAGATCAAGACGCCGGAGCAGATCGACCGCATGCGCAAGGCCGGCCTCGTGGTCGGCCGGACGCTGGAGCTGCTCCGCGGGCACGTGCGCGCCGGCGTCTCGACCGCCGAGCTCGACGGGATCGCCGAGGACAGCATCCGGTCGGCAGGCGCGACCCCGTCGTTCCTCGGCTACCACGGCTTCCCGGCGTCGATCTGCGCGTCGGTGAACGACGAGGTCGTCCACGGCATCCCGGGCGACCGGGTGCTGGCCGACGGCGACGTCGTGTCGATCGACTGCGGCGCGATCGTCGACGGGTGGCACGGGGACGCGGCGATCACGGTGCCCGTCGGCGAGGTCGGCGCCGACCTCACGGAGCTGATGCGGGTCACCGAGGAGGCGATGTGGCGGGGGATCGCCGCCGCCCACCTCGGCGGCCGGGTCACCGACATCTCGCACGCCGTCGAGCGGCACGTGCGGCGGCAGGGGCGCTACGGCATCGTCGAGGACTACACGGGCCACGGCATCGGCTCCGCGATGCACCAGCCGCCGAACGTCCCCAACTACGGGCGTCCGGGCAAGGGGCCCCGCCTGGTCGAGGGCCTGGCGCTCGCCGTCGAGCCGATGATCACCACGGGGACCAAGGAGACCGACGTCCTCGACGACGACTGGACCGTGGTCACGACCGACGGCAGCCGCGCCGCGCACTTCGAGCACACGTTCACGCTTACCGACACCGGTACATGGGTACTCACGGCACTGGACGGCGGCGAGGCAGCGCTGTCCGCCCTCGGGGTGACTTTCGGGGGACGACCCGGGCTGTGACAGGATGGGCCGCGCAGTGGGGAGTATCCCGTCGCTGCGGGCTCGTCAGCACGAGGTGGCAACGCCTCCGGGCCCGTAGGCCGTCGTTCCGCCGGTGGGAGAGACCTCTGACGATGTCTCGTCCCCGATATGTACGGAGAGTTCGTTGGAGATCACGACCCTCGAGTGGACCATCACGATCGTCGCCACCTGCGCGGTGCTGCTGTTCGACGTCATCGTCATCGCGCGCAACCCCCACGAACCATCGTTCCGCGAGTGCGCGATCGCGCTGAGCGTCTACATCGGCGCCGCGGTCGCCTTCGGCGCCTGGATCTGGGTGTCCCACGGCCACGACATGGGCATCGAGTTCTACACGGGCTGGCTGACCGAGTACTCGTTGTCGATCGACAACCTCTTCGTCTTCATCATCCTGATGGCAGCGTTGCGGGTGCCCCGCGAGTACCAGCAGGAAGCGCTGATGGTCGGCATCATCCTGGCGCTGGTCTTCCGCGGCATCTTCATCGCGCTCGGCTACCAGCTGATCAACAACTTCAGCTGGGTCTTCTACATCTTCGGCGCCTTCCTGGTCTACACGGCGTACGGCCTGGTCAAGAGCTATCGCACCCACGAGGACGAGCACCCGGAGGAGAACCGGATCGTCCGGTTCGCCCAGACCCACCTCAACGTGGGCGACGAGTACCACGGCCTCAAGCTCTGGTACCGCAAGAACGGCGCCCGGGTGGTCTCCCCGATGCTCATCGTGATCATCGCGCTGGGCACCACCGACCTGCTCTTCGCGCTCGACTCGATCCCGGCGATCTTCGGCATCACCCAGGAGCCCTACCTGGTCTTCACCGCGAACGTGTTCGCGCTGATGGGCCTGCGGCAGCTCTACTTCCTGCTCGGCGGACTGCTCAAGCGTCTCGTCTACCTCTCGCTCGGGCTCGCCTTCATCCTCGCGTTCATCGGCGTCAAGCTCGTGCTGCACGCGCTCCACGAGAACGAGCTGCCGTTCATCAACGGCGGCGAGCACGTCGACGTCCCGGACATCTCGTCGCTCTTCAGCCTGGCCGTCATCATCGTGACGCTGGTCGTCACCGGCGTCGCCAGCATCCGAGCCTCGCGGAAGATGTCGGAGGAGGAGATCGAGGAGCGCACGGGCGACCTCGAGACGCCCGAGGCCCGCAAGCCGGAATAGTCCGCGCCGCCGGAGGGGTTCTCCGGTGGTGAGTGAGCGTCGTCCGTCCCTGTCCGTTCTCGACCTGGTGCCGGTGCGCAGCGACCAGGCGACGAGTGACGCGGTGGCCGCCTCGCTGGCCCTGGCGCGGGTCGCCGACCGGCTCGGCTACGAGCGCTACTGGCTCGCGGAGCACCACAACATGCCGGCCGTGGCGGCGACCAACCCGCCGGTGCTGATCGGCCTGGTCGCCGGCGCCACCGAGCGGATCCGGGTCGGGTCGGGCGGCGTCATGCTGCCCAACCACGCACCGCTGGTGGTCGCTGAGCAGTTCGCGCTGCTCGAGGCGGCGTACCCGGGCCGGATCGACCTCGGCATCGGCCGGGCGCCGGGCAGCGACCCCGTCACGTCGTACGCCCTGCGCCACGGCGCCGGGGGAGTGAGCGACGAGGCCGTCACGCGGTTCCCGGAGTACGTCGACAACGTCCTCGCGATGATGGAGCCCGACGGCGTCGGGCTCGGGATCCAGGGCCGCACCTATCCGCTCAAGGCCACCCCTGCGGCGCGGGGCGTGCCGACGATCTGGCTGCTCGGCTCCTCGGACTACTCCGCCCGGCTCGCCGCGGAGAAGGGCATGCCCTACGTGTTCGCCCACCACTTCTCGGGCAGCGGCACCGCCGAGGCGCTCGCGCTCTACCGCGACAGCTTCCGCCCGTCGCCGGAGCTCTCCGAGCCGCGGACCTTCCTGACCGTCAACGCGGTCGTCGCCGACACCGACGACGAGGCGCGCCGGCTGGCGCTGCCACAGCTGCAGGCGATGGTCGCGCTTCGCACTGGCGGCGAGCTGCGGCCCGCACCGCTGGTCGAGGAGGCCGAGAAGGTCGAGCTGCCGCAGGCCCACCTCGACCTGATGGATGCGATGGCGCGCCGGTGGGTGATCGGCGCCCCGGCCGAGGCGCGGGCGCGGATCGAGGAGCTCGCCGCGACGTACGCCGTCGACGAGGTGATGGTGCACCCCGTCGCAGGGGCGTTCACCGGCACCGACCCGCGCACCAGTCCCGCCCGCGAGGCGACCCTGCGGCTCCTCGCCCAGTAGTCGGGGGAGTGAGTCAGAGCTTCTCGGCGAGCGGCCGGAACCGGGCGGCGTCCGCCTCGCGGCCGAGCGTCTCGTAGAGGCGGACCAGCTCCCGCGCGGCCAGGTAGCCGCCGTGGCCGACGGTCGCGCCGGGGAGGTCGGAGTCCCCGAGCGCCAGGCACGTCTGCCAGGCCTGCTCCACCAGCGGCAGGATGTCGTCGCCCAGCTCGGGGTTGGCCATCGCGTGGTGCAGCAGGGCGTGGCCCAGCACGAACTGGAAGTCGGCCGAGTGCTGCCAGGTCTCGAGCTCCCGGAACGACAGGTCGATGGCGTCCTGGGTGCGTTGCGCCAGCACCAGGCTGGCCACGTAGCGGACGACCAGGTGATGCCGCCACGGCGTGGCGTCCGGCCCGTCGGGCCCGGTCATCAGCTGGTCGGCCCGCTCGTACCCCAGGCACGCGGAGGCGTGGCTCGCGGCCTGGTCGTGGTCGCAGGCCAGCTGGAACCACAGATAGGGGTTCTCGGGGTCCTCGACCAACGCGAGCTCCAGCAGCCGCCGGTTGCGGCCGAGCTTCTTCTCGCGCTGCTCGGGCAGGTAGCCGTCGTGGTCGATGCGCACCGCCAGCGGCCGCGGCTCCCCGGCGACCTGTGGTTGCTCGTGGACGCGCCCGACGTAGTAGGCGTCCGCCGGCAGCACCCGGACCTGCGGCAGCAGGCTCACCACGTCGTTGTCGCTCACGCTGGCGATCTCGACGATCCCGCCGAACGACGGGTTCACCTCGCGCAGCGCGCTCAGCGCCTCCGCGCCCGACGCCAGCCACTCGTCGGCGTCGAGCACCAGCCGCCAGTCGCCGGTGCACAGGGCGAGCGCCTCGTTCCGCGCCGTCGCGAAGTCGTCCACCCACGTGAAGTGGTGCACGGTCGCGCCGGCCGCCTCGGCGATGGCGACCGTGTCGTCCAGCGAGCCGGTGTCGACGACCACCATCTCGTCGACGACGTCGCGCACGCTCTCGAGACACCGCCCGATGGAGCGGGCCTCGTCCCGTGCGATCATGGCCAGCGAGATCCGGTACGGCGGGGTGGTGGTCACCGCCGCGATGCTACCGGCGCGACCGCGGTCGACGGATTCGTGTTTTGGCGGCCGTTTTGACTAGACTGGCGTGTCGGCCCAACGTGGGTCTGCTTCGTGGTGCCTCGCGGCTGCCCGGATCACCTGAGTGTTTCGCCTCCGAGCGACTCACCCCTGTGCCCGGGATGAGGTGCCAGAGCGGCTGCACGAGGTCCACCGTCGCGTGCGACGGAGGTTCCCGGGCCACCCGGATCCGGCCCGCCGGACCCGGTGCACGACACGGTAGACAACCGACCAACAGATTGTGGAGGACATGCCGAAGAAAGAAGGCGTGATCGAGATCGAGGGCACCGTCGTGGAGGCCCTTCCCAACGCGATGTTCCGCGTCGAGCTGAGCAACGGGCACAAGGTTCTCGCGCACATCAGCGGCAAGATGCGCCAGCACTACATCCGGATCCTCCCCGAGGACCGCGTGGTGGTGGAGCTCTCGCCGTACGACCTCACCCGGGGTCGGATCGTCTACCGGTACAAGTGAGCGAGCTTGCGAGCTCGCCATTGAACTAGTCAGCCGAATACCGGAAAGGGCTTCCCGTGAAGGTCAAGCCGAGCGTCAAGCCGATCTGTGACAAGTGCAAGGTGATCCGTCGCCACGGCCGCGTCATGGTCATCTGCGAGAACCCGCGCCACAAGCAGCGCCAGGGCTGACAAGCCCACTCGCAGAGCAACAACTGAACAACCACAACGTGATCGCTTAGCCCGCCAGGGCGAACCACCTCCGGAGCAGCAGGCCGGAGCCCGGACAGCTAGAGGCGCCGGGGTGCGACACGACCGAAACCGCTGCGAACGAACAGAAGGACAAGCCACATGGCACGCCTCGTTGGTGTGGACCTCCCGCGCGACAAGCGCATCGAGGTCGCACTCACCTACATCTACGGCATCGGCCGTACCCGCGCCCAGCAGCTCCTGGCCGCCACCGGGGTCAACCCCGACCTGCGCGTCCACCAGCTGGGTGACGAGGAGCTGGTCAAGCTCCGCGACGAGATCGAAGCCAACTTCAAGATCGAGGGTGACCTCCGTCGCGAGGTCCAGGCCGACATCCGGCGCAAGATCGAGATCGGCAGCTACCAGGGTCGCCGTCACCGCCAGGGCCTTCCGGTCCGCGGTCAGCGCACCAAGACCAACGCCCGCACCCGCAAGGGTCCGAAGCGCACGGTTGCCGGCAAGAAGAAGGCGAAGTGATCCGGCGCTGACGCGCTGATCCTCGTCACACACGAGCTTCCAGACCAGAGACCTCAGGAGTTACTGCATGCCTCCCAAGAGCCGCAGCGCGGCCGGCGCCAAGAAGGTGCGCCGCAAGGAGAAGAAGAACGTTGCCGTGGGCGAGGCCCACATCAAGAGCACGTTCAACAACACGATCGTCACGATCACCGACCCGACCGGTGCGGTGATCTCGTGGGCCTCGGCCGGCACCGTCGGCTTCAAGGGCTCCCGCAAGTCCACCCCGTTCGCTGCGCAGATGGCCGCCGAGGCCGCCGGTCGCCGCGCGATGGAGCACGGCATGAAGAAGATCGACGTCTTCGTGAAGGGCCCGGGTTCGGGCCGCGAGACGGCGATCCGGTCCCTGGGTGCGATCGGCCTCGAGGTCGGCACCATCCAGGACGTCACGCCCACGCCCCACAACGGCTGCCGCCCGCCCAAGCGCCGCCGCGTCTGACCGCGCGACCGAGAACAGGAGACTTGTAGAAAATGGCCCGTTACACCGGCCCCATGACCCGGAAGTCGCGCCGTCTCGGCGTCGACCTCGTCGGTGGCGACTCGTCGTTCGAGCGTCGCCCCTACCCGCCCGGCCAGCACGGCCGCGGCCGCATCAAGGAGAGCGAGTACCTCCTCCAGCTCCGCGAGAAGCAGAAGGCGCGCTTCACGTACGGCGTGATGGAGAAGCAGTTCCACAACTACTACACCGAGGCGTCGCGCCGCGCCGGCAAGACCGGTGACAACCTGCTCCAGCTGCTCGAGTGCCGCCTGGACAACGTCGTCTACCGTGCCGGCTTCGCCCGGACCCGTCGCCACGCCCGCCAGCTGGTCGTCCACGGCCACTTCAAGGTGAACGGCAAGAAGGTCGACATCCCGTCGTACCAGATCGCTGCGCACGACGTCATCGACGTCCGCGAGAAGTCGCTCGAGATGACCCCGTTCATCGTGGCTCGTGAGACCCACGGCGAGCGCGTCGTCCCCGCGTGGCTCGAGGCGATCCCGTCGCGGATGCGGATCCTCGTCCACCAGCTCCCGGTCCGGGCCCAAATCGACATCCCGGTCCAGGAGCAGCTCATCGTCGAGTACTACTCGAAGAAGTGACCCCGGCCGGCGCCGCGGAGATCGCAAGCCGCGGCGCCGACCACACCTTCCGTCAACCCTGAAGTTCGGGCCCGTCAAATAGCGGGTGGGCCCGGAAAGGAAAGAACAAGTGCTTATCGCACAGCGCCCCACCCTGTCGGAAGAGACCGTCGACGAGTTCCGTTCGCGGTTCGTGATCGAGCCGCTGGAGCCGGGCTTCGGCTACACGCTCGGCAACTCGCTGCGCCGTACCCTGCTCAGCTCGATCCCCGGTGCCTCGGTCACGAGCATCAAGGTCGACAGCGTCCTCCACGAGTTCTCGACCATCGAGGGCGTCAAGGAGGACGTCACCGAGGTCATCCTCAACCTGAAGGGCCTGGTCGTCTCCTCGGAGCACGACGAGCCCGTCACCATGTACCTGCGCAAGTCGGGTGCCGGTGACGTCACCGCCGCGGACATCGCGCCGCCGGCCGGTGTCGAGGTGCACAACCCCGACCTCAAGATCGCCACCCTGTCCGACAAGGGCAAGCTGGAGATGGAGCTGGTCGTGGAGCGTGGCCGTGGCTACGTCTCGGCCGTGCAGAACAAGGGCGCGGACAACGAGATCGGCCGGATGCCGGTCGACTCGATCTACAGCCCGGTCCTCAAGGTGACCTACAAGGTCGAGGCCACCCGTGTCGAGCAGCGCACCGACTTCGACAAGCTCGTCATCGACGTCGAGACCAAGCCGTCGATCCGTCCCCGCGACGCGATCGCGTCGGCCGGCAAGACGCTGGTCGAGCTCTTCGGCCTGGCCCGTGAGCTGAACGTCGAGGCCGAGGGCATCGACATCGGCCCGTCGCCGGTCGACGAGCAGCTGGCCGCGGACCTCGCCCTCCCAGTCGAGGACCTGCAGCTCACCGTCCGCTCCTACAACTGCCTCAAGCGCGAGGGCATCCACACCGTGGGTGAGCTCATCAGCCGCTCGGAGCAGGACCTGCTCGACATCCGCAACTTCGGTGCGAAGTCGATCGACGAGGTCAAGGCCAAGCTGGTCGAGATGGGCCTGTCCCTCAAGGACAGCGCTCCCGGCTTCGACCCGCACGCCGCGCTCGCGGCGTACGGCGACGACGACGACGACGCTTTTGTCGAGGACGAGCAGTACTGATCCCAAATCGACCGCACGCGCGGTCGTCTACCCCGGTACCTAGTACGGCCGGAGAGAAATGAGAGAGCAATGCCCAAGCCCACCAAGGGTCCCCGCCTCGGCGGCAGCCCGGCCCACCAGCGCCTGATCCTGTCGAACCTGGCCACCCAGCTCTTCGAGCACGGCCGGATCACGACGACCGAGTCGCGCGCCCGTGCGCTGCGTCCGTTCGCCGAGAAGCTGATCACCAAGGCGAAGAAGGGCGACCTGCACAACCGTCGCGAGGTCCTCAAGGTCGTCCGCGACAAGTCGGTCGTGCACGTCCTCTTCACCGAGGTCGCGCCGACCTTCTCGGAGCGCCCGGGCGGCTACACCCGGATCACCAAGGTCGGTCCGCGCAAGGGCGACAACGCCCCCATGGCGGTCATCGAGCTCGTGACCGAGGCCTACAGCCCGAAGCCGGCCACCGCGAAGAAGGCCACCGCGAAGAAGGCCGCCCCGGCCCCCGCCGCGGAGGCTCCGGTCGCGGAGGCTCCGGCCGAGGAGGCCGTGGCGGAGGAGACGGTTGCCGAGGACGCGCTCGTCGCGGACGTGGCCGAGGAGACCGCTGCCGAGGAGGCCGCCGACGAGGCGGCCGCCGAGGAGAGCACCGAGGACGACGAGAAGGCCTGAGCCCGATCGTCACCTGACGCACGAAGGCCCGTCACCCGCGAGGGTGGCGGGCCTTCGTCGTTCCCGGAGGGACTCAGTCGGCGCGGCGCAGGGCGACGGGAGCCGACGGAGCGAGCGGCAGGTGGGGGAGCAGCGTGGCCTGGAAGGCGTGGTAGACGTCGGGCTTGCCGGCCCACACCGTCGCCGTCGGTCGGTTGGCCGGGTCGAGCTCGTGGTGCCAGCTGCCGTGCTCGAGGTCGAGCAGGTACGCGCGCGTGTAGTCCCACCAGGTGTCGGACCAGCGCTCGAACTCCGCCTCACCGGTGCGCCGGTGGAGGGCCGCGGCCGCGCCGATCGCCTCGGCGACGACCCAGTGCATCCGGGTGCGGACGACCGGTGCGCCGTCCCAGTCGACGGTGTAGACGAAGCCGGGCGCGCCGTCGGCCTGCCAGCCGACGCGTACGGCGGTCTCGAACAGGTGGCCGGCGTCGTCGGTGAGCCAGGCAGGCGGATCGGGCAGCGCGGCCTCCAGCTGCAGCAGCAGCCGGGACCACTCGAGCAGGTGGCCGGGGGTGCAGCCGTAGGGGCGGAACGGGTCGTCCGGCCGGTCGCGGTTGTAGTCCGGGAGCGGCTCCCAGCCGGGGGAGTAGTGCTCGGGCAGCAGGTAGTCGTTGCTGCGCGCCGCGCCGTGGATGAGGTGCTCGGCGATGCCCAGCGCGGTCCGGTGCCAGCGTGGGTCCTCGAGCACGTCGCCGACGACCAGCAGCGCTTCGACCATGTGCATGCTCGCGTTGGCGCCGCGGTAGGCCTCCGCGGTGGTGAACGCGCGGTCGTAGCCCTCCACCACCCGCCCGTCGGCGTCGAGGAAGTGCGCGTCGAGCACGCCGGCCGCGTCGGCCAGGAGCGCAGCCGCGCCGGGGACGTCCGCGGCGGTCGCCGATGCCGCGGCGAGGGCGACGAACGAGTGCGGGTAGGCGCTCTTCGCCGGGTCCGCGGGCGCGCGCCCGTCGGGGTCGAGCGCGTCGTACCAGCCTCCGTGCTCCGGGTCGCGGTGCGCCTCGGCGAGGGCGCGCACACCGTGCTCGGCCAGGTCGGCCGCGCCCGCGACGTCGAGCTGCGTGGCGAGCGACCAGATGTAGGTCATCCGGGCCGCGAGCCAGGTCGGGCGGTCGGCGCCGGGCGTCGGCCGGCCGCGGTCGTCGAGCCAGCCGAAGCCGCCGTCGACGCGAGCGGCCCGGGCGAACTCCAGCAGCCGCCGCCCCTCGGGCGTCAGGGCGTCGGCGCTCATGCGGGCACCGACCAGGTCTGCTCGACGAGGTGGACCGCCTCGGGGAGCGTGAGGCCGAGCCGTCGGGCGGCTCCGACGTACGCCGTGGCCGCGTCGTGCGCGTCGGTCCCGGTGCCGGCCGTGCTGGCCGCGACGAACGTGCCGCGCCGTCCCTCGGTGGCGATCACGCCGTCGGTCTCCAGGGCGCGGTAGGCCTTCGCCACGGTGTTGGCGGCGAGACCGAGGTCGGCGGCGAGCGCACGGACCGTCGGTAGCCGGGTGCCGGCGGGCAGGTCGCCGGCCGCGGCGCGCGAGGCGACCTGCGCCCGCAGCTGCTCGAACGGTGGGACGGACGACGTCGCGTCGAGCGGATGGACGACCGGTTCGGACATGCGTGCATGGTAGAGACATCCCATGCGCAGCGATGTCCTGGTGGTCGGCGAGGCGCTCGTCGACATCGTCCACGCGGCCGACGGCTCCACCGTCGAGCACCCCGGCGGCAGCGCGGCGAACGTCGCCGTGGCGCTCGCGAGGCTCGACCGGCCGGTGCGGTTCGCGACGGCCTGGGCCGACGACGAGCGCGGTGCGGCGCTCGAGCGTCACCTGGCAGCGGCGGAGGTGGAGCTCGCATCGGACCCGCACGTGCTGCCCCGCACGTCGACCGCCGCGGCGACGCTGGGAGCGGACGGCGGGGCGACCTACGAGTTCGACCTCGAGTGGCGCCTCGGTCCGGTGCCGGCCGAGCCCGCGCCGCTCGTGGTGCACACGTGCTCCCTCGGCGCAGTGCTCGAACCGGGAGCCAGTGACGTGGTCGACCTGGTGGAGCAGCTCCGCGGTGTCGCCACGATCAGCTATGACGTCAACGTGCGGCCGGGGATCACCGGGACCGGGCCCGACCTCGTGGCGAAGGTCGAGCGGGTCGCGGCGCTGTGCGACATCGTGAAGGCCTCCGACGAGGACCTGTCGCACCTCTATCCGGACCTCGACCACGAGGTCGCGGCGCGGCGCCTGCTGGCCCGCGGCCCGGCGGCGGTGGTGGTGACCCGCGGCGCGGCCGGCGCGGCCTGGGTCGCGCGCGGGCCGGTGGTCGAGGTCGCCTCCCGGCGGGTGCAGGTCGCCGACACCATCGGCGCCGGCGACACCTTCGGCGCGGCGGTCATCGACGCGCTCTGGGCCCGCAACCTCCTCGGCGCCGCACGACGCCGCTCCCTGCGCGAGCTTCCGGCCGAGGTGGCGCAGGAGGTGCTCGGCCACGCCGCGCGCGCGGCCGCGGTGACCGTGTCGAGGCCCGGCGCGGACCCGCCGTACCTCCGCGAGCTCTAGACGGGCTCCGGTGCCGGCGCGAGGAACGCGTGCACGAGCGGCACCGCGGACGCGCCCTCGCCGCTCGCCGAGGCCACCCGCTTCATCGAGCCCGAGCGGACGTCGCCGGCCGCGAAGATGCCGGGCACGGTCGTGGCGAGGTTCTCCGGCGGCAGGCCGTCCTGCCAGAGCTCCCTCGGCACGTCGCGGCCGGTGAGCACGAAGCCGTGCTCGTCGCGGGCGACCTGGCGCGGGATCCAGTCGCAGTGGGGCTCGGCGCCGAGCAGCAGGAAGAGGCCGTACGCCGACACGCGGTCCTGCTCGCCGGTGCGCACGTCCTCCAGCCCGAGCCACTCCAGCCGCCCGTCGCCGCCCCCGTCGACCACCCGGCAGCAGGTGCGCACGGCGATGCGGGGGTTGTAGCCGATCTCGCCGATCAGGTACGCCGACATCGTCTCGGCCAGGTCGGGGCGGCGCACCAGGATCGTCACGGAGCGGGCGAACCGGGCGAGGTGGACGGCCGCCTGGCCGGCCGAGTTGCCGCCACCCACGACGTACACGTCCTGGCCCTCCATCTCGCGGGCCGCGGTCATCGCGGCGCCGTAGTAGACGCCCATCCCGACCAGCTCCTCGACCGGGTCGACGCGGAGCTTGCGGTACGCGACACCGCTGGAGATGACGACCGCGCGGGCGCGCACCTCCCCGCTCTCGGTGCACAGCACGTGCGGGTCGCCGTCGAAGCCGGGACGCAGCTCGTCGACGACCTGACCGGTGTAGAACGTCGCGCCGAAGCGCAGCGCCTGGTTGCGGGCACGCTGCGCGAGGCGCATCCCGGAGATGCCGCGCGGGAAGCCGAGGTAGTTGCGGATCATCGAGCTGGTGCCGGCCTGGCCGCCGATCGCCTCGGCCTCGAGGATCACCGTCGACAGGCCCTCGGACGCGGCGTACACCGCGGCGGCAAGACCCGCCGGGCCACCGCCGACGACGGCGAGGTCGACCACGTGGTCGAGGTCGAGCTCGGTCGGTGCCCCGTACATCGCGACCGCGACGTCGCGGACGCTGGTCGCGTGGATGACCGGGCGGTTGATCGCGCAGACGAGCGGGTACGCCGGCTCCCGGCCCCACTGCTCGATCACGTACTGCCCGGCTTCGGAGTCGGGCTCGTAGACGCGGCAGGGCATGCCCATCCGGTCGAAGAAGTCGCGGATCGCGAGCGTGAGGCCGTCGCGCACCGGCGTCACGATCTTGACCGAGATGACCTCCGGGTCGGCGACCGTCGAGCCCCAGTCCGACAGCAGGTCGGTGATCGCGTTGTGGAACTCCTCGTCGCGGGTGCCTCGGGGCATCAGCAGGAACGCGTCGTACTTGCCCTTCGCCATGCCCGGGCGCAGGCCGGGTGCGTCGACGAGGAACCGGTCCCAGTACGCCGCGATCACCCGGCGCGCGGTCGGCACCTTCTCGCGCAGCTTGTGGAAGCAGTGCAGCACCTCGGCGTCGGGCAGCACGGACTCGCTCGCGAACATCGCGACCGTGCCGCCCTCTCCGACGATGTCGTGGGTGACCTGGAGCGCCTCGCGGCACGAGTGTGCGAGGCGGACGTCGTACTCCGTCACATAGCGGGCGAAGCCGGTCTGCATCTCATCGGCGTGCTCAGGGGCGATGAGGACGATGGCGGGTGCGCTCACGATCATGAGCCTAGAACCGCACCGCAATAGGATTGCGAGTCGTGCGCATCCGCCTCGACCTCGCCTACGACGGCACCGAGTTCCACGGCTGGGCGGCCCAGCCGCGGCTGCGGACGGTGCAGGGTGAGCTCCAGGCCGCGCTCGCGACGCTGTTGCGGGTCGAGGCGGTGTCGGTGGTCTGCGCCGGTCGCACCGACGCCGGCGTCCATGCGCGCGGGCAGGTCGTGCACTTCGACGTCGCGGAGCCGATCGAACCGGCGCCGTTGGTGCGGCGGCTCAACGGCATCCTCCCCGCGGACGTCAGGGTACGCCGCGCCGCGGAGGCGCCGGCGGGGTTCGACGCCCGCTTCGGTGCGCTGTGGCGGCGCTACGCCTACCGGATCGCCGACATCCCGGGCGCGGTGGACCCCCTCGCCCGGCAGCACGTGCTCGCGTGGCCCCGGCCGCTCGGCGAGCGGGCGATGAATGCCGGGGCTCTGCTGCTGGTGGGACGCCACGACTTCGCGGCGTTCTGCAAGCAGCGCGAGGGGGCGACCACGATCCGCACGCTGGAGCGGCTGTCGTGGGAGCGCGACGCGGCCGGCGTGCTGGTCGGCACGGTCGTCGCCGATGCGTTCTGCCACAGCATGGTGCGGTCGCTGGTCGGCTGCCTGATCGCGATCGGCGAGGGCCGGAAGCCGGTCGAGTGGGCCGGGCAGATCCTGAGCGCCGAGGAGCGAAACCCGGCAGTGGCGGTCGTGCACGCGCACGGGCTGACGCTGGAGGAGGTCGCGTACCCGGCCGACGACGAGCTGGCGGCGCGCGCCGACCAGACCCGAGCGAAGCGAGTAGCCGGTGAGTGACGAGCAGGACCACTACTTCAGCGCCGATCCGTCGGTGCCGTTCGAGCGCGAGACCTTCACCTGTGAGGTGTGGGGGCGCGAGCTGACGCTGGTCAGCGGTGCGGGTGTCTTCAGCCGCGGCCACCTCGACCACGCGACGGCGGTGCTCTTCCGCGAGACCGGGCCGCCACCGCAGGGGCGCTTCCTCGACCTGGGCTGCGGGTACGGCGTGATCGGCCTGGCCATCGCCGCCGCCGTCCCGCTGGCGTCGATCACCGCCGTCGACGTCAACGACCGGGCGATCGCGCTGGCGAACGAGAACGCGCGGGCGATGGGCGTCGAGGGCCGCTTCATCGCGTGCCGCCCCGAGCAGGTGCCGACCGGTGACGAGTACGACGAGATCTGGTCGAACCCGCCCATCCGGATCGGCAAGGCCGCCCTGCACGACCTGCTGCTCACCTGGCTGCCCCGGCTCGCGCCCGGCGGCCGCGGCGTGATGGTGGTCGGCAAGAACCTCGGCGCCGACTCCCTCCAGCGCTGGCTCGGGGAGCAGGGCTGGCCGACGGAGCGGATCGCGAGCGCCAAGGGGTTCCGCGTCCTCGAGACGCGACGCGCCGACTAGACATACGGAGCCGCTGTGAGCGAGACGGTGATCGCGGCGCCGAGATCGGCGTTCGTGCAGCGGCTGGAGCGAGTGGCCCGTGGACTGGCGTGGGCGATGCTGGCCTGCCTGACGGTGCTCGGCGCGACGATCCTCGTGGCGGGCGAGCGCGAGGGGTCGTACGAGATCACCGCGGGCCAGGACCCGTACGGCACGATCGCCGGCTGGGTCGTCCCGACCTGGGCGCCGCTGCTGCTGATCGTCGTGCAGCTCGGGGCCATGTGGGTGGTGAAGTTCGGCGCCGAGCCGCGCCTGGCCACCCGATGGGCGTGGTTCTGGCTGGTGTGGATGCTGCCGCCGGTCGGTGCCCTGGCGTTCCTCGTGCTCGGCGGCTCGACGGTGCGGTGGCTGCCCCGGTCGGCCTACCGGCTGACCGGGGGCTGGGCGTTCCTGTTGCTGGTCGCGATCATCGCCGTCCGGTAGCGGTCCGCGGACGTCATACGAACGGAGGTCCCGCAGGCCTCGATTCGTATGACGTCCGCGGGCGCCGCTGCTAGTCGACCGCCTCGACCTCGGGGAGGCCGCTCTCCGGCGGGGCGTCGTCGAACTGGCCGGAGTCGTCCTCGCTGATCTCGGCGTCGCCGATGTCGGTGGTGAGGACCTCGGTGAGCGGCTCGCCGGTGCCGCCCTTCAGCTCCACGAGCTGCAGGCCGGAGATGCCGAGGTGGCTGTCCTCGCTGTACCGGTACGGCGCGTAGTTGGGCCCCTCGAACTCTCCGCCGGCCTGCTGGAGCGCGTCGACGAGACCCTCGCGGGTCAGGTCCTCGCCGGCGGCCTGGAGCGCCTGCACGAACGTGTAGGCCCAGGACATGCCGTAGATCCGGTAGTTGGTGAGCTCGCCCTTGCTGCCCTGCTCGTCCCAGACCCGCTGCCAGAGCTGCACCCACGGGTTGTCGGGGGCGTCGACGCCGGGGATGTACTCCGACGACATGATGCCGTCGAGCGCCGCCGCGTTGCCCTTCACGGCGCCCTCGGAGAACGTCTCGAGCAGCGAGCCGACGAGCGCGGGGTCGGAGCCGACGTTGGAGACGTACCACTGCGGCTTGAAGCCGAGCTTGAGCGACACGAGCTGCGCGAGGGCGGTGTACGACGGGGTCGTGAACGACAGCACGACGTCGGGCTTCGCCGCCTGGAGCGCCGCGATCTGCGGGCCGACGTCGGTGTTGCCGGAGGTGTAGCGCTGCACCTCGACGACCTGCTCGTCGAGGAACTGCCGCACGCCCTTCTCGGCGTCCGCGCCGAAGTCGTCGTCCTGGAGGAAGAGGCCGACCTTGGCGTCGGGCATGTTCTCGGCGACGTACTGTCCGATGATCTTGCCCTCGATCTCGTAGTCGGGCTGCCAGCCGAACGTCGTCGGCCGCTCCTCCGGGTTGTCGCCCCACCCGAGCGAGCCGGACGACACGAAGAGGTCGGGGACGCCCTCGTCGTTGAGGAAGTCCACGACCGCGCTGTGGGTGGGCGTGCCGAGCGAGCCGACGGTCGCGAACACCTGGTCCTTGAGCACCAGCTCGTTGGTGAGGCTGCTGGTCTTGGTCGGGTCGTAGCCGTCGTCCTTGACCTCGAAGTCGATCGACCGCCCGTTGACACCGCCGTTGGCGTTGACGAAGTCGAAGTAGGCCTGGGCGCCCGTCGGGATCTCGCTGTAGCCCGGGGCGGCCACGCCGGTCAGCGGGAAGGTGCCGCCGACCTTGATCGAGTCCTCGGTGACGCCGACGTCCGACGCGCCGCCACCACCTCCGTCGCCGTCGTCCTCGTCCCGCCCCCCGGCGCCGCACGCGGCGACCAGGACCAACGAGGTGAGCACGCTGGCCGTGCCGGCCAGCCTCCTGCGCCGTGTCTTCATGTGGTGTCTCCCTTCGAGGTGGTGGAGTGGGCGAGCCGGTGCCAGCCGCTGCGCAGGCTGCCGACGAGCCCCGAGGGCGCGAGCAGGATGACCGCGACCATGACGATCCCGTAGAGGAGCGGGGCGAGCTCGGCGGCGCGGATGTCGTCGAGGCCGGCGGAGACACCGGCGTCCGTGACGACGTCGGGGAGGAACGTCAGCAGCGCCGCGCCGACCAGCGCGCCCGTCAGGCTGCCGAGCCCGCCGAGCACCACGGCGGTCAGCAGCGTCAGGCTGAGCGTCAGCGTGAACCCACTCGGCGCGGCGAGCCGCACCGACATCGCCATCACGAAGCCGGCCGCCCCGGCCGCCGCCGCGCTGACGACGAACGCCGAGACGCGCGCCCGGCCGAGCTGGATGCCGGCGACCTCGGCGGCGACCTCGTCGTCGCGTACGGCGCGCCACCGGCGGCCGACCCGGCTGCGGGAGAGGTTGGCGAGCCCGACGTACGCGACGACCAGGGTGAACCAGCCGATGTAGGCGACGTACTTGCTCGGCGTGAGGTCCTGCCCGGTCACGAAGAACGCCACGTCGAGCAGCCAGTCGGGGGCGTCGGGCACCCGCACCCGCAGGCCCTGCTCGCCGCCGAGGGTCTCGCCGAAGTAGAGCGCGATGCCGGGTACGGCGACGGCCAGGGCGAGCGTCGCGCCGGCGAGGTAGGGGCCGTGCAGGCGGGCGGCGGCGACGCCGATGGCGGCGCCGACGGCGAGAGTGACCAGCGTGGCGAGCAGGAGCACGCCGAGCAGGGGGAGCATCGGCTCGTCGTCCTGGAGCAGCAGCGCGGTGGTGTAGGCACCGACCGCCATCAGGGCGCCGTGGCCGAGGGAGATCTGGCCGTTGAGGCCGGTGAGCACGGTGAGGCCGCCGGCGGCGATGCCGAGGTAGGCCATCTGGGTGAGCTGGACGGCGCGGAAGTCGTCGACGGTCGTGAGGACGGCGACGACCGCGACCACGCCGAGGACGGCGACGACGAGGTGGCTGCGGAGCAGCGCCCTGGCTCGAGTCATGGCGCGGCTCATACGCGCCGCTCCGCCCCGTGGGAGAAGAGTCCTTGCGGCCGCAGCAGCAGGATCACCATGAGGATCGCGAGGGCGGCGAGGGCGACCAGCTGCGATCCGACGTACCCGGAGACCAGGCTCAGCGACAGCCCGAGCAGCAGGCCGCCGACGACCGCGCCGCCGGGGCTGTCGAGCCCGCCGAGGACGGCGGCGACGAAGCCGTAGACGACCACGCTGTCCATGTAGCCGGGGTGCACGAGGCTGCCGCCGGCGATGAGGATGCCGGCCAGCGATCCGACCAGGGCGGCGAGGGCCCAGCCGAGGGTGAGCATCCGGCCGACGCGTACGCCGAGCAGGCGCGCCACCTCCTGGTTGAACGCCGCGGCGCGCATCCGCAGGCCGAGGTCGGTGAAGCGGAAGAGCAGCACCAGCAGGCCCATCACGACGAGCACAGCGACGATCGTGAAGATCCCGAAGCCGGTCAGGGCGATCGTCGTGTCGCCGACCTCGATGCCGCGGACGCCGAACGCGGCCGGGAACGACCGGTAGCGATTGCCGAAGATCACCGACGCCAGCGCGTGGATCACGATGAACAGGCCGAGGGTGAGGATGACCGCGTTGATCTCGGCCTTCCCCTCGACCGGACGGATCAGCAGGCGCTCGATGACCGCGCCCAGCACCAGGCCCGCCAGCAGGGCGGCGACGAACCCGAGCCACCAGGAGTGGCCGGCCTCGATGATCTGCAGGGCGATGAACGTCGTGACCATCGCCATCGGTGCCTGGGCGAAGTTCACGATGCGCGTCGACCGCCAGATCAGCACCAGGGCCAGCGCGAACGCGGCGTACACCATGCCGAGCGTCAGGCCGCCGAGCACGGTGTTGACGAACTGCTGCACGGGTCTCCTCCCGTCAGAAGCCGAGGTAGGCGTGGCGGAGCTGGTCGTCGCCCGCCAGCACCTCGGCGCGCTCGTCGACGACGACCTTGCCGAGGCTGAGCACGACGCCGCGGTGGGCGATGGACAGGGCGCTGCGGGCGTTCTGCTCGACGAGCAGCACGGTCAGCCCCTGCTCGGCGACCAGGGACTGCACGAGCTCGAAGAGCTGCGCGACGATGCGCGGCGCGAGGCCGAGCGAGGGCTCGTCGAGCAGCAGCATCTTCGGGTCGGCCATCAGGGCGCGGCCGAGCACGAGCATCTGGCGCTCGCCACCGGACAGCGTGTGGGCGAGGGCGTTGCGCCGGTCGGCGAGGACGGGGAAGAGGTCGTAGACGTTCTGCAGCTCCTCGGGGCGGACCCGGCCGCGACCGCGACCGAGCCCGCCGAGGCGGAGGTTCTCCTCGACGGTGAGCTCGGTGATCACGCCGCGGCCCTCGGGCACGTGGGCGATGCCGAGGCCCGGCATCAGCTCGGGGGCGGTGCGGGTCAGCTCGCGACCGTCGTACGTCGCGCCGCCGGACTGCGCCCGCACCAGGCCGGTGATCGTGCGCAGCAGGGTCGTCTTGCCCGCGCCGTTGGCGCCGAGGACGGCGGTCACCTCGCCCGTGGGTGCGGTGAAGGAGACGTCGCGCAGCGCCCGCACCGCGCCGTACGACGTCGAGAGCTGGTGGACCTCGAGCACGTCAGGCTCCCGTGGTCCGGGTCGGCTCCGCCTCGACGGCCTCGCCGAGGTAGGCGGCGCGCACAGCGGGGTCGTCGCGGACGTCGGCGGGGCTGCCGGTCGCGATCACCCGGCCGAAGTCGAGGACGACGAGGTCGTCGCAGACCGACATCACCAGGTCCATGTGGTGCTCGACGAGCATCACCGCCATCCGGTCGGTGAGGCCGCGCAGGCGCTCGCCGAGGTCGGCCATCTCCTCGTCGGAGAGCCCGCTGGCCGGCTCGTCGAGCAGCAGCAGCTCGGGCTCGGCGACCAGGGCGCGGGCGAGCGCGACCTTCTTGCGGAGGGCGTAGGGGAGGCTGGCGGGGTAGCGGCCGGCGTACGCCGCGACGCCGAGCTCGTCCAGCGCCGCGAGGGCGCGGTCGCGGAGGTCCGCCTCGTCGCGCGAGGAGCGGCGTACGCCGAGCAGGCCGGACCAGAAGCCGGCCCGACCGGTGTGGTCGGCGCCGGCCAGCACGTTGTCGAGCACGGTCATCCGGTCGAAGAGGCCGAGCCCCTGGAGGGTGCGCGCGATGCCCAGCCCGGCGAGGTCGTGCGGGCGGAGGCGGTGGAGCTGCTCACCGCGCCAGCTGAGCGTGCCGGAGTCGGGGGCGACGAAGCCGCAGGCGACGTTGAAGAGGGTCGTCTTGCCCGCGCCGTTGGGACCGATCACGCCGAGCACCTGCCGCGGCTGCGCGGTCAGGGAGACGCCGGAGAGCGCGGTGAGGCCGCCGAAGGTGACTGTCACGTCCCGCATCGAGAAGACGGCGCCGGCCATCGATCCTCCTCACATCCCGGGACTGTGACGGGCACCACCTTGGTCGGAGCGCACAGGAAGCGCATTGGGCGCCGGGCACAGCGACTGTCGGGCGGAGCGCCACGTTATGCCCCCGGTGGTAGCGCGATTTGTGCTCCGGGTGCGAAGGTGCCCGCATGCGTCCGTTCGCCGGGGAGGTGGCGCCTGCCCTCGAGGCCAGGGTTGCGGAGGCGTGGATGTCGCTGCTCGGTCAGGCCGACGCCATCGCCGACGACATCTGCCTGTCCCTGCTCGAGAAGGACGCGGAGCTCTACGAGCGGACGGGACCGGAGTTCCAGGTCGACGTGCGGGCGAGCACCCGCGACCACATCCGGCGGGGCATCGAGGCGATGGCCGGCGTCCCCAACTCCACCCACCAGACCGCGGAGCTCTGGCGGGAGACCGGGAGGCGGCGGGCGCGGCAGGGGATCCCGATGGAGCTCGTGCTGAACGCCTACACGCTCGGCACCCGCGTGCTGTGGGAGGCGCTGCTCGCGCAGGGCGCGCACGACAACGTCGACGAGCAGGTGCTGCTCGTCGCCGGCCAGCGGGTCTGGTCGGCGCTCGACGTGCAGAACGCCGTCTTCATCGAGGCCTACCGCCGCGAGAGCGTGCGCCTCCAGCGCCGCGACCTGCACCGGCAGCAGAGCACCCTCGACGCGCTGGTCGAGGGCCGCGGCGCCGACCCGGACTTCGCGACCGAGGCCCGCGAGGTGCTCGGCATCGGCCCCGAGATGGCGGTCGCGTGCGTGGTGGCGCCGTACGACGGCTCGTTGGACGAACCCCTGATCACCCCGACCGACCGCCTCGAGCGGCACGGCCTCGTCTCGCACTGGCACGTCCGCGGCGGGCTCTACTTCGGCCTCCTCGCCGGCGACCACCTCCCGCGCGACGCCGACCTGGTCACCCTGCTTGCGCCGCTCGCCACCGGCCGCGCCGCGGTCGCGTCGTCACCCGACGGCATGGCCGGCTTCGCCACCGCCTTCCAGCTCGCGGCCCGTGCCACCGACACGGTGCCGGTCGGCACGCGCGCAGCCGTCGCGGTCAGCCAGCGCCTGCCCGAGGTGCTGCTCGCCGGCAACCCCGAGGTCGCCGCCCTCCTCGTCCGCGAGACCGTCGCCCCGATCCTCGCCCAGCCCCCGCACGTCGCCGACACCCTCCGCCAGACCCTCGCCGCCCTCCTCGAGCACGACGGCTCCGCCAAGCACGCCGCCGAGGCGCTGTACTGCCACCGCAACACGGTCATCTACCGCGCCAAGCAGATCGAGGAGCTCACCGGACGGTCGCTCTCCGACCCGCGGGACAAGCTGCTGCTGAGCCTCGGGCTGCTGGCTGCTCCGGGCTGAGTCGCGGCGCGAGGTCGCGCCGCGACTCAGCGTTGGTCAGCCGGGCAGGCCGAACGAGTAGAGCTTGTTGTTCGGCGTACCGAAGAAGCCGTAGCCCGATCCCCAGTACAGCCGCCCCTCGGAGATCGCGGCTCCGGACAGGCACGAGCCACCGCTGGCGTAGGTCCAGAGGATCGCTCCCGTGGCGCCGTCCAGGGCGTACATGTGCCCGGCGGGATCCAGCGCGCAGGCGAAGACCACACCGTTCGCGGTCGTCGCCGGACCGGAGGTTCCACCTCCGAACGGCACACCACCGAACGGCGGTGGCGTCTGCCACAGCAGCTGGCCGGTGACGGCATCGATCCCACTGATCACACCGTCCGTGGTCGTCGTGCCGTTGGGCAGTGTCCACGGGACGCCGTTGCTGTTGGCGTTAGTCGTGTACACACGCTGGCCGTCGACTGCCGAGCCCCACTGCAGGCCGCCTGCGGTCCCGCCCGGACCGGCCTGGGTCCTCCAGAGGACGGCGCCGGTGTCCGGGTTGAGCGCCCAGTACTGGCCACTCTTCTGGCCGGCCCCCACCACGTCGCGCTTCTTGCCGCCGACGGTGACCGAGAACAGGGCCGGGGCCTGACCGAAGTCGAAGTCGGGCCCGGCCGGCTCTGGGCAGTTCGTCCCCTCGCCGATGAACGGGATGCAGTCCACGGTCCAGGCGTCGAAGCCCAGGGCCTCGGTGATCCACCGGATGGCGCCCGTCTTCATGTCCAGCGCCATGACCGAGTCGAAGTAGTTGTCGGCGGGCAGGCACGCCCTCTGCGCCGCGGGGTCGTTGCCTGCAGCGGCGACGCACTGGAGTGTCTCCGGCGGAGCGTCGTAGTTGTTCCCGGTGGCGATGTACACCTGGCCGCGCTTGGAGTCGATCGCGGGCGAGCTGCCCCACACGGCGTTGCCGGGGAAGCCCACCGGTGCGGTCCTGAGCTCCCAGACGACGGCGCCCGTGTTCAGGTCGAGTGCTGCGAACCTGCCCCGGAAGCTGCAGCAGTCGTAGCCGGGCAGGAGCGCGAAGGTCTCTTCGAGCGACGACGTACCGACGTAGACCCGGTTGCCGAACACCGTTGCCGACTGGGTGATGATCGCGGCCGGATGGTTGTCCAGGGTCGTGCGCCAGAGCAGCGCTCCGGTGCTCTTGTCGAAGGCGAGAACCTTCCCGCCGCCTCCGAACGGGCCCTGCGTTCCGATGATCACCTTGTTTCCGGCGATCGCGGGTGTGGCCCTGGCGTAGTCGCCCGGCACTCCGCTGGCGGCCGCGATGCTGGACTTCCACCGCTGCTGGCCGGTCCACTTGTCGAGGGCGTACAGG
The DNA here is from genome assembly GCF_042666375.1 of Nocardioides sp. GCM10030259. Taxonomy (NCBI): domain Bacteria; kingdom Bacillati; phylum Actinomycetota; class Actinomycetes; order Propionibacteriales; family Nocardioidaceae; genus Nocardioides; species Nocardioides sp. GCM10030259. The sequence goes on along the minus strand of NZ_JBHTDF010000008.1, from coordinate 392,355 downwards.
TTGCCGGCCCGGTCAGGGAAGTAGACCGTCCCGTCCACCACTGCCGGCGTCGCCGAGACGTCGCCACCGGTCGTGAACTCCCACTTCACCTCGAGGTCGTCGACGTTGCTCACGCTCAAGGTCGTCTCGCTCGCCTGGAACCGGGTGTTCTCCCGATTGCCGCCGGCTGAGTTCCAGTCGCCGTCGACTGCAGAGGCCGTTGCACTCCCGAGGCTCAACACGCAAGCTGCGGCGGCAGCGATGACAACCGTCGTTCTCGTCATCCGTTTCATTGGGCTCTCCCATCAGTTGATGGGCGCGCAGGATGAGGATCGCTACCGAGCTTCGCAATGACCGCCCCGCTCGCCTCCTCAGCACCACGTCGGCGCTACTACGGAACCTAGTACTGCTCTCAGGTCCACGGACAGGGGCGATTTGCGCCCCGACTCGGCGAGGAGGTCGTCGTCGGGGTGCTCGGGGTCGGTTCGGCTTGCGGACACTCGACCGCAGACGTCGTCAAACAGCAGGGTCGGGGAGGGTGCTCGTGGTCGTGCCGACGTCGGGAGGCTCGATGTGGTGGCGGCGGACGAGGAGGACGACGCCGACGACGACGTAGGCGGCGATCGCAGCGCGCTCCATGAACGTTCGCCATTGTGGGGCAAGGTCAGCCCGGTCATGCTCTGTCCATGACGATCGCGACCCGGCCGCCCGCCGGCGCCCGTGACCGCGCAGGGAGGTCGGACGCGCGGCTGGTGCTGAGCACGGTGGCCGTGGCCGTCCTGGGGTTTGCGGTGCTCGTCGTGCTCCCCTACGCCGTCGTCGACTTCGCACCGCCCGCAGGTCTGGACTGGCTGTGGAGCCTCGGCGGGCCGTTGGCGCTGGTACTCGCCCCGACCGCCGCCGGCCTCGCAGGGTGCGCGAGCTGTGTCGCGTTGTGGCGTCGCGGTGACCTCGACGCGACAACGCGACGACTGCACCTCGTCGCGCTTGTCTCCGTGGCCACGTTCGCCGTGTTCCTCGCCTCCGACGCTGGGCAGTCGGTCATCGACTGGTGGCAGGACTGAGCCGCCCGTCGCCTCGGATCGGCGTCAATGGATCTCGCGATTCGTGAAGGCCCAGTCGAGGCCGTCCTCGCCCTGGCAGTCCATCGCGGCATCACGTCGTAGTCCGGCCTTCAGCGCCACGTTCTGGCTGGACCGGTTGGCGGGCCGCACGCGTGCCACGATCGTCTCCGCCGGCATCTCGTCCTGAGACCTCGACACGACGGCTGTGGCGGCCTCGCTGGCGAAGCCCCGTCCCCATACCTCCGGCACGAAGCGATAGACCAGGTTCAACACCGGGCGTTCATGGATCAGCATCCGCTTCGCGCCGGCATAGCCGATGATGCGGTCCGAACCGGACTCGCGGACGCACCAGTAGCCGAAGCCGTGCTCGTCCCAGTGGCGGATCCACCGGGCCACCAGGTCAGCCGCATCGCCGCGATCCTGGAGCCGGTCGGACGGGTTGTGCTCGACGGTGCGCGGGTCTCCGAGGATCGCGAACACTCCCGCAGAGTCGGTCGCCATGGGCCGGGTCAACCGCAGCCGCTCGGTCCTCATCTCCTTGGCACCCACGCTGGATGGTCCCACGCCATGGCGTGTGGGCGGCCCCGGATAGCCGATGTACGGCGGGCGGGCCAGGTGTCAGATTGGTAGGCATGGCCAGGGTGCTCTTCACCTCGTGCCCCGCGTATGGGCACGCCCTGCCGATGCTGCCCCTGATGCGTGCGGCAGCGCGCGCCGGCAACGACGTGCGGGTCGCCACGGGTCCGGACCTGACGGGCCCGTTGGCTGCTCGCGGGTTGGACGTCCACGCGGTGGGCCCGACCTGGGAGTCCGTGTGGTCCGCCCACAACGCAGTGTGGGCGGATCCCAGCCTCTCGGAGGAGCAGAAGATGATGGACGGTGTGGTGGCGCTGTTCGGCACCCCCGCCCTGGCCCGGCTCGAGGACCTGGTCGACCTGGCCTCGCGGTGGCGGCCCGACATCGTCGTCCACGAGGTCCTGGAGCCCGCGGGCTCGATGCTGGCCAGCAGGCTCGGGGTACCGGGCGTCGTGCACGGCATCGGACCGATGTTCCCGTTCTACGCTCCGCTCATCGGCGCGGCAGGCACCGCCATCGGACAGCCGGAACTGTGGGGGCAGCTCTCCGCGGAGCGGGCCGTCGACCTCTGCCCTCCCTCGCTGCAGCCCGATGGGCCCCGCCCCTGGGATGCCACGGTCCCGTTGCGAGCGGACGCCGGCGAGGGTGGCCCGGTCCCACCTCGCGTCGCCGAGGTCCTGGCGACGGAGGACCACGTCGCCTACTTCACCCTCGGCACCGTCAAGAACGCCGACGCCGCCGACTTCAGCACCGGACTTCGTGCCCTCGCCGGGTACGACGGGGTCGTCGTGGCCACCACGGGTCGTCCGATCGACCCGAGCGAGCTGGGGCCGCTGCCGGCGAACGCCGTCGTCGTCGAGTTCGTCCCCCAGACCGCAGTGCTCGAAAGGGCCAGCCTGCTGGTCTCCCACAGCGGGTCAGGCACGATGCTCGGCGGCCTCGCGCACGGCGTACCCCAGGTCGCCCTGCCCCGCGGGACCGACCAACCGGAGAACGCCGCACTCCTGGTCCGTGCCGGCGCCGGTCTGCTCGTCGCTCCCGAGGACTACGCCGTCGAGTCGATCGCGGCCGCCGTCGCGGACGTGGCGAGCGACCCGGCGTTTCGCGCAGCGGCCGAGCATGTCCGCGACGAGATCGCCACCATGCCCGACGCCGACACCGCATGGGCCGAGCTGGCCGCCTGACCCCTGAAGACGGAGTCCGAGGGTCCGCGCCGAGAATGTGGCGGTGCGCGAACTCCACGTCGAGACCTTCAGGGCCCACGCATCACCGTTCCTTCGCCACCATGCCGACCCGGACACCACCCGCCGGGTCTGGATCTCCGGCAGCGCAGCTGTCATCGACGGCGCCCGCAACCGACCCGGCGACCCGGCCCACTTGTCGGTGGTCACGGGCGTCGGCCCCGCCATCGATCTCGACCCGCTGCTCGCCACCGTCGGTCGGGAGATCGACACCCCCTGGCGCTTCACGATCGAGCACGCCTCCCGCAGGGCCCTGCCCGACTCGTGGCGCTCGCCCACCACCGAGCACTGGCACTGGATGTGGACCCGCACCATGCCCCGCCGCTCCGACGAGCAGGTCGAGGAGGTCACCTCGGCTGCCGCGATCGACGCGATCCTCGACGCGGCCAACCCGGACTCCTTCGCGCGACCGGACACTCCCGGGGTCGAGACCTGGCTCGGCGTTCGCGACGGCAAGCGCCTCGTCGGCGTCGGGGCGCTGCTCCGCCAGTCCGACGGCACCGGACACCTGCGCGGGGTCACGGTGCTGCCGGACTACGCCGGCGGAGGCCGCGGGCGCGTCATCTCGACAGGTCTCACCCGGCTCGCACTGAGTCGTGGCTCCGGCGTCGCGACCCTGAGCGTGAACGACGACAACGACCCCGCTCTCGCGATCTACCGACGTCTCGGCTACCGGGTCGCCCACTCCTTCGCGTCCGGCGCACCGGCGCCCTCCGCCTAGTGGGTCAGCTTCAAGCCGACCACGCAGCCGACGAGACCCAGCAGGAGCAACACCTTGACGACGCTGACGGCCTCGTCGCCGGTGACCATGCCGTAGCCGACGGTCAGCGCAGCGCCGATGCCGACCCAGACGGCGTACGCCGTGCCGACGGGCAGGGTGCGCATCGCGACCGCGAGCCCGCCCATGCTGGCGGTGATGGCGACGGCGAAGACGATCGACGGCGTCAGGCGGGTGAAGCCCTCGGTCTTCGCGAGGGCGATCGCCCATACGGCTTCCAGGACACCCGAGACAACGAGCACGAGCCACGTCATGACCACTCCTCAGTGGCCGTCTTGTCGCGCTCCGGGTACGGCTCCCTCGTCCGGCGGTCGTTGGCCGACCGTTGCTCCCAGACTACCGGGCAGCGGCGGAAACCACCCGGTTCGGGAATGTCGCGGTCGCGCCGGGCGGCGTACGGTCGCAGGCAACGAGGTCGACTCCACCGCACCTGTCGATGATCTCGGGTGGACGGTGTCGCCGAGCGACGCTCGCCTCTTCACCCGTCATGGGGATCTAGTCAGGAGGTCAGCATGAAGTACGTCATCTCGTGGATCCAGAAGCCCACCGTGGGCGAGGCAGAGGCTGCCCGCTCGCTCCAGGTCTTCGGCAAGTGGACGCCGTCGGAGAACGCCACGTTCGAGCAGTTCCTGGGCCGCGTCGACGCCAAGGGCGGGTACGCCGTCGTCACGACGGACGACGTCAACGCCATCGTGCGCGACATGGCCATCTTCGGCACGTGGTTCGACATGGAGGTCGTGCCGGTCGTGGAGGTCGGCGACCTGGCCACGATCGCGGGCGAGGCTCTGGAGTTCATGGGCTCGATCAGCTGAACTGCCACTGCGAGGTCGGTGGCACTACTCCCGGACGTCGCCACACCGGTGGCAGTGCCACCGCCACAGACTGCTGACCGGCTCGCCGCCCCACCGCTGCGCGGCGCCCACGACGCGCTTGTCGAGAGGCTCCCCGCACCTGCAGGTTCTCGACGCCGGAGCCGGGTGCCGCCTTCTCAGCCACCGCACCATGTCACGACGATGTCACTGTCGGGCGACGGCCGCCACCAGCCCGGGATAGTCCGTCACGAAATGGTCGCCGATCTGCCCGGGAGGCGGCCGGAACGTGACGGACTATCCGCGAGTAGGCATGGGGACGGTCGAACAGATTAGGGATGGGGCTCTGACTACATCGGGCTATTGCCGGGGCCGGTAAAGCGCCGGAAGAGTGGGCGAGGTCTGGACGTACGCAGGGCTCGGGAGGCCGCGTCGTCCGCACGGGGAGACCTGACGACGCGCCGGCGCGGCGCGCCTTGTCCCGGGACGTTTCCCTCGTCGCCGGGGTTGTCGAACCACGCCACCACACAACTCTGGAGGAGCACGCATGGCTCCCACGAAGTCCACCGCTGCCGTGAAGACGGCCGCGAAGAAGAAGCCGACCAGGCGAAAGACCACCAAGACCGCGGCGGCCGGGCTCGTCGACGGACGCCCGACCGAGCAGCTGGTGAACCAGGCCGCGTCGTCACGCGGCTTCGGTACGCCGCACCGCCGGGCCCGCGGGCACGGGTACGAGCAGCGTGGCCTGGCGTACCTGCCGGTCTCCCAGCAGTTCGAGGGCAGGTTCGGCCGGATGTTCCGGCTGCCGCCGTTCGTGCCCAGCCGGGAGCGGATCGCGGAGATCGCCGCGGTCATGACGGAGGACGCCGCCGGCGGCGACCCCGCGCTCAACAACCCCGACATCCCCGCCGGCTACACCTACTTCGGCCAGTTCATCGACCACGACCTGACCTTCGACCCCGTGTCGAGCCTGACCCGTCAGAACGACCCGGACGCGTTGACGAACTTCAGGTCGCCACGCTTCGACCTCGACTGCATCTACGGCCGCGGCCCGTCCGACGACGCCTACATGTACGACAAGCGGGACGGCTTCGAGGACATGTTGCTGATCGGGGAGCACGACAACGAGCACGACCTCCCGCGGAACACGCAGGACACCGCGCTGATCGGAGACCCCCGCAACGACGAGAACACCTTCGTCAGCCAGCTGCAGCTCACGATGCTCAAGTTCCACAACAAGATGGTCGAGAAGGTGCGCGCGGAGCCCGATCTGCAGCGCGGCAGCGAGAGCACGTTCGAGACCGCCCAGCGCATCGTCCGGTGGCACTACCAGTGGGTCGCGGTCCACGACTTCCTGCGCCGCACGGTCGGCCAGGACATGTTCGACTCGGTGCTCGACGAGTCCGGGCACGTGCCCCGGGTGCGGCTGCGGCACTACGACCCGAAGTCGGGTACGCCGTACATGCCCGTCGAGTTCGCCGTGGCGGCGTACCGGTTCGGCCACTCCCAGATCCGTGGCCGCTACTCGCTGAACACGCTGGTGCAGGGCCTCTCGACGTTCCTGCCCGGATCGTCGTCCGACCCGGCCAACCTGCTCCGGCAGTTCGGGGGGTTCCGCATCCTCCCGCCGTTCTGGACGATCGAGTGGCGACGCTTCTTCGAGATGCCCGGCGCGGACGCCGCAGTGCTCCAGCAGACAAGGCTGATCGACACGAAGCTGGCCAACCCGCTGGCGAACCTGCCGACCGAGATCGGCGGCGACCGGCCGTCACTGATCGACCGCAACCTCACCCGCGGTGCGCGGCTGGCGCTCCCGTCCGGCCAGGACGTCGCCCGGGCGATGGGAGAGACTCCGCTCACGAGGGCCGAGCTCAAGCTGCCCGGTGGCGGCCCGGCTCCGCTCTGGTACTACGTCCTCCGCGAGGCGCAGGTGCGGGCGAACGGTCGTCATCTCGGCCCCGTCGGCGGTCGCATCGTCGCCGAGGTCTTCCTCGGGATCCTCGCGCGCGACCCGTCGTCGTACATGCGCAAGGAGCCGGCCTGGCGGCCCATCCTGCCCACGGCCGGTGGGACGTTCTCGATGCCGGACCTGATCACGGCCTCCGGTCACGGCCTCGAGCTGATCGGCGGCCCGCCCGGTCTGGGAGGTGGGCGGAGCACCTGACCTGCCTCGACCTGCGCGGCAGATCCCCCGAGAAGCCGCGTGGTGGCGGCCCGGCACCCCCCAGGTGCCGGGCCCGTCGTCGTCAGCCGTGCAGCACCTTGCGGAAGAGCCCGACCGTCTCCTCGATGGCAGCCTGCGCGGCGGGGGAGTGGCGGCCCATGTCGACGAACCCGTGGATGAGGCCGGGATAGGTGCGGACCTCGACGGGCACGCCGGCAGCCGACAGGGCCTCGGCGTACGCGAGGCCGTCGTCGCGGAGCGGGTCGAACTCGGCGACGACCACGACGGCCGGTGCCAGGCCGGTCAGCGAGCCGTGCATCGGGGAGATGCGGGGGTCGTCGTGGTCGACGTCGGGGAGGTGGCCGACGTACTGCTGGTCGAACCACACCATCGCGTCGATGTCGAGGAAGTAGCCGGCGCCGTTCTCCTCGTGCGAGGGGTACGGCGTCGCTCCGTCGGTGACGGGGTAGACCAGCAGCTGGCCTGCGAGATCGATGCCCTCGTCGCGCATCGCCTGGGCGGTGACGGCGGCGAGGTTGCCGCCGGCGCTGTCGCCGGCCACGGCGAGACGGGCGTCGCCGCCGAGGTCGGCCAGGGCGGAGGCGGCCCAGCGCGTGGCGGCGATCGCGTCCTCGACGCCGGCCGGCCACGGGTCCTCCGGGGCGAGGCGGTAGTCGACGGAGACCACCACGGCCTCGGCGTCGTTGGCGAGGGTGCGGGCGGTCAGGTCGTGGGTGTCGAGGTCGCCGATCACGAACCCGCCGCCGTGGAACATCACGATCGTCGGCAGCGGCCCGGCGGCCGCGGGCCGGTAGACGCGGGCGGGCCGCGGCCCGTCACCACCGGGGACGGTGATCTCCTCGACCGACTCGACGGCCGGCAGCGACGCGGGGTCGCGCATGTCGACCGTGAGGGTGCGGAACCCCGCGCGGGCCTGCTCCGGCGTCTGCTGCGACATCGGCGGTGTGCCGGCGGACGCCAGGAACTCGAGCAGCGTGGCGAGGGACGGGTCGAGCGGCATGGGTTCTCCTGTCAGACGAAGGCGTTGACGCCGGTCTCGGCGCGGCCGATGAGCAGCTTCTGGATCTGGCTGGTGCCCTCGTAGAGGGTCATCACACGGGCGTCGCGGAGGTACTTCTGCGCGGGGTACTCGTCGACGTACCCGGCGCCGCCGTAGACCTGGATCGCGTTGTTCGCGGCACGTACGGCGGCCTCGGACGCGTAGAGCTTGGCCTTCGAGGCAGCGACGCCGAACGGCTCGCCGCGCTCGATCAGGTCCGCGCACCGCCACACCAGCAGCCGCGCCGCGTCGGCGTCGACCGACATGTCCGAGATCAGCTCCTGCACGAGCTGGAAGCCCGCGAGCGGCCTGCCGAACTGCGTGCGGCTCGTGGCGTAGGCGACGGACTCCTCGAGGCAGCCCTGGACGATCCCGACGCACCCGGCCGCCACCGAGACCCGGCCCTTGTCGAGCGTCGTCATCGCGATCTTGAAGCCCTGCCCCTCCTCGCCCAGCAGCGCCGAGGCGGGCACCCGGACGTCGGAGAGGAAGAGCTCCGCGGTGGCCTGGCCGCGCAGCCCGAGCTTGCCCTTGATCTCGCGGGCCTCGAAGCCCGGCGTGTCCGTCGGCACCAGGAACGCCGAGACGCCGCGCGGGCCTGGCTGGGTCTCGGGGTCGCTGGTGCGCGCGAAGACCAGCGCGACCTTGGCCCAGGTGCCGTTGGTGATGAAGAGCTTCTGGCCGTTGAGCACGTAGTCGTCGCCGTCGCGGCGGGCCCGCGAGGTGAGGTTGCCGGCGTCGGAGCCGGTGTCGGGCTCGGTGAGGCCGAAGCAGCCGAGCGCCGCCCCGCTGGCGATCTGCGGCAGCCACTCCTGCTTCTGCTCCTCGGTGCCGAAGCCCAGCACCGACTTGCCGAAGAGCCCGTTGGACACCGACACGATCCCGCGCAGCGCGGAGTCGGCGCGCCCCAGCTCCTCCATGCCGAGCACGTAGGTCAGGTAGTCGCCGCCGAGCCCGCCGTACTCCTCGGGGATGGTGAGCCCGAAGAAGCCGAGCTCGGCCATCTTCGGGATGATCGCGAGGTCCACCTGCTCGTCGCGGTCCCACTGGGTGCGGTGCGGCACGGCCTCGCGGTCGAGGAAGTCGCGCGCCAGGTCGCGGAACGCCTGTTGCTCCTCGGTGAGGGTCAGATCCATGTCAGGCCTCCGGTCCGGGCAGGTCGACGAGTACGCCGAGGGCGGCGCGGTGCGCCTCGGGCGAGCCGAGCAGGAGGGCGTCGGCCTTGGCGCGCTTGAGGTGCAGGTGCGCGGGGTGCTCCCAGGTCATGCCGAGCCCGCCGTGCAGCTGGATCGCCTCCTCGGCGGCGTGCACCGCGGCCTCGCCGCAGTACGACGCAGCGACGGCGACCGCCACCGGGGCGTCGTGGTCGTCGAGCGCGAGCGTGGCCGCGGCGTACCGCGCCGCCGCGTCGGCCTGCTCGACCTCGGCGTAGAGGTCGGCGAGCCGGTGCTTGAGGGCCTGGAAGCCCCCGACGACGCGGCCGAACTGACGCCGCTCCTTCAGGTAGGCGATGGTCGTCTCCAGCGCCCACCGGGCGACGCCGACCTGCTCGCTGGCGAGCAACCCTGCGCCCATCCGGAGACCGGCGGCGATCGCGTCAGCCGCGTCCTCGGCGACGAGCGTCCGCTCCGCGCCGTCGAGGTCGACCTCGGCGAGCGGCCGCGTCATGTCGAGCGAGGGCACCGGCGTGAACGTCGCGCCACGCACGGCGTACAGCGCGTCGCCCTCGGGGAGCAGGAGCACGTCGGCGGGCAGGCCGACCGTGGTGAGCGCGGCCGCCCCGTGCTGTCGGGCCGTTGGCCGCACCATCAGCGCGGCCGTCTGCTCGCCGGAGGCGAGGAGGGGCAGGATCTCGGTGTCGCCGAGAGCCAGCAGCACGGTCGTGGCGACGACGCTCGAGGTCAGGTACGGCGAGGGCGCGGCGGCCCGGCCGAGCTCCTCGAGCACGGCCGCGGCCTCGCGGGCCGAAGCGCCGGCGCCACCGAGCGACTCCGGCACCAGCAGGCCCGGCAGGCCGAGCTCGACGAACGCCGACCACAGCGGACGGGTCACCTCGTCGGTGCCGTCGTAGAGCGCGTTGACGCGGTCGGTCGGCGCGTGCTTCTCGAGCACCTTGCGCACCGACGTGCGCAGGTCGGTCTCGACGTCGTCGGGCAGGAGGTCGACGTCGGCCGGCCCAGAAGTCGGGGAGAGCGTGGTCATCGGGGGAGGTCCTTCCACGGCACGTCCTTGTCGACGCGGTGCTCGGTGGGCAGGCCGAGGATCCGCTCGGCGACGACGTTGCGCAGCACCTCCGAGGTGCCGCCCTCGATCGAGTTGCCCTTGGCGCGCAGGTAGCGGTAGCCGGCGTCGCGGCCGAAGAAGTCGACGTGCGTCGGGCGCCGCATCTCCCAGCTCTCGTAGCGCAGCCCGTCGTCGCCGCGCAGGTCCACGTCGAGCGCCGACAGCTCCTGGTTGATCCGGGCGAAGGACAGCTTCATGGCCGAGCCCTCGGGCCCGGGTACGCCGGCCGCCAGCTTCTGCCGCAGCCGGGTGGCGGTGATGCGCGCGACCTCGGTGTCGATCCAGCCGCGCAGCAGGCGCTCGTGGGTCTCCGGCGTGCGCAGGTCGGGGCGCTCGCGCCAGGCCTTCGCGACGTTCATGACCATGCCGAACTCGCGTGGGAAGGCGCCGCCGCCGATCGCCACCCGCTCGTTGGAGAGCGTCGCGTTGGCGACCTTCCAGCCCTCACCGACCTCGCCGAGCCGGTCGGAGTCGGGGATCCGCACGTCGGTCAGGAAGACCTCGTTGAACTCGGCCTCGCCGGTGATCTGGCGCAGCGGCCGCACCTCGACGCCGGGGTCGTGCATGTCGACGATGAAGTAGGACAGGCCGGCGTGCTTGGGCTGGTCGGGGTCGGTGCGGGCCAGCATGATCGCGCGGTCGGCGAGGTGTGCGGAGGAGGTCCACACCTTCTGGCCGTTGACGATCCAGGTGTCGCCGTCGAGCACGGCTCGGGTCGCCAGCCCGGCGAGGTCGGAGCCGGCGCCGGGCTCGGAGAAGAGCTGGCACCAGACCTCCTCGCCGCACCAGAGCTTCTTCAGGTAGCCCTGCTTCTGCTCGTCGGTGCCGAAGGCCAGGATCGTGGGCGCGGCCATGCCGAGGCCGATGCCGATCTTGCGCGGGTCGTTGTCGGGCGCGCCCGCTTTGTAGAGCGCCTTCTCCACGACGGTCTGCAGGGTGCGCGGGAGCCCGAGCCCGCCCAGCCCCTCGGGGAAGTGCACCCACGCGAGGCCGGCGTCGAAGCGCGCGCGCAGGAAGTCCATGCGCTCCGTCGACGCCGGCGGGTGCTCGGCGAGGAGCCGCTCGACGTGCTCCCTCAGGTCCGACTCGTCCAACTCAGGCCTCCGTGGTGTGCCGGGCGATCTCCGCCTTGGCCAGCGAGTTCTTGTGCACCTCGTCGGGGCCGTCGGCGAACCGCAGCGTGCGGATGCCGGCGTACGCCGAGGCCAGCGGGAAGTCCTGCGACAGGCCGCCGGCGCCGTGCACCTGGATCGCCTTGTCGAGGATCCACTGCACGGTCTGGGGTGTCGCGATCTTGATCGCCTGGATCTCGGTGTGGGCGCCCCGGTTGCCGACGGTGTCCATCAACCAGGCGGTCTTGAGCACCAGCAGGCGGAGCTGCTCGAGGCGCACCCGCGACTCGGCGATCCAGTCGCGGACGACGCCCTGCTGGGCGATCGGCCGGCCGAAGGCGACGCGGTCGGTCGCGCGCTTGCACATCAGGTCGATGGCCGCCTCGGCGACGCCGATCGACCGCATACAGTGGTGGATCCGGCCGGGGCCGAGCCGGGCCTGCGCGATCGCGAAGCCGGCCCCCTCCTCGCCGATCAGGTTGGTCGCGGGCACCCGCACGTCGGTGAACCGCAGCTCCGCGTGGCCGCCGTGCTCGTGGTCGTCGTACCCGAAGACCTCCATGCCGCGCACGACCTCGAGCCCGGGGGCGTCCCGCGGGACGAGGATCATGCTCTGCTGGCGGTGCCGCGACGCCGACGGGTCGGTCTTGCCCATCACGATCAGGATCTCGGCGTGCGGGTTCATCGCGCCGGTGATCCACCACTTGCGGCCGTTGAGGACGTACTCGTCGCCGTCGCGCTCGATGCGGGTCGCGATGTTGGTGGCGTCGGAGGAGGCCACGTCGGGCTCGGTCATCGCGAAGGACGAGCGGATCTCGCCCCGCAGCAGCGGCTGCAGCCAGCGCTCCTTCTGCTCGGGCGTGCCGAAGAGCGACAGCACCTCCATGTTGCCGGTGTCGGGCGCCGCGCAGTTGAGCACCGCCGGCGCGAGGTGGCCGGCGCGGCCGGTGATCTCGGCGAGCGGCGCGTACTCGAGGTTGGAGAGCCCGGGGGAGTCGGCGTGCTCCCTGGGCAGGAAGAGGTTCCAGAGCTCGCGCTCGCGGGCCTCGGCCTGGAGCTCCTTGAGCACGGGCGCCTCGCTCCACGCCCAGCGGTCGTCGAGCTCGCCGAGCTGCTGGTGGAAGGTCGGCCCGGACGGCACGATCCGGTCGGCCATGAAGGTCTCGAGCCGGTCGATCAGCTCCTGGGTGCGCTCGTCGTGCGCGAAGTGCATGGCAGTCCTCTGCTAGTGGTTGCGGCCGAGGGCGTCGAGCCCTGCGGCGATCAGCGGGTCGAAGGCGGCGCCGATCTGGTCGAATCCCTCGCCGACCGTCTGGCCCTGCAGGAAGCGGTAGTTGATCCCCTCGAGGATCACCGCGAGCTTGAAGTAGGCGAGCCCGAGGTGGAACCCCATGTCGCCCAGGTCGTCGTGCCCGACGGCGGCGGCGTACGACGTCAGCTGGGTCTGCGTGTCCGGCCAGCCCGGCGCCGACGTGGCGTCGGAGACCAACCCGGCCGACGGCAGCGACGCGAGCTGGTCGTAGACGAGCATCAGGGCCACGTCGGTGCGGGTGTCGCCGAGCGTGGCCATCTCCCAGTCGACGACGGCCTTGATCCGGTCGTCGGAGCCGGTGAGCACGTTGTCGAGGCGGTAGTCGCCGTGCACGATCCCGGAGTAGCGCGTGTCGGAGTCGGTCGGCACCCGCGCCGCGAGCCGGCGGTGCAGCTCGTCGGCGTCCGGGTGGTCGCGCGTCTTCGAACCCTCCAGCTGCTTGCCCCAGCGCCGCACCTGCCGCTCGAGGAACCCGTCGGGCCGGCCCAGCTCCGCCAGCCCTACCACGGCCGGGTCGACCCGGTGCAGCGCGCCGAGCACCTCCATGAGTCGGTCGGCGATCGCGGCGGTGCGCTCGGGTCCGAGCGCCTCCAGCTGACCCGCTCGGCGGTACGCCGTGCCGGCGACGCGCTCCATCACGTAGAACGGCGCACCGAGCACCTCGGGGTCGGCGCAGTGGGCGTAGGTGACGGGCACGGGCACGTCGGTCGACTGCAGCGCGCTCATCGCGGTGAACTCGCGGCCCATGTCGTGGGCGGTGGCCTGGACGTGGCCGAGCGGCGGCCGGCGCACGATCCACCACGACGAGCCGTCGGTGACCTCGTAGGTGAGGTTGGAGCGGCCGCCCGCGATCAGGCTCGCGCTCAGCTCGCCGTCGATGTCGCCGGGCCGCTGCTCGTCGTACCAGCGCCGGAACGCGTCGAGGTCGAGTCCGGGGATGTCGCTCATCCGAGCCCTCCTGCTTCGTCGACCTTCTGTTGCAGCTTGCGCATGCCGGCGAGCCAGCGGTCGGTGTCGGTCGCGCGGGTGGCGTAGTAGCCCGCGACCTCGGGGTGGGGGAGAACGAGGAACCGCCCCTCCGTGATCGCGGCGACGGTCGCGTCGGCGACCGCCTCGGGCTCGAGCGCGCTGTCGCGCGACAGCAGCTCCTGGAGCGGCCCGGCGTCCTCGAGCATCCTGGTCCGCACGCCCTGGGGGCAGATCGCGTGCACGTCGATGCCGCGGGCGCCGTACGTGACCGAGAGCCACTCGGCGAAGCCGACCGCGGCGTGCTTGGTGACGGAGTACGGCGCGCTGCCGATCATCGTCAGCAGCCCGGCCGCCGACGCGGTGACGACGAAGCGGCCGCCCTGCCCGTCGTCGAGCCACCGCGGCACCAGCTCGCGCGCCGCGCGCACGTGGGCCATCACGTTGACGTCCATCACCCGCGCCCACACGTCGTCGGGGGTCTGCAGGCTGTCGACGCCGCCCGCGCCGTCGATGCCGGCGTTGGCGAAGAAGACGTCGACCCGGCCGAGCGCCGCGGTCGCCTCGTCGACGACGTCGCGCACGCCCGACGCGGAGGAGACGTCACCCGGCACCGCCGTGCCGCCGACCTCCTCGGCGACCGCGCGGGCGTTGTCGGCGTCGAGGTCGTTGACGACGACCCGGGCGCCCTCGGCGGCCATGCGTACGGCGAGCGCTCGGCCGATGCCGCGCCCGGCGCCGGTCACGACGACGCCGCGGCCGCTCAGCTCTGCGGCCATCAGTGGCCGCCGGACAGCGTGACGCCGCCGTCGAGGGTGATCGTCTGCCCGGTCACCCACGCCGCGTCGTCGGACAGCAGGTAGGCCACCGCGCCGGCGACGTCCTCGACGACGCCGAGCCGCTTGAGCGGGTAGAGGTCGGCGACCTCGTCCTCGCGGCCCTCGAAGAGCGGCGTCGCGAACGCCGTCTTCACGATCGCCGGAGCGACCGCGTTGACGCGCACCTTCGGGCCGAGCTCGACGGCCAGCGACTCGGTGAGGCTGATCAGCATCGCCTTGGACGCGCCGTACATCGCGATGCCCGGCGCCGGCTTCACGCCGGACACGGAGGAGATGTTGACGACCGCGCCGCCGTGCTCGCCCATCCACGCGCGGTGCGCCTCCTGCACCCACGCGAGCGCACCGAGCGCGTTGACCTCGACGATCTTGCGTGCGGCGCCGAGGTCGAGGTCAACCAGGCTCGACAGCACCGGGTTGATGCCGGCGTTGTTGACGAGGAGGTCCAGGCTCCCGAACGCCTCGATCGTGCGGCCTACGGCGTCGGCGCGGTGCTCCGGGTCGTCGGCCTTGCCCGGGACGGCGATCGCGTGGTCGGCGCCGCCGAGCGCGGCGACCGCCTCCTCGAGCGCCTCCGGCTTGCGCGCGGTGACGCACACCTTCGCGCCCTCGTCGACGAGCCGTTGGGCGATGCCCAGCCCGATGCCGCGGCTGGCTCCGGTCACGATCGCGACCTTGCCGGCGAGTCCGTCCACGCGCTGCCTCCATCTCGTGCCTGCTTGTGCCTGACTAAGCGCTTGCTTACCATGCTCGTCGTGAGCGCGTCCACCCCCGCACAGCCCGTCCCGGACGGCCCCGACGCCCGGACCAGGCTGGCGCGGGCGGCCGTCGAGGCGTTCGGCGCGCGCGGCTTCCACGGCACCACCACCCGCGACATCTCGACGGCCGCCGGCATGAGCCCGGCCGCGCTCTACGTGCACCACCGCTCCAAGGAGGAGCTGCTCCACGAGCTCGCGCGGGTCGGCCACGAGCGAGTGCTCGCGATGGTGCGCGACTCGGTCGCCCGCTCAGACGAGCCGGTGCAGCAGCTCGGTGACCTGGTCGAGGACTTCGTGCGCGACCACGCCGTCGTGCACACGGGCGCGCGCGTCATCAACTACGAGCTCGCGGCGCTCAGCGAGGAGCACTTGGCCGAGATCGTCGGGATCCGCCACGAGATCGACCTCGAGGTCCGCGACGTCATCGACCGCGGCGTCGCCGGCGGCGTCTTCAGCACGCCCGACCCGCACATGACCGCGCTCGCCATCCTCTCCCTCGGCGTCGATGTCGCCCGGTGGTTCCGCGACGAGGGGCGCTGGAGCCCCGACCAGGTGGCCGCGCACTACCGGGTGCTGGCGCTGCGCATGGTCGGCGTGACCTGAGCCACGCAACACCCGACGAATCGTCGGCGCTCACGCCACCCCGATAGCGTGGCGCAGCCATGATTTGGAGATACCGACCCGAGATCGACGGCCTGCGCACGGTCGCGGTGTACCTGGTCCTCCTCTACCACTGTGGCGGCAGCTGGGCGTCCGGCGGCTTCATCGGTGTCGACCTGTTCTTCGTGCTCTCGGGATTCCTCGTCCTGAACGTGATGCTCGCCGAGATCGACGCCGTCGGGCACCTCAGCCTCAGCGGCTTCTACGCACGCCGCGTCAAGCGGCTGCTGCCCGCCGCGGTCGTCGTGGTCCTGCTGACCAGCCTGCTGTTCCTGCTGACCGCCTCGCTGCCCGAGAGGCTGCCGCTCGTCCAGGACGCACAGTCGGCGCTCCTCTACGTCTCCAACTGGCACTTCATCGCCGCCGCCAACGACTACTTCGCGACCGACACCGAGCGCAGCCCCTTCCTGCACTTCTGGTCGCTGTCGATCGAGGAGCAGTTCTACGTCGTCTTCCCGCTGCTGGTCGCGCTGCTGGCGAAGAGCGGCAAGCACCGCGGCCGATTCTTCTTCGGCCTGCTCCTCACGCTCGGAGCCATCTCGCTCGTCGCCCAGATCGTCTACGCGCAGATCGACGTCAACCGCGCCTACTACGGCACCGACACCCGGCTGTACCAGCTCTTCGCGGGAGCCGCGCTCGCCGTCGCCTTCCGGGACTTCGGCCGCAACCGCGACGCCGGCACCCCGCCCTGGTGGACCCCGGCGCGCGGTGGACTGATCGGCGGGCTCGGCGTCGTCGCGCTGATGGTGCTGGCGAGCGGGCTGATCGACATGTCGATCAGCCTGCGCGGCATCCTGGCGACGGTCGCGGCGGTCGCCGCGATCGCCGGCGTGTACGCCGTACCGAAGTCGCCGGTCGGGTGGCTGCTCGGCCGGGAGACGATGGCCTACCTCGGCCGGATCTCCTACAGCACCTACCTGTGGCACTGGCCCGTCATCCTGGTGCTCGACCAGCTCTTCGACATCGACGCGTGGGAGCTCGCGCTCCTCTCGGCCGGCGTCGGGACCGGCCTCGCCGCGCTGTCGTCCGCCGTCTTCGAGCGTCCGATCCGCCGGTCGACCCGGCTCGCGCCGTACCGCTGGCCGACGGTGCTCGGCGGCCTGACGCTCTCGGCGGTCGCGGCGTTCGTGATCGTGCCGCCGGTGCTCGAGAGCGACCGCGCGCCCGCCGTCGCCGCGGAGTCCTCCAGCGGCGCCGTCGTGCCGGAGTCCGTCTCGAAGGCGCTCGGCGACCCCGTGCCCGACGTCGACTTCGAGGCCGTCTCCGAGGACCGCGGCCCGGACGACCAGTGGTGCACGCCCGACGCCGTCGAGGACTGCCTGCTGGAGCGCGGTGACGGCATGACCGTCGTGCTCGTCGGCGACAGCCAGGCGCGCATGATCGCGCCGGCGTTCCAGAGGCTCGCGGAGGAGCACGACTTCCAGCTGTACGTCGACATCGTGTCCTCGTGCCCCTGGCAGGACGGCCTCTACAACGCGTGGGCGTCGGGGCTCAACCAGGACCAGTGCCACGAGGCGCGCGACGACTTCTACCGGGAGACGCTCCCGCAGATGGAGCCCGACCTGGTGATCGCCACGTCGCTGGCCCGCAGTGCCGACCGCTGGCAGGAGCACATCGTCGACCGCGACGGGAACACCGGCGACCTCGCCCGGCTGCAGCTCGACGCCACGGAGCGGACCGCCGACCTCGTCAGCGACACCGGGGCCCCGCTGGTGATCATCCGCAGCGTGATGGGCACCGGCGGCTTCGACAGCGAGGGGCCCGACCCGCTCGACTGCCTCGCTCGGGCCCAGACGCTCGGCGACTGCGCGGTCGTGCCGCCCATCGACCGGCCGACCGTCGACAGCTTCTACGACACCGCGGCCACGACGCGCGACGACGTCGCGACGATCGACGTGAACCCGATCGTCTGTCCCGGCGCGCCGGTCTGTCTCCCGGTGCTCGACGACATCGTGGTCTGGCGCAACGTCGACCACCTCACCGGCGAGATCACCATCGCCAAGAGCGACGAGATCTGGTCGGCGATCGACGACACGGGTCTGCTGCCGGACTAGGTCGTCCCCAACGTGGGACTGTCGCTCCCTCCGGGGCGCGTCTAGCCTCGCCAGATGAGCGAGGTGCTGCCGCCCCTTCCCGCCGACGCCTTCGAGCGGGTCCTGTGTGTGGTGGCCCATCCGGACGACGTCGAGTACGGCACCTCGTCGGCGGTCGCGGCGTGGACGAGCCAGGGTGTGGACGTCGCCTACCTGCTGCTGACGCGCGGCGAGGCGGGCATGGACGCGAGCCGCCCCGAGGACACGGCCGCCCTGCGTGTGAAGGAGCAGGTCGCGGCGTCGGCCATCGTCGGGGTGTCGCAGGTGGACTTCCTCGACTACCCCGACGGGGTGCTGGTCTACTCGCTGGAGATGCGCCGCGACATCGCCCGGACGATCCGGAGCCACCGGCCGGACGCCGTAGTGGTCGGCTCGTGGAACGTCGAGTTCGTCGCCGGCCTCAATCAGGCCGACCACCGCGTCGCCGGGCTCGCCGCCGTGGACGCCGTACGCGACGCCGGCAACCGGTGGGTCTTCCCCGAGCTCCTCGACGAGGGCCTGGAGCCGTGGTCCCCGCGGTGGCTGCTGGTCGCCGGCGACGACAGGCCCACGCACGGCGTCGACGTCACCGGTCCCGCGCTCGAGCAGGGGATCGCCTCCCTCGAGGCACACGGCCAGTACCTCGCCGGCATCCCGGGACACCCGCCCCCGCGGCTGATGATCACCGGCATCACCGCGCTCAACGGACGCCGGATGGGCGTCCCCCACGCCGTGCTCTTCCGCGCCTTCGACTTCCACGCCCCGCCGGCCATCGCCGTCGAGGCGATGAAGCTCGCCGAGGGTGGCTGATCGGCTCAGCCCAGGTACCGCTCCCACGGGCCGGTGATCGCGAGGGTGAGCCCGGGGTCCTGCATGTTGACGAACAGCACCTTGCCGTCGGCGCTGAACACCGGACCGCAGAACTCCGAGTCGTTGAGCTGGTTGCGGGCGATGGCGTACGTCGGTCCTCCGGGGAACGAGCCGAGGACGTGCGAGGCGCCCTCGCCGTCCTCCGCGAGCACGAGGCTGCCCCACGGCGTGACCGTGACGTTGTCGGGTCCGTCGAACGTGATGTCGTCGTACCGGGCGGCGGAGCCGTCCTCGGTGGTGGCCTGGTGCGGGAAGTACGTCACCAGCTGGATGGTCTCGGCACGGTAGTCGTAGAACCAGACCATGCCGTCGTGCGGCACCGCGTCGGCAGGCAGGTCGCCGTCCTCCCAGGCATAGGAGTTGACGACGTAGACGCCGGCGTCGGTGCCCCAGACGCCCTCGAACTTGCGGCCGCGGGTGACCTGGGTGTCGTCGAGCTGCTCGCGCACGGTGGTGGTCTGCGCGTCCCGGTCGGGCACGTCGATCCAGCGGACCGGGAACGGGCGACCGAGCTGGGCCGAGGTCAGGTAGGCGACGTCGGGAAGCACCGAGCCGTCGTCCATGAGGATCTGCATCGCGGCCAGGGTGCCGGCGTCGGGCGCGAGCCCGGTGAGCACGCCCGGGCCGAGTCGCACGCCCCGGGGCGCGGTCCAGCGGTAGAAGAGGCCGTTGGGGCCGTCGGCGTCCTCCGACAGGTAGACGTGGGTGCGGTCCCTGTCGATCGCGAGCGCCTCGTGGGCGTACCGGCCCAGGCACTTGATCGGCCGGGGGTCCGCGCCGCCGTCGGCCCAGACCTCGAAGACGTAGCCGTGGTCCTTCTGGAAGACGCCGGTGCCCGCGTCGCCCTCCCACTCGTCCCCGGCGCGGTCCTCGGTCTCCTCGCAGGTCAGCCAGGTACCCCACGGGGTCGGGCCTCCGGCACAGTTCGCCGCGGTGCCCGAGAGCGCCACGAACTCACCGAGGTTGCGGCCCCGGGCGTCCGTGGTGATGACCGTGCACCCGCCCGCGTCGGTGGCGCCGGGGTCGTAGACGGTGCCCTCGACGTGCGGTACGCCGAACTCGGCGCCCGGGTCGATCTCGTGGTTCTGGATCAGCGTGTAGCGGCCGCGGCCGGCCGCGAACACCGCCATGCCGTCGTGGTCGGCCGGGGTGAGTCCCTGGCCGGCGTCGAGCCTGGTCACGCCGGTCCGCGTGACGATCGCGTAGCCGAAGCCGGCCGGGAGCGCGAGGATGCCCGCAGGGTCGTCCACCAACGGCGGCACGGGCTCCCGGGAGCCGTGGGCCGGGTGGCGGCCGTGTCCCGGTGCGGCCTGGGCCAGCGAGGGGACGGAACCTGCCACAGCGATGCCGACGCCTGCGGCACTGCCCGCGAGCACGGAACGTCGAGTGGGGGACATGGGCTGCTCCTGTCGTCCGGGTGGTCGACTGGAGTCAACTG
Organism: Nocardioides sp. GCM10030259; assembly: GCF_042666375.1. Lineage (NCBI taxonomy): Bacteria > Bacillati > Actinomycetota > Actinomycetes > Propionibacteriales > Nocardioidaceae > Nocardioides > Nocardioides sp. GCM10030259. Next base: position 372,377 of record NZ_JBHTDF010000008.1, on the reverse strand, counting down.
GGCGCCGGCCCGGACCGGAACCAACGCCGGCCGACCGGCCGACGGCTCGCAGGTGAACATCGTGGTGGCGTCAGGCCACCAGGGTGGTCTTCGGTCGAACCACGCAGAACTCGTTCCCCTCGGGATCGGCGAGCACGTCCCACGACTCCTCTCCCGTCTGGCCGATGTCGACCCGGTGCGCCCCGAGGCCGAGCAGTCGCTCGATCTCGGCGTCCCGGTCCTCGGCGGTGGTGGTGAGATCGAGGTGGACGCGGTTCTTGACCACCTTCTTCGTCCCTCCGGCAGGCATGAAGCAGAGCCCGACCGGTGCGTCGAGGCCTGGCCCGACGACAACCTCCCGCTCCCGTGCCGACAGCACCTTCCATCCAAGTGCCGCACTCCAGAACTCGGCGAGGCGGTCCAGGTCATGGGCGTCGATGACGATGTGGTGCACGCGGACCGGCATGCCGACGATTCTCCGGCGCCAGGCACCGTCGGGCATCCCCCGATTGTCGGGAAGCCCCGCCGACAAGGCAGTCTGGTGGGATCGCAGATCGCCGCACGGGGAGCGGCGCACCAGGCCACCTCGGGAGAAGGTCACGAGCATGAACGCAGACAGGTACGTCGATCCGTACTCCAGCACGAGCGCCGAGAACGGCGAGACGCCGAGTGGCCCCGGGGAGAGCTCGGACAGCTCACCGGCGGCGGCTCGCCTGCTGGAGATGGTGGCCCGCGAGACGGACGAGTGGCGTTCGGAGGCCAGGACCGAGGCCGCCGCGATCGTGGCGGGCGCACGCGAGGAGTCCGCGCGGCTCGTGCGGGCGGCCCGCGTGGAGGCTGATCGCCTGGTGACCGAAGCGCGGGAGCAGGCCGCGCAGGCGACGAACGACGCACGCGTCGAGGCGTACCGGGTTCGGGAGCAGACGACCGCGCTCCGCGAGCGTCACGCCGAGGAGGTCGCCCGGCTCGAGCAGATCGCGTCCGAGCACCGGGAGCACCTGCGCGGACACCTCGCCGAGATGCTCGAGCGGGTCGACGCCGCCACCCCGGGGCCACGCGACCAGTAGCAGCCTTTCCGTCCCACTCGTCGTGTCGATCCGCCCCCGTTTGGGGTGGTGGTGCATCCTCTACGTCTCGGCCGTCACAGGCCGGCTTGAGCATGGACCGCTTGGATCGGGGAGGCGAGCATGGCCGGAACGGATTACGACGCACCGCGGGTGAAGCCCGAGGAGCAGGAGAAGGACGAAACGCTCGAGGAGGCCCGCGCCAAGGTCGCCGGCAGCGGTGACAAGGTCGACGACGAGCCGAATCCGGACGAGGCGATCACGCTGCCCGGCGCCGACCTCTCGGGGGTCGAGCTCGAGGTCGAGGTCGTGCCCCAGCAGTCCGACGAGTTCACCTGCATGGGCTGCTTCCTCGTCCGGCATCGGTCGCAGCTGGCCGCAGGGTCGCAGGACCACTGCCTCGACTGCGCGTAGCCGGCCGGGAGTGCCCCGTCGTCGGTGCGAACTGCTCGCGTGGACGTCCAGCGACCGGTAGCCTGACCGGCGGCTCGGGGACCGTCTGCTGCAGGCGGGAAGAGAGCCGTCGGCGCCGTTCACCTGACCCGGATGAGGTCTCTCACTCCGATCCGAGGTGGGCGGCGTTCGGCTGCCCGGAGGTCTCAGGTAAACCAGAACTCGTTGCCTCGATGTCCTGCATCACGGTGCACGAGTCGGTGCCGTCGTAGAGCAGCGCACCCGTGTCGCGCCGAGCGGAGCGGAGTTCGCGCCGACGAGGCGTCGCGGCTCGACATCGCTGTTGGTCGCGCCGACGGAGACCTGGCATTCATCCCGCCGATCTCGGCGCCATTCACCGAGTTCATCGCTGCCTGCTCTCCCGCACCGAACCACTTGAACCTCCATCGACGGCGGATGGCCCGGCAGGGCCATGGACGCCAGTCGACCAGGCGGAGGACGCTTGAACCGCACGGAACGGCCAGGAGGTGGCCGTGCGGACAACGCTGCGGACGAAGTTGGTATCGGTCAGCTTGCTGTTGAGCGCGACTTTGCTGACCGCCTGCGGCGAAGACGAGGGCCCAGCCAACCCCAGCGTCGCAGTCCTGGCCGAGAATCGAGTCACCTCGAACCAGGGCAACGGCCCGTTGGCCACCCGCGAGATGTCAGGAACTCGCACGCTGGCGAGCATCGAGAGCGTCCTTCGGACCACCAGTGGAGCGACCATCATCGCGTACCGCGTCGATTCGACCTTGTGGTCGGCATTCCGCATCTACGACCAGGACTGGAAACCGCTCACGCCGCTACTGGGCCTCAAGCCAATGCTCAGGCTCTACGCCGCAACTCCCGAGGGTTTCATCGGTTACGCCTCAGTCACGAGCAGAGTCGGTTACTACCGCCACTGGATAACGATCAGCCTTGACGGCCAGGTCCGCGAGGTCGCCCACGAGCTCCGCGCGCACGCCGGGAAGCGTCCCGCGACGGTGGCCGACGTGCTGCTCCCGATCGAGGGCGGACGGGACACCGCCTACCGGCCCAGCCAGGACCGACTGTTCAGGCGGACGTTGCCGACCTGGTGGCGCCGCAGCGCGGCCGGCATCGTCGCCGATGCGAATGGTGGTGCTTGCGCTAGTCGGGCGTTCGGACCGCTTGCAGCCCGGACCCGCATCCCCACCTCCATCGACAACGGGTTGACGTGGAAATGGGTCTCCTTCGCCGAAATCCCGGCGAAGCGCAGGAGGTTCTACGGGGGTGAATGCATGGTGGCCGCCGACCGCCTTATCATCCAGACCAGCCGCGGGCTCAAGTCCTGGTGGTCCACGATCGACCGAACAACAAGCGAAGTCCTCTCCATGCACCGCTTCGGGCGAGGCTGGCAGTACATCCTCCCTTCTGGAATCTTGGTCACGACGAAGGACAGGCACAGCTTGACGGTCGGCTTGATGGTCGGCACCGACACCACGAACCGGCACCTCGAGTTCCGGCCTGCCCCCTTCGGGGAAGCTGCATGGGGCCTGTACGTCCTCGGCGGCGACATCATCCTCACCCCAGACACGTTCGACTACGTCAATGTCAGCCACGACGCCGGGAGGACCTGGTCCCGAGTGGACCTCCAGATGCCCACCGACTGAGTCTGCGCCGGCGTAACACGCCGGGCACCCAGACTCAAGCCGCAGGCGGGACAGCGTGGCGCCAGATCGCGGCCTGTCCGCCGGATCTGCCGGGACGCGTCATCCCGAGCATGTGACTGGCGATCGCAGCCCGCTCCTGGGGTTGGCGGGTGTCCTGTCACGTTCGTCTGTGGAACCTGACCCGGCCGTCGGGGAGGTGGGCGGTGGCGTAGTCGGGGTGGTGGGCGAGGCCGTGGTGGTAGGCGCAGTAGGGCTTGCCGTCCTTCAGGTCGGTGTTGCCGCCGTGGGCCCATGGGGTGGTGTGGTGGGCGTGGAGGCCGGTCGTGCGGTCGCACGCCTCTTCGGCGCAGCCGCGGTACTGCACGAACATCGCGAGGCGTTGGTGGTCGGTGAACGTACGACGCTTGCGGCCGAGGTCGAGGGGGACGGAGTCGCCGCCGAGGACGACGGGGATGATCCCGGCCTCACACGCTAGCCGCCGGGCGAGGCCGGGGCTGATCTTGTCGCCGGTGTCGAGTACGCCGGCCTTCTCCAGCCGTCCCATCAGGGAGTCTTCGTCGATGAGCACGAGGAGGGTGGCGTTGACGCCGCCGGTGTGCGGGAGCCGCTTGACCGGGTAGCGGGCGATGTACTCGCAGAACGCCTGCCCCAGCGCCTGCGGCGTCGGCTTGCGTTCGACGCCGGCGCCTCGGGTGGCGGCCTGGTGCTTCGGCGCCATGATCGCCATCAGCGCCTTCCGCAGCGCGGAGCCGTGGTAGCGAGGGACGGTGAAGGAGCCGTGGTTCCGGCCCTGGTCGTCGTCGCGGAGGGTGAGCTCGCAGGCCTGGGCCGCGGCGGCCTCCTCTTCGGCGAGCAGCCGGGCCTCGTGCGCGTCCGCCTCGTCGGGGGCGACGACCTGGTAGAGGTGGCGGCCGAGGTGGTTCAGGTTCCGCGCGTCGTGGTCACGGGACTGGTCGAGGAGGTGCCGCTCGGCCTTCTCGAGGACGGCGGCGCCGAGGGTGTCGGGGAGCTTGTCGACCCAGCGGATGATCACCCGCGCCTGCTCGGCGAGCACCTGTCCGGCGGCGAGCGCGTCCCGGACGAGCGGATGCGCCTCGAGCGACCGTCCCAGCCGGACCGTGGCGTGCGCGGCGGGACGGGTCGCCTTGGTCTGGTGGGCGAGCCAGTTGCCGGCGTTGGAGGCGCCGACGTCCTGGCCGACGTGGAGGTCGTCGGCGTGCGCGGCCACCCGGGCCTCGAGCTCTTCGAGCTT
>NZ_JBHTDF010000008.1:0-368009 GCF_042666375.1 Nocardioides sp. GCM10030259 | reverse complement strand
TGGACCACACGGATGCGTCCGCGACGGCGTCGAGCTCGGCGTGGACATGCGCGACCGCGGCACTGACCCGGTGCCGGGGTGTCGCGATCGCTGTCATGCCCTCCAGCCAACGCACCCCCACCGACAACCAGCCCGACCCGCCGGACCGCCTGTGCAAACACCGGTGGGAAGCCGGGCTGTGGACGGAAGGCGGTCCGCGGAGGGTGGTTTCGAGGCTCGTCGCTGGCGCTCCTCGCACCGCGACCACCGTTGCGACAGGATCGGGGGCATGAGCTACGAGGCAGCCGAGAACCGGTACGACACCGACGCGACGGGGATGCGGTACCGCTACACCGGACGGAGCGGGCTCAAGCTGCCGGTGATCTCGCTGGGGCTGTGGCAGAACTTCGGCACGGACCGGCCTGAGGAGACGCAGCGGGCGATCCTGCGGCGGGCGTTCGACCGCGGGGTGACCCATTTCGACCTGGCGAACAACTACGGCCCGCCGTACGGCCGCGCGGAGGAGAACTTCGGCCGCTACTTCGCCGACGACCTCAAGCCCTACCGCGACGAGCTGATCATCTCGACCAAGGCGGGCTACGACATGTGGCCGGGACCGTACGGCCAGGGCGGCGGGTCGCGGAAGTACGTGCTCGCGTCGCTCGACCAGTCGCTGACCCGGATGGGGCTCGACTACGTCGACATCTTCTACAGCCACCGCTTCGACCCCGAGACCCCGCTCGAGGAGACCATCGGGGCGCTCGACCACGCCGTGCGGCAGGGCAAGGCGCTGTACGTCGGCATCTCGTCGTACTCCGCCGCGCAGACCCGCGAGGCCGCGTCGATCGCGCGCGACCTCGGCACGCCGCTGCTGATCCACCAGCCGTCGTACTCCATGCTCAACCGCTGGATCGAGGAGGACCTGCTCGACGAGCTCGAGGCCCAGGGGATGGGCTGCATCGTCTTCACCGCGCTCGCCCAGGGCCTGCTGACCGACCGCTACCTCGACGGCGTGCCGGCCGACTCGCGCGCCGCGCGGGACAACTCGACGATCGGCGGCGACCACCTCGACGAGGCGACGTTGCGGCACGTGCGCCGGCTCAACGAGATCGCGCAGCAGCGCGGGCAGAAGCTGGCGCAGCTCGCGCTGCAGTGGGCGCTGCGCGACGCCCGGGTCACCTCGGCCGTGATCGGCGCCAGCTCGGTCGAGCAGCTCGACACCAACCTCGACGCGGTGGCGTCCGCGCCGCTGAGCGACGAGGAGCTGCGTCTCATCGACGAGGACGCCGTCGAGGCCGGCATCAACCTCTGGGTGACCCGCTCGGAGGACTGACCAGCATCCCACGGTTGCGGGAGTTCTCCCACAGCTGACAGCCGACGAGCACGGCGCCGGCCAGCACCGCGCCGGCGATCACGTCGATCACGTAGTGCTCGGCGTAGTAGACGAGCGCCGTGGACATCGCGAGCGGGTAGAGCGCGAGCAGCCAGCGCCATCGCGAGCTCAGCCTCTGGATCCCGTATCCTGCGACCAGGAACGTGATGCCCGCGTGCAGCGAGGGCATCGCGGCCACCGGGTTGCCGACGCCGTGCAGGATCAGGTCGACCCGGTCGAGGCCGATGTCCGACCAGCCCCGCCCGGTGATCCGGGTGACCTCCCCGTCGAGCCAGCCCTCCTCCGACGCCATCCACGGCGGCGCCATCGGATAGAGGATGTAGATGACGAGGGCGCCGAAGTTGATCGCGAGGTAGCGGCGCATCCACGCGATCCACGCGGGCCGGTTGCGCACCCACAGCACGGCCGCGATCGTCAGCCCGGTGAGGAAGTGCGAGGCGTAGACGGTCGTCAGGAACAGGTCGTACCACCGCGGCTCGGTGGTCTTCAGGCACGGATCGCCGCACCACGCGTCCTGGAGCCGCTCCGTCGGCGTCACGCCGCCGCCGATCCACTCGTCGAAGTGGATCGGCGGGTAGACGTGCACGGGCAGGCCGAGCTCGTCGGTGAGCCCGCGGCTGTAGAAGTAGATGACGAGCCCGACGACCGGCAGCCACCAGTCCTTGAGGAAGTTCAGGTGGTAGCGCGGCTTCGCCTCGATGTTCCACGCGATCGTGCCGAGCCACAGCCACAGGAAGACCTGCACGGTGTCGTTCGGGATGCCCAGGGTCAGCGACCAGGCCACCAGCGCGACGGCGTACGCCGCCATCGCTGCGGCGCGCACCGGGCGGCGGGTGCCGGGGTAGGGGACCGGGCGCAGGCGGGTGACGACCGGGACGTGCTCGATCTCGTCCGCTCCCCGCGCCATGCGGGAATTCTAGGGAGCGCGGGCCGGCCTCGCCGCCGACTTTGGTCTTGCGCTGGTCCGGTTCGGGTCTAGCGAGCGCTCCGGTTCGCCGACACGACGCCCGGGAAGGCGTCGCGGAGGCCGGACAGACCGGCCCGCGACCGGTCGAGGCCGAGGACCTGTCGCAGGTGGGCGACGGTCGCCTGCCGCACGGCCGGCCAGGCCTTCCGCGGCGCCAGCGCCGGCGGCTCGCAGCCGTCGGTCGCCAGCGTCTGCAGCCGCTCGGGCACCGGGAACTCGAGCAGGTCGGCGATCGCCAGCAGGCCACCACGCTCGGCGCCGACCTCGCAGAGATCGCTGAACGCGTGGTGCCCGGCACCCTCCAGGAGCACGAGCCGCTTGGGGGTGCGGAGCGCGTCGTACGCCGCGACCAGACCGTCGACCTCCGCGACGCCGTCGGCGGTGCCGGCGAGGATCAGGCCGGGCCGGTGCGGCACGCGGCTGCGCGGCCCCGACTTCTCCTCGCCGAAGGCCCCGACGGTCGCGCCGGCCATGGCGACGAACGTCGCGACCCGGCGGTCGACCACGGCGAGGGCCTCCACCGCGGCGCCACCCGCGGAGTGGCCGACGGCGCCGACGCGCTCGGTGTCGACGTGCCCGCTGAACCGCCCCGACGGCCGGCCGTCGAGCTCGCGCAGGAGCGTGATCGTGGCGCGCAGGTCCCGCACGTCGGACGTCGAGTCGTCCGGCTCACCCAGGACCGCAGTCAGGTCGCGGCTGCGGTGGTCGGGAGCCGCGACCACGAAGCCCCACGACGCCAGCCACGACGTGAGGAAGGACGACTGCGTGCGGAAGCCGGCGTACCCGTGGCCGAAGACCACCAGCGGGAACCGGCCCTCCGCGACCGGCACCCGGCGTACGCCGCCGGACGGATGGGTCACCTTCGCCCCGTCGGGCAGCGCCGACTGCAGGTACGACGGCAGCCAGTCGACCAGGTCGTAGTGCGCGGGCCGCTTGCCCGCGACGTCGACGCGATGAGCGGGGTACCAGACCTCGACCGGGGCGTCGTTCGCCGGTAGCGCGAGGGTCACCTCGCCGACCTTGAACGGCCCCCGCTCGGCGAAGCTGTCGGGGCCGAGGTCCTCGACGACGGGCCCCGGATCCGGATCGGCAGGGGCGGATGCGGTGGTCGGTGAGGCGCTCCCCACCGCCACGGCGGCGAGCACGGCGGCGACGAGCAAGCGCAGCATGCCCGCACCGTAGACCCTGATCTGGGGACAAGGCCCTAAAACGCGGTGACCCGACAGCGCGGATGACGGACAATCCTCCGACGTGGGACACGTGGACGTGGCAGGAGTGCGGTACGAGCTGCCGGACGGTCGGGTGCTCCTCGACGACGTGTCGTTCCGGGTCGGCGAGGGCGCCAAGGTGGCGCTGGTCGGTGCCAACGGCGCCGGCAAGACGACGCTGCTGCGCATCATCACCGGCGACCTCGCGCCCCACGCCGGCGTCGTGACCCGCTCCGGCGGGCTCGGCGTGATGCGCCAGATGGTCGGCGCCGGACTCGGCACCGAGCCGACCGTCGCGGACCTGCTGCGCAGCGTCGCCCCGGCGCGGATCCGGGCCGCCGCCGAGGAGGTCGACGCCTGCGAGCAGGCTCTCATGGACCACGACGACGAGAAGACGCAGATGCGCTACGCCGGCGCCCTCGCGGAGTACGCCGACGCGGGCGGCTACGACCTCGAGGTCACGTGGGACGTCTGCACGATGGCCGGCCTCGGCGTGCCCTACGACCGGGCCCAGTACCGCGAGCTGCGCACCCTCTCGGGCGGCGAGCAGAAGCGGCTGGTGCTGGAGTACCTGCTCCGCGGCCCCGACGAGGTGCTGCTCCTCGACGAGCCCGACAACTTCCTCGACGTGCCCGGCAAGATCTGGCTCGAGGAGCGCATCCGCGAGTCCGACAAGACGATCCTGATGATCAGCCACGACCGCGAGCTGCTCAACAACACGGCGACGCGGGTCGTGACCGTGGAGCTCGGCAGCGCCGGCAACCTCGTCTGGACCCACCCCGGCGGCTTCGCGTCGTACCACGACGCCCGGCGCGCGCGGTTCGAGCGCTTCGAGGAGCTGCGCAAGCGCTGGGACGAGGAGCACGCGAAGCTGCGCGCCCAGATGCTGATGTACAAGCAGAAGGCGGCGTACAACGCCGACATGGCGAGCCGCTACCAGGCGGCGCAGACCCGGCTGCGGAAGTTCGAGGAGGCCGGTCCTCCGACCGAGCAGCCGCGTGAGCAGCAGGTGAAGATGCGCCTCAAGGGCGGCCGCACCGGCAAGCGCGCGGTCGTGTGCGAGCACCTCGAGCTCACCGGGCTGATGAGGCCCTTCGACCTCGAGGTCTGGTACGGCGAGCGCGTGGCAGTCCTCGGCTCCAACGGCTCCGGCAAGTCCCACTTCCTGCGGCTGCTCGCCATCGGCGGCACCCGGCCGGACAAGGAGCACGAGCCGGTCGGAGACGTCGAGATCAAGCCCGTGCTGCACCGGGGCATGGCCCGGCTCGGCGCCCGGGTGCGGCCGGGCTGGTTCGTCCAGACCCACGAGCACCCCGAGCTGATCGGCCGGACCCTGCTGGAGATCCTGCACCGTGGCGACGATCGCCGCGACGGCATGGGCCGCGAGCAGGCGAGCCGCGTGCTCGACCGCTACGAGCTCAGCGCCCAGGCGGAGCAGCGGTTCGAGTCGCTCAGCGGCGGGCAGCAGGCGCGCTTCCAGATCCTGCTGCTCGAGCTGTCGGGCGCCACGCTGCTGCTGCTCGACGAGCCGACCGACAACCTCGACGTCCAGTCGGCCGAGGCGCTCGAGGACGGCCTCGCGGCGTTCGAGGGCACCGTGCTCGCCGTGACCCACGACCGCTGGTTCGCCCGCGGCTTCGACCGGTTCCTGGTGTACGGCGCCGACGGCAGCGTCTACGAGTCCGACGAGCCCGTCTGGGACGAGACCCGGGTGGAGAGAACGCGATGAGCGACATCAAGATCGTGGAGGTCGACCCGTTCGACCCCGATCAGCTCGACCCGTGGCACGCGGCCTACCTCGCCGCGGAGCTGGCCGCCGGTGAGGGGGTCGGCTCGCCGTGGCAGCTGGAGGAGGTGCGCGCGCTGATGCAGGCCACTGTCACCAAGCACTGGGTCCAGGGGTACGCCGGGGTCGTCGACGGCGAGGTCGTCTCGTCGGGTTGGGTCCGGACCCCGCTGCTCGACAACGTCGAGCGCGCCGAGATGGTCGTGCACACCGTGCCCGCCCACCGCCGCCGCGGCTACGGCACCGCGATGCTCGAGCACCTGGAGCAGGTGGCCGCCGAGCGCGACCGCACGATCCTCGTCGGCGAGGCGGCGTGGCGCTTCGACGCCGGCCCGTCCGGCTCGGGCGAGCCGGGGGTGGAGTTCGCCGGGGCCCGTGGCTTCGAGCTCGCGCTGGGCGACGTGAAGCGCACGCTCGCGCTGCCCGCGGACGAGGCGGTGCTCGAGGCGCTGGCCGCGGGGGCGGCCGAGAAGCATGCGGGCTACACGCTGCGCTCGTTCGTCGGACCCGTGCCCGACGACCTGCTCGACGGCTGGTCGCGGCTGAGCGCCGAGCTGCTGACCGAGGCGCCGACCGGCGCGCTCGACGTCGAGGCCGAGTCGACCGACCCGGTGGTGGTCCGCGAGAACGAGGAGATCCTCGCCCGCCAGGGCCGCACGAAGTACAACACCGTCGCGCTCGCGCCGGACGGTGAGCTGGTCGCGTTCACCGACATCGCGACGACGGTCCACGAGCCGGGCCGCGCCTACCAGTGGGGCACGCTGGTACGCCGGGACGCCCGCGGGCACCGGCTCGGCCTCGCGGTGAAGGTCGCGAACCTGCGGCTGCTCCAGTCGGAGGCCCCGGACATCACCGTGCTCACGACGTACAACGCCGAGGTCAACCGGCACATGATCGAGGTCAACGAGCGACTCGGCTTCACGCCGGTCGCCCGCCTCGGGGAGTTCCAGAAGCGCTTCTGACGTCCATGGAAAGGACCCCACCGGCCGACGGGAGACGGACCTGCTGGCCGGTGGGGTCCTGGACCCCTCCCGAATTCTCGGGGGTTTCGGGAGGGGAGTCGGTGGGTCAGGAGCTGGACGCCTCCGCGTCCGAGTCGAGGGCGAGCTTCGCGGTCTGCTGCTCGCCGTCGCGGAGGTAGGTGACCGTGACGTCGTCGCCGGGCCGGTAGGAGCGGATCGTCGCCACCAGCGAGTCGGCGCCGGTGACCAGCTGGTCGTCGACCTTGGTGATCACGTCGCCCTTGTCGATGCCGGCATCGTCGGCCGTCGAGCCGCCGGTGACCTCCTGGACCTGGGCGCCCTGCACGACCTCGTCGCCGTCCTTGCCCGCGACGTCGCTCACCGAGATGCCGAGCCGGGCGTGGGTCGGCGTCTCGCCGTCGCGCATCTGCTCGACGATCGGCAGCACCTCGTCCATGGGGATCGCGAAGCCGAGGCCGATGGACCCGCCCTCGCCCTGGGTGGAGCTGTTCGTGCGGATGGAGGAGTTGATGCCGACGACGTTGCCGGCCATGTCGACCAGCGGACCGCCGCTGTTGCCGGGGTTGATCGCGGCGTCCGTCTGGATCGCGGGGTACGTCGTGCTGTTGCCCTGCCCGTCGCTGCCGACGTCGACCGGGCGGTCCAGCGCGCTCACGATGCCGCTGGTGACGGTGGACTCGAGGCCGAACGGCGACCCGATCGCCACGACGCCCTCGCCGACCTCGAGGTCACCGGACTTGCCGATGGTCGCCGGGGTCAGGTCCGAGACGTCCTCCGCCTTGATCACCGCGGTGTCGGTCAGGGGGTCGGAGCCGACGATCGACGCCTTGGCGGACGAGCCGTCGTTGAAGAAGACGGTCAGCGAGCCGCCGTCGCCGGCCAGGGACGCGACGTGGTCGTTGGTCAGGATCTCGCCGTCCGAGCTGAGGATGATCCCCGAACCGGAACCCTGGCCCTCGCTGCCGGAGACGGCGATCTTGACGACCGACGGGAGCACCTTCGCCGCGACCTGCTCGACGGAGCCGTCGGCGGCGGAGGACTCGGGGGTGTCGACGACCTGCGAGGTCCTCGGGCTGTCAGTGCCGGTGATCGAGCCGTTGTCGTCGTCGAGTGCGCTCCACGCGGCCGCACCGCCCACGCCCGCCCCGGCGCCGACGACGAGCGCGGTGGCGACGACGGCCACGGCCAGCCCGGCGCGGCGCGGACGACGCTCGGCGGTGAGCACGGTCGTCTGCTCGGCGTGCTGCGGCGGACCCTCGGGCGGGGGACCCTGCGGGTAGGAGAAGTACGGGTTCTGCGGAGACTGGGGGCCCAGCGGGGTGGTCGGCTCGTCGGACATGCTTCCACTGTCGTACCCGCGCCTGTGACGACCCTGAGACGTGGCTGGCAGCCCACGAAGAAACCGGTTCGGGCCCGACAACGTCGAGGGCTCAGCCCTCGTCGCGGGCCTCGGCCGCCAGCGTCATCTTCTTGAGCAGCGCGGCGAGCGTGGCTCGCTCGCCGGGGCCGAGGGCGTGCGCGACCTCGATCTCGGCGCGGCCGCGCAGGTCCATGGCGCGACGCCAGACCGTCATGCCGCTGCGGGTCACCTCGACGGCCACCCGGCGGCGGTCGTCGGCGTCGGCGTGGCGCTGGATCCAGCCGGCCCTCTCGAGGGCGTCCAGCCTCCCGGTCATCCCGGCGTTGCTGATGCCGAGGTCGGCGGCGAGCGCCGACGGGCTGGCGCTGCCCGGGGTGTCCCGGATCATCAGCTGGTGCAGCGTCTCGTACTCGAAGTCCTGGAGCTCCACCTCGACCAGGGCGTGCTGCTTGGCCAGCCGGAAGTACCGGGTGAGTCGTTGGATCCGTACGACGATCGCCTCGACGTCGTCCTCGAAGTCCACGTCGATCCAGTGGTCCCGCCAGCGCGCGACGTGCCGGTCGGCCCAGTCCTCGGTCTCCTCGGGCATGAACAGATCCTACTCAATTCGGTAGCGAATAATTCGTCAGCGAAGTAATATCGAGCTGTGGGTACCAACCTCGCGGCACTCCGCCACCGGGACTTCCGGATGCTCGTCACGGGCACGGCGACCAGTGCCCTCGGCAACGCGATCACCCCGATCGCCCTCGCGTTCGCCGTGCTCGACCTCGGCGGCTCGGCCTCCGAGCTCGGCCTCGTGGTCGCGGCGTTCGCACTCGCCGAGGTCGTCACCGTGCTCTTCGGCGGCGTCCTCGGCGACCGGCTGCCGCGCAAGCTGATGATGGAGGGCTCCGCCGCGGGCAGCGCCCTGACCATGGCGTTCATCGCCGCCTCGCTCGTCGGCGGCTGGGCGACGATCCCCCTGCTCGGCGTCGTCGGCGCGGTCAACGGCTGCCTCGCGGCGCTGAGCCAGCCCGCCTCGCGGGCGATGACGCGGGAGACGGTCCCGCCGGCCGACCTGGGGTCCGCCGTCGCGGTGCGCTCCCTGCTCCAGACAACCGCCGGGACGGTCGGCTTCGCGGTCGGCGGCGTGCTCGTCGCGGTCGTCGGCTCGGGCTGGGCGATCGGCGTCGACGCCGCGACGTACGCCGTCGCCGCCTTCTGCTTCTCCCGGATGCGGGTCGAGCAGGCCGCCCCGGAGGGGGAGCGCGGGTCGATGCTCGCCGACCTCGGCGAGGGTGCCCGCGAGGTCCTCGCCCACACCTGGCTGTGGCTGCTGATCGGGCAGGCGCTGGTCTACCACCTCTTCTACGGCGGCGCCCAGGGCGTGCTCGGGCCGGTCGTCGTCGGCGACGAGTTCGGGCGGTCGGTGTGGGGCGTCGCGATGGCCGCGCTCATGGCCGGCTTCGTCGTCGGCGGACTGGTGTGCCTGCGCTGGCGGCCAAGGCGGAGCCTGTTCGTCGGCACCGCGCTGCTGAGCCTCACCGCGCTGTTCCCGATCGCCATGGCGCTGTCCGACCAGCTCTGGCCGGTCCTCCTCGGGGCGTTCCTGCACGGCTTCGGCCTCCAGGTCTTCGACGTCTTCTGGGACCTCTCGATCCAGCAGAACGTCGCCCCGGACAAGCTCGCCCGCGTCTACTCCTTCGACGTCGTCGGCTCGTTCATCGCCCGGCCCCTCGGGCTCGCCCTGACCGGTCCGATCGCGACCATGGTCGGCTTCCACGCCTGGCTGGTCGTCGTCGGCTGCGTGATGGGCGGGTCCGCGCTGCTGGGGCTCGCGTCGTCCGACGTACGCCGCCTGGTGCGCCGGGAGGACGTGGTCCAGGCGGCCGACTCCGACTCCGGCTCTCCGGAGGCCGCGCCCGCGCCTGCGTGAGGAGTCGGGCTGGAGTGCAGGTTTCCCCGGCCCACCGGGGAAACCTGAACTGTTCGGGCGAAACTTCGGCCCAGAAGATCAGGTATTGCCCGAGAAGTCGGGCCGCCGCCCACATGGCGCCGGCATCGGCTCAGACGGGCAGCCCGCGCTCGCGCAGCGCGTCGCGGAGGGTGTCGGCGCCGGTGAAGAGGAGGGCGTCCATGCCGAGCGCGGCCGCGGCGTCGACGTTGCGAGGGCTGTCGTCGACGAAGACGAGCCGGTCGAGGGGGAGGCCGCTGCGCTCGGCGACGAGCTCGAAGGCCGCCGCGTCGGGCTTGGCCACGCCCTCGCGTCCCGAGACGACGACGACGTCGAGCAGCCCGATGAAGTCGAACGCCGCCGGCGCGTGCGGGTAGAGCTCCGCCGACCAGTTGGTCAGGCCGAGCACCGGGACCCCGGCGCCGTGCAGGTCGCGCAGGATGTCGGGAGTGCCGGGCATCTCGGCGAGCGAGCGGGTGAAGTGCTCGAGGTACGCCTCGGCGTGGCGCACCCAGTGCGGGTGGCTGGTCCGCAGCTCGTCGATCGCCTCGTCCCACGCCCGGCCGGCGTCCTGGTGGTGGTTCCAGGCCATGAAGTCGAAGTCGTCGGCGGTCAGGAAGCGCTGCGCCTCCTCCTCGCCGAGTCCGGCTGTCAATGCGGCCAGCGGCTGCCAGTCGATGAGCACGTTCCCGAAGTCGAAGACGACCCCGCTCACGCCGCCCATCACGCACGCTCGCTGCGTTGTCGTCGGTCGACGGCCAAACCCGGGCCGCCTTCCCTCCTCCGCCTTGCGAGCGCACGCGCTGGACGACGTGAGTCGCAGGGCCCGGGGCTCACGCCCAGCGTTCGGCGGCGGGGGTGAAATCCAGCCCGCGGTCGCCGGTGTAGATCTGCTTGGGGCGGGCGATCTTCTGCTCCTTGTCCTGCACCAGCTCGGACCACTGGGCCAGCCAGCCCGGGGTGCGGCCGATGGCGAACAGGACCGTGAACATCTCCGGCGGGAACTGGAAGGCCTCGTAGATCAGGCCGGAGTAGAAGTCCACGTTGGGGTAGAGCTTGCGCTTGACGAAGTACTCGTCCTCGAGCGCGATCTTCTCGAGCTCCTGGGCGATCTCGAGCAGCGGGTTGACCCCGGTGACCTCGAAGACGTCGTCGCAGGCCTTCTTGATGATCTTCGCGCGCGGGTCGTAGTTCTTGTAGACCCGGTGGCCGAAGCCCATCAGGCGCTCGTTGCCGTCCTTCACGCCCTGCATGAAGGCGGGGATGTTCTCCTTGCTCCCGATCCGCTTGAGCATCCGCAGCACGGCCTCGTTGGCGCCGCCGTGCAGCGGGCCGTAGAGGGCGCCGATGCCGGCCGCGACCGCGGAGTACGGGTCGACCTGCGAAGAGCCGACCGAGCGGACCGCGTTGGTCGAGCAGTTCTGCTCGTGGTCGGCGTGCAGGATGAAGAGCACGTCGAGGGCCTTGACCAGGCGCTCGTCGGCCTCGAACCGCGACTCGCTCATCTTGAAGAGCATCGAGAGGAAGTTGGCGGTGTAGCCGAGGTCGTTGTCCGGGTAGACGTACGGCTTGCCCTGCGCGTGGCGGAACGACCAGGCGCCCAGGGTCGGCATCTTGGCGATCATCCGGACCATCTGGATGTGGCGGTTCTCGGCGTCGCTGATGTTGCGGGCGTCCGGGTAGAACGTCGACAGGGCCCCCACCGACGCCATCAGCATCCCCATCGGGTGCGCGTCGTAGCGGAAGCCCTGCATGAACGACTTGACGTTCTCGTGGACGAACGTGTGGTAGGTGATCTCGTGCACCCACGCGTCGTACTCGGCCTTGGTCGGCAGCGAGCCGTGGATGAGGAGGTAGGCCACCTCGAGGAAGCTCGACTTCTCCGCGAGCTGCTCGATGGGGTAGCCGCGGTACTCCAGGATCCCCTGCTCCCCGTCGATGTACGTGACGGAGCTGCGGCAGGACGCGGTGTTCACGAAGCCGGGGTCGTACACGGCCAGGCCGGGGGTGTCGTCGCCGGTCTTGATCTGGCCCAGATCCGCGGCCTTGATGGCGCCGTCGGCGATCGGGACCTCGTACTCCTGCCCGGTGCGGTTGTCACGGACGGTGAGAGAATCAGTCACCCGGCCAACTTAGTCGGAGGTCCCACGGCGCGCGAACCCGCGTTCCGCCGTACAGGATGTGACGTTGGCGGCAACCGCGTTTTGACCTGCTGTGAAAGCGGCCCGTAGTCTTGTCAGTCGCGCCTCCTGCCGCGCCCGGACACCAGCCACGGAGTCCGGGTGCAGACCCGGAGCCCACCTGCTGAACGGTGGGAGCCGGGCAGTGTTCGTCAGAGGGCGTGGCAGCACCGCCCCGGGACGACAGGGTCCCGCGGGTCCACCACGAACGAAGGAAGTTCCTCCGTGCGCACGTACGCTCCGAAGCCCGGCGACATCAGCCGGGAGTGGCTCGTCATCGACGCCACCGACATCGTCCTCGGCAAGCTGGCCGCCCAGACCGCCAACCTCCTGCGCGGCAAGCACAAGCCGATCTTCGCCCCGAACGCCGACACCGGCGACTTCGTCATCATCGTGAACGCGGAGAAGGTCGCCCTCTCCGGCACGAAGAAGACCACGAAGATGGCCTACCGCCACTCCGGCTACCCGGGTGGTCTCTCCGCCACCCCGATCGGCGAGGTCCTCGAGAAGGACGCCCGCAAGGCGATCGAGAAGGCCGTCTGGGGCATGCTCCCGAAGAACAAGCTCGGCCGTCAGATGCTGAAGAAGCTGAAGGTCTACTCCGGGCCCAACCACCCGCACCAGGCCCAGAAGGCCACTCCGTTCGAGATCAAGCAGATCTCCCAGTAATCGTCTGACGTCGAGAAAGTCTGAGTGAGGAACATCGTGGCTGACACCACCGAGGTCGAGGAGACCTACGAGACCGACGAGCAGGGCATCGCCTACAGCTCCGAGAGCGCTCCTTCCGCCGACGCCCCCCAGCGTCCCGCCACCATCGCCCCCGCCGCGGCCACCGGCCGTCGCAAGGAGGCCGTGGCTCGCGTCCGCATCGTGCCGGGCACCGGCCAGTGGACGATCAACGGCCGGACGCTCGACTCGTACTTCCCCAACAAGCTGCACCAGCAGGTCGCGAACGAGCCGTTCGCCGCGCTGCAGCTCGAGGGTCGTTTCGACGTCATCGCCCGCATCCACGGCGGCGGCATCACGGGCCAGGCCGGTGCGCTGCGCCTCGGCGTGGCCCGCTGCCTGAACGCCGTCGACGTCGAGGCCAACCGCCCGTCGCTCAAGAAGGCCGGACTGCTCACCCGTGACGCCCGCGTCATCGAGCGCAAGAAGGCCGGTCTCAAGAAGGCCCGTAAGGCGCCTCAGTACAGCAAGCGCTGATCTGCCTCAGCAGATGCCGCGCATCTTCGGCACGGACGGGGTCCGGGGCCTGGCCAACGGTCAACTGACCGCGGAGCTGGCCCTGGACCTGTCCGTCGCCGCCGCCCGTGTCCTGGCCTCCCGGGGCGAGCTCGGCGACTCCCGGTCCGGGGGACGCCCGCTCGCCGTGGTGGGTCGGGACACGCGCATCTCCGGGCAGTTCCTCGAGCACGCCGTCGTGGCCGGGCTCGCGTCGGCCGGGGTCGACGTGCTCCGGCTCCGGGTGCTGCCGACCCCGGCGGTCGCCCACCTGACCCAGGCGCTCGGCGCCGACCTCGGCGTCGTCATCAGCGCCTCGCACAACCCGATGCCCGACAACGGCATCAAGTTCCTGGCCGGCGGCGGCCTCAAGCTCGACGACGCCGTGGAGCGGGAGATCGAGCAGCACCTCGACGAGCCGTGGGCGCGCCCCCTCGGCGGTGAGGTCGGTCGCGTCACGCCGTACGCCACTCCGGTCGAGGAGTACGTCGAGCACCTGGTCGGCACGCTCGCGAAGCCGCTCGACGGCATCACGGTCGTGCTCGACTGCGCCCACGGTGCGGCGTACGAAGCCGGGCCGATGGCCCTGCGGGCCGCCGGCGCCACCGTCATCGCGATCAACGCCGAGCCCGACGGACTCAACATCAACGACGGCTGCGGGTCCACCCACCTCGAGCCGCTCCGCGCGGCCGTGCTCGAGCACGGCGCCGACGCGGGCTTCGCGCTCGACGGCGACGCCGACCGCTGCCTCGCGGTCGACCACGAGGGCAACGACGTCGACGGCGACCAGATCCTCGCGATCCTCGCGACCGGGATGGCCGAGACCGGTCACCTGCCCAAGAACACGGTCGTCGCCACCGTCATGAGCAACCTCGGCTTCGTGCAGGCGATGAAGGCCGCCGGCATCGGCGTGCGCCAGACCAAGGTCGGCGACCGCTACGTGCTCGAGGCGATGCGCGTGTCCGGCTACGGCCTCGGCGGCGAGCAGTCGGGCCACGTGATCATGAGCGAGCACGCCACGACCGGCGACGGCACCCTCACCGCGCTGCACGTGCTGGAGCGGATGGCCGTCACGGGCCGCAGTCTCCAGGAACTCGCCGGTGTCGTGACCCGCCTGCCGCAGGTGCTCGTCAACGTCCGCAACGTCGACAAGTCCCGCGCCGACGACGACCCGATCGTGGCCGCGGCGGTCGCCGAGGAGGAGGCCGCGCTCGGCGACACCGGCCGGATCCTGCTGCGTCCGTCCGGCACCGAGGCGCTGGTCCGCGTGATGGTCGAGGCCTCGACCTCGGAGGAGGCGGGGGCGGTGGCCGAGCGGCTGGCCGATGTCGTGAAGCGCGAGCTCAGCCTGTAGGAATGTGTCCCATGAGGGACGCTCCGGTGCTCGCCGTCGAGCACATCGGCAAGAGCTTCGGCGCGGTCCGCGCCGTCGACGACCTGACCTTCTCGGTGCGCCCGGGAGCGGTCACCGGCTTCCTCGGCCCCAACGGCGCCGGCAAGACCACGACGCTGCGGATGCTGCTCGGGCTCACCCGGCCCACGGCCGGCCGGGCACTCGTCGGCGGCAAGCCGTACGGCGACCACGAGCGGCCCGCCCGGGTCGTCGGCGCCGCGCTCGAGGCCTCCTCCTTCCACCCGGGCCGCAGCGGGCTCGGCCACCTCGAGGTGTTCGCGACGCAGGCCGGCGTCTCGGCGAAGCGCTGCCGCGAGCTGATCGATTTCGTCGGGCTCGGCCCGGCGGCCGACCGCCGCGTCGGTGGCTACTCGATGGGCATGCGGCAGCGGCTCGGCCTCGCGACCGCGCTGCTCGCCGACCCGCCCGCGATCGTGCTCGACGAGCCCGCCAACGGCCTCGACCCCGAGGGCATCAAGTGGATGCGCGGGCTGCTGCGGACGTTCGCCGACGAGGGCCGCACCGTGCTCATCTCCAGCCACGTGCTGTCGGAGGTGCAGCACACCGTCGACGACGTGGTGATCATCGCGCACGGCAGGCTCGTGCACGCCTCGTCGCTGGCGGACCTCAGCGCGCTCGCGGCGCCGGAGACGTACGTCGAGTCGCCCGCGGCCGACGCGCTCGCGCGGCTCTGCGACGACCGCGGCTGGGCGCACCGCGCCGACGGCACCGGCCGCCTGGTCGCCGACGTGCCCGCGGCCGAGATCGGCGCCGCGGCGTACGCCGGCGGCATCGAGCTCCACCAGCTCGCCAGCCGGGGAGTGGGGCTCGAGGACGTGTTCCTGCGACTGACGGGTGGCGACGGATGAAGGCGGCGGTGGTCGCGGAGTACCGCAAGCTCGTCAGCACCCGCCTGTGGTGGCTGCTGCTGATCGTCCTGGCGGCCTACCTCGCCTTCGTGGGCGGGGTGCTCGCGCTCTCGATCGCCTTCGCGACCGGCGAGGACGCGGCCACGATGCCGAAGGGCGCGGAGGCGGCCGCCGGGGTCTACGGCCTGGTCAACGCGATCGGCTACGTCTTCCCGCTGGTCATCGGCAGCCTGATGATGACCACCGAGTTCCGCTACCAGACGATCACGGCGTCCCTGCTGGTCGAGCCGCGTCGTACCGTCCTGCTCGGGGGCAAGCTCGTCGTCGCGGTGCCGCTCGGGCTCCTGTACGGCGCGGTCGGGATGGCCGCGCTCGTCGCGGTGTCCGCTCCCTTGCTGGCAGTGGAGGGCGACGGCGCGTTCCTCACCGACCCCGACGTGCTGGCGGTCATCCTGCTCGGCGTCGTGGTCACGGCCCTCTGGACGGTGATCGGCGTCGGGTTCGGCTCCGTGCTGTCCAACCAGGTGGCGGCGGTCGTGGTGCTGCTGGCGTTCACCCAGTTCGTGGAGCCGATCGCCCGGATCGCGCTGGGCGCCTTCGACGCGACGTCGTCGGTGTCGCAGTTCCTCCCCGGCGCGGCCGCCGACGGCCTCATCGGGGCCAGCCTGATCGGGGAGATGGGCGGCGGCTCCGCCGACCTGCTGCCCCGGTGGGCGGCGCTGCTGGTGATGCTCGGGTACGCCGCCGTGCTCGCGATCGTGGGGAGAATGACCACGCTGCGCCGCGACATCGGGTAGAACCAGCCCATGACCCGCACCCGCCTGGCCGCAGTGCTCGGCGTGGTCGCCGTGCTCGCCGTCGTCGCCACGGGTGCGATCGCGGTGGCGACGCGCGACGGGGACGAGCCCGGCCGCGCGGGCTCGGTCGTCGTCACCGACCCCGAGTCGGGTGCGTCGTTCCAGGTGCCGGGCATGGGGTGGCGGCTGCGCGCCGCCGACTCGCGGATCTCCTACGGCCCGGTGCACGTCGACGGGCCGGCCCTGCTCGACGAGGGCTACTGCAAGGCGCAGCCGAAGGGGTCCTTCCGGGCGCTCGCGGGCTTCACCGACCAGTCGTTCGACGCGTGGGTGTCGGGCGTGATGGGCGGCGCCCCGACGGTGTCCACCGGGACGTCGGCCGAGGACGTCGTGCTCGCGGACGGCACCCCGGCCACCTTCCGCTGGACCGGGCTGCTGGGCCCGGAGGGACCGTGCGCGGCGTCGGGCATCGAGGTCGCGATGATCCGCGCGGGCGACGTCCGCGCCGTGGTCGTGGCCGACAGCGGCGACGCCGGCACGCTCTCGCCCGAGAAGGTGCCCGAGATCCTGCTGACGCTCAGTCTCGACACGCGCTAGCGACCTCCTTCGTCGGTCGCTTCGCTGCTCGACCTTGGACCTGTGTCCCAGCCCTCGCAAGCTCGGCCCGGGGGTCCTAGAGCTTCCGTAGGCGGACGTAGCGGACGGAGTGGTCGCGGTCCTTGCGCAGCACGAGCGTGGCGCGGGAGCGGGTCGGCAGGATGTTCTGCGACAGGTTGGGTCCGTTGATGGTGTCCCAGATCCGCTGCGACTCGGCGACCGCCTCGTCGTGCGAGAGCCCGGCGTACTTGGAGAAGTAGGACTCCGGGTCGCGGAACGCGGTCTCGCGCAGCCGCAGGAACCGCTCGGTGTACCAGTCGCGGATGTGGCCGGTGCCGGCGTCGACGTACACGGAGAAGTCGAAGAAGTCGCTCAGGGTCAGGCCGGTGCGGCCGTCGTCGCGCACCCGGGCGGGCTGGAGGACGTTGAGGCCCTCGACGATGACGATGTCGGGGCGCTTGACGGCCACCTTCTCGCCGGGGATCACGTCGTAGGTGAGGTGGGAGTAGACCGGCGCCTCGACCTCGTCCTTGCCGGACTTGATGTCGACGACGAAGCGCAGCAGGGCGCGACGGTCGTAGGACTCCGGGAAGCCCTTGCGCTGCAGCAGCCCGCGGCGCTCGAGCTCGGCGTTGGGGTAGAGGAAGCCGTCGGTCGTCACCAGCGCCACGTTGGGGTGCTCGGGCCAGTGGGCGAGCATCTGCTGGAGCACGCGGGCCGTCGTGGACTTGCCGACTGCGACCGACCCGGCCAGGCCGATGACGAACGGCGTGCGCGGCGGCTGGCCCTGGTGGAGGAACTCCTCCTGGCGCCGGTGCAGCGTGCCCGCGGCCTCGACGTACAGGCTGAGCAGGCGGGAGAGCGGCAGGTAGATCTGCTGGACCTCGTCGAGGTCGAGCTGGTCGCCCAGGCCCCGCAGCTGCTGGATCTCGTCGGCGGTGAGCGGGTTCTCGACCTCGTCGGCGAGGGCTGCCCAGGCGGACCGGTCGAGCTCGATGTACGGCGAGGACTCCCGCGGGGTCTCGTCGGTGGCGCCGTTCTGCCCGCCCTGGGAAGACATGCCGGAGATTGTTGCAGCCAACCAGCCCGCTCAAACCCCCGGTGCCCGCTGGATATGGTGGCCACCATGTGCGGGATCGTCGGGTACGTCGGGGAGAAGCAGGCTCAGGGCGTCGTGATCGAGGGCCTGCGCCGGCTGGAGTACCGCGGCTACGACTCGGCCGGGATCGCGCTCGTGACCGGGGGCGCCATCGCCTCCGACAAGCGCGCCGGCAAGCTCGACAACCTCGAGAAGGCGATCGCCGACCAGCCCCTGCCCGCCGCCACCGTCGGCATCGGGCACACCCGGTGGGCCACCCACGGCGCGCCCAACGACGTGAACGCGCACCCGCACAGCGGCGCCGCGCGGCGGGTGGCGCTCGTGCACAACGGCATCATCGAGAACTTCGCGGAGCTCCGCTCCGAGCTCGAGGCCCGCGACGTCACGCTGGTCTCCGAGACCGACACCGAGGTCGCCGCCCAGCTGCTCGAGGCCGAGGTGGCCGCGGGCACCGACCTCACCACCGCCATGGTCCGGCTCGTGAACCGGCTCGAGGGCGCCTTCACCCTGGTGGCGGTCGACGCGCTCGACCCGTCGCGGGTCGTCGCCGCCCGCCGGAACTCGCCGCTGGTCGTCGGGCTCGGCGACGGGGAGAACTTCCTCGGCTCCGACGTCGCCGCCTTCATCGAGCACACCCGCGAGGCGCTCGAGCTCGGGCAGGACCAGGTCGTCACGATCACCCGCGACGGCGTCTCCGTGCTCGGCTTCGACGGCATGCCGGCGGAGGGCCACCGCTACCACGTCAGCTGGGACCTGTCGGCCGCCGAGAAGGACGGCCACGACTGGTTCATGCGCAAGGAGATCCACGAGCAGCCGCGCGCCGTGGCCGACTCACTGCTCGGACGTCGTACGCCGGAGGGGCACCTGCACCTCGACGAGATGCGGCTCTCCGACCAGGAGCTGCGCGACGTCGACAAGGTCATCATCATCGCGTGCGGCACGTCGTTCTATGCCGGCATGGTCGCGAAGTACGCCATCGAGCACTGGACCCGCGTGCCGGTCGAGGTCGAGCTGTCCTCGGAGTTCCGCTATCGCGACCCGATCGTCGACTACTCCACGCTCGTGGTCGCGATCAGCCAGTCCGGCGAGACCGCCGACACCCTGCAGGCGATCCGGCACGCCCGCACGCAGCGGTCGAAGGTGCTCGCGATCTGCAACACCAACGGCTCGACGATCCCGCGCGAGTCCGACGCCGTGATCTACACCCACGCGGGCCCGGAGATCGGCGTCGCGTCGACGAAGGGCTTCCTGACCCAGCTGGTCGCCTGCTACCTGCTCGCGCTCTACCTCGCGCAGGTGAAGGGCACGCGGTACGGCGACGAGATCGACGAGGTGATGCGCCAGCTCGAGGAGATGCCCGACCACATCCAGCGGGTGCTCGACGACGCCGACTCGATCTACGAGATGGCGGCCGAGCACGTCGACACCCGGTCGGTGCTCTTCCTCGGGCGGCACGCCGGCTATCCGGTGGCCCTCGAGGGGGCCCTGAAGCTCAAGGAGCTCGCCTACATCCACGCGGAGGGGTTCGCCGCGGGTGAGCTCAAGCACGGCCCGATCGCGCTGGTGGAGTCCGGCCTGCCCGTGCTGTGCGTCGTGCCACCGGCCGGACGTGACCAGCTCCGCGACAAGATGGTCAGCGGCATCCAGGAGGTTCGCGCCCGCGGTGCACGCACCATCTGCCTGGTCGAGGACGGCGACGACGCCATCACGCCGTACGCCGACCGCGTCGTCCGCCTGCCGCGCGTGCCGGTGCTCCTGCAGCCGCTCGTGGCCGTCGTACCGTTGCAGCTCTTCGCCTGCCAGCTCGCGACGCTGATGGGGCACGACGTCGACCAGCCGCGCAACCTCGCCAAGTCCGTCACGGTGGAGTGACGCGCATGATCATCGGCGTCGGCATCGACGTGGTCGACATCGAGCGCTTCGGCGAGTCGCTGGCCCGGACGCCGGGGCTCTCGGCGCGGCTCTTCACCCCGGCCGAGGCGACCCGCCCGCTCGCGTCGCTGGCGGCCCGGTTCGCCGCCAAGGAGGCGGTCGCCAAGGCCCTCGGCGCCCCGGGCGACATGCACTGGCAGGACGCCGAGATCGTCTCGGAGTCGTCCGGGCGGCCGCTGCTGGAGATGCGCGGCACGGTGCTCGCCCGGGCCAACGACCTCGGCGTCGGCTCCGTGCACGTCTCGCTCTCCCACGACGCCGGCATCGCCTCGGCGGTCGTGGTGCTGGAGTCGGCGTAGGACCCCGCTAGCGTGACCACATGAGGCGGGCGCACACGGTCGAGCAGGTGCGGGCGGCCGAGGCGGAGCTGATGGCGCGCCTGCCCGAGGGGGCGCTGATGCAGCGGGCCGCGGCCGGGCTGGCGTACGCCGTGATCGACCTGCTCGGCTCGGCGTACGGACGCCGGGTGCTGCTGCTGGTCGGGTCGGGCGACAACGGGGGAGACGCGTTGTACGCCGGGGCGCTGCTCGCCCGCCGGGGCGCCCAGGTCGAGGCGTGGCTGCTGTCCGACCACGCGCACGAGGGCGGGGTCGCCGCGCTGCGGCAGGCGGGCGGGCGCGTGGTCGACGGGAGCCCGGCGCGGCCCGAGGTCGTGGTCGACGGGATCGTCGGCATCGGCGGGCGCCCGGGGCTGCGGCCCGAGGCGCAGCAGGCGCTGGCGCTGGTCGAGGGCGTGCCGGTGGTGGCGGTGGACACCCCGAGCGGCGTCGACGTCGACACGGGCCGGCTGGACGGACCGCACGTGACCGCCGACGTGACGGTGACGTTCGGGACCCACAAGATCGCCCATCTGGTCGACCCGGCCAGCCGGCACTGCGGCGCGGTGCACCTCGTCGACATCGGGCTCGACCTCCCCGACTCGCCGGTCGAGGCACTCCGGCCCGAGGACGTCGCGGCGCTGCTGCCGCGGCCCGCGCCGGACGCGCACAAATACACCCGCGGGGTGGTCGGGATCCGCGCCGGCAGCGCGCAGTACCCCGGCGCCGCGCTGCTCTCCGTGGCCGGCGCCGGGAGCGGGCTGGTCGGCATGGTGCGGTACGTCGGGCCGTCGGAGGTCGCCGACCGGGTCCGCGAGCGGCACCCCGAGGTCGTGGGGGACGGGCGCGTGCAGGCGTGGGTGGTCGGCTCGGGCGGCGGCGAGCACGCCGGCGACGAGCTCCGGGCCGCCCTGGCCGACCAGGTCCCCACCCTCGTCGACGCCGACGCGCTCGTCCATCTCCCGGAGCGCCTTCCCGCCGACACCGTCCTGACGCCGCACGCCGGCGAGCTGGCCGCGATGACCGGTGTCGAGCGCGCCGACATCGAGGCCCGGCCGCTCCACCACGCCCGCGCGGCCGCGGAGCGCCACGGCTGCGTCGTGCTGCTCAAAGGCCGCCACACCCTCGTGGCCCGCCCCGACGGGCTGGTCCGCGCGACCACGACCGGCACGCCCTGGCTGGCCACGGCCGGCGCCGGCGACGTGCTCGGCGGCCTCGTCGGAGCCCTGCTCGCCGCAGGGCTGACGGCGTACGACGCCGCCTCGGTCGGCTCGTGGCTGCACGGTGCCGCTGCGACGCTCGCGGGGCGCGGCGGACCGCTGGTCGCGGGCGACATCGCGGCGTCCATCCCGGATGCCGTCCGGGGGCTGCCGGGAGCGTGATGGGAGAATGGGGGGCAATGACCCCCCAGTCGGCTCCTGTGCGCGCCGAGATCGTCGTCGATCTCGGTGCGATCCGGGACAACGTCCGGCGGCTGCGCGAGCTGACCGGCGTCGCGATGATGACGGTCGTCAAGGCGGACGGCTACGGCCACGGCATGGTCGAGGCCGCGCGGGCCGCCCGCGAGGCGGGCGCCGAGTGGCTCGGCGTCGCCACGATCGACGAGGCCCTGGCGCTCCGGGCCGCCGGTGACACCGGCCGCGTCCTGTGCTGGCTCACGGTCCCGGGGGAGGACCACGCCGCCGCGATCGCCGCCGACGTCGACGTCACGGCGTACACCACCGCCGAGCTCCACGAGATCCGCGCGGCGGTGGACGCCGCCGGTCGCCCGGCCCGCCTCCAGCTCAAGGTCGACACGGGGCTGTCGCGCGGGGGCGCGGCGATGGAGACCTGGCCCGACGTGGTCGCCGCGGCGCGGGCGGGCGAGCAGGACGGCGCGTGGACGGTCACCGGAATCTGGTCCCACTTCGCGGCCAGCGACGAGCCCGACCACCCCGCCAACGACGCGCAGGAGGCCGTGTTCCGCGAGGCCCTCGCCGTCGCGCACGAGGCCGGCCTGCGGCCCGAGGTCCGCCACCTCGCCAACTCGGCGGCGGCGATCCTGCGGCCGTCGTCGCGGTTCGACCTGGTGCGCGTCGGCATCGCGTCGTACGGCCTCGACCCCGCGCCCGGCCACACGCCCGACCTCGGCCTGCGCCCCGCGATGACCGCGCGCGCCACCCTCGCCCAGAGCAAGCCGCTGGCCGCCGGCGCCTCGGTCTCCTACGGCCACACCTGGACGGCGGACACGGCGACCACCGTCGGGCTCGTGCCGATCGGGTACGGCGACGGCGTTCCGCGCCACGCGAGCAACACCGCCCACGTGCAGGTCGACGGCAAGCGCCGCGCTATCCGCGGCCGGGTCTGCATGGACCAGTTCGTCGTCGACCTCGACGGCGACCTGCCGGCGCCCGGCGAGGACGTCGTGCTCTTCGGCGACGGCCGGCACGGCGAGCCCACCGCGCAGGACTGGGCCGAGGCCGCCGACACCATCTCCTACGAGATCGTGACCAGGATCGGGGGACGGATGACCCGGAGGTACGTCGACTGATGAGCATGCGCGGACGAGTGATCGGCGCGGCGACCGTCGGAGCGGTCAGCCTGGTGGCTGCCGGAGCGGGCATCGGGGTCAACCGGCAACGCCGCCGGATCGTGGGGCGAGCGCCCGAGGACGTCCCGGCGTTCGGGTCGCTCCGGTCGGAGCCGATCACGGTGCTCGCCGACGACGGCACGCCGCTGCACGTCGAGGTCGACGAGTCCGACTCCGAGGTGACGGTGATCTTCGCGCACGGCTACGCGCTGGAGATGGACTGCTGGCACTTCCAGCGGGAGCACTACCGCGGCCGGGTGCGCACGGTCCTCTACGACCAGCGCTCGCACGGCCGCTCGGGACGCTCGCCGCTGGGCAACGCCACCATCGAGCAGCTCGGGCGCGACCTGCTGTCCGTCATGGACGCCGTCGCCCCCGAGGGCCCGGTGGTCGTGGTCGGCCACTCGATGGGCGGCATGACGATCGCGGCCCTGGCGGAGTCGCACCCGGAGCTCTTCGGCGACCGGGTGGTCGGCGCCGCGCTGATCTCGACCACCGCCGGCGGGCTCGAGCCGAGCCGCATCCTCTTCCCGATGGTGCCGGCCTGGGGGAGCGCCGGCCCGGTGGGGCGCACCGTCTCGGCGCTCGCGCGCACCCACAAGGTCGTCGACGGCGTACGCCGCGCCGGCAAGGACGTCGCGCTCGTCGCGACCGCCGGCCTCGCCTTCGGCGACGACGTGCCGGGCAGCTACGTCGAGTTCGTCGACCGGATGCTGTCGGAGACGCCGTTCGAGGTGGTGGCGGAGTTCTTCCCCGGGTTCTCGTCGCTCGACAAGTTCGACGCGATCCCGGTGCTCGCCAAGGTGCCGACCACCGTCATCTGCGGCACCGACGACAAGCTCACGTCGGTCGGCCACAGCCGCAAGCTCCACTCCCGCATCGACGGCTCCACCCTGGTCGAGTGCGACGGCGCCGGGCACATGGTCATCCTGGAGCGCCGCGACGAGGTCAACGCCGAGCTCGACCGGCTGCTCGCCGCGACCGGCACCGAGGACGCACGGTGACACTCGAGATCACCCGGGTCGGCCCCGAGTCGGCGGAGCAGGTGCTTGCCGTCGTGCGTACGGCGTTCGCGGCGCGCCCGCCCCTGGACCCGCCCGCCGCGGCGCTGCAGGAGACCGAGGAGACGATCGCCAAGCGGCTCGCCGGCGGAGGCGGGCTGCTCGCCACGATCGACGGCCGCCCCGTGGGGGCGCTGGTGCTCGACCCGATCGGCAGCACGACGTACCTGCGTCGCTTCGGCGTCATTCCCGAGGCCCGTGGCCACCACGTCGCGGCGGAGCTGATCGAGGCGGCCGTGGACGCCGCCGACGGGTCCGACGACCTCACCGTCGTCGCGCGCGAGGAGCTGCCGGAGACGGTGCGCTTCTGGGAGCGGCAGGGGTTCCGCGAGATCCGCCGCGAGTCGCCCAACGTCGAGCTGCGGCGACCGCTGCGCACCCACGTCTTCCAGGCCCACGACGCCGAGGCCATGCGCGGCCTCGGCCGCTCGCTCGCCGGACAGCTGTCGAAGGGCGACCTGATCGTGCTCAGCGGCGAGCTGGGCGCGGGCAAGACGACCTTCACCCAGGGCCTCGGTGCGGGGCTCGGCGTCCGGGGCGAGGTGACGTCGCCGACGTTCGTCATCGCCCGGGTCCACCCGTCGCTCGTCGGCGGCCCCGACCTGGTGCACGTCGACGCCTACCGGCTCGGCGGCCTCGACGAGCTCGACGACCTCGACCTCGACACGTCCCTCGACGACGCCGTCACGGTCGTCGAGTGGGGCGAGGGCCTCGCCGAGGGCCTGTCGGAGTCCCGCCTGGAGGTGCAGATCGTGCGCGGCGACGCGCCCCACGACGGCCTCGACCCGCGCCGGGTCGAGCTGACGCCGGTCGGGCCACGCTGGCACGCGCTGTCCTTCCGCGCTCTCGGCTAGATGCCGGTGATGCCCTCCTGGCCGTAGCCCTCGGCCTGCTCGTCGAAGTTCTCGTGCTCGAGCAGATGGAGGATCGGCACGCCGAGCTTGCGCCGAGCCTTCGACGTCCAGTCGAGGTGGAAGAACTCGGCCACGACGTGCGGTCGGGTCAGGATGATCGCCTCGCGGCCGTCGACCTCCGCGACCTTCGCGGCCAGCGCGTCGATCGGCGGGTCGCTGACGACCTGGCCGCGGACGGTGGCGCCGCTGCGTCTCAGCGCGTCGAGGGTCTGGTCGAGCTCGGCGCGCGACCGGTCCTCGCAGTCCTTGCGGACCGCGTCGAGGTCGACCTCACGCATCGGCATCGTCGGCGAAGACAGCATGTCGCCGGCGGTCAGCGACCCCATGGCCGACTCGATGCGGGCGGCGGCGTCCTCGAGCGGCAGCAGCACGTGGTAGGTCACGGGTTCGTCCAGGCCCTCGTGGAGCGAGTGCACCTGGGCGGCGTCCTGGTCGGTCAGCGCCTGCTCGACCAGGAGGACGACGTCGTAATCACCTGCGTTGTCTGACATCTGTGCCCTCCTCAGTCCACACGAAGAATTCTAGCGAGGTCATAGCTCACCGGCTCCTCCAGCTGCTCGTATCCGCACGACTCCGGATCGCGGTCGGTGCGCCATCGGCGGAACTGCGCCGTGTGCCGGAACCGCCGCCCCTCCATGTGGTCGTAGGCGACCTCCAGCACCCGCTCCGGCCGCAGCGGCGTGAACGACAGGTCCTTGCCCTGGCTCCAGCGGCTCTGCGTGCCCGGCACCCGGTCGGGGTTGGCGGTGAGGAACTCCTGCCAGCGGCCCCACGGATGCTCCTCGATCGGTACGACGAGCGGCTGGAGCTCCTCGATCAGCTCGGCCCGCCGCGCGGCGGTGAAGCTGGCGCTCACCCCGATGTGCTGCAGCTCGCCGTCGGCGTAGAGCCCGAGCAGCATGCTGCCGAGCAGCGGCTTCTCGGGGGTGCTGGTCTTGTGCTCGCGGTAGCCGGCGACGACGACGTCGGCGGTGCGCTCGTGCTTGATCTTCAGCATGGTGCGGGCGTTCTGCTGGTACGTCGCCCCGAGCGGCTTGGCGACCACGCCGTCGAGCCCGGCGCCCTCGAACTGGTGGAACCACGCCTCGGCCTCGGCCGTGTCCGTGGTCGTCCTCGTGAGGTAGCAGGGGCCGTCGAGGTCGCCGAGCGCCTCCTCGAGGGCCGCCCGGCGCTCGGCGAACGGTCGCTCGGCGTACGACTCGTCGCCGAGCGCGAGCAGGTCGAACGCGACGTACGACGCCGGCGTCTTCTCGGCGAGCATGTCGATGCGCGACTTGGCGGGGTGGATGCGCTCCTGGAGCACCTCGAACTCCAGCCGCTCACCGATCGAGACGAAGATCTCGCCGTCGAGCACGCAGCGGTCGGGCAACTGCTCCCGCATCGCCGCGACGACCTCGGGGAAGTAGCGGGTCAGCGGCTTGGTGTTGCGGCTGGCCAGCTCGACCTCGTCGCCGTCCTTGAAGACGATGCAGCGGAAGCCGTCCCACTTCGGCTCGAAGCTGAGGTCGCCCACCTTCGCCGGGTCGGGGATGCCCTTGACCGACTTGGCCAGCATCGGCTGGACGGGCGGCATGACCGGCAGCTGCATGCGTCGACACTAGGGCAGGAGCGTCAGGTCGTGGGGCGGTGACCGCGCCGAGGCGCGTCGTGGGGCGACCGACCCGTAACCTAGGGCGGTCAATCCGGAACGGATTGTTCTCCCCGGTTGGTCTGCCGGGCAGAGTGTGCCGCCCCGCCGGGCGGGCCCTAGCCTTAGGCACCTATCCCCGGTTGGTCTGCCGGGCAGAGTGTGCCGCCCCGCCGGGCGGGCCCTAGCCTTAGGCACCTATCCCCGGTTGGTCTGCCGGCAGGGCCCGCCTGACTTTGAATCAGGACTAGCGACGTAGGTTCGACTCCTACCCGGGGAGCGTGAACAGCGAGCTGACGGTCATCGTGCTGGCCGCGGGTGGCGGCACCCGCATGAAGTCCAAGACCATGAAGGTGCTGCACCCGATCGCGGGCCGCAGCATGATCGATCACGTGCTGAGGGCGGCTCACGAGCTGGCGCCGCACCGGGTGGTGGCGGTCGTCGGCCACCAGCGCGAAGCGGTCAGCGCGCACATCCACGAGGCCTTCCCCGACGTGCTGCTCGCCGTCCAGGAGGAGCAGCACGGCACCGGCCACGCCGTACGGATGGCCGTCGAAGCGGCCGGCACGAGCACGGGCACGGTGCTCGTGGCGTACGGCGACACGCCCCTGCTCCGGGGGGACTCGCTGCGGGCGTTCGTGGCCGAGCACGAGGCCGCCGAGCGCGCCGTCAGCGTCCTCAGCGGCATCGTCGAGGATCCGTTCGGCTACGGGCGGGTGCTGCGCAACGAGGAGGGCGACGTCGAGGCGATCGTCGAGGAGAAGGACGCCACCCCCGACCAGCGCGACGTCTGCGAGATCAACTCGGGGATCCTCGCCTTCGAGGCGCCGTTCCTGGTCAGCGCGCTCCCGCGCATCGGCAACGACAACGCCAAGGGCGAGTTCTACCTGACCGACGCGATCGCGATCGCGCGGGAGGACGGCCTCACGATCGGTGCGCTCCCCATCGACGACGTGATCCAGACCGAGGGCGTCAACGACCGCGTCCAGCTGGCCCGGATGGGCGCCGAGCTCAACCGGCGGATCGTCGAGCGGTGGATGCGCGAGGGCGTCACCGTGATGGACCCCGCGACCACGTGGATCGACTCCGACGTCGTGCTCGCCGGCGACGTGACGCTCCTGCCCGGCACCCAGCTCCTCGGCGCCACGGTCGTCGGCGAGGACGCGGTGATCGGCCCCGACAGCACCCTCAAGGACTGCGAGATCGGCCCCGGCGCCCGCGTCGTCCGCACCCACGGCGAGCTGGCCGTGATCGGCGCCGGCGCGAACGTCGGCCCGTTCTCCTACCTCCGGCCCGGCGCCACCCTCGGCGCCGCCGGCAAGATCGGCGCCTTCGTCGAGGTCAAGAACTCCGCGATCGGCGACGGCGCCAAGGTCCCGCACCTGTCGTACGTCGGGGACGCGGACATCGGCGAGGGCAGCAACATCGGCGCGGGCACGATCTTCGCCAACTACGACGGGGTCAGGAAGCACCGCACGAAGGTCGGCCGGCACGCCCGGACCGCCTCCAACAACACGTTCGTCGCCCCGATCGAGATCGGCGACGGCGCGGGGACCGGCGCCGGCACGGTCGTGCGCAGCGACGTCCCGCCGGGGGCCCTGGCGGTGTCGAGCGGCCCGCAGCGCAACATCGAGGACTGGGCGCTCCGCAGGCGCGCCGGCACCGCGCAGGCGAAGGCCGCCGAGGAGGCGCAGGCCGGGCGACCGGACGGTGAACGGGACGTGGCAGAATCCTGAGTGCACACCCTCCGGCGACCGAGGAGCACTACACCGTGACCGGAATGAAGAAGACCACCGAGAAGAACCTGATGGTCTTCAGCGGTCGGGCCCACCCCGAGCTGTCGAGGGAGGTTGCCTCCCTGCTCGGCACCGAGCTCGTGCCGACCTCGGCCTACGAGTTCGCCAACTCCGAGATCTACGTCCGCTACGAGGAGTCGGTCCGGGGGTGCGACGCCTTCGTGATCCAGAGCCACACGGCTCCGATCAACGAGTGGATCATGGAGCACCTGATCATGGTCGACGCCCTCAAGCGGGCGAGCGCCAAGCGGATCACGGTGGTCCTGCCGTTCTACGGCTACGCGCGCCAGGACAAGAAGCACCGCGGCCGCGAGCCGATCTCGGCGCGGCTGATGGCCGACCTGTTCAAGACCGCCGGCGCCGACCGCCTGATCGCGGTCGACCTGCACGCCGACCAGATCCAGGGCTACTTCGACGGTCCGGTCGACCACCTGATGGCGCTGCCGATCCTCACGGACTACGTGAAGGAGAAGTACGGCCGCGAGCAGCTGTGCGTCGTCTCCCCGGACGCCGGGCGGATCAAGGTCGCGGAGCGCTGGTCGGCGAAGCTCGGCGGCGTGCCGCTGGCCTTCATCCACAAGACCCGGCGCACCGACCGCCCCAACGAGACCGTCGCCAACCGCGTGGTCGGTGAGGTCACCGGCAAGATGTGCATCCTCACTGACGACATGATCGACACCGGCGGCACCATCGTGAAGGCCGCAGAGGCGCTGATGAACGACGGCGCGGCCGGCGTCATCATCGCCGCGACCCACGCGATCCTCTCCGACCCGGCCGTCGACCGGCTGAAGAACTGCCCCGCGGTCGAGGTCATCGTCACCAACACGCTGCCGATCCCGTCGGAGCGGGAGTTCGACAAGCTGACGATCCTCTCGATCGCCCCGCTGGTGGCGCGCGCGATCCGCGAGGTGTTCGAGGACGGCTCGGTCACGTCGATGTTCGACGGACACGCGTAGGCACCGTCGGACTCACCGGGTCTCGACACGCCGGTCGCGACCTCGCAAGCTCGGTCGCGCGGCTCGCTCGACCACCCTCAGCGGGTCCGCTGGCGCGTCCCCGCTACGCAGCGGTGAGGGCCGCGGGGGCGGGCGTCCAGCCGACCCGCCAGGCGACGGCGACCGCGGCCAGCTGGGAGCTGGCCTCGAGCTTGGCCAGCAGCGCCCGGATCTGGGAGCGCACGGTCTCGATCGACACCACGTGCGCCTCCGCGATCTCGGCGACCGAGCTGCCGTGCATCAGACGCCACAGGATGCGTGCCTCCGCGCCCGTCAGCCGGGCGAGGTTGCGCCGGGCGCGGCGCTCCTCGGTGAGCTCCGCCCGCGCGCGGGTCGCCCGGCCGCGCGCCCGTCGGGCCGCCGGGGGCGGACGCCGACCGGTCGCGTGGTGCTCGATCAGCTGCACGAGCTCGGTCAGCCCGTCGTCGAGCACGGCGAGCGCGCCCGCGGCGATCAGCTCCGCCGACTCGTGCGGCTCACGGACCTGGCCGACCACGAGGACCCGCTGACCGCGTGCGTCGAGCTCGGAGATGAGGTCGTGGACGTCGATCGGATCGTTGGCGGCGACCACCACCACGACGAGGTCGGCCTTGGCGCGCAGCACCACGTCGCGGGCGCCGCCCATGGACCCGAACGCCTCGAGGGTGACGGGCTGCACCCGGGCCGACGCGGCCACGGAGCGGCTGACGGTGTCGACGATCAGCCGGAACTGCCCGGCCACGGCCACGCGTGGTCGGGTTCTCGGGCTCTGCCTGGTCGCCGCCATGTCCTCTCCAGCCGGCCGGTGAGGCGGAACCCCGGTCCGCGCACCGCCCGGTCATCCCATCGCGAATAGTCGTAACACGGGTGTCAAGCGACAGATCGGCCGTTCACGGCACGTTCGTAGTGCGGTCTAGATGATCAGTACGCGCCGCGGTGCCCCACGACGGCGCCCACGGTCCGGGCCAGGATCCGCATGTCGAGCGACCACGACCAGTTGTCGACGTAGTGCAGGTCGAGCCGGACCGACTCGTCCCAGCTGAGGTCGGAGCGACCGGACACCTGCCAGAGACCGGTGAGTCCCGGCTTGACCGCCAGCCGGTGGCGCGGGTCGCGCTCGTACTTCGCGACCTCGGTCGGCAGCGCCGGGCGCGGGCCCACCAGCGACATCTCGCCGCGCGCGACGTTGATGAGCTGGGGGAGCTCGTCGAGCGAGTAGCGCCGCAGGATCCTGCCGACCCGGGTGATGCGCGGGTCCTCGCGCATCTTGAACAGCACGTCGTCGAACTCGTTGTGCTGCGCGAGGTCCGCGCGCAGTTCGTCGGCGTCGGTCCGCATCGTGCGGAACTTGTACATGGTGAACGTCGACCCGCTGCAGCCCGTTCGTCGCTGCGTGTACAGCGCCGGGCCGCGCGAGTCGCAGCGGACGGCGAGGGCGATGAGGCCCAGGAGCGGCAGGAAGGTCACGAGCGCCAGGGTCGAGAGCACCCGGTCGGCGACGTGCTTCGTGGCTCGTGCCGCCGAGCGGCCGGTCCGGGGCCGCACCCGGGCGAGTCCCACGAGGCCGGCCGACATGGGGCGGACCCGGGACGGTGCGACGTCGAGCAGCCCGGTGCCGACGAGCACGTCGAGGCCGACCTCGTGCGCGGCCCAGCTGGCCCGGCGTACGGTGAGGGGGTCCAGCGCCTGTCCGGGGACGAGGACGACGGCGTGCGCACCGGTCGCCTGCGCCGCCTCGACGGCGGCCTCCGAGCCGAGCCACAGGGGGACGGCGAACACGTCCGGGTCGAGGCTCTCGGCCAGTGCTGCGGGATCGTCGGCGGCGAGGCAGATCGAGGTGACCTCCCAGCGGTCGCGGCGGTCGCGGCGGATCTCGCTCATCAGCGCCTCGACGCCGTCGAGGTCGCCGGCGATCGCGACGCGGGTCGGGCGCGTGCCGGCCAGCAGGCGCGGTGCCAGGGCGGTGAGCGCGAGGACCCCGGTGAGCCAGACCTGGGAGTGCGTGGACAGCTTCGGAGTCACGACCCCGCCGGCCACCCAGAACGCCAGTCCCATCAGGACGGCGGCGCGGAGCACGGCACGCGCGCGCGAGGCCCGGTCGGTCGAGACCCAGGCACCCGCCACCCCGAGCGCGACGCACCACGCGAAGATCGTCTCCACGGCGAGCTGCGGCTCGGGCATCTCCTTGACCAGCGTGAGCGCGGTCAGGACGACGACGGTGGCGCAGGCGAGGTCGATGCCGGGCAGCAGCAGCCGGAAGGTGCTCGCGCGCCCGCCAGCGCGGGCGGCGGCTCTGCCGTCGCGCCCGGCGGACTGCGCGTCGAGCGCACTCGACGTCAGTGAAGTCACGGTCGTCCCCCCAAGGCCTGCAGCCGACCTGGACCGTCCCCCGCCGAGTGGGTGGTGCAGATCTCGTGCCTGAGAACCTAGAAAACGGGGCGCTTGGAGGCATGCCCGAAATGAGGCAACCTGACGGGGCGTCTTTACCGGCGTCTACGACCGGGGCGGGTGCCAGCCCGCCGTGTTGGCGAGTCCGACGGCCGCGAGCTGGGAGGAGACCTCCAGCTTCGACAGGATCGCCTTGACCTGGGTGCGGACCGTCGCCTCGGAGACGAAGCTGCTGGTCGCGATGTCGCGCACGGTGCGGCCCTGCATCAGCTCGCCCAGCACCGCCTCCTCGCGGGGCGTCAGCAGGGCGAGCCGGCGCTGCAGGGCGACGCGCTCGAGACCCTGCTCGTGCCAGAGGTTGATGAGGGCCTCGCGCTCGGCCCGGTCGATGACCGGGAAGCCCTGGTTGATGCGCCGGACCGTCGAGAGGATCTCGTTCAGTGGCTGGGACTTGCTCAGCACCTTGCGGGCGCCGTGCCGGAGGCTCTCGCCCCAGCGGGCGCGGTCGTTGGAGGCCGTCACGACCACGACGTTGGCGCCGGCCTTCACCATCGGCGTGATCAGTCGTACGCCGTCGCCGACGCCCCCGAGGTCGAGGTCGAGCAGCACGATGCGCGGGCGCTGCCGCACGACGGCGGCCAGCACTGCCTGGGCGCCCCCGTCCTCGGGGATCGGGATCCGCTGGACGTCGTACCCCTCGAGGTTGAGGGCGAGCTCGAGGGACTCGGCGAAGAGCGTGTGGTCCTCGATGATGAGGATCTTGAGCTTGCTGCGTGGTGTCGGCTCGGTCACGACGCCACGTCCTGGGGAGCGAGCCGGGCGGCCGCGGCGAGCGACAGCACGAACCGGGCTCCGGTGCGGCCCGGCCTCGGGTCGTGCCGGAGCTGGCCGCCGAGCTGCTCGGCGAGCAGGCGGGCCGCGGCGAGGCCGATGCCCTCGCCCGGCGACTGCGCGCTGCGTCCGCCCCACGTGAAGAGGCGCGGACGCACCGCCGGGTCGACGCCGGGGCCGTCGTCGGTGACGGACACCTCGACATGGTCGCCGACCGTCGACACCTCCAGGTGGACCGGCCGGCGGCCGGCGTGCCGCCGGGCGTTCGAGAGCAGGACGTTGACGATCTCGGCGACGTCGTCGGGTCGGGCGACGACCACGTGCCCGCCGGGCTCCCACGAGACGGGCAGACCGTCGGACTCGTGTCGTACGACGACGGGCCGCAGCGTCGCATCGAGCTCGGTCGGGCCGGGGCTGGACGCCGAGCGGTCGCCGACGAGCCGGTCCAGCCGCCGCAGCTCCGCGGCCGTCATGTCCTGGAGCTGCTCGCGTCGCGGCGCGCTGATCTCCGCGCGGCGCAGGAGCTCGGTGGCGGTGGCGATGCCGGCCAGGGTGGCCCGGATCTCGTGCAGGTGGGCCTGGTCGGTGTGCAGGTCCTGCTCGACGACGGCGAGGCGGCGACGCAGCACCCGCAGCGCGGACGCCTCGTCGACCATGGTGGCCCGGGCGCGTCCCGCAGCGGTCAGGAGGAGCAGCGCCCCCGCGACCGCGTTGGACACGGCGGCCACGAAGAGCAGCCACGCCCGGGGGCCGGCCGCCGTCGCGGCGACCTGCCCGACCGCGAGGAACACCGTCGCGATGGCGAGCCGGTGCCGTAGCTCGGGGGGCAGGGCGCGGGTCCGGTGGACCCGCGCGGCGTTCCAGAGACCGACGACGCCCAGGCAGGCGACGACGGCCACGTAGACCGCCGTCGACGGGGTCGGCAGGTCGAGCGGGAGTCGCGTACCCCGGGCGGCGATCAGCGCCAGCCCGAGCAGCACGCCGACGCCGAGGGGGTCGTAGCGCACCGGCAGGCGGTCGCCGCAGACCACCAGCGTCCACAGCGCGGCCGCGACCACGATCTGGAAGAGCGCGGCCCAGGCCGACTGCACGCCGTCGGCGCCGTCCCGGGCGTCGCCGAGGATCAGCATGAACCAGTTGAGCTCCTGGAGCGCGAAGGCGGCCGTCGCGGTGACCAGCCAGGCCGTCATCCTCTCGTGGGTGGTGTGCCACTGGATGTAGAAGAAGACCGCGGCGCACAGGACGGCGACTCCCGACGCGAGCATGCAGCGGTTCGCGGCCTGCGCGACCGCGTCCGCGCCCAGACCGGCGTCGCCCGCGACCAGGGCCGCCGCCACCAGGAGCGCCGCGGCGCTGGCAACGGTCGTCGAGCGAACGGCACCGTCGTCTGCCACCGTTCCCTCCCCACTCCGCGGGCTGTGCCGGAGCACAGTCCTCGGGACCCCACGTCCCCGGTTGACATCCTGCAACGAATTTCCGTCGTGCCATGTCCTCTTGACGTCAATATCGCCCGCGAACGCCCCGGATTTCGACTGAGTTGATGACGTATCCCCCAGATTGGGGATAGAAACAGGCCGCGCTCAACCGCCCCTCGTCCCCGAGTTCCCGGAGCAGGGTGCCCTGTCGACCCACTGTCTCCCCTCCGCCGCCCGTGCCGCATGCCGAAAGCAGGGGACATTCCGGCGGTGCGGATGTACGCCCGTGCGGCGTCGCGACACGATGGGCGGTGATGCCCGCGACCTCGCCTGCCTCCACCATCGCGGTGGGCTCGTCTCCCGGGGCGGAGCGAGACCCGCCGATCGGTGTCGCGCTCGCCTCCGACCAGCACCTGATCGCCGAGGCGGTGGCCGCGGCGCTGGCGAGCCGGGGGTTTCGGGTCGCGATGCTCTCCTGGCCGCGCGGATCGCGCGCCGCCTCGGTGCAGCGCCGGCTCAGTGCCATGGCCGCCGACGTCGCCGTGCTCCTGTACGACGTGGACATGGCACTCAGGATGACGGAGGCGCGCGCGTTGCTGCGGAGCTGGTCTGGACCATGGCTCGTCCTGACGGGCACGCCCCCGGGCCCGGCGTGGGGCGGCCTCCTCCTCGCAGGAGCCGTCGCCGTCCGGCCGAGCAACCTCTCGCTGGCGGAGGTGGACGGGCTCGTCCGCCGCGTCGCTGCCCGCGAGCCGGACCCCGAGGCCGATCGCATGACGGAGTACGTCGCGTCGTGGCGCGTCCTCCAGGAGCGGCACGGCGACCTGCAGGGCCGGCTCGACAGCCTGGCGCCGCGCGAGCTCGAGGTCCTGGTGATGCTGTCCCGCGGCGTACGGGTGCAGGCGATCGCGCAGCGCCTCGGCCTCTCCGAGACCACGGTCCGGACCCAGGTCCGCGCCGTGCTGCGCAAGCTCGGCGCGCGCTCCCAGCTCGGGGCGGTGGCGATGCTGCACGCGGTGGACCGGTCCGACTGACAGGCAGCCGGACGGTCGTCGGTCAGTCGACCGGCGACTGCCAGTCGACCTGGTGGGCGAGGCCGACGGCCGCGAGCTGGGAGGAGACCCCGAGCTTCGCGAGGATCGACTTCACCTGCGTGCGCACCGTCGCCTCCGAGACGAAGGAGCGCGACGCGATCTCGCGCACCGTCCGCCCGTGGGTCAGGTTGCCGAGCACCTCCGCCTCGCGGACGGTCAGCGTGTCGAGCCGCGCCCGGATGTGCTGGTGCTGCGCGCGCCGCTCCTGCCACACCTGGAGCAGCTCGTCCCGCTCGCCGGGGGCGAGCACGGGCAGCCCTGCGTCGATGCGGCGCAGCACCGCGAAGATCTCGTTGAGCTGGGCGGTCTTGCTGATCACCTTGCGGGCACCCTGCGCCAGGCACTGGCCCCAGCGGGCGCGGTCCGGGTCGGCGGTCACCACCACGACGGCGCACCCGCTCTGGACCAGCGACGGGACCAGCCGCGCCCCGTCACCGAACTGGCCGAGGTCGAGGTCGAGCAGCACGATGCCGGGCCGGCTCCGGGAGACCTGCGACAGCAGGTTGGCCGACCGGCCGGGGCTGGTCGGCACCTCCGCGCGTCGTACCTCGTAGCCGCCGCGCGAGAGCGCGAGGTCGAGGGACTCGGCGAAGAGCGGGTGGTCGTCGATCAGCAGCACCCGCTGGCGGCGCAGGCCGCGGCCACTGGGCGCCGGCGTGGCGGCCGTGGCTGCCGGAGTCTCTCGAGGAGATGTCGTCTCGTGCATCGTCACGACGGCAACGCTCGCCGACGGCCGGTGCCCGTCGGTGCGGTTCGCGGCCCCGGATACCCCATCTTCGGGACGCGGCGTCCTCGGACGCCGGCGCGGGGCTCGCCAGCCGGCCACTCCACCTCGACGCCGCCCATGGGGTGGCGGCTTCGCCTGACCGGACGCCCGCTCCTGTCGGGGGTGGGCGAGCGCTCACGCAGGTTCTGTCGATGGGTGACCGGCTGGCGAACCAGATCGGGTGACCTGTGGGGGGCAGGTCATCCTGGCTCGAAGTATCAGCGCCGCCCCGGGCGGCGGTCATCATCAAAACTCGGCGACCGTGGATCGGTGACCTGCTCCTCCAGCCGACCCTTCCACTCCACGTAGCGCCGGTCGGTCACCGGACAGCGGTAGGTGCTGCGGCCCACGCTCTCCAGCGGGACGCCGGCATGCCCGACCCAGCGGACCTGCCGCGCGGGGACCCCGGCCACCAGGGCGAAGTCGGGCACGTCCCTGGTGACGACGGCGCCCGCGGCCACCATCGCCCAGCGGCCGATGCTCACCGGCGCGATGCACACGGCACGGGCGCCGATCGAGGCGCCCTCGCCCACATGGACACCGACCGGCTGCCAGTCGCCGTCGCTCTTGAGCTGCCCATCGGAGGTGACGGCACGCGGGAACGAGTCGTTGGTCAGCACGGCGGCCGGGCCGATGTAGCAGCCGGACTCGACGAAGGCCGGCTCGTAGAGCAGGGCCTGGTTCTGGACCTTGCACCGGTCTCCCACGACCACGTCGGGGCCGATGTAGGCGCCCCTGCCGATGACGCAGTCCCTCCCCACGACGACACCTTCGCGCACCTGGGCGAGGTGCCAGATGACGGTGCCAGCTCCGATCGTGGCGTCGGGATCGACGTCGGCGGAGGCCTGGATGGTGGTCTCAGGGGAGATCGTCATGGCGACATCAGACGTCACGATCGGGGCGCCGACGCGCGAGGGCGACAGGGCTACCCAATAGTCGGGACCGGCCACGGGTCGCCGCACCGCGGTGCGCGTACCCACGTTCGGGTATCCCCGCCACGCGCCGACACCGCGAACCTGGCACGACGGGATGCTCATCGCGTGGGCACAGAGGCGGCCGGACCGGGGGGCCGGCCGCCGACCCGCATCAGGGCGCGACGTCGTCGCGCCAGTCCTCCCACTTCCGCCGCAGCACCGTCGGCAGGTCGCCCGCGAGGGCCTCGTCGAGCCGGGCGACCTGGGCGGCCGTGAGCGTCAGCGCTGGTCGGGCCTGCCCCACGACCTGGGCGAACGCCTGGCCACGAGCCGCCCACCGGGGAGCCTCCCGCAGGTAGCGATCGACGTACGGCGCCAGGAGCTCCGCCTGGTCCGGTGACCAGAGCCCGGTCAGGTGCGCTTCGAAGGCGCGGTTGTCGACCGCCGGGTCCGACGCAGCGCTCCACGCCGCGTCCTTCGCCTCGGCCGAAGGTCGCGCCGCCAGCGCCGCTGCGGCGCCGACCTCGGCGTCGCTGCCGGGCTCCCGCACCCGCTCGGCCTCGATCCGGTCGGCGTCGACCGCGCCCAGGGCCGCCAGTCGCCGGACGACCCGCCAGCGCAGCGCCGGCGGCAGGCGCAGCCCACCGACGGCGCCGGTCTCGAGCCAGCCCTCCAGCTCGGCGACGTCGCGCGATCCGGCCGCGACACCCGGGGCGAACGCCAGGGCCAGGTCCGGCGACGTGGCGTCGCGGAGCCCGGCGCGGCAGGCCTCCGCCAGCGCCGCCAGGGCGTTCGCTGCCTCGTCGGCGCGCAGCCGCAGGGGCACGAGACGCCCGAGGACGTGGTTGACGACGGCGGTCACGACGGTCGCGTTGCGCTCGCCGGGCAGGTGCCGCCCCACGAGGTCGAGGAAGGCACCGCCCGCGAGGTCGCGCGTGTGCACCCGGTCGAAGAGGGACGCCCAGAGCACGCCCCGGACCAGGTCGTCATCGAGCCGGCCCAGCCCGTCGGCGACCGCGTCGAGCGACCGCTCGTCGAGCACGACCCGGGCGAACGTCTCGCCGTGCGCGTTCGGCACCACCACCCGCCCGGCGAGGTCCGGGAGCGGCACCGGCTCGTCGGCCACGTCCACGGTCACGCTGTCGGCCTCGACCCAGGCCTCGTCGTACGCCGTGACGCGGACGCGGTGCGGCCGGAGCCCGTCGCGGTGCAGCACGGGTACGTCGCCGTCGCGCTCGACCCGCAGCGTGTCGAAGCCGCTGCGACGCAGCCACACCTCCACCCACGAGCGGACGTCGCGGTCGGTCGCCTCGCCGAGCGCGTCGACGAAGTCGGCCAGCGTGGCGTTGGCGAACCGGTGCCGGGCGAGGTGGAGGTTGACGCCGCGCAGGAACTCCTCGTCGCCGAGCCAGGTCGCGAGCTGCCGGAGCACGGAGTTGCCCTTGGCGTAGGAGATCGCGTCGAAGATCGTGGCCGCGCTGTCGACGTCGGGCACGTCCTCCGGCCGCGGGGCGACCGGGTGCGTCGAGCGCCGCTCGTCGGCGACGTACGCCATCGGCTTGCGCGCCACCTCGTGCGCGACCTGGGCGCCCGCGAAGCCGGCGGCATCGGCCGCGACGCGGTAGCCCATGTAGTCGGCGAAGGACTCCTGGAGCCAGGTGTCCTCCCACCACGTCATCGTCATCAGGTCCCCGAACCACATGTGCGACATCTCGTGGGCGATGACCGACGCCCGCACGACCCGGAGGTCGGCGGGCACCTGTCCGCGGGGCAGCCACTCGTCGCGGTAGGTGACGCAGCCGGGCATCTCCTGGGCGCCCCAGTTGAGGCCGGGCACGAACACCTGGTCGTAGGAGTCGAAGGCGTAGGGCTCGTCGAAGATCTCCGCGAAGTGGTCGAAGCAGGCGGTCGTGATCGCGCGGAGCTCCTCGACGTCGCGTGCGAGCTCGGCGGCGAGCGAGGCGCGCGCGTGCCAGCCGAACGGGAGCCCCGCGTGCTCCCAGCGCTGCGACGCCCAGGGGCCGGCCGCCACCACGAAGAGCGCCGGCGGGATCGGCGGCGTCGGCGCGAAGCTCCAGCTCCCGTCGCCGGCGGCGACCTCGCGCCCGTTGGCGAGCACGGTCCAGCGCGGGTCGGCGGCGACGCTCGTGGTGATCGGCGCCTTCAGGTCGTTCTGGTCGAAGCAGGCGAAGACCTTCTGCGCGATGTCCATGCCGAGGTAGGCGCCCAGGTAGGTCTCGCCGTCGGCAGGGTCGACGAACCGGTGCATGCCGTCGCCGTCGGAGACGTAGGGGAGGCGGGCGTCGACGACGACCTCGTTCGGCGCGTCCGTGCGCAGGTGGTCGAGGCGGATCCGGTGGCCGTCGTACGACGCGTCGGTGGTCGCGCCGTTGACCGCGACCGTCACCTCGGTGGCCGCGGCCAGCTCGAGGAACGTCGACGGGGACGCGGAGCCGAACCGCACGACGGTGCGGGACCCGAAGGTCCCCTGGGCGGGATCGGTGAGGTCGAGCGCCACGGCGTACTCGACGGCGCGGAGCGCGGCGGCCCGGGTGCGGGCCTCGGCGAGGGTGAGGGAGGGCACGGTCTCGGACACTACCGGCGCCCGGTGGCCGGATTTCGCCTCGCCGCCGCCCGCCGGTAGGCTTGCGAAGTTGCCTCGGCGAGGGAGCATGACGCTCCGTGATCGACAGGGCTGGCCGGACCTCCGGGGTCTGCAGCGCTGTCGTGCCGAGGCCCGAGACGCAAGCAGCACCAACGCACACCAGCCAGCACGCACGAGGAGTGACAGTCGCGATGAGCGAGAAGATCAAGGCCGAGGCCCGCACCGAGTTCGGCAAGGGCGCGGCCCGCCGCATCCGTCGCGAGGACAAGGTGCCCGCCGTCATCTACGGCCACGGCAACGAGCCGGTCCACGTGACCCTGCCCGGCCACGAGACCATGATGGCGCTCAAGCACGGCGGCGCGAACGCGCTGCTC
Source organism: Nocardioides sp. GCM10030259 (assembly GCF_042666375.1). Classification (NCBI taxonomy): domain Bacteria; kingdom Bacillati; phylum Actinomycetota; class Actinomycetes; order Propionibacteriales; family Nocardioidaceae; genus Nocardioides; species Nocardioides sp. GCM10030259. Next base: position 328,667 of record NZ_JBHTDF010000008.1, on the reverse strand, counting down.
GAGCTCGAGATCGACGGCAAGATCCAGCTCGCGCTGACCAAGCAGGTCCAGATCGACCCGATCAAGCGGCACCTCGAGCACGTCGACTTCGTCGCCGTGAAGAAGGGCGAGAAGGTCACCGTCGACGTGCCCGTCCACCTGGTCGGCGAGGCCGCCCGGGAGACGCTGGTCGTCACCGAGAACGCCACCGTCCAGATCGAGGCCGAGGCCACCCACATCCCCGAGTCCATCGAGGTCGACATCGAGGGCGCCGAGGTCGGCACCCAGATCCACGCCTCCGACCTCAAGCTCCCGTCCGGCAGCACGCTGCTGACCGACCCGGAGACGCTCGTCGTCAACGTGACCCAGCAGATCTCCGCCGAGGCCCTCGAGGCCGAGCTGGAGGAGGCCGAGGCCGAGGCCGGCATCGAGCGCGAGGAGCACGAGGAGATCGGCGAGGCGGAGGCCGCGGCCGAGGGCGAGACCCCGGCCGAGAGCGAGGGCGAGGCCGCGTCGGAGGAGTGATCCTCCGCCTGTTCCACAGGAAGGGCCGTTCGACAGGCTCAGGAACCACCGGAGGGGACATGGCCGACTCCACCCCCGTGTGGCTGGTGGTCGGGCTGGGGAATCCCGGCCCTTCCTATGCCGGTCACCGGCACAACGTCGGATACCTCGTCGTCGAGGAGCTCGCACAGCGGATGGGCGCGCCGTTCCGCGCCCACAAGTCGGGCCGCGCCGAGGTCGTCGAGGGTCGCCTCGGCGCGCCCGGTACGCCGGGCCCGCGCGTCGTGCTCATGAAGGCGCGCTGCTACATGAACGAGTCGGGCGGGCCGGTCAAGCAGCTCGCGACGTTCTACAAGGTGCCGCCCGAGCGGATCGTCGCGATCCACGACGAGCTGGACATCCCGTTCGACACGATGCGGGCCAAGCTCGGTGGCGGCGACAACGGCCACAACGGCCTGCGGTCGGTGCGCTCCGCACTCGGCACCGGCGACTTCCTCCGAGTCCGGGTCGGGATCGGGCGGCCCCCGGGCCGCCAGGACGTCTCCGACTTCGTGCTCGGCAACTACTCCTCGGTCGAGCGGAAGGTGCTGCCCTTCCAGGTCGACAAGGCCGCCGACGCCGTGGAGTCGCTGGTGCTCGACGGGCTCGAGCGAACCCAGCAGACCTTCAACTCGTAAGGTGTTCGCCGTGACCTTCGAACCCGGAAACCCGCCCGCTTCCGCCGCCACCGACGACCACGTGCTCGCCACCTGGCTGGCGACCGTCGCCGGAGAGCGCCTGCTCGAGGTGCGCCGGGAGGGCCTCGAGGGCCGGGAGCTCAAGGACGCCGGCGACCGCGCCGCCCACGAGCTCCTCATGGGCCTGATCGCCGAGCACCGGCCCGACGACGCCGTGCTGTCCGAGGAGGGCAAGGACGACAAGGCCCGCCTGCAGAACAGCCGGGTCTGGATCGTCGACCCGCTCGACGGTACCCGCGAGTTCTCCGAGGTCCCGCGCGAGGACTGGGCCGTGCACGTCGCGCTCTGGCAGGACGGCGACCTGGTGGCCGGCGCCGTGGCGCAGCCCGCGCTGGGCGAGACGTTCAACACCGGCACGCCGCCCGTCGTACCGCCCTCGACGTCCGACCGCCCCCGGATCGCCGTGTCGCGCAGCCGCCCGCCGGAGTTCGTGCACGCCTTCGCGAAGGAGATCGACGCCGAGCTGGTGCCGATGGGCTCGGCCGGCGTCAAGGTGATCTCGGTGGCGCGCGACCTCACCGACGCCTACATCCACGCCGGCGGCCAGTACGAGTGGGACTCCGCCGCCCCGGTGGCGGTGGCTCGCGCCGCCGGCCTGTTCACGTCGCGCATCGACGGCTCGCCGCTGGAGTACAACCAGGACGACGTCTACCTCCCCGACCTGATCGTGTGCCGTCCGGAGCTCTCGGACCGGATCGTCGCGTTCGTCAAGGAGCACGGCGTCACCTCGGCCGGATGATCCGCCACGTCCTGCTCGACGCCGACGGCGTCATGCAGGCGATCCCCGAGGGGCAGCTCGCCCGGGCCGCGCCGTTCCTCGGGGAGCACGCCGACCTGCTCGAGGACATCTTCATCGAGGAGCTGCCGGCGCTGCGCGGCGAGAGCGACTTCCTCGCCGACCTGAGGCGGGCCTTCGAGCGGCACGGCATCGACGTCGACACCGACGAGTTCTACGCCGACCTGTGGAACGCCATCGAGGTCGCGCCCGGGTCGGTCGACCTGGTGCACCGGCTCCGCGCGGCCGGCTACGGCGTGCACCTGGGCACGAACCAGCACCGCCAGCGGGCGACGTACATGCGACAGCAGCTCGGGTACGACGAGCTCTTCGACGTCAGCTGCTACTCCTGCGAGCTCGGCGCGGCCAAGCCCGAGACGGAGTTCTTCGAGCGCGCGCTCGACCTGATCGGGGCCGCCGCGGGGGAGGTGCTGTTCGTCGACGACAACGGCGGCAACGTCGACAGCGCCCGGGCCGCGGGCCTGGCCGCCGAGCACTGGCACCTCGACGACGGGCTGGAGCGACTGGCACCGCTGCTCGCACGGCACGGCGTGAGCGTCAGCTGACGATCTCCGGGGTCAGCCGGCCCCGGTGCCGGCTCGCCCAGTCGTCGACCTCGTCCGCGATCAGGGCGCCCCAGAGTCCCCGGGCGGCCCGGTGGTCGGCGTACACGACGCTCTGCCCGCGCTCGCTGCCGAATCCCGCCACCGGCATCGTCAGGTAGGTCAGCCGGCCCGTGCGGAACTCCCGCATGGACACCATGAGCTCGAACATGTCCCGGGTCGACCACCCCTCGTCGACCGACAGGTGCTGGGTGACGGTGTCGAGGAAGTCGTAGAGCATGCGCGGGTTCTTGCGCATCTCCTGGTGCAGCGTCGCCTGCATGAGGGTGCGCAGCACCACCTGCTGGCGGGCCACCCGGTCCAGGTCGCCGTTCGGCAGGCCGTACCGCTGCCCGACGTAGTCGAGGGCCGACGCACCGTCGAGCTGGTGGTACCCGGCGGTCCACGTCACGCCGCGGGCCGAGTCGACGACGGTCTCGGGGATCGTGACGCCGATCCCGCCGACCGAGTCGATCAGGGCCTCGAAGCCGCCCCAGTCGATCACCGCGAGGTGGTCGATCCGGACGTCGGTGAGGTACTCGACCGTCTGGATCGCGAGGGACGGCCCGGAGAACGAGAAGGCGGCGTTGATCTTGTTCATGCCGTAGCCCGGCACGTTGACCCACGTGTCCCGCGGGATCGAGACGATCGACGCAGCCTGCCGATCGGCGTCGATGTGCAGGATCATCAGGGCGTCGCTGCGCTGGGCGCCGGGCAGCCACGTGTCCGCCCGCGCGCCGGTGCCCGTCGTCGGCACGTCGGAGCGGCGGTCGGTGCCGATGACGAGGATGTTTACGGCGTCGCCGGCCTTCCCCGGCGGTCGCTCCGGCCGGTCGTCCAGGCCGTCGAAGACGCCCGGGATCCGCGACATGTTGCCGGACAGCCGGTGCTCCAGGAAGAGCAGGGCGCCGACCGGGACCATGGCCAGGACGGTCAGGCAGACGAGCGCGCCGATGAGGGCCCTCGTGAGGCGGCGGCGCCGTCGGGGCAGCGCCTCCGTCTCGGTCTCGCCGCCGAGGTCCTCCAGCAGACTCATGGGCGTCATCGACGCACCGCAGAGCAGCGCGATGGCCGGAGAGCGCGTCCACTTACCCAATCGTGGGTGCGGTTCTCGTCGCGGCGCGCGGGCGGTCACCGGGCGCGCCACCGGGCCGCCACCGGGCCGGCGCGAGGCGCGTGCCGGGACGCCGCGGTGCTGGCTGTCCTCAATATTGGCGAAGGTCCCTCGCACGGCCGGTGGCGCCCGGCTGCGCTGGGTCAGGCTCCGAACGCAGGAATCATCGGATGAGGGGCTTGGTCGGGGTGACGAACACAGATGACTCGGGCCGACGCGCGCTGCGTCGGGGGGATCAGGTACGGGTGCGGTCGGCGAGCGAGGTCCTCGCCTCACTGGATGAGTCCGGTGACCTCGAGAACCTCCCGTTCATGCCGGAGATGCTGCCGCTGCTGGGTCAGTCGTTCCCGGTCTCGGCGCGCGCCGACAAGACGTGCGACACCGTCAACATCACGGGGTGCAGCCGCGAGATGGACGACACCGTCCACCTCACCGAGGTCCGGTGCGACGGCTCGGCCCACGGAGGGTGCCAGGCCGGCTGCCTGCTCTTCTTCAAGGAGGCGTGGCTCAGTCGCGACAGCGCGCCGGCTCCGGCCGACGAGGCCGGCGAGGCCGCGGCGTTGCGCGAGCTGACAGCGCGGGTCGAGGCGCGGACGACGACGGCGCCCGGCGTCTACCGCTGCCAGGCGACCGCGCTCCCGGACGCCACCCGGCCGATGTCCGGGCTGCGCCACTACCTGCGCGACGTGCAGACCCGCAACGTCCCGCCCCGCCTGTTCCTGCGCGCGATGCGGATCGCGTTCTTCGACCGCTACCAGCGGTTCTCGTCGCGCCGGCTCCCGGCGTGGGCACGCATCCGCGGCGGCGCCGAGCTGCCCGACGTCCGTGGAACGCTCAAGCGCACCCCGGTCGCGTCCCTCGACCTCCAGCCCGGCGAGATCGTCGAGGTCCGCAGCCTGCCGGAGATCGTCGCGACGCTCGACACCAACCAGCGCAACCGCAACCTGTGGTTCGACCGGGAGATGATCCGCTACTGCGGGAAGCGCATGAAGGTCCTGCGCCGGGTCGACCGCCTCATCGACGAGAAGACCGGCGAGATGATCCAGACCCGCACGCCGAGCCTCGTCCTCGACGGCGGCGTGTGCGTCGGCGACTTCCACAAGCTCTGCCCCCGGCAGGACTACGCATTCTTCCGGGAGATCTGGGTCAAGCGACCCGACGGGGCGACGGGCCCCGGCACCGAGGCCCGGGCTGCTGCCGGCCTCGACACCGAGCACGCCGACAACGCGAACGGAGTCACGGCATGAAGATCCTCGTCACCGGGGACCGCGGATACATCGGGGCGGTCATGGTGCCCTACCTCATCGCCGCCGGGCACGAGGTCGTGGGCCTCGACGCCGGCTGGTACGACGGCTGTGACTTCGGGCCGGTGCCCGGAGGGTACGAGCAGCGCACCGGCGACTGCCGCGACGCCACGGTGGAGGACCTCCAGGGCTTCGACGCGGTGATCCACCTGGCCGCGATCTCCAACGACCCGATCGGTCACCTCAACCCAGGCGCGACGTACTCGGTCAACGCCGATGCCGCGGTCCACATGGGCAAGATGGCCAAGCAGGCCGGCGTCACGAGGTTCCTCTTCTCGTCGTCCTGCTCCCTGTACGGCGCGGCCGGGGACGCGCCGGTCACCGAGGAGGCGATGTTCAACCCGGTGACGCCGTACGGCGAGAGCAAGGTGCTGGCCGAGCGCGGGCTGTCCGCGATCGCGGACGACGACTTCAGCCCCTGCTACCTGCGCAACGCGACGGCCTACGGATCCTCGCCCCGCCTGCGCGCCGACATCGTGGTCAACAACCTGACCGGCACCGCGTTCACGCGGGGCCGCGTGGAGCTGCAGAGCGACGGCAGCCCGTGGCGGCCGCTCGTGCACGTCGAGGACATCTCGCGCGCCTTCCGCGCGGCCCTCGAGGCGCCGCGCGAGCTCGTGCACGACCAGGCCTTCAACGTCGGGCGCGACGAGGACGTCGTCCAGATCCGCGAGGTGGCCCTCCAGGTGGCGGCCCGGATGGACGCCCCGGTGACGTTCGCCGCCGACGCCGGTCCGGACAAGCGCGACTACCGGGTCGACTTCACCAAGATCGGCCGGGTGCTCCCGGCGTACCAGCCGCGGTGGTCGGTGCCGCTCGGCATCGACGAGCTCGCTCGCGACATGGACGCCAACACCCTCTCCAGCCAGGACTTCGAAGGTCCCCGGTTCGTCCGGCTCGCGCGCATCCGCGAGCTCATGGGCTCCGGGCGGTTGAGCGACGACCTCCGAGTCCTCCAGCCCACGGCCACCCAGGAGGTGCGCGCATGAACAACCCCGAGTGCCGGCTCTGCCACGCCGAGCTCACCCACACGTTCGTCGACCTGGGGATGTCCCCGCCGTGCGAGAGCTACGTCGCCGCCGACCGGCTCGACGCCGGCGAGACGTTCTACCCGCTCCACGTCCGGATCTGCCCGAGCTGCCTGCTGGTGCAGCTCCCGACGTACATCCCGGCCGACGAGATCTTCAGCTACTACGCGTACTTCTCGTCGTTCAGCGACTCCTGGGTCGAGCACGCGCGGCGCTTCGTCGACGGGGCGGTCGACCGCCTCGGGCTCGACTCCGACTCGTTCGTGGTGGAGGTCGCCAGCAACGACGGCTACCTGCTGCAGCACGTGAAGCAGCGCGGGATCCGGTGCCTGGGCATCGAGCCGGCGGCCAACGTGGCCGAGGCCGCGGTCGAGCGGGGCATCCCGACCACCGTGCAGTTCCTCGGCGAGGAGACCGGCACGATGGTCGCCAAGGAGCACGGTCGGGCCGACCTGGTGGTGGCGAACAACGTCTTCGCCCACGTGCCCGACATCGTCGACTTCGCCCGCGGCCTGCGGGCCCTGGTGGCCGACGGCGGGATGGTCAGCATCGAGATCCCGCATCTCCACCGGCTGATCGAGGACCGCCTCTACGACACGATCTACCACGAGCACTTCTCGTACCTCTCCCTCCTGACCACCCAGCGGGTCCTGGCCGAGGCCGGCCTCACGGTCGTCGACGTCGACCAGCTGAGCACCCACGGCGGATCGCTGCGCACGTGGTCGATGCCGACCGAGACGGCGTCCGAGCCGAGCGAGCGGGTGGCCGCGGTCCTGGCGGAAGAGCGGGAGGCGGGCCTGCACACCCTCGAGGGCCACGCCGGCTTCGCGGCCGTGGTCGCCGAGGCCCGCAACGAGCTGGTCGAGTTCCTGGTCGCCCGGCAGCGGGAGGGCGCGAAGGTCGCCGGGTACGGCGCCCCGGGCAAGGGCAACACCCTGCTCAACCACGCGGGCATCCGCACCGACCTGATGTCGTTCACGGTGGACCGCAGCACGTTCAAGCACGGGATGTACCTGCCCGGGACCCACATCCCGATCCACCCGCCGGAGAAGCTGGCCGAGGAGAAGCCCGACTACATCCTGATCCTGCCGTGGAACCTCCGCGACGAGATCGCCGCCCAGCTCGAGTACACCCGTGAGTGGGGCGCCCGGCTGGTGGTGCCCCTGCCGAAGCTGGAGGTGCTGCCATGAAGGTCGTGCTGTTCTGCGGCGGCCTCGGCCTGCGGATGCGGGTCGGGGACGACCCCCGCCCCAAACCGATGATGACGATCGGCGACCGCCCGGTGCTCTGGCACATCATGCGCTACTACGCGCACTTCGGGCACACGGAGTTCATCCTGTGCCTCGGGTACGGCGCGCAGGTCGTGAAGGACTACTTCCTGCACTACCAGGAGACCGCGTCGAACGACTTCGTCCTCTCCGACGGCGGGCGCACCATCGACCTGATCAGCAGCGACATCAGCGACTGGCGCATCACGTTCGTCGACACGGGGATCAACACCCAGATCGGCGAGCGGCTGCGCCGGGTGCGCACGTACCTCGGCGACGACGAGATGTTCCTCGCCCACTACGGCGACGTGCTCACCGACGCCCCGATGAACAGCGTGATCGACGAGTTCAAGGCGTCTGACGCGGCGGGGTCGCTGCTCGCGATCCGGCCCCCGGGCTCGTTCCACGTCGTGCACGTCGACGACCACTCCAACCGGATCCGTGGCTTCCAGCCCGCGACCGAGCTCGCCCTGCGGATCAACGGCGGCTTCTTCGTGCTCCGGCAGGACATCTTCGACTACATCGACGAGGGCGAGGACCTCGTGGCCGACGGGTGCGAGAAGGCGGCACGCGACGGGCGCATGCTGGCCATCCCGTACGACGGCTTCTGGCAGCCGATGGACACCCTCAAGGAGCGCGCCGAGCTCGACGAGCTCTACCGCAGCGGCTCGCCGCCGTGGGCGGTCTGGCGCTCGTACGACGACCCGGTCCCGTCGGTCACGGCCCGGTGGTGGTGACGTGATCGGGCTGTCGCCGGCGCCGGGTGACCTCGACGTCCTGTGCCTGGGCGCCCACCCCGACGACATCGAGATCGGGTGCGGTGGCACGCTGCTGGCCCTCCGGGCCGGCCGGCGGGCGACCATCCGCTCGGTCGTCCTGACCGGGTCCGAGCTGCGGGCCCAGGAGGCGTGGAACGCGTCGCGGGCGTTCGGTGCCGCGGACCTCGCCATCAGCGCGCTGCCCGACGGCCGGCTGCCGGCCCACTGGGACGATGTCAAGCAGACGCTGGAGAACGTCGCTCGGGGACCGCGTCCCGACCTGATCCTCGCGCCGAGCCCGGACGACAGCCACCAGGACCACCGGCTGATCGCCGACCTGGTCACGACGACCTGGCGGGACGCGCTGGTGCTGCACTACGAGATCCCGAAGTGGGACGGCGACCTGGCGCGGGCGACCCACTACGTCCCGCTGACCGCGGAGCAGGCGCACCGCAAGGTCGAGCTGCTCAACGACTGCTTCGTGTCGCAGAAGGACCGCGACTGGTGGGACGACGAGATGTTCCTCGGCCTGATGCGGCTGCGCGGGATCGAGTGCCGCGCGCCGTACGCCGAGGCGTTCACCGCCCCGAAGGTGCTCCTTGACCTCGCCCGCCCCTGAGCCGGCCCCGGTGCCCGCGACGGGCGCGTGCCCGCTCTGCTCCGCGTCGGGCGGACTCTCGGTGCACCGCATCGACCGCCTCCCGGTGCACAGCTGCCTGCTCATGGACAGCCGCGAGCAGGCGCGGCTCGTGCCGCTGGGATCGCTCGACCTCGTGCTCTGCGACGCCTGCGGGTACCTCGCGAACCGCGAGTTCGACGAGGGCCGGACGGCGTACAGCGACCGATACGAGGACTCCCAGGCGTTCTCCGGGACCTTCGTCTCCTACGCCACCTGGCTGGCCGGCCTCTGGGTCTCGCGGTGGGGGCTCGCCGATCGCACCATCGTGGAGATCGGCGCCGGCCGCGGCGACTTCAGCCGGATGCTGTCGGCCGCCGGGGCGGCGCGGGTGGTGGCGATGGACCCCACCATCGACGTCGTGCGGTTCGGCAGCGCGGACCCTCGGGTCGAGCCGCTGGTGCAGCGGTTCGAGGCCGCCGGCGACCTGCCGCCCTGTGACGCCGTCGTGATGCGCCACGTCCTCGAGCACGTCAACGACCCGGTCACACTGCTCACGCAGCTCCGCGCGGCGCTGGCCGACCGGCCCGACGTACCGGTGCTGGTCGAGGTGCCCGACGCGACCAGGATCCTCGACGAGGGCGCGTTCTGGGACGTCTACTACGAGCACTGCGCGTACCTGACGCCGGAGACCGCCCGCGAGCTGTTCGAGTCGTGCGGCTTCGAGGTCCGCGAGGTCACCCTCGCCTACGCCGGCCAGTACCTGCTGGTCGAGGCGACCGCGACGGGCACCGCCCGGGCGCCGCGGCTCTCCCCGCAGGGGCTCGAGGCCCTGCGTGGCCGGGCCCAGGCGTTCCAGCAGGGCGTGGGCCAGGAGCTCGAGTGGTGGCGGGGGAGGCTGGCGGAGGCCCGGCGTACCGGGCGTCGCGTCGTGATCTGGGGATCCGGGTCGAAGGGCACGGCGTTCCTGATCGCGATGGGCGACCTGGCCGAGGTGGTCGACCGCGTGGTCGACATCAACCCGCACCTGCACGGCCGGTTCGTCGCGGGCACCGGCCACCGGATCGTCGCGCCGGACGAGCTCGGCGAGTCCGGCTGCGACCTCGTCGTAGTGATGAACCCCGTGTACGTCGAGGAGATCAGCCGGCTGGTCGAGTCCTTGTCGCCAGGTGCCGAGGTCGTCGGGCTCGGCGCTGGCGCAGTCGGATCCGGTACTCGCCGAGGATGATGCGCCACTGCCGGTTGGCGGTGAGCCACCTGGCCACCACGAGCAGGCAGCGCGCCCGCTCGACCATGCCGATCGGGGCGGTCAGCACCGCCCGGAGGTAGCCGACCATCAGCTGGTGCTGGGGCATGGGGAAGACGTCGCTCGCGGCGGGGTCGAACCACGCCGAGATCTGCTCCGGCGTCTTGTCGACCGCCGACGAGTCGACGTGGCGCCGGTTGAAGAAGAGCCGCCGGCCGACCAGCGCCCAGTCGCCGCGCAGCGCGAGCTCGCACAGCAGGACGGTGTCGGCGCCGGGCATCGTGCCGAGCAGGTGGGTGCTGAGGAAGACGTCGTGCCGCACCACGCCGTACACCGGGTAGCACATGTGCAGGAGCGTGTCCTCCGTGCGGGCACCGAGCAGGCTGCGCAGCCGCCGCGACGGCGAGCCGTTCTCGAACGGGAGGTCGGAGCGGTAGTGCGACGTGATCGCGCCGTCCTCGTTGATGACGGTCGTGAGCGGCCACGCCAGCACCACGGACGGGTCAGCGTCGAGCACCGCCGCGCACGCCTCGATGCACCGCGGGTCGAGGCGGTCGTCGTAGGAGTACCAGCGGAAGTAGGGCCCTGACGCGCGCCGGACCACCTCGCTGTGGTTCCAGGCGGCGCCCCGATTGACGTCCTGGCGCAGGTAGACGATGCGGGCGTCCCGGGCGGCGTAGCGCTCGCAGATCTCCTGGGTCCGGTCCGTCGACCCGTTGTCGCTGATCACGATCTCCAGGTCGGTGTGGGTCTGCACCAGCAGGTCATCGAGCGCCTGCTCGAGGTAGCGCTCGCCGTTGTAGACCGGCAGCCCGACTGACACGCGTGTCATGCTCTTTCCCCTCCCGTCGCGCTCACAGGTAGATCACCCGGTGGCGCAAGCTGCCCTGGATCCGACCAGCCACCGACCCGGCGATCGAGAACCACAGGGCTCGACGTTCCGTCCCGAGCAGCACGTACGGGCCACGCGAGAGCAGCCACCAGAAGCTCTCCAGCGCCTCGCGGCCGGACTGGCGCTTCGCACCGACCGCGCGGTATCGCACGAAGAGGAGCGCCTCGCTCGCCTTGTAGCGGCGCATCTGGTGGAAGAGCGCGGTCACCGAGCTCCGGTAGCGGTAGTGGATCAGCGCTCCGGGAGCGAACACGAGCCGCGCGCCGGCGAGCTGGGCCCGCCAGCTGAAGTCGACGTCCTCGCAGTGCGGGAGGGACTCGTCCCAGCCGCCGAGGTCGCGGAACGTGGTCGCATGGACGAGGACGTTGGCCGACGAGGCGTAGGGCAGGAAGTGGCACGGGCCGGTCGGCAGCGACCGACCGTAGTCGGGTCCGCCGCGGGCCTTGAGCAGGACCGGGTCGTTGAGGAGGGTGACGTCGACCCGCCCGCAGACCAGGTCGCCGGAGTGACGGGCGGCCCAGAGCTCGACCAGCCAGCCGCTCGCGACGACGTCGTCGCTGTCGCAGAAGACCAGCCACTGCCCGCGAGCCGCCCGGGCTCCGGTGTTGCGTGCGTACGACGGGCCGGGGCGCTCGGACGCGTCGACGACGCGGACGTCGAGCCGGTCCCGGAACTCCTCGACGACGGCCAGGGACCCGTCGGTGCAGCCGTTGTCGGCGAGCACCACCTCCCACGGCTCCGAGAAGCGTTGTGCGGCGAGAGCGCCGAGCTGCTCGCGGAGCAGCGAGCCGGGGTTGTAGACCGGGACCACGACGCTGACGGCGCACCCTGCGGCTTCGGTGGTCATGACGACGGCCGCTCCCGGATCGCGGCCATCGCGTCCAGCAGGCCGGGCGGACGGACCTGACGCAGCAGGACGACGTAGATGAGCCCGCCCGCGACGAGCCCGGCGGCGAGCTCGAGCAGGTGGGAGCCCCCGGCGTACCGGACGCCCAGCGACGCCCCGAGCGTCACCGCCGTCATGACGACCGTCATCCAGATGTGCGGGAACATCTGGCGCAGGTAGTCGCGCAGCCGCAGGTCGATCTCGCGGAAGGCGAGCATGAGCCCGAACGGCGTGAGGAGCAGCACGCCACCGGCGAAGGCGGCGGCCACGCCGACCAGCCCCCACGGGACCGCACACAGCTCACCGACGGTGAGCACCACGCAGTAGACGATGCCCCAGCGGTACGACACGTCGCTGCGGCCCTTGGCCAGCAGGATCTGGGCGGAGGTCGACGTCACCGACTGGATCGCGGCGACCGGGGCCAGCAGCCAGATGATCGGCGCCAGGTCCGACCACTCCGACCCGAAGACCACCGCGACCGCCGGAGTGGCCAGCGCGGCCAGCCCGCACAGCGCGGGGAACGTCACGAGCGCGACGGCGCGCGACGACCTGATGTAGCCCATGCGCAGCGCGGCATCGTCGTCCTGGCGGCGCGAGAACGCCGGGAAGGTCACCTCCGCGACGATCGAGCTGACGGTGGCGACGGGCGAGGTCACGGTCCGCTGGGCGAGCGTGTAGGTGCCCAGGGCGGCGCCGCCGAGGAAGCGGCTGATGATGACCTTGTCGACCTGGTTGAAGACCACGAAGAGGAGGTTGGAGAGGAAGAGGTGGTAGCTGAACCGCCAGATGGACTGCAGGCTCGACACGTCGATCCGGCCGAGCGTCGGCCGCCACGAGCTGTAGACCCACACCATCACGGTGCCGACCACGGCGCCCGCGGCCGTGCCGAGGACGATCGACCAGTAGTTCAGGCCCATGAACGCAGTGGAGATCGAGACGGCAGCGGTCACCGCGGCCGTGACGGTCGTGATGACGGCGAGATCGAAGAAGCGCATCTGCCGGCGCAGCAGCGAGTGGTGGATCTGCCCGAAGGACGTGACGAACGTGATCGCGGCGAACGCCTGGAGGGCCGGCTCCGCGTCCGGGTTCCCGAGCAGGCCGGCCAACGGCCCCGCGGTGAGGAACATGGTCCCCGCGAGGACGGCGCCGAGCGCCAGGTTGAGGTAGAAGACCGCGTTGACGAGGGCGTCGTCGACCACGTCCCGCTGGACGATCGCGGCTCCCGTGCCGAGGTCCTTGAGCTGGTCGAGGACCATGCTGACGACCAGGGCGATCGCCACCACGCCGAAGTCGTCCGGCGTGAGCAGGCGGGCGAGGACGATCGTGGTCGCGAACCGCACGGCCTGGGTGAAGCCCTGCGAGGCGGCCGTGTGGCGGGTGTGGCGCGCCACGCTCGTCGTCGTCACGTCCTCGGCGGTCGTCATTGCCGCCGAGGCCTTCGGGTCGTCCATCCGTGCTCCGCGACTGACTGGTGCCGCGGACCATCCGCGAACGTCCCGAAACTATGTCGACGGGACGGACGCGTCCGTCAGTGCCGGCGGGACATCCCCTACCTTGGGGGTAGCGGATCCCGGGAGGTTCCGATCCGTCAGCCCTGGCCGCAGAGGCTCACGTGCCGGTGCGAGGGCAGGGCCATGTTGCCCGAGCTCTCGAAGCCGCCGCTCCCCGAGCTGTTGCCGAGGTAGCACGCACGCCAGTGCGGGTCGCGGACGCGGTTCGCCGTGAAGGTGGCGCTCTCCGCGTCGACCATCACCGAGAAGGCGTAGCCGAAGATCCAGTTGTGGTGGACGGTCACGTTGGAGTCGCCGCCGTTGGCGTTCTCGAGGTAGACCCCGGCGTTGAAGTTGGACTGGTACGGCCCGGCCCGGTAGGTCGAGCACTCGATCAGCATGCCGTGGACGCCGCGCACCTGGGTGCCGTCGTAGTGGGCGCCATTGGTGACGCGGGGGTCGTGGATGTAGTTGTAGCGGAGCTTGACGCCTCGCACGAGGCTCCCGGCGTCGGAGGTGACGTGGATGGCGTCGTCCGAGCTGAAGCCGATGTCGGAGCGCACGACCGAGATCCTCGAGGCGCTGGAGATGCCGATGCCCTGGGCGGTCGACCGGACGATGCGGACCTTGCTGCTGCCCGGGGTGACGAAGATGTTGCCCGACACCCGCACGTTCCGCACGGTGATGCCGGAGCCGCGGATCTCGAGGCTGCTGACGTTGGCGTTCTCGAGCGTCTGACCGGAGCGGAGCGACGTCGTACCCCGGTCCTGGCGGACACCGTGGGCACCGGTGTTTCCGGGGCCCGGCCGGAACTTGCAGGCATTCGCGGCCTTGGCTGCCGGCGCTGCCGAGGCTTCGGGGGCGGCTGCTGTGGCGGTGCCGGCCGACAGCGAGGCGGCCAGCACGCCGACCGTGAGCGCCGCGAGGGCACGCGGCAGTACGAGGCGGGGGAGGGGGGTCATGCGGGGCTCTCCTTGAAATGGGGGGAGGAGTGGCTGCGGCGCCGCCGCCCGAGCGGAGTTTCGGCGATCCATGCCCTCTGAACCCCTTCCCGACTTGCGTCGGGATACACCCGTTGCGAGCGCCGGGTCGGGGGCAAATCAACCACGCGCCACGCCGTGAGTCACGCCGGTACCCCATTCTGGGTACGACAACAGCGACCCCGGGATCCGCGCCTTCCGGCCCACCTAGTGTTCCCGCCAGATCACCATGTCGGGGAAGACAACAGAGATGGGGAACCGTGGACGCGCTAGACGTCATGAAGGTGTGCCTGCGCCGCTGGTACGTCATGTTGGCGGTCATCCTGATCGCAGCCGGCGCGGGCATCGGCCTCGTGCGCGATCAGCAGCCCGTGTACACGGCCTACGGCAACTACGCCCTCGTCTACACCCAGGCACAGGACCTCAGCCCGAACGAGCCCGACCCGCGCAGCGCCAACCCGCTCGGCGGTGAGAACGGAGCGCTCCTGGCGGAGGCGCTCGAGGACGAGCTGATGTCCATGGAGCAGCAGCGCTCCCGGGCCTCCTTCGGCACCCGCGGCTACGGTCCCGGGACACCGGCGACCGGGGCGACGTTCTCGGCGTCCATGCCCCAGTACTCGAAGAGCTACGTGGTCCAGGCGTGGGGGCCAGACCCCCGCGCGGTCCGCGACATCGTCTCGTCGGTCCTCGACGACACCGCTGGCATCGCGCAGGAGATCCAGGATCGCGCCGGAGCGCCGAGAGAGTCGCAGTACACGACGTTCACGACGTCGCCCGTGCAGGTGACGCAGCTGCCTCCCTCGTCGAAGATCAAGCTGCTCGCCGCGATCGCGGGCATCGGCCTGATCGCCGGTGCGGCTCTGTCCCTCCTCGTCGACCGGCTCGCGACCCGGCGCCGCGCCCGGGCCGCACAGAAGCGGACCGACGACGACGATGACGAGATCGAAGGCCTCGCCGCCGGCGGTCGTGGGAGCGGCAAGCGCGCCGCCCCGCGCATGGCGCCGGGGACGTCGAACGGCACCAGCCGGACCCTGCACGAGGTGGAGGTCGAGCCCGAGGCGACCGGCCAGGAGCAGGATGCATCGCGGAGCCGCGGGCTCCTGCGTGTCCGCTGAGGGAGGCTGCGGTGGTGACGCGCGCCGTACGCCGGTCGCGGTGGCTGCGCTGGACCCTGCGGATCGTCACGGCGATCGGTGCCGGGGCCCTCGCGGTGGCGCCGCTGGTGAACGCCACGGCGGTGTTCGTCGTGCTGGGGCTGATCACCCTGTCCTTCGTCGTCGGCCTGATCGCGGTGTCGCGCCGTGACGCCCAGGCCGTCCTGACCCTGCTGCTGCTCCTGCTCTTCCTCATCCCCGAGAACTACGTGCTCGTCGGCCCGCTCAAATCGGTCGGCCAGCCGGCCCTGCTCGTCGGCATGCTGGCGCTCGCGCTGTGGGCGGCCGGCCGGATCCTCGGGCTCCTCGACGCCCGGGGCGGCCATCCCATCCGCTGGGCGTTCCTGCTCTTCGCGATCTCGATCCTGGTCTCGTTCACGGCCGCGATGTCGCGGTCGTTGACGGGTGAGGAGAGCGCGGGCGCCCTGCGATCGCTGTTCCCGGTGGCCGCGATGCTCGGCATCGGGCTGCTGGCGGTCGACGGCCTCGAGAATCGCCAGCGCGTCGAGACGCTCCTGGAGCACCTCGTGGTCATCGGCGGGGTCGCCGCGTTCCTCGGGATCGTGGAGTTCGCCAACAGCGGCTTCGTCTACTCCGAGCTGATGAAGCTGCCCGGGCTGACGTCGAACACCGACATCATCAACGACACGCGCTCCGGCTTCTCCCGCATCGACGTGGCGGCCGCGCACCCGATCGAGTACGCCGTCGCCATCGCCTGCCTCGCGCCCCTCGCGCTCCACCTGGCGTTGCACGCCTCGACGCAGGTCCAGCGGCGCCGGTGCGGGGTGGCCCTGGCGCTGATGCTCATCGTGAGCCCGATGAGCGTGTCGCGGTCGGGCATCCTGGCGCTCGGCGTCGGCCTGGCCATCTACGTCGTGCACCTGAACGGTCGCGCCCGCTTCAACGCGGCCGTCGTCGGCCTGATCGGGGTCGTGGTCTTCCGGGCGATGGTTCCTGGCCTGCTCGGGACCCTCAAGAGCCTCTTCCTCATCGGCGACGAGGACCCGAGCATCGCCGGCCGGACCAAGGACTACGCCGAGATCCCCGGCCTGATGGAGGGCTTCGTCTGGTGGGGCCGCGGCCTCGGCACGTTCCAGCCGACGAAGTACTTCTACGTCGACAACCAGTACCTCGGGTCGCTGCTCGAGGGCGGGATCATCGCAATGGCCGCGCTCATCGTGGTCTACATCACCGGCATGTGCGTCGCGCGCGGCGTCCGCCACCGGACCGGGGACCCCGCGCTGCGGGGGCTCGCCCAGGCCCTGTGCGGCAGCATCGCGGCCCTGGCGGTCTCGGCGACGACGTTCGACGAGCTGAGCTTCCGCCAGACCGCCTTCATGCTCTTCCTCCTGCTGGGCTGTGCCGGCGCCCTGTGGTCGCAGGTGCACGACCAGCCTCGGCGGTTCCGGTCGGGCGAGGTGCGTCCCGAGGAACGGCCCACGGCGGTCCCGGTCGCATGACGGGCACCGGAGGACCTCGGCACGACTCCGTCGTCTACGCCCTGGCGTACCAGACCTGGGCGGACGGCGCGGGTCGCGGGATGTCCTGGTCCGCGGACCGCATGGCGGCCGAGCTCTGCGCGGATCCGCAGGTCGCGTCGCTGCTGGTCGCCGACCCGCTGCGGAGCCAGGCCAGCCGGCTGCGCCAGCGGCGGCGCCCCTGGGACGCGGGCTTCCCGGACGACCCGTCCCGGACGCTCGTCCGGCCGCGCAGGTGGCGGCGCTCGGACAGCAGCGACCTCCGGACGACGGCCCGCGACTACGCGAGACTCGACCGCCGGCTCCGGCGGCACGGCCGGGACCGGGGCATGCAGGATCCCGTCCTCGTCACCTGCCACCCGGTGCTCGCGGCCGTGGCAGACCGCGACGAATGGGCGGACGTCGTCTACTACGGGTGGGACGACTGGCTGTCGTACCCGCCCTTCCAGCCGGCTCGGGACCTCATCTCGTGGAGCTACCAGGAGATGGCGGCCCGCGACGTGCACGTCATCGGCGTCACGCAGGCGATCGTGGAGCGGATCGGCTCCGGGCGGGGCACCGTCGTACCCAACGGCATCGCGGCCGCAGACTTCGAGCAGCTGGGCGAGCTGCCGGACTGGTTCACCCGCCTCGAGGGCCCGGTGGCCTTCTACGCCGGCTCGCTCGAGGAGCGCGTCGACGTCGCCGCCCTGACCGCGTGCGCGCGGGACCTGCCCGAGTGGACCTTCGTCCTCGTCGGCTACCTCGCTCAGCCCGACCTGTTCGCCGACATCGCCCGGCTTCCCAACGTGCTGCTGCTCGGGTTGGAGCCCCGGCCGGTCATCCTGGCCATGATGTCCGCCGCCGACGTCTGCCTGGTGCCGCACCGCAGGACGCCCATGACGATCGCCATGAGCCCGTTGAAGCTCTTCGAGTACCTCGGTGCCGGCGCGCCGGTCGTCGCGACGGACCTGCCGCCGATGCGCGGCATCTCCGAGCGGTGCCTGCTGGTCGAGCCGGGGGAGCCGCTGGCGCCCGCCGTGGTGGCAGCGGCGGCGCTCCCGAGCGGCACGGCCGCTGAGCTGACGGCGTTCCGCGCGCGGCACGACTGGTCGGGGCGCTACCGCGACTGGCGCACCGCGGCCCTGGGCGGCTGACCGGTCCGACGGGACCGGGTCAGGGCGCCAGGGAGGGCGTGGCGGCGTCCAGGCCGCGGTAGAGGTCGAGCAGGCGGGCGCCCGCTGCGTTCCACGTCCAGGCCGCCGCGCTGGTCGCCCCGTTGGCGCGCAGCCGGCGCCACTCCGCCGGGTCGTTGAGGACCCGCTCGAGGTGGTGCACGAGCTCGCTCTCGGAGCCCGTCTCGTGCACCAGGCCGTCGATGTCGTGCTGCACGGGCGACCCGACGGCCGCGGACACCAGCGGCACGGATCCGGCGCCGAGCGCCTCGTAGCTGACGAGCGCGCTCCCCTCCGAGAAGCTGGGCAGGACCATCAGGTCGGTCTCGGCCAGGAACACGGCCATGTCGTCGACGCGGGGAGCCTCGACGACGCTGGGGTCCGCCAGCTCGGCGGCGAGCAGGCGGCGTACGCCGGGATCGATGTCTCCACGGATGAGGAGGCGTGCCCCGTCAGGACGGACCGCCCGGCACCACGCCCTCAGGAGCACGTGGATCCCCTTGGCGGGCTCGCCCCTGCCGATGAAGACGGCGGTGAGTGCCGCGTCCGGGGCGGCGCGGCGCCGGAAGCGCGTGGGGTCGAAGCCGTAGCGATTCACGGAGACCCGGACAGGGACGGGGGCCTGGTCGAAGGTGCGAGCGGCCTCGGGCGAGCCGACCAGCACGAGGTCGACCGCGCTGAACTCGCGGTCCTCGCGGTCGAGGGCCTCCTCCGGGATCCGGTGGAAGTGCCCCTCCGGGACCTGCAGGCCGAGGTCCTCCCAGGCGGCGGCCGCCTGGGCCACGGCGGTGCGCGTGTAGGGGCTGGGGGCCTCGCGGACCGACGGGATGTCGAGCGCGGCGGCCCGGGCCGCGGTCCGCAGCACCGCTCCGGGCCAGGTGTGCACGACGTCCGGTCTCCGGGTTCGCAGCTGGTGCGCGGTCACCCGATCGACCAGGTCCGCCGCCCGTGCCCGCCCGATCATGCGCGGCCGGACCGGCCCGAGCACCTGGACGACCCGGATCGGCAGGCTCGGGTCGAAGCGCCGGTGGAGGACGGTGCACACCACCGTGACCCGTGCTCCCGTCCGGGCGAGGCTGTCGACGTGGTGCCACGCGACCGTGCCGATGCCGACGCCGCCGACCGGGTGCGGAAAGCTGTAGAGGACGTGGGTCACGGTGTCTCCCCGTGGTCTGGAGTGGGTGGGTGCGACGGCACCGCTGGCCAATGTGGGTGAATGCTGGTCGATCCGGGGCCAACCAGGCCCCCCGGGGCGCTACCCTCACGCGAGTGGGGCGGATTTTGCGCCTGGTCGTGGCTGGAGCCACGGGCTGGGTCGGTGGGGCGGTCGTCGAGGCCGCGTGCGCGCGCGGGATCGAGACGATCGAGCTCGCCGTGCGGCCCGCCGTGTCGCATGTCGCCAGCATGGCCGACCTGCCCGCCCTGCTCGACGGGCCCGACGTGGTGGTGGTCAACGCCGTCGGGCAGGCGTCGGGCAGCCCGGCCGAGCTCGAGATCGCCAACCTCCGGATCTGCCGGGAGCTGGCCGAGGTGTGCGCGACGCACGGCGCCCGCTTCCTCACGATCGGCTCGGCTGCGGAGGTGGGCGCGCCCCTGGTCGATCGGGTGTCCGAGTCCTACGTCGGGCGCCCGCTCAGCGACTACGGCCGGTCCAAGCTCGCGGCGACCGAGCTCGTCCAGGACCTGCGCACCGACGGTCTGCAGGGCACCGTGGCGCGCGTCTTCAACGTCGTCGGGCCGGGCCGCCGGACCGCCAGCCCGGTGGCGGAGTTCGCGGCCCGCATCCGGAGCCTGCAGACGTCCGGCGAGGTGGTGGAGGTGCGGGATGCCACCCTCGTGCGCGACATCTCCGGCCTGGCCTGGGTGGGGGACCGGCTGGTCGACCTCGCCGGCATCGCCGGCAAGGTCGACCTGGTGAACGTGTGCTCGGGCCGGCCGACGTCCTACCGCGAGCTCATCGAGGCGATGGCTGCCACGCGTGGACTCACGGTCGAGGTGGTGAACACCCAGCCGGGCGGCGTACCCCGCGTCGTCGGTGACCCGGCGCTGCTGCTGTCGCTCCTCCCGGGGACTCCCGTCGAGTCGCTGGCCGAGGTCGCTGCACAGGCGCTCGAGGTCTGAGCTACATCCGGGCATCGAGTCCCCGGGTGCTGCCGCGGTGCTCGAGCTCGGGCACCAGGACGCGCAGCAGGTCGGCGACGTCGTCCTTGTCCACCGACGAAGTCGGGTCGTCGAGCCAGCCGTCCAGCTCGCTCAGCACCGACCGGATGAGCTCGGGGCGGGCCCGCGGAGCTCGCAGCGATCGCAGCGCCGCGAACCCGGCGTCGGCCACGACGTCCCCGCTCCCCGCGAACTCCTCGAACTCCTTCTCGCCCGACGTGTCGAGATTGGTGAGGAGCACCGGCCAGGTGCCCGGCTTCGGGTCGACCGCTGCGCGGCGCGCGTCGTCCTCCTCCTCGCAGAAGAACGGCCGCAGCCCCATGCTGCCGAGCACGTCCTCGGCGACCTCGACGAGGTCGCGCAGCTGCGTGCGCGGGTCCAGGTCCGGGATGACCACCTCGCCGGGACGTCCCAGGAGCGCGGCCAGCGTGCAGAGGTGGCCCGACTCCTCGAGGGTCACGAAGTAGCGCCTGGTCTCCCGCGGCACCGCCCAGGCCTGGCCCTTGTCCATGCGCCGCAGCCAGCCGTCGAGCAGCGAGCCCTGGGAGAACGCGACGTTGGCGAACCGCGCGCTCGTGACCTCGGGGCCCAGCTGCTCGTCCAGGATCGCGTGCTCCATGGCCCGCTTGGAAGCGCCCATCAGGTTGACGGGGTTCGCCGCCTTGTCCGTGGACACCGCGAAGTAGCGCCGGGTCGTGCCGTCGACCCACTCGAGGAGCCGGCGCGGCAGCCGCACGTTGATCTCCAGCATGCGCAGGAGCGAGTAGACGTCCTTCTCGGACCGCACGTGCTTGACCGCCGCGAAGTTCAGGACGCGGTCGTAGCCCGCGTTCCCCGTGATCATCCGCTGCATCGTCGGGCAGCCGGCGTCCATGGGCGTGGTGCGCAGCTCGGTCCCGGGGCCCACGAGATCGCGGCTCCGGAGGTCCCGGACCAGCTCTGCGAGGCCGTTCTCGTCGGCGTCGACGACGTGGAGCTGCCGCGGTCCGAGACGTGCCAGCTCGCTGACGGTGGCGGAGCCGATGCTCCCCGCTCCGCCGACCACCAGGATCCGCTCGCCGCGCACCCGCTCGGCGAGCGCGTCGGCGTGCTCGTCGAGGTCGGGCTGCAGCAGCGAGTCCTGCCGTCGGACGACGACGCGGGCGAGCTGGGCGGTCCGGCCGGCGGGACGACGGACCGCGTCGGCGGTGGTCACGGCGTTCACGCGAGCACGGCTCCGGGGGTGGCGGGGACGGGCAGCCCGGGCAGGAAGCGGTGGGGTGCGTCGGCGAAGTCGGCGCTCGCGCGCTGGTAGTCGTCGAACCGTCCGATGTCCTGCCAGTAGGCGTCGGACTTCAGGCAGTGCACGTCCTCGCCCGTCTCCGTCAGCCGCGTCATCAGCGAGGGCATGTCGAAGCGGCCCTCCGGGATCAGCCCGACCGACCTCCTGGTCAGTCCGTAGATGCCGGTGCTGACGTAGTAGTCGAGCGTGGGCTTCTCCTCGTAGCGCTCGAGCGACCCCGACGGTGCCGTGTGGACGACGCCGTAGTCGATGTGGACCTCGCGACGAGCGAGCACGATCGTCGCGGCGCTGTCTCGGGACTCCAGCTCCCGGAGGACACCGGCGTAGTCGACGGTCGTGAGCAGGTCGCCGTTCATGACGAGGAACGTCTCGTCGAGGTCGTCGACGAGCCGCAGCGGACCCGCCGTGCCGAGCGGCTCCTCCTCGAGCTGGTAGTCGATCCGCAGGCCGTACCGCTGGCCGTCGCCGAGCATCGCGACGATCAGCTCGGGCAGGTGGCCCAGGGTGAGGACGACACGGGTGAAGCCCTGGTCCGCCAGCTGGCGCAGCACGATCTCCATCGTGGGCGTGTCGCCCAGCGGCAGGAGCGGCTTGGGAATGTTCATCGTGTACGGGCGCAACCGCATGCCCAGGCCCCCGGCCAGGATCACTGCCATCATGTCGCTGTCTCCTTCGCGTCCGCGTGGTTGCTGTCGGTCTGGTTCGGTGGGGTCACGAGTCGCTCGGTACGGCGATCGATGACGCGGTGCACATGGGATTGGCCTCGCCGGTCGCCTCGTCCTCGTTCTCGCGGATCGTGAGCGCGTCGGGATCGGTGCCGGGGCCGAGGTAGCAGGTGCCCCACCGGGGGTCACCGCCGACCTGGTTGCCGATGAGGCGGGTGCCGGGGGCGTCGAGCATCACCGAGAAGCCGGAGCCGAGCAGCCAGTTGTGCTCGATCGCGACGTCGGAGTCGCCGCCGTTGGCGTTCTCGAGGTAGATGCCGGCGTTGTAGGTGCTCTCGTACGGTCCGGCGTCGTACGTCGAGCACTTGACCAGGAGCCCGTCGACGCCGCGGACCTGCGTCCCGTCGTAGTGGGCGTCCGGGGGCACGTCCGGCGAGTGCACGAAGTTGTACGTCAGGCTGATGTCCCGGGAGAGCCGGCCCCGGTCCGAGGTGACGTGGATGCCGTCACCGGTGCTGCCGCCGATGTTCGAGTACTGCACGTTCGTGCCCGAGGCGCTCGAGATCGCGATGCCCTCGGTGGTGACGTGGTCGATCGTCGCGCCGTCGCCGGTGACCAGGATGTTGCCGTCGACCTCGACGTTGCGGAGCGTCACGTCCGCTCCCCGCACCTCGACGTCGTCGAGCCGGACGTCCTCCAGGGTGACGTCGTCCTGCTCGATCACGGTCGTGGGGTCGGCGACGAGGTCGCCGGACGCCCCCGTGTTGTCCGCAGCCGGCCGGATGGTGCACGGCGACGTCTCCTTCTCCGCGTCCCCGTCGTCCGAGCACCCGCTGAGCGATGCGACGACCAGCGCGGTCACCAGCAGCCTCCCGATCACCGATGGCTCCGGGCGGTCAGGGGGGTCCGGAAGAAGCGCTCGTGCCAGACCTCGAGGCACATCAGGGTCCAGATGCGGCTCTCCTCGTTGAACCGACCGCTGTCGTGCCGGTCCAGGAGCGCCGTGACGGCCTTGCGGTCGAGGGTCTGGCCCACGAAGGAGTCGGTCCCCGTGAGGCGGTCCCACATCGAGTCGCGCAGCCCGGCGCGGAACCAGGCGTCCAGGGGCACCTGGAAGCCCACCTTGCGCCGGTCGACCACCGTCTCCGGGAGGTAGCGCCGCGCCACCTCCTTGAGGGCCCACTTCGAGGTGCCGCCGCGGATCTTGACCGACGACGGCATGCGGAACGCGAGCTCGACCACGCGGTGGTCCAGCAGCGGCGGGCGCAGCTCGAGGGAGGCCGCCATCGACATCCGGTCGCCGCGCTCGAGGAGGTTGTCGGGGAGCCAGGAGGCGAGGTCGTGGCGCAGCATGCGGTCGACCGCGTCGTCGCCCTCGAGCGGGGCGAGCGGCCCCTGCGGACTGCTCGCTCCGCCCAGCAGGGTCCGGCGCTCCTCCGGGGTGAAGGGCGCGAACCACATCTCGAGACGCTCGCGCTCGCTCGCGGCCCCGGCCGCCCTGAGCGCGATCCTGAGGCGCGCGGCGCGGGTGCCGAGCCGCGGCTCGACCGAGGACACCAGGGCCCTGCGCAGGCGCGGCGGGACGAGGTCGACGTGCTGCACGAGCTGGGTGACGCGGTGCTTGGGGTAGCCGGCGAACAGCTCGTCGCCGCCCTCTCCGGAGAGCACGACCCTGACCTGCTCGCGGGCCAGCTGCGCGAGCCGGAACATCGCGACGTCGGCGGGCTGCGACACGGGAGCGTCGCGATGCCAGGTCAGCATCGGCCACAGCTCTTCGAAGTCCGTGGCCCGGACCTGCACCTCGTGGTGCGTCGTACCGACGTGCTCGCTGACGAGCCGGGCCCAGGGCAGCTCGTCGTTGCGCTCGTCGCCGAACCCCGCCGCGAAGGTGTGGACGCTCCCGCCCTGCTGGATGCTCTTCACGACGGCGGCGATCAGGCTGCTGTCGACGCCGCCGCTCAGGTAGCAGCCGACGGGGACGTCGGCCACGAGCGCGGCTCGCACCGCGTCGCGCACGGTGTCGTCGAGCGCCTGCACGGCCTCGGTCGGCGTCCAGGACCGATCCCGGTCGACCGGCGGGATGCTCCAGTAGCGGGTCAGGGTGAGGCGCCCGTCGGCGCTCACCTCGGCACGGTGGCCGGGGAGCAGCTTCCGGATGCCCTCGAACAGCGTCTGGGGCGCCGGGGCGACCCGGCGCGCGAGGTAGCTCTCGAGCGCGGCGGGGTCGACCGCCGGTGGGCGGTCGGCGACGGCCAGGATCGCCTTGACCTCCGACGCGAACACGAGGGACTCGCCGTCGAGCCGGTAGTGGAGGGGCAGGACCCCGAGGCGGTCCCGCACGAGGTGGGTGACGCCGGTGAGCCGGTCGTGGGCGGCGAAGGCGAACTGCCCACGGAGCTCGGTGACGAAGTCGATGCCCTTGACCACCAGGCCCGCCAGCAGGACCTCGGTGTCGCCGTCCGTCCGGAACGGATAGGAGAGGCCGGCCCTCAGCTCGCGGTAGTTGAAGATCTCGCCGTTGAAGACCAAGGCCCAGCGACCGTCCGTCGAGATCATCGGCTGGTGCGAGTGGGCGAGGTCGATGATCGACAGGCGGGTGTGGGCGAGGCCGACGTGGCCTCCGATCCAGGTCGCGGACTCGTCGGGGCCGCGGTGGGTCAGCACCGCGGCCATGGCGTCCAGCGATCGCGGATCGACGTGGTCGCCGTCGAACCGGTGGATGCCGGCTATTCCGCACATGGCTGCTCCCGGACGTCTCGGACCAGCTCGACCAGGTCGTGCGCGCGGGCCTGCCAGGTGGCGCCCAGGACGCTCTCGCGCAGGGCCGCCGGGTCGCCCGGATCCTCCAGGGCGGCGCGGACGAGGGCGACGAACTCGTCGGCGTCGGTCGCCACGCGCACCCGGTCGCGGTAGTCCTCGACCTCGGGGTAGTCGGTCGTCACCACCGGGAGCCCCAGGGCGAGGTACTCCTTGAGCTTGATCGGGTTGGCGAACCGGATCCACTCGTTGTCGAGCCAGGGCATGAGCGCGACGTCGAAGCCGCGGCCGAGCGCGGGGATCGACGCGTAGGGCCGGTAGCCCAGCCAGTGCACGTTGGGCAGCGCGGTCAGGTCGTCCATCGGGCAGGTCGCGTCCCCGACGAGCACGAGCTGTACGTCGGGGAGGTCCGCCGCCGTCCTGCGCAGCAGGTCCATGTCCACGACGTAGTCGTCGAGACCGCCGAAGAAGCCCACGCGGGGACCGGGGATCCGGTCGATCTCGTCGTCGACCGGTCCGTCCGGGGTGAAGTGCTCGACGTCCGCGCCGTGGTCGAGGAAGAACCCGCGGTCGCCGACCAGGTCGTGGTCCAGCCGCATCAGCTCGTGGCTGACGTACAGGACGCGGTCGCTGTTGCGGAGCAGCTCCTCCTCGAGCGAGCGGACCCACCCGCCGTCGGCCTCCGGGAAGGCGGACTGCAGGTCGGACCGGTTGAAGACCAGGGACGTCCGCGGCAGGCCGGCGACCACCGGCCACGCGGTCGGGATCGTGACGCCCACGTCGGCGGGCCCACGGATGCCGATCAGGCGGGCCACCACGCGGACCTGCTGGCGGATGAGCCACGCGCTGAGCCGGGCGCCCGCCGTGTCGCCGTAGAACGGGAGGATCAGGGGCGTCATCACGTGGAAGCCCGGAAGGCCCGGGACCGGGCGACGCACGAGCTTCAGGGTGCTGCGCAGCTTGCGCAGGATGCGGCGCGCCGGGTTGACGCTGACGCCCTTGCGCGGCAGCCGCAGTCCCAGACTGTTGACGACGAGGACGGGCGAGGTCACCGCGACCTCGCGCATCAGCTGGAAGTCCGAGTGCGCCTGGTTGTGGTACCACCAGTCCTGCGCCGCGAACCAGATCATCCCGGGGCCCGTTCGGCGCCGGTCGCGTGCCGTGAGCGCGGCGCGCACGCCGGCCCGGTGGGCCGCGCTCCGCGGCGCGCGCAACGCCTGCCCGACGGCGAGCCCCGACCGGAACAGCACCCGCGACGCGCGACCGTGGTGGCGGCCGAAGTCGATCGCGCGGTTGCCGACCAGCGTGCGCCACAGCTCGACGTTGCTGCCGTAGGGGCCGCTCGCGTGCTCGACGACCGCGCCGGGCTCGTAGCGGACCCGGAAGCCCGCGACGCGGGCCCGACGGCAGTAGTCGACCTCCTCGGAGTAGAGGAAGAACGACTCGTCCCAGGCGCCGATCGTCGACCGGCACCGCGGTGCGACGGCCACCATCGCGCCGGTCGCCCAGTCCACGTCGCTCGGCTCGGCGTACCGGTCCGGCCCGGTGACCATCTCGCCCCGTCCCAGCCGGGCGGCGCGGTTGCCCCCGAGGACGCCCTCCGCCCACACCCGGCCGACGGAGGGCTCGCGGCGGATCGACGGCGTCGTGTGACCGTCGGGGTCGAGCAGGCGCGGGAACGCCAGCCCGACTTCGTCGTCCGCGAACGTCGCGCAGAGCTCGCGGATGCAGCCCGGCCGCAGCCGCAGGTCGGGGTTCATCGCGATGACGATCTCGCCCGGATCTGCGAGTGCGGCACCGAGGTTGATGCCGGCGGCGTACCCGCCGTTGCTCGCGCTGCGGTGCACGACAGCGTGCGGCCACAGCTCCTCGGCTGCCTCCGGGGTGCCGTCCCCGGAGCTGTTGTCGACGACCACCAGCCGCACCCGCTCCATGCCCTCGAGCGCCGCCGGCAGCGACGCGGCGAGCGCGGGGAGGTGGTCGCGGCTGTTCCAGGTGACGACGACCAGGGTCGCCCGCAGCAGATCGACGCCGGCCTTGCTGAACTGGTGGCTCGGCGCGGGTCGAGCGACGATGGTCATCGATGCTGTCCTCGTGGAGTCGGCGGTGTCTGTCCGCGACCGGCGTACGCGGTCTTCGGTATGTCGAACCTGCCTGCGCGACCGCCCCCGCGCGGTCGAAGAAGTGCCCGTATCCCCTAACTCGGTGATATCGAGGTCGGCGACCCGTCCGCCTCATGCCGCTCGCCGACGCTTCAGCCATGTCCGCAGCCATGTCCGCGTCGAAACACGTGCTCGTGATCGTGCAGAACCTGCCGGTGCCACTGGACCGCCGTGTCTGGCTGGAGTGCCAGGCACTCACGGCCGCCGGCTACGAGGTCAGCGTGATCTGCCCCAAGGGGCCGGGAGACCCGTCCCGGCAGACCATCGACGGCGTGCACATCTACAAGTACCGGCCGGCGCCGCAGGCGAGCGGCGTGCTCGGCTACCTGGTGGAGTTCGTGTACTCGTGGCTGCGGACGGCACTGATCTCGCGGCGGGTGTGGCGGCGCCGCCCCTTCGACGTGATCCAGGCCTGTAACCCGCCGGACACCTACTGGGCGCTCGCGCGCTGGTGGAAGCGGCGCGGGGTGGCCTTCGTGTTCGACCAGCACGACCTGAACCCCGAGCTGTTCCTGTCGCGCTTCGGGGAGCCGGACGGCCTGGCGGGGCGCGTGCAGCTGTGGGGGCTGCGCTGGCTCGAACGGCGTACGTATGCGACCGCCGACCACGTGATCTCGACCAACGAGTCCTACAAGCGGATCGCCATCGACCGGGGCGGGTTCGCCCCTGACGACGTGACGGTCGTCCGCAGCGGCCCGGACACCACGGTGATGCGGCCGCTCCATCGTGCGGAGGGCACGGCGGCCCCGACGCGGCACACGCTCGCCTACCTCGGGATCATGGGCCCGCAGGACGGCGTGGACACGGTCCTGCACGTCATGGACGAGCTCGTGCACCGGCGCGGGCGCACCGACGTGCAGGCGACGCTGATGGGGTTCGGTGACTGCCTGCGCGACCTCCAGCAGCTCGCCCGCGAGCTCGAGCTGGACGACGTCGTCAGCTTCACCGGCCGCGTGGGCCCCGTGGAGATCGCCGAGCACCTCAGCGCCGCCTCCGTCGGGCTGTGCCCCGACCAGAAGACGCCGCTGAACGACGTCTCGACCATGAACAAGACCATGGAGTACATGGCGTACGCCGTGCCGTCGGTCTCCTTCGACCTGGTGGAGACCCGGGTGTCCGGCGGCTACTCGTGCCTGTACGTCCCGTCGGGCGACGTCCAGGCGTTCGCCGACGCGGTCGAGCAGCTCCTCGACGACCCGGAGCTCCGGCTGGAGCTGGCCCGGCGGGCGCGGCGCCGCGTGTCGCTGTCCCTGGACTGGAAGCCGCAGTCGACCGCCTACGTCGGCGTCTACGACGCGCTGCTGGGCGTCGACCACGCGACGGCGTCCGGCTCGGCCGCGGCGTACGTCGACCTCTCCGACGAGGCCGAGTTCCGCGCGTTCGTGCTCGGCCGCGGTCCGGCGCCGGCCGAGTCCGACGTGACCCCGGCCGCCTCGGCCTGACCCTGTCGGGCCGTCACCCAGACGCCCCGCCGGCCCCCGCGGAGCCTAGACCGCCGGGGCCGGCCGGGGACCAGGCCCGAGCCGTCTGGCTGATGCACGGCGGCGTGTGTCGAGCAGGCGGACTTCCCGGGCAAAGCCAGAGCTCTTGGTCCGAAATTTCCCCCGAACAGTTCCGGTTTCCCCGGTGGGCCGGGGAAGCCGACGCTGCCCGGCCCGCCGCAGACCCGGACCCGGGGGACAGCCCACGGACCCGCGCGGAAGCGCCCAAATCCGGTTGAACCCGGCGACGCCGCCCGAGAGGGTGACACCCGTGACTGCCTTCATCTCGCACACGACCATCGACTGCGCCAACGCGTACGAGCTCTCCGAGTGGTGGAAGGTCGTGCTCGGCTACGCCGACATCGACGGCGACCCGAACCTGCCGGGGCACGAGGAGTGCATGATCCGCGACCCCGAGACCGGCCACCAGGTGCTCTTCATCGAGGTGCCGGACGCGAAGTCGGTCAAGAACCGGATCCACCTCGACATCCGCCCGCGATCCGCCACCCGCGACGAGGAGCTCGAGACCCTGCTCGCGCACGGCGCGACCGTCGTCCACGACCTGCGGGGCAAGTACGGCCCCGGCACCGGCTGGGTCACGCTGGCCGACCCAGAGAGCAACGAGTTCTGCATCCTGCGCTCCGAGGCGGAGATCGCGGCGCAGTCGAACGACGGCTGAGCCCGAGGCTCGCTCAGGAGACGGCGCCGGTGCCCTCCCGGGCGACGTAGGCGTCGGACTGCAGGCGGTACAGCTCGGCGTACCGGCCGTCGCGGGCCATGAGGTCGTCGTGGCTGCCGTGCTCGACGACCTCGCCCTCGTGGAGGACGTAGATCCGGTCGGCACCGCGCACCGTCGAGAACCGGTGCGAGATGAAGAGCGCGGTCCGGCCGTGCAGCGCTTCGCGCAACGTCGAGAAAAGCTGGTGCTCCGCGCGCGGGTCCAGCGCGGCGCTCGGCTCGTCGAGGATGACCAGCGGAGCGTCGCGGTAGAACGAGCGCGCGAGCGCGACCCGTTGCCACTGGCCACCGGAGAGGTCGGTGCCGTCGGCGAACATCCGCGACAGCACGGTGTCGTAGCCGCGCGGCAGCGCCTCCAGGGAGGCGTCGGCACCGGCCGCGGCCGCAGCCGTGCGGACCCGGATCGGATCGACCGGATCGTCGACGCGCCCGACGGCGATGTTCTCGGTCGCCGGGAGGGCATAGCGGACGAAGTCCTGGAACACGACCGTGATCCGCTGGCGCAGGCTCGACCCACGGAAGGCCGCGGCGTCCTGGTCGTCCCACAGGACGCGGCCGTCCTCCGGCTCGTACAGGCCGGCGAGCAGCTTGGCCAGCGTCGTCTTCCCCGACCCGTTCTCGCCCACCAGGGCGAC
Source organism: Nocardioides sp. GCM10030259 (assembly GCF_042666375.1). Taxonomy (NCBI): domain Bacteria; kingdom Bacillati; phylum Actinomycetota; class Actinomycetes; order Propionibacteriales; family Nocardioidaceae; genus Nocardioides; species Nocardioides sp. GCM10030259. The sequence continues at coordinate 298,822 of NZ_JBHTDF010000008.1, read as the reverse complement.
GATCTCGCCGGCGCGCAGCTCCACGTCGATGTCACGCAGTGCGGGCACCTCGGCGTCGGGGTAGGTGAAGGCCAGGCCCTCGGTCCGGAGTACGCCGAACTCGGTCGGCGCCTCCACGCCGGAGTTCTCCTCGACGGCCGCCTGACCGTAGACGAGGAACTCGTCGAGGTCGTCGAGGAACAGGCCGGACTCGAAGATGAGCTGCACCCCCTTGAAGAGGGTCTGCACCTGGCTGCCCAGCATCCGGATGGCCACGACGGCGGCACCCGCTGCGGCCACACCGATCTCGCCGCGGCTGATGAGCACCACGAGGACCACCAGCGTCGCACCGAGGACGATGGCCGAGCCGACCTGGCCGACCAGGCTGAGGACGCTGCGCCGGCGTACGTGCCGCCGCAGGTCGTGGAGGTAGTCGGCGTAGATCCCGTCGAACCGGCCACGCAGCCAGCCACCGAGTCCGAACGCCCGGATCTCCTTCGCCTCGTCGCGGCCGGTCTGCAGTGTCGCGAGGTAGCTCCGGAGCCGTAGGCGCGGGGTCTGCTGCACGGCGAACGAGAACTCCAGCCTGGACTCGCGCCGACTGGTGAGGAGCAGCGGGATGCCGCCGATGACGACCAGGGGCAGGAGGATCGGCGCCACGCCCAGCAGGACCAGACCGAGGCCGACGCCGGCCGCGAGGGCGCCGGCAGCCGAGAGCAGGCCCTGGGTCACCTGGTACGGCCGGACGAGTGCGCTGGTCTGGACCCGGTTCAGCCGGTTGAAGAACTCGGGCGACTCGAAGAAGCGGAGGCCCACGCCGGTCGCGACCGACAGCACCTTGTCCCACATGGTGCGCGTGACGGACTCGCTGAGCAGGCGCTGCAGCTGGGCCTGGAGTGCGACGGCCACGGCGGCGAGTGCGGAGAGCCCCGCGAGCACGAGGATCGGCGTGAGCGCGGCGGCCGTGTCGTGGTCGCTCTCGGCGGCGAGGACCGCGCTGAGGAGCTCCTTGACCGCCAGCACCTGGCCGGCCAGGGCGACGGCCGCGAGCACCTGCAGCGCGATGAGGGCGATGAACAGCCGATGGGCCGACGACCACACCAGCGAGACGCTCGCCCGGACCAGCCGCGACAGGCGGCCGAACGACTTGGGGGCAGAGCGCGCGGCGGCCCTGAGTGCGAGTGCGTCGGTCGGCTCGATGTCGGCAGCCATCTCAGGCGTCCTGTCGTGTGGGCACGCTGCCCGGCCGGAGGAGGTCGACCCGTCCCAGGAGCAGCGGTGGCACCTGCGAGTCGCGCGATGGGCGGGTGAGGTCCTCGACCGCAGCGAGGTAGCCCTCGACCGCTCGCGGGTCGGCAGCGACCCGCCGGACGGGCTTCGCGGGCGGCGCCGAGCCGCGCTCCCGCACGCGATGGACCAGCCCCAGGAAGGCGTTCCTGCCGATCGCCGCGAGGCTGCGGACCGCGCTCCTCCGGGCGCCGCGGGCGACCAGACGCGGAACCGACTCGTCGTGACGCAGGCGCTGGATCGGCCAGAGACGGTCGACCGTCGCGGTGAGCGCCCCGAACGCCGGCGACAGCCCGAAGAGGCGGCGGAGGTCAGCGGGCACGGGGGTGCCGAGCAGGCGGGACGTCCGGCCCAGGACGAGGCCGACCTGGGCGCTCGCCGACCAGTCCCGCGCCCGCCGGGCGACGGCGTCCCAGTCCTCCGTACGGCGCGCCAGCTGGTCCGCGTCGAGGAGGTGGCCCAGCCGGCTGGCGCCCGCGAGTGCGGCGTGCATGCAGACGTGGACGAGCGTGTCGGCCTCGTCCAGCGTCCAGGCCCGCGCCGACCCCAGGGTCACCGGCACGCGCCGCGCGAGCAGGCTCTCGGTCGGGACCGTGAAGTGCGACCGCCGCTCGGCCGGGTTGATCATGGCCCAGTGCAGGTCCAGGACCGTGCCGTCGGGGCCGAGCAGGGAGACCTCTCCGTTGACCGGACGGAAGCGGAGCGCCGCTTCCGGCCCGGTGATGGTCCAGCCGCTCTCGGTCAGGCGTTCGCAGCCGGCCCGGAGGTCCTCGGGCGCCAGCAGGACGTCGAGATCGGCGTAGGAACGCAGTCCCGGCAGCGGGTGGGCGAGCTCGGACAGCACCGGCCCCTTGAAGGTGAGCCAGCGGATCCCGTCCAGGGCCGTCCCGATCCGGTCGAGCGTGGCGATCGTCCGCAGGTGGTGGAACATCGCCTGGTCACGGTGCATCCGCAGGCGCTCGGCGGTGTCCGGGTACTGCTCCTTCAGCGCGACCTGGGTCAGGGGAGCGATCCGGTGGAACCTGGCCGCCCGGATGATCTCGTCGACGGCGCCTTCCTCCGTGGGCACCGTCGGCGGGCGGCCGACGCAGACGTCGACCAGCAGGTCGTCGATCGACGGTTGCCGTTGCGCGCGCCCGATCCGTGCGCCGCGCCCCGTCTGTCCTCTGGTCACGCCAGGCTCCTCGTCAGCCGGCGGCGATCGTCGGCACGAGCTCGCCGATCCCGACCGCCCGTCGGACGTCGGCCGCGAGGTCGTCGGCGAACGGCGGCCCCCAGGGCAGCCGCGCGACGTACAGCGGCACCGCCTCGACGACGTCGCCCAGCTGCTGGAACTGCTGCCCGAGCAACAGGCCGTCCTGCCAGCCCAGCAGCCGGGGGAACCGGGACAGCATGAGGAAGGCCTCCTTCGTCCCGAGCCGGTGCACGCTCGCTCGTGCCGACTGTCCCGAGTGATCGGGAGCCGGTACGACGAGGCCGGCGAGCGGGAGGTCCTCCGTGTCGGCCACGGAGACGCCGAGGGCATCGCGCTCGTCGCCGGTGACGCGCTGGGTCGGCTGGCGGTCGAAGCGACCCGCCAGGTCGCCCGCTGCCTTGCGGAGGCGCAGCTCGGTCGCGCCGAGCGAGCACGTCGGTGGCGTCTGCGACAGGTCGAGGCGCAGCAGGTCGTCGGTGATGAGCCGCGCGCCGTCGGCGCACATGAGGGTCGCGGTCGTGGACTTGCCCATGCCCGAGGCGCCGACGAAGCCCAGGGCGACGTCGCCGATCTGTACGGCGCTGGCGTGGAGCACGGTCTCGCCGCGCAGCGCGAGCAGGAACGCGAGCAGCGTGCCGCCCACGATCACCGAGAGCAGCGCCTCGTCGGTCGCGCCGACGGGGTGGACCACGGCACGGTGCAGGTCGCGGTCGATCTCGATGTCGCAGGCGTTGTAGAAGCGCAGGTGGTAGGCGTCCTCCGCCACGCTCCCGGTGTAGAGCTGCCGATCCACCTGGAGGTCCAGCAGGATGCGACCCGGGGGAGGCGCCTCCGTCGCGCCGCGCCGCGCACCGAGGACGATGTCGAGGTCGACCGGATCGGACGGCGCCAGCAGGCGGTGCTGGTAGAGCGGGACCTGCGACCGGACGTTGAGGCCGTACAGCCGGGTGAGGGTCGTCATGTCGCGAGTCCTGTCGAGATGGATGTCAGGGGCCGGTAGGAGCCGGCGGCGAACAACGGGTCCACGACGGCGCCGTTGACGAGCAGCCAGGAGTGCGCCCTGACCTCGCCGTCGATCTTCGCCACGCCGACCACCAGGGCGGGGTCCAGGCGGCGCAGCCGTCCGCCGCCCACGAGCGCCTGGCGCAGGCAGGTGTCGCCGAAGGGCCAGTGCCTCAGCACGCGTCGTACGGCGCACAGCCGCTTGATCGCCCACGGTGGGAGCGGCGGCGGCGGGGTGGAGCGGTCGGTCGACCCGGCCGCCGCGTCCGCGTCGATCCCGTCCATGACCAGCCTGGTGCCGAGGAGTCGGGCCAGGCGGGGGAGCGTGGTCACCCGCAGCCCGACCTCGACGACGACCGCCAGGAGCAGGGCGGCGAGCAGGCTGGGGATCTCCGCCGGCGTCACGCGCGGGATCCGTCGGGGGAGGGTCATGGGAGCAGCCCCTCCGAGGCCATCCAGGCCTGCTGCAGGAGCAGCCCGGTGGCCATGGTGGGACGGTCGGAGAGCCAGACCTCGCGCAGCCTCTCGGCGTCCACGAGGTCGTGGTCGACACCGGAGCCGTCCCAGCTGCGAGCGAACTCCGTGGTCGCCTCGCCGCGATTGACGAGGTTGAACGCCGCCTTCGTCTGCCGCGCCACCACCTCGGGCGGCAGGACGTCGGAGAAGAGCGCGCGCATCACGGACGTTCGGCCGAGGAAGCCCCCGACCCCTCCGGCACGCGCCAGTGCGGCGAGGAAGCCGGCATCGATCAGCGGATCGTGGGCCGTGATGCCGAACTCGGCGGCGGCAAGCGTGTGGTTGTGCCTGATCGTCGTGAAGGAGCGCCACCACCTGATCGCCCACGTGGCCTCGTCGTAGCGCAGTGGCTCCTGGGCCGCGTCGTTCGCGACCAGTCGGGCGTGCCGCTCGAGGGCGGCCGGCGTCAGCCATCGGCTCTGGGCCGACGTGCGGGCGCGGCGCTCGGCCCGGCGGCGCCGCAGCGGCCTGGGGAGCGAGCTCGTGATCGCACCGCCCACGAGCGCGCGGCTCGGCTTCCCGCGCCGGCGCATCACGGTGAGCGGAGTGATCCGGCGGGCGCCGAACACCGCGTCGCCGCCCTCACCGGTGAGCAGCGAGCCACCGTGCAGCTGCTCGAAGACGAAGCCGTGTGCCTGCAGGGGCGCCGGCCAGAGCAGTCCGCGGGTGCGCAGGCCGGCGCGGGCCGTGTCGCCGAGGAGGTCGCTCTCGTCCTTCCGGAGCTCGAAGCGGACCCACTCGGAGAGGCCGAGGTGGTCGATGACCATGCGCTGCCACCGGGACTCGTCCGTCGCCGGGATGTCGGGGTAGCACCGGGTGACCGGGATCGGCAGGGGGTGGCCTTCGCGGCGCGCGAGCGCGGTTGCGGCGGCCAGCACGGCAGAGGAGTCGCGACCACCGGAGAACGTCACGTAGCAGGGACCGGCGAGCAGGGCGGGTCGGATGGCGTCGTCGAGCGCCTCGCGCGGCGTACGCCGGGTGCCGGGCAGCGGCGGTGGCGTCGTACGCCCGTAGACCCAGCCGGTCGCGGTCTCGAGCGGGGTGCAACGTGCGTACCCGGCGTGAGTCGTGGTCGTCATCTTCGCACCCCCTTTGCTTCGATGTGCCGTCGTGGTCTCGCGGGATGTCAGGGGTCGCCCGGCCGGGCGACCCCTGACACCCCGTCCTGGCTGTCAGCTGTAGTCGACGCCGTAGCGGATGAACCACAGGAGCGTGTCGTCGTCGCCCTCCCAGCCCTCACCGAGGGTCAGGGCCTTGACGGAGCCAAGCTGCTTCAGCTTCGGGGACTCGTACTGGGTGTCCATGATTTCACCTCCCTCCCTGGATGAGTTCCCGACGGTTCCGAGGGCCCCGTCGGCGCGGACTCTGCCGGTCAGGCAGTCTCGAGCAGGTCGCTCCCCGCGAGCTCGTCGAGGAACGCCTGCACGTCTTGCGCGGCCTGCTGCTCGCTGATGCCGAAGGTGGCGACCAGCGAGCTGGCCAGCTCGCCGGCCGAGCGCTCTTCGGTGAGCTGCTTCATCAGCACCGTGGCGCTCGCGTTGGCCGTCAGGTAGGTCGATGATCGGAGATCCAGGATCACGAGATCGCCGTCGATCTCGCGCCAGGTCAGGTTCTCGCCCCGAAGCTTCATGGTCACTCTTCTCCCTCCGGCGCGCCTCCCGTGCGCGCTGGTGGTCGAACCGTACGAAGGGGGAGGGCCGAGGAGCCGCTAACTCCGACCGGATCCTCACATTGCGGTATCCGGCCGCATCAGGCGCGGCCGGGAAGGCGAACAGCAGCTGTCATCGCCGGGCTCCGACACCCGAGGCCCACTCGGGCGGCCGAGAATGACCCGTCCGGGCTACGCACAAACGGATCGGCCACGAAGTTGGGCAAACCAGCCGTTGCTGTTCGCCGATCGTTCACCGCCGACGGGCCGTTCGTTTCGGTGTCCTCCTGAGACTTCTGGCGTTTCGACCGCGTGCCCCACCGGGTGCGCGGCCCGTGCTCAGCCAGGAAGAACCCAGGTGACGACGCTCCCTGTCCAGGACGCCTCCGTCGAGGTCGCCCCGCGAGAGATATCGCGGAAGGCCACCGGACAGGATCTGGTGTTCGTCCACTCCATCCGCGCGGTCGGCGCGACCGTCCTCGTCATCACCGGCGGGGTCGGCCTGTTCCTCGGCTGGCAGGCGTGGCCGACGCTCACCCACTACGGCCTCGACTTCTTCACGGAGGCCACCTGGCAGCCGGAGGCCGACATCCTCGGCATCCGTGCGGTGCTGACCGGCACCGTCATGGTCGCGCTGGTGGCGATGTCGATCGCCTTCCCGCTGGCGCTGCTGACCGCGCTCTACATCAGCGAGTACGCACCGGCGTTCCTGCGCAGCACCCTCGTCTCCCTGGTCGACCTGATGGCCGCGGTGCCGTCGATCATCTGGGGCCTGTGGGGCTACTTCCTGATCATGGAGCACGCCGCGGAGTTCTCGGTGTGGCTGGACCGCAACCTCGGCTGGATCCCGCTCTTCGAGGTGCACAACGCAGACCCGGACGCCGCGCTGGTCGACGCCGTCATCTCCAACTACAGCTTCAGCATGTTCGCCGCGGGCATCGCCGTTGCGATGATGGTGCTGCCGATGTCGTGCGCCGTGATGCGGCAGGTGTTCTCGCAGACGCCACCGGGTGAGAAGGAGGCCGCGCTCGCGCTCGGCGCCACCACCTGGGGCATGATCCGGGCCGTCGTGCTGCCCTTCGGGCGCGGCGGCATCATCGGCGGCACCATGCTCGGCCTGGGCCGGGCGCTCGGCGAGACGATCGCCGTGCTGCTGATCCTGTCGCCGTCCTTCGAGGCGAAGTGGCGCGTGCTCGAGATCGGCGGCAACACCGTCTCCGCGCTGATCGCCGGCCGATTCGGCGACGCCAGCAAGAGCCAGCTCTCCGCGCTCCTGGCCGCGGGCTTCGTGCTCTTCCTCATCACCCTCGTCGTCAACACGATCGCGGCCGTGATCGTCAACCGAAGCCGCTCGGGCGCCGGGACGGACGCGACATGACCGAGACCCTCGCCACCGACAGCACCGCTGTCGGGCAGACGTTCCTGCCGCGGTACGACGACGACGCGCCGCCGCCCGCCCCGCGCGGCTCGCTCGGCGGGCTGACGGCGGACGAGAGGTTCCTGCGCATCGGCAGCATCGCGTCGGCCGCAGGCCTCGCCTGGCTGATCACCCAGCGCCTGCTGCCGTTGCAGGGCCTGCCGTGGTTCCTCGTGGTCTGGTTCGCCTGCATCCTGCTCGTCACCGCCGTGACGGCCGGCATGACCGGCGGGCTGGTCGAGGTCCGCGACCGGATCGCCGCCACCACCGTCACCGTCGGCGCGATGGTGGTCGGCGCGGCACTGCTCAGCGCGATCGTCTTCGTGGTGGTCAAGGGCATCGAGCCGCTGCGGCACCTGAACTTCTACGTCGACGACATGGCGGGCGTCGGCCCGAAGGACCCCTTCGACAAGGGCGGCGTGGCCCACGCGGTCCTCGGCTCGCTGATCCAGGTGGCGATCGCGATCGCCATCACGCTGCCGCTCGGCATCGGCACCGCGGTCTTCATGAGCGAGGTGGGCGGACGGTTCGCCCGCGTCGTACGCACGGTCGTGGAGGCGATGACCGCGCTGCCGTCCATCGTCGCCGGCCTCTTCATCTACACCGTCTTCATCGTCACGCTGGGCTTCCCGCGCTCGGGCCTGGCCGCCGCGCTCGCCATCGGCGTGATGATGCTGCCGATCATCGCCCGCGCGGCCGACGTGGTGCTGCGGGTCGTCCCCGACGGCCTGCGCGAGGCCAGCCTCGCGCTCGGCGCCAGCCGCTGGAAGACGGTCTGGTACGTCGTGCTGCCGACGGCCCGCCCGGGCCTCGCGACCGCCTGCATCCTCGGTGTCGCCCGCGGCATCGGCGAGACCAGCCCGGTCCTGCTGACCTCCGGCAACGCGCAGTTCTTCGTCACCGGCCCGACCGACGGCGTCATGAACTCGCTGCCGCTCTTCATCTACTCGACCGTCCGGTCGGGTGAGCCCAACGCCATCGCCCGCGCGTTCGCTGCCGCGACCGTGCTGATGGCGGTCGTGCTGATCCTCTTCGTCGTCGCCCGCGTGGTCGCCCGGCCGAAGAAGGCGAAGGGGTCGCGCCCGGGCCGAACCCGACCGGCCGTCGACCTCGTCCACTCCAACCCGCTCGTCGAGATGGGTCCGGTCTCGCAGCAGGCCGACACCACCTACTCCACCGAGGAGCGCTCGTGACCCGCCGTATCCGCCTGATCGTGGCCTTCGCGCTGTCGCTGGCCTGCGTCGCCTCGTTGCCCGGTACGGCGAGCGCCACGACGTACGCGCAGATCGAGGGCACCGGCTCCACCTGGTCGGAGCTGATCGTCCAGCAGTGGATCGCCGACGTGGACTCCAACGGCATGAAGGTCGTCTACACCGGCGGCGGATCCACCAAGGGACGCAAGGACTTCTCGCAGGCGAGCACCGACTTCGCGATCTCCGAGATCCCCTACCAGGGCACCGACGAGCGCGGCCAGGCCGACACCAGCAACGGCCGGCCCTACGCCTACCTGCCGATCGTGGCCGGCGGCACGGCGTTCACCTACCAGCTGAAGATCGGCGACGAGCTGGTCCGCAACCTGCGCCTCTCGGGCGAGACCATCGCGAAGATCTTCACGCTCCAGATCACCAACTGGAACGACCCGGCGATCGCGAAGGACAACAACGGCCGCACGTTCCCGTCGCTGCCGATCAAGCCGGTCGTCCGCTCCGACGGCTCCGGCACCACGGCGCAGTTCACGACCTGGCTCGACCACGAGTACCCGAACATCTGGCGCCCGTACTTCGGGCAGGCCGGCCTCACGTCCTACTACCCGAAGCAGGCCGGCAGCCAGATGGTCAGCCAGGCCGGCTCCGACCAGGTGATGAACACGATCAAGGGCTTCGCCGGCAACGGGATGATCGGGTACGTCGAGTACTCGTACCCGATCAACGCCGACTACCCGGTCGTGAAGGTCGAGAACGAGGCGGGCTACTTCGTCGAGCCGACGCAGTACAACACCGCGGTCGCGCTGACGAAGGCGAAGATCAACCAGGACTCCACCAGCCAGCTCTACCTGACGCAGATCCTCGACGACGTCTACACCAACCCGGACCCGCGGGCGTACCCGATCTCGTCGTACTCCTACATGATCATCCCGACCGGGGCCGACGACCCGCGGATGACGACCTCGAAGCGGCAGACGCTCGCCGACTTCATGTACTACTCGTTGTGCGCCGGGCAGACGAAGGCCGGTCCCTACGGCTACTCGCCGCTGCCGCTGAACCTGGTGCAGGCGGGCTTCGAGCAGCTGTCCAAGCTGAAGGACGCCGACCCCGCCGTCGACCTCACGGATCGCGACGTGCGCTCCTGCAACAACCCGACGTTCGACGGCAAGAACCTCAACCACAACGTGCTCGCCGACGTCGCGCCCCAGCCGGCGGCCTGCGACAAGTCCGGTGAGGGGCCGTGCGGCACCGAGACCGGCACCAACCAGCCGAGCACCGACGAGGGCGGCACCGACGACGCGACCGACGGGGGCGCGGCAGGCGGTGGCGGGGGAGCCGGTGCGAGAGCCGGGGACGCCGGCGGAGGCGCCGGCGGTGGGGGAGCCGCGGCGCCCGGCGACGCCCCTGCGGCGATCGACCCCGAGACCGGCCAGGCGATCTCGGCCGACGGCACGACGGTGCCCACGAGCGACACGACGGGTGGCACGGCCGGCGAGGCGATCTACGCCAACCCGACCGAGCTCGCCGCCAGCCGCAGCGCCGACGAGGACACCTTCCGGTGGGTCGCGATCGCCGAGCTCCTCGCGCTCGTGCTGCTGCCCGGCCTGTACGTCGTCGCGATGCGCCGGCGCCGCCAGCTCAAGGCCGGAGGCCGCTCGTGACCGCCCGGCTGCGTCGACTCGCCCTCGCCGGCGCGCTGCTCGGCGCGCTCGTCGCGCCGCTCGCGGCCTCGGCCGAGCCCGCGCGGGTGCAGCCGACCGTGGCGAAGCAGGCGAAGGTCGACGACGGCTGGAAGGCGACCAAGACTCTCACGCGCACGTGGGCGCAGCCGGACGGGTCGACGTACTCCTTCGAGAACTACGACGTCACGGTCGAGGCCGACAAGACCAGGGAGCTCCGTGGCCGCCAGCGGATCCTGATCAGCTGGTCCGGCGCCCAGCCCAGCGGCGGCCGGGCCAGCAACCCGTACGGCGAGAACGGGCTCAACCAGGAGTATCCCGTCGTCATCATGCAGTGCCGCGGGACCGACGACCCGTCGCTGCCGCCGGCCGAGCAGCTGCGCCCCGAGACCTGCTGGACCGGGTCGGTCGCGCAGCGCTCCCAGGTGCAGCGGTCGGACGGCGAGAACGCGTGGACCCGCGACGTGCACGCCGGTGCGACCGCGCCCGACCGCCTCTCCGGCATGACGCCGTGGCCGGCCGCCGACGTGTGCCCGACGGCGGACACGCCGGAGTACTACACCCACCTGACGCCGTTCGTGACGGCGAAGGGCGAGACGTTCGCGGCGTGCGACTCCGACAACATGCCCCCGGAGGCCGCGGTCGGCGCGGCCTTCCCGCCGGCGGAGCTCGCCGCCTTCACCGAGCTCGACGGCACCGGTGAGGTGCAGTTCGAGGTCCGCTCGGACGTCGAGAACGAGTCGCTCGGGTGCAACCACGAGACGGCCTGCTCGATCGTGGTGATCCCGATCGTCGGCGTGAGCTGCGCGCAGCCCGCGGACCCGATGACGCTCGCGGACCAGGCGTGCCGCAAGGGTGGCGGATTCCTGCCCGGCTCCAGCAACTTCGCCAACGAGGGTGCCGACCAGGCCGTCTCGCCGGCGCTGTGGTGGTCGCCGTCGAACTGGATGAACCGCTTCTCGATCCCGATCACCTTCGGGCTGCCGCCGGACACCTGCGACATCCTCGACAAGCGTCCGCCGACCGGCTTCTACGGCTCCGAGCTCCTGGCGCAGGCGGCTCTCCAGTGGGCGCCGGCGTACTGCCTGGACAAGAAGCGCTTCAAGTTCCAGCACAACCAGATGTCGGACGAGGCCGGGTGGAACCTGATGACCTCGGGCGAGGGCGCGGCTGCGGTCGTGTCGTCGGCGCACGAGGCAGGCGACGACCCGGTCGGCTACGCGCCCACGGCCGTCACCGGGTTCGCGATCGGCTACCAGATCGACAGGCCCGACAACAAGGGCGACTACACCAGGCTGAAGCTGAACGCCCGGCTGCTCGCCAAGCTCGTGACGCAGTCCTACCTCGGCTCCGAGATGGGCCGCGGGCATCCCGGGATGTCGTCGAACGCCGTGGCGCTGATGACGGATCCCGAGTTCATCGCGCTCAACCCGGGGCTGAGCCAGTCCGCCCAGGAGGCCGGGGCGTCGCTGCTGTCGCTCTCGACCTCGTCGGACGTCATCCAGCAGCTGACCGAGTACATCGCGGCGGACAAGGACGCCATGGCGTTCGTCAACGGCAAGCCGGATCCGTGGGGCACGGTGGTCAACCCGGAGTACAAGAAGCTGTCGCTCCCGCGCGCCGACATCCCGCTGCTGGACACCTACGTCCCGGAGACGCAGAGCGACTGCCGGCAGAAGAACCCGGGCGTCTACTTCACGCAGCTGGCCGCGCCGGTCACGAGCCTGCGCAAGGTCGCGGAGGCCCTCCTCGACGCCTGGCCGAACGTGCAGACCCGGTGCGACTTCGACACCAGCACCGGCCTCTACAAGCTCGGCCGGATCGACCGGCAGTCCTTCGGCTCCCGGTTCGTGCTGGGCCTCGTCAGCCTGGGCGACGCGGAGCGGTACGGCCTGCGGACGGCGGCCATCGAGACCAAGCGCAACCACTACGTCGCTCCGACCGAGCGCACCCTCGGCGCCGCGCTGCGGCTGACGAAGCAGGTCGAGCCGCACGAGCCCTTCGTCCTCGACCAGGCCGACGTGCGCAAGTCCACCTCGGCGTACCCCGGCACGATGGTCGTGTACACGGCCGCGCGGCTCCAGGACGTCGACCAGGAGGACGCGGACAAGGTCGCGCAGTTCATCCGGGTCTCGACGACCGAGGGCCAGAAGATCGGCCCGGGCAACGGCGAGCTCCCCGGCGGCTACCTGCCGATCGAGAGGACGGGGGTGACGGCGCGGCTCTACGACTCCGCCCAGGACGTCGCCGACGCCGTCGAGGCGCAGGAGTCCACGGAGCAGCCCACGGGGCAGCCCAACGACGAGCCGACCACCGAGCCGACGGGTGGTGCACCGGAGCCCCCGGCCGGGGACGCCGGTGGGGGAGTGACGCCGCCCGAGACGGCGCCCGGGGCGGGCGACGCCCCCTCGAAGGCTCCTTCGCCCTCGGCCGCTCCGTCGCCCTCGGCGGAGCCCGAGGCCCTGGCGATGCCGGCGACCCAGTCCGTCGGGTCCGACGTCGCCGGCGGAGTGCTGCCGCTGCTGATCCTGCTCGGCGCGATCGGCTGCGTGGCGAGCGTCGTCCTGCGCGTGGCCATCCCGCTGCTGCGAGGTCGCCGGTGACCGCGACCCTGGACCCGCCCGAGGCGGCGGGCGTGCCGACCACCGCGCCCCGCCGTACGCCCCTGCGTCCGCGCCGAGCGCCGAAGCGGCCGAGGACGAAGGCGGCGCGGCGCAGGCCGACCGCGCCGCAGCGGCCGGCCGGACCGCCGAGCACCGCCGAGGAGACCGCCTCGGTGCTGTCGTCGACCTTCACGATGGTCGCGATCGTCTGCCTCTGGGTCGCGGCGCAGATGCTCTTCCTGTCGCCCCTGGCACAGGGTCGCTCGCAGGACGTCCTGTACGACGAGCTCCGCGGGCAGCTGGCCGGCGCGACGGCGCCCGTCGGCCCGGTCGTCCCGGCGGGCGACCCGGTGGCCCTGTTGACGGTCCCGGGCATCGAGCTCGAGCAGGTCGTCGTCGAGGGCACCGCGTCGGGCGACCTGCTCGCCGGGCCGGGGCACCGTCGCGACACGGTGCTGCCCGGGCAGGCCGGCGTCTCGGTCGTCTACGGCCGGTCCACGACGTACGGCGCCCCCTTCGCGGAGATCACGGCGCTGGCCGCCGGCGACCGGATCACGGTGGTCAGCGGGCAGGGCAGGAAGGTCTTCCGGGTCGTGGGGGTGCGCCGCGCCGGCGACCCGTTGCCGCAGCCGCCCGCCGACGGTGCCGCGCGCCTGACCCTCGTCACCGCCGAGGGCGAGGGCCGCCTCGGCGCCCTGGGCCCGAGCTCGGTCGTCTACGTCGACGCCGACGCGAAGAAGGGCTTCCCCGCGCCGGCCGGCCGCGCGGCCGCGGTGCCCGAGAGCGAGCAGGCGATGGCCAACGACATCAGCGCGCTGCCGCTGCTGGCGCTGTGCCTGGCCCTGCTCCTGGCGCTGACCCTGGCGGTCATCGCCGCACGGCAACGCTGGTCGACCGCATTGGTCTGGGTGGTCGCGACGCCGCTGGTGATCGCCCTCTCCTGGACGACGACCGACGTCGTCACGCGTCTGCTGCCCAACCTCATGTGACCGAACACCACTGACTTCGTCGCCTCGGGACGGCGAAACCGCAACACCACCTCTGCACGACACCAGGCACCACATCACAGGAATGGAACCTCAGATGTTCGTACGCAGGACTCTGGCGGGCGCGGTCGCGGCCGCCCTCGCCGGCTCGGCGATCGCGCTGTCGGCAGGTCCGGCATCGGCGGCGGTCGACCCGGACGACACCACCTTCGCCCCGACGACGGCCGACCTGATCGGCGTCGGCTCGGACACCAGCCAGCACGCGATGAAGGTGTTCGCCGACGCGTGGAACGCCAGGACGCCGGCCCCGGCGTTCCGGATCGCGACGTACGCCGCGACCGGTGGCGGCACCATCGCGCTGCCGAACAACGCCGCGTTCCCCCGGCCGAACGGCTCGGGCAACGGCAAGGCGAAGCTCTACGGTGCGGACAACAACACCGACATCGACTTCGCGCGGTCCTCCGCCGAGAACTCGCCCGCCGAGACCGCGGCCGGCCTCCAGGCCTTCCCGTTCGCACTCGACACCCTCGTGATGGCCGTGTCGAACAGCGTCCCCTCGCACGCTCCCGCCTCGCTCACGCCGCAGCAGATCCTCGGCATCTACGAGGGCACGATCACCGACTGGAGCCAGGTCGGCGGCGCGGCCGGCACGATCAAGCCGAAGATCCCGCAGACCGGGTCCGGCACGCGCAGCTTCTTCACCTCGCAGCTCAACGCGATCAAGGGCGGCACCGCCAACATCGACTTCACCAAGGTGTCCGAGGTCCAGGAGCACGACGACGCCACCATCAAGGGCGACGCCGACGCGATCGCGCCGTTCTCGAAGGGTCGCGCCGGCCTGCTCGGCACGACCCTGCGGCTGGAGGGTGGCTGGAGCGCCGACCGCGCGCTCTACAACGTCGTCCGCGGCACCGACCTGAACAACGCGGCGGTCCAGGCCGCCTTCGGCACCGCCGGGGCGCTGTGCGCGACCGCGTCGCGCGACATGATCTCGGCGGCCGGCTTCGAGCAGCTGGCCACCCCGGCCAACGGCGGCGTCTGCGGCCAGGCGACCCAGGGCAAGGTGACCAACTTCAAGACCAACGTCCAGGTGGCGACGGCGAGCAAGCTCGTCGCGACCAGCCCGGCCGCGAAGTCCTCGCGACTCGTCGCCTCGGTCTCGGGCAAGACCGCGCCGCAGGGCACGTTCGACTTCTACGAGGGCGCCACCAAGGTCGCCTCGGGCGTTCCGCTCGTGTCGAGCACCGCCACCGCGAACCTGTCGAACGTGGCGGCCGGTGCCCACACCTACCGCGCGGTCTTCGTCCCGGCCGCGGGCTACGACCCGTCCGAGGCGACCGCCTCCGTCACGGTGTCCGACGTGGCCGCCAAGGCCAAGGTCAAGATCGCGGAGTCGTTCCCGGCCAAGCTCGCGCTGAAGAAGAAGGCCAAGGTCGCGACCGCGAAGGGCGTCGTCAGCATCAAGGGCGCCACCGGCAAGGTGACGGTCTCGAAGGGCAAGAAGAAGCTCGACTCGGCCAAGCTCAAGAAGGGCAAGGCCGCCTTCACCCTCAAGAAGATGAAGCCGGGCAAGCACAAGCTGACCATCCGGTACGCCGGCGACGCCACGCACCTCGCCGGGACCAAGACCTTCACGATCAAGGTCGTCAAGGCCAAGAAGTGACGCAGTAGCACCAACCGCCGCCGGCCTGTCCGTCCCTCCGGACGGGCCGGCGGCACCCATCCACGCACGACGTACAGGAACGACGATGACCGCCTCCGACCAGACCGCCGTACTCCCCGCGACCACTCCCGCCCCGAGCGCCCGCCTCGCCGAGATCGAGGCCCGCGAGATCACCGCGTGGTTCGGTCAGCACAAGGTGCTGGACCGGGTCTCCCTGACGATGCCCGCCGGCAGGATCACCGCGCTGATCGGGCCCTCGGGCTGCGGCAAGTCGACGTTCCTCCGCATCCTCAACCGCATGCACGAGCTGGTGCCGTCCGCCCAGCTGGGCGGCCAGGTGCTGCTCGACGGCGAGGACATCTACGACCTGGGCAAGCGGCTCATCGACGCCCGCCGGGCCATCGGCATGGTGTTCCAGAAGCCGAACCCGTTCCCGGCCATGTCGATCCGCGAGAACGTGCTCGCCGGCCTCAAGCTCACCGGCACCAAGGCCTCGCGCTCGGCGAAGGACGAGCTCGTCGAGTCCTGCCTGCGCAAGGGCGGCCTCTGGAACGAGGTCAAGGACCGCCTCGACGCACCCGGCGGCGGCCTCTCCGGCGGCCAGCAGCAGCGCCTCTGCATCGCGCGCTCGCTCGCGATCAAGCCGCGCGTGCTGCTGATGGACGAGCCGTGCTCGGCGCTCGACCCGACCTCCACCCGGGTCATCGAGGAGACGATGAAGGACCTCGCGCGCGAGGTCACGATCGTCATCGTCACCCACAACATGCAACAGGCGGCGCGGGTCTCCGACCAGTGCGCGTTCTTCCTCGCCTCCCAGGGCACGCCCGGGGTCATCGTGGAGCACGGGGATACTGCTGCCATGTTCCAGAGCCCGCAGGACCAGCGCACGAGCGACTACGTGCACGGCCGCTTCGGATGAGCCCTGGCCGTCTCATCGCGGCGTTCGCCACCGCGCTGGTCGTCGTCGCCGGTCTCGGCTACGCACTGTCCCAGACGATCCTGGCTCGGCAACCGCTGGTCGTCGCCGACCAGCCGCGGTACGTCGACGCGCCCCGTCCGCACGCGAGGCTGGCGCCCCAGCCGGACGACGCGCCCGCGGCCCCCACGGTCGTCGACCCCGCCTGGGTCGCCGACGTCGCAGCCAGGGCGGGGATCCCCGCACCCGCGGTCCGCGCCTACGCGAACGCCCAGCTCGCCGAGCCGGAGGACTGCGAGGTCGGCTGGACGACGCTGGCCGGCATCGGCTGGGTCGAGTCCCAGCACGGCACCCTCGGCGGTCGCACCCTCGGCGAGGACGGGCACTCGTCGTCCGCGGTGCTCGGCCCGGCGCTCGACGGGAGGAAGTTCGCCGCGATCCCGGCCACCCCCGAGAGCACCGCCTGGCACGGCGACCCGACCTGGGACCACGCCGTGGGCCCGCTCCAGTTCATCCCGTCGACGTGGGAGACGTGGGGCGCCGACGGCGACCGCGACGGCGTGGCCGATCCCAACGACATCGACGACGCCGCCTTCGCCGCCGCGCGATACCTGTGCGCCGACGGCCACGACCTCACCTCCGGCGCCGGCTGGGCGGACGCGGTGTTCTCCTACAACCACTCCCAGACCTACATCGACGACGTCTACGCCGCCGCCACGGCGTACGCCGAGCGCACAGACTGACGTTGCGTCCGGGCCCAACCCACCTGTGAGGGAGGCCCGACTCAACGTTCTCGTAGACTCGGCGACGCACCCCCTGTCAGGCCTGACCGGGGGCTTCCGTGTTGCCTGCACCCACCTGCAACCGCCCGAAGGGACCGCCGTGCACCTCTCCGGCCTCGCCGCCGCCGTCCTGGCCGACCCGACGCTCGACGAGGCGATGGCCGATGCCAGCGGCGGTGCCGTGCCCGCGCTCGACCTCACAGGCCCCGAGGCGATGCGGGCGTACGTCGTCGCCGGGCTGGTCGGCGCCGGCCGCTCGGTGCTGGCGGTGACGGCCACGTCCCGGGAGGCCGAGGACCTGGTCGAGGCGCTCGGCGACCTCGTCGACCCGGCGCACGTCGCGTACTACCCGAGCTGGGAGACGCTGCCGCACGAGCGGCTCAGCCCGCGCAGCGACACGGTGGGCCGCCGCCTGGCCGTGCTGCGGAGGCTCCGGCACCCCGGGAACGACCCGTCCAACGGCCCGCTGCGGGTCGTCGTGGCCCCGGTGCGGTCGGTGCTCCAGCCGCAGGTCAAGGGCCTGGCCGACCTCGAGCCGGTCGAGCTCGAGCCCGGCGGCACGGCTCCGCTCGACGACGTCGTACGCCGCCTCGCGGGCGCGGCGTACAGCCGCGTCGACCTGGTGGAGAAGCGCGGCGAGTTCGCCGTGCGCGGCGGGATCGTCGACGTCTTCCCGCCGACGGAGGAGCACCCGCTCCGCGTGGAGTTCTGGGGCGACGACGTCGAGGAGATCCGCTCCTTCTCCGTCGCCGACCAGCGCACGCTGGAGAAGCTGGACCGGCTGTGGGCGCCGCCCTGCCGCGAGCTGCTGCTCACCGACGAGGTGCGGGAGCGGGCCGCCGAGCTGGGTCGCCGGCACCCGCAGCTGCTCGAGCTCACCGACAAGATCGCGGCCGGCATCGCCGTGGAGGGCATGGAGTCGCTCGCCCCGGTGCTCGTCGACGAGATGGAGCTGCTCGTCGACCTGATGCCCGACGACACCCACGTGCTGGTGCTCGATCCCGAGCGCGCCCGGCGCCGGGCCCACGACCTGGTGGCGACCAGCGAGGAGTTCCTCGGCGCCAGCTGGGCGGCCGCCGCCGGCGGGGGTACGGCGCCGATCGACCTCGGCGCCGCGTCGTACCGCGAGATCGGCGACGTCCGGACCCATGCCATCGGCCAGGGCAAGCCGTGGTGGACGGTGAGTCCCTTCGGCATCGAGGACGCCGCCGTCGACGACGAGCACGCCGTCCCGACCCGGGTGCTGTCCGCGAAGCCCGCAGACGCCTATCGCGGTGAGATGGAGCGCGCGATCGGCGACATCGCCCGCTGGCGCGCCGACGGCCAGCGCGTCGTCGTGCTGCACGCCGGCCACGGCCCGGCCGAGCGGATGCGCGAGGTGCTCGCCGAGCACGACGTGCCGGCGCGCGTCGCCGAGGACGTCCAGGAGGCCACCGACCTCGCGGCCGACGTCGTGACGATCAGCTGCGGCGCCGCCACGCACGGCTTCGTCGACGAGGCCAACCGGCTCGTCGTGCTGACCGGCGAGGACCTGTCCGGCCAGAAGGCGTCGACCCGCGACATGCGCAAGATGCCCGCGCGGCGCAAGCGCCAGATCGACCCGCTCGAGCTGCGTGCCGGCGACTACGTCGTGCACGAGCAGCACGGCGTCGGCCGCTTCGTCGAGATGAAGCAGCGCGAGGTCGGGGGAGCGGTGCGCGAGTACCTCGTCCTCGAGTACGGCGCGAGCAAGCGCGGCGGTCCCGCCGACCGCCTCTACGTGCCCGCCGACGCGCTCGACCAGGTGACGCGGTACGTCGGCGGCGAGGCGCCGTCGCTCGACCGCCTCGGCGGTGCCGACTGGACCAAGCGCAAGAACAAGGCCCGCCGAGCGGTCCGCGAGATCGCCGCCGAGCTCATCAAGCTGTACGCCGCGCGCCAGGCCACGCAGGGATTCGCGTTCGGCCCGGACACCCCCTGGCAGCGCGAGCTCGAGGACGCCTTCCCCTTCCAGGAGACCCCCGACCAGCTCAGCACGGTCGACGAGGTCAAGGCCGACATGATGCGCACGGTCCCGATGGACAGGCTCGTCTGCGGCGACGTCGGCTACGGGAAGACCGAGATCGCGGTGCGGGCGGCGTTCAAGGCCGTCCAGGAGGGCAAGCAGGTCGCGGTGCTCGTGCCGACGACGCTGCTCGTCACCCAGCACCTGAGCACGTTCTCCGAGCGGATGAGCGGCTTCCCCGTCGTGCTGAAGGGGCTCAGCCGGTTCCAGACCGACGCCGAGGCACGCGAGGTCATGGCCGGCATGGCCGACGGCTCGATCGACGTCGTCGTGGGCACCCACCGGCTGCTCAACCCCGACGTCCGGTTCAAGGACCTCGGGCTGATCATCGTCGACGAGGAGCAGCGCTTCGGCGTCGAGCACAAGGAGCAGATGAAGCGCCTGCGGACGAGCGTCGACGTGCTGTCGATGTCGGCGACGCCGATCCCGCGGACGCTCGAGATGGCGATCACCGGCATCCGCGAGATGTCGACGATCACCACGCCGCCCGAGGAGCGCCATCCGGTGCTCACCTACGTCGGCGGCTACGAGGACCGCCAGGTGATCGCCGCCGTACGCCGTGAGCTGCTCCGCGAGGGCCAGGTCTTCTACATCCACAACCGGGTCAACTCGATCGAGAAGGCCGCCGCCCGGATCCGCGAGCTGGTACCCGAGGCCCGGGTCGCGACGGCGCACGGGCAGATGAACGAGCGCCAGCTCGAGCAGGTGATGCTGGACTTCTGGGAGAAGCGCTCCGACGTGCTCGTCTGCACGACGCTCGTCGAGTCCGGCCTCGACGTCTCCAACGCCAACACCATGATCATCGAGCGCTCCGACACCCTCGGCCTGTCCCAGCTCCACCAGCTGCGTGGCCGGGTCGGCCGCTCGCGCGAGCGCGCGTACGCGTACTTCCTCTACCCGTCCGAGAAGCCGCTGACCGAGACCGCGCACGAGCGGCTCGCCACGCTCGCCCAGCACTCCGACCTCGGTGGCGGCATGGCGATCGCGATGAAGGACCTCGAGATCCGCGGCGCCGGCAACCTGCTCGGTGGCGAGCAGTCCGGCCACATCGCCGACGTCGGCTTCGACCTCTACGTCCGGCTGGTCGGCGAGGCGGTGCACGAGTTCAAGGGCGAGGGCGAGCCGGAGCTCAACGAGGTCCGCATCGAGCTCCCCGTCGACGCCCACCTGCCGCACGACTACATCCCGAGCGAGCGGCTCCGGCTGGAGATGTACAAGCGGCTCGCCGAGGTGCGCTCCGACGACGACGTCGACCTGATCAACGAGGAGCTGCTGGACCGGTACGGCGAGCCGCCGATCGACGTCGTCTCGCTCCTGCTGGTCGCCAGGTTCCGCGCCCGGGCTCGCCAGGCCGGCGTCGGCGAGGTCACCATCGCCGGCCGCAACGTGCGGTTCGCGCCGGTCGACCTCCCCGAGTCGCGCGTCGTGCGCCTCAACCGGCTGTACCCGAAGTCGATCGTCAAGGCGCCGGTCAGCACGATCCTCGTGCCGCGCCCGATGACCGCCGGCATCGGGGGTCAGCCACTGAGCGGCATCGCCCTGCTTGAATGGGCTCGCCAGGTGATCGACTCCGTGATCGACCCCGAGGAGAGCAAGTGACCCCCCGACTGCGTGGGCTGGCCGTGGTGGCCATCGGTTCCGCCGTGCTGCTGACCGGCTGTGGCTCGGTGCCCGACCTGAACCCCGGCATCGCCGCCCGCGTCGGCGACGAGACCATCAGCGACAGCACGGTGCGTGACGTGGCCGCCGACTACTGTCCCGCGGTCACGCCGCAGCTGCAGGGACAGGCGATCCCGCGCAGCCAGCTCAACGCCCGGGTCGCCGGCAGCCTGGCGCTCCGCTCGGCGGCCGACCAGTTCGCCGCCGACCAGGGCGTCGAGGCCGGGCCGTCGTACCAGGAGGCGGTCGACCAGGCCGAGGCCGGAGGCCAGTTCGAGGGGCTGAGCGAGGCGGAGAAGGACGCCGCGATCGACGTGAGCGGTGCCGAGCTCTACGTCTCCGCCGTGGTCGACGCCGCCGGCGACGACGGAGCCGCGCTCTTCCAGCAGTGGCTCGACGACCACGACGTGCGCATCAACCCGCGCTACGGCGTGGAGCTCGACGGCGGCCGGGCCGTGCCCACCGACACGAGCGTCTCCTTCCCGGTGAGCGACAACGCCACGCGGGCCAGCGGCGACGAGCCGGACACGACGTACGCCGCGACCCTCCCCGAGACGCAGCGCTGCGGCTGAGTCCCGGACGGTGGTTGAGGTGCGAGCGGAGCGAGCCCTTCGAGACGCCGACTCCGTCGGCTCCTCAGGAACCACCTCGAAACCCGCGTCGGGCGAGCCGCTCCTGGAGTTCCTCGAGGTGATGCGTCGCCTGCGCGCCGAGTGCGCCTGGAAGGCCGGCCAGACGCACCGCTCGCTCGCGCGCTACCTGCTCGAGGAGACCCACGAGACGCTCGAGGCGATCGACACCGGCGACGCCGCGCTGCTCCGCGAGGAGCTCGGCGACCTGCTGCTCCAGGTCTACTTCCACGCGGTCATCGCCGAGGAGACCGGCGAGTTCACGATCGACGACGTCGCCGCCGACATCATCGAGAAGATGCGCCGGCGCAACCCGCACGTCTTCGGGTCGGGCGAGGGCGGCACGCCGGCCCCCACCGATCCAGCACAGATCAACGAGGTGTGGGAGTCGATCAAGGCGTCCGAGAAGGCGCGGACCTCGGTCACCGACGGGTTGCCGCCCGGCCTGCCCGCGCTGCTGTACGCCGACAAGGTGATCGACCGCCTCGAGCGAGCGGGATCCCCGGTCGCGGCGCCGGCGGAGGACCCGCCGACGGAGATCGGTGACCGCCTGCTCGCGCTCGTCGTCGACGCCCGCGCGGCCGGCGTGGACCCGGAGCAGGCCCTGCGCGACGCCGTGCGACGTCTGCTCTGAACACCCCTGATGGCCGCTGGTGGCCATCTCCGTCAGTTCGTCGGGGTCCCCGCCGCCCAGGCACGCACATCGCTGCGTTGGCAGCGCTCGAAAGACCCCAGTCTGCCTTCGCGCCGCCGCCTTGCGCTGCACGCACCTGGACGACGGCCACCCTCGACGAACTTCCGTCGATGACCACTAGGGTCGGACTCGTGCCCCGGGTACTCATCGTCGAGGACGACGCCGACGTGCGCGACTGGATCGCGCATTGCATGCTCACCGACGGCCACGAGCTGCGAGGCGTGCCGTCCGCGGCCGCGTTGCGGCAGCTGCAGGAGGCGGAGCCGGACTACCGGCCCGACCTGGTGCTCATGGACTACGCGCTGCCCGAGACCGACGGCGTCGCGCTGCTCGCCGAGGTCGAGCAGGTGTGGCCCGGCCTGCCGGCGGTCTTCGTCACCGTGCAGTGGACCGGGGAGGTCATCGACCGGATCGAGCGCACCGGTGCCGAGCGCATCGCGAAGCCCTTCGACCCCGACGACCTGCGAGCGGCCGCTCGCCGGGCGCTCGCGAGGGGCGGGAGCCAGGGGTGACGGTGACGCGGGCACGGCTGTTCGACCTCGGCGCCTTCGCCGCCTACTTCCTGTTCGCGGCGTTCCTCGGTCGACAGACGGTCCTCGAGGGCTCGGAGTCCGCCCTGGTCTGGCCCGCCGCCGGCGTGGCGGCGGCCTGGCTCGCGGTCACCGGCTGGCAGCGCTGGCTGGTGGTGGATGCGTCGGTGCTCTTCGCCTGCTCGTTCGCGGCCAACGCCGTCACGGGGGCGGAGCCGGGACTGGCGATCGGCTTCGCGGTCAGCACCGTCGTGCAGGTGCTCGTGTTCGGGTATCTGCTCAGTCGGTGGTGCCCGGAGATGTGGGGCTTCGGCGAGGATCCGCCACCCGGCGTGCAGGGCGTCCGCGAGCTCGGGGTGCTCGGCGGCGCCACGTTCGTCTCCGCGACGGTGGCGGCCGCCGTCGGGTCCGGCGCCTTGCTGTCCCTCGG
This sequence comes from Nocardioides sp. GCM10030259, assembly GCF_042666375.1. Classification (NCBI taxonomy): domain Bacteria; kingdom Bacillati; phylum Actinomycetota; class Actinomycetes; order Propionibacteriales; family Nocardioidaceae; genus Nocardioides; species Nocardioides sp. GCM10030259. The sequence continues at coordinate 275,958 of NZ_JBHTDF010000008.1, read as the reverse complement.
CAACGGGAGCTGGGACACGCTGCTGACCTGGATCCTGCGCAACGGGGTCGCCGTCATCGCGATCTTCCCGCTGTCGCTGCTGGCCCGCAGCGCGGCGCGCGCACCGCGTGGCGGGCTCGGCGGGCTGGGCCGCGGCAGCGTGCTGGAGGCGACCTCCCTCGCCATCGTGACGGTGGTCGCGACCTGGCTCGTGTTCTGGGTCAACGACGAGCTGCCCGTCCCCTTCCTGCTGTTGGCGACGTGCGTGTGGGCCGGCTCCCGCTTCTCCTCGTGGGTCTCCGACATCCACGCGCTCCTCCTCGCGACGGGGGTCACGATCGCGGTCGTCCTGAACGAGGGGCCGTTCACGACGATCGAGGACGTCGGCACCCGGGAGCTGGTGTTCCAGGCCTACATCGCCGTCATCGTCGTCCTGAACCTCACGCTCTCCGTGGCCCGCCGCGAGCTGTTGCAGGCCAACCGTCGCCTCGAGCGCTCGGAGGCCGAGTCGCTCGAGCAGGCGACATTGCTGCGCACGATCCTCGACACGATGGGCGACGGCGTCAGCGTGCTCGACCCCGAGGGACGCATCGTGCTCCGCAACGAGGCGGCGACGCACCTGGTCGGTCGCCCCCGGCTCGACGAGCAGGGCCGGATCGCCAGCGAGAGCTCCGGCATCTTCTACGCCGACGGGACGCCGGCGTCGCGGCACCAGGGGATCTTCGCCCAGGCCCTCGCGGGAGAGGCGGTCGAGGCGGTCGACCTCTTCGTGCGCAACCCCCAGGCCCCCGAGGGCCGGATGCTCGAGGTGACGGCCCGCCCGCTGCCCGACACCGACCCGCCCCTGGTAGTCGTGGTCTTCCACGACGTGACCGCCGACCGGCGCGAACGCGACGAGCTCGCGTCGTTCGCGGGCGTCGTCGCCCACGACCTGCTCAACCCCCTCACGGTCGTCGAGGGCTGGTCGGAGGCGCTGCTGGAGGCCGCGCGCGACGGTGTCGTCGTCCCGCTCGACCGGCAGGCCGACCAGCTCGACCGCATCCTGCGCGCGGCGCAGCGCATGCAGCACCTGATCAGCGACCTGCTGGCCTACACGACCGCCCGCGACCTCAAGATCAAGCCGGTCCGGGTCGACCTCGGCTCGCTCGCCGCGGACGTCGCTCGGGCCCGCATCGACGCCGAGCGGGTGCGGGGTGGTGCCACGCCGTCCATCGTCGTCGTCGGCGACGACCTGCCCGCGGTGCTCGCCGAGCCCGTGCTGCTGCGCCAGGTCGTCGACAACCTGGTCGGCAACGCGGTCAAGTACGTCGCGCCGGGGGTGGCGCCCGACGTACGCATCTCCGCGCGCGAGGTCCGTGAGGAAGGTGCGCCCCCGATGGTGCTGGTCGAGGTCAGCGACAACGGGATCGGCATCCCGGCGGACGAGCAGTCGCGGGTGTTCGACAGCTTCCACCGCGCCCACCTCGACGGCGGCTACCGAGGCACCGGGCTGGGCCTCTCCATCGTCAAGCGGATCGCCGAGCGGCACGGCGGCACCGCCTGGGCCGGCACCAACGCGACGACCGGTGGGACCACGATGAGCGTGACGTTCCCTCCCGCTAGTCTGAACGGCGGACCCTTCCCATCCCCCCAGGAGCAGTGATCGTGGCATCCATCGAAGCCGTCGGCGCCCGCGAGGTCCTCGACTCGCGAGGCAACCCCACCGTCGAGGTCGAGGTGCTGCTCGACGACGGCGCGTTCGCCCGCGCCATGGTGCCCAGCGGTGCCTCGACCGGCGCCTTCGAGGCGGTCGAGCTGCGCGACGGCGGCGACCGCTACGCCGGGAAGGGCGTCCAGCGGGCCGTCAAGGGCGTCATCGAGACGATCGCGCCGGCGGTCGAGGGCATCGACGCCGACGACCAGCGGCTCGTCGACCAGACCATGCTCCAGCTCGACGGCACCCCCAACAAGGCGACGCTCGGCGCCAACGCCATCCTCGGCGTCTCGCTCGCCGTGGCCCGGGCTGCTGCCGACTCCGCCGGCCTCCCGCTCTACCGCTACGTCGGCGGCCCCAACGCCCACCTGCTGCCGGTGCCGATGATGAACATCCTCAACGGCGGCGCCCACGCCGACTCCAACGTCGACGTGCAGGAGTTCATGATCGCGCCGATCGGCGCCCCCACCTTCCGCGAGGCGCTGCGCTCGGGCGCCGAGGTCTACCACGCGCTCAAGTCGGTGCTGAAGAAGAAGGGCCTCTCGACCGGCCTCGGCGACGAGGGCGGCTTCGCGCCCGACCTGGACAGCAACCGCGCCGCCCTCGACCTGATCGCCGAGGCGGTCTCGGCCGCGGGCCTGACCCTGGGCAAGGACATCGCGCTGGCGATGGACGTCGCGGCGTCGGAGTTCTACAAGGACGGCTCCTACGTCTTCGAGGGTGCCCCGAAGTCGACCGACGAGATGGTCGCCTACTACGCCGACCTCGTCGCGTCGTACCCGATCGTCTCCGTCGAGGACCCGCTCGACGAGGACGACTGGGACGGCTGGAAGGCCATCACGGACGCGCTCGGGGCCAGGACCCAGCTCGTGGGCGACGACCTGTTCGTCACCAACGTCGAGCGCCTGCAGCGCGGCATCACCGGCGGCCAGGCCAACGCGCTGCTGGTGAAGGTCAACCAGATCGGCTCGCTCACCGAGACCCTCGACTCCGTCGAGCTCGCGCACCGCAACGGCTACCGCTGCATGATGAGCCACCGCTCCGGCGAGACCGAGGACACCACGATCGCCGACCTCGCCGTGGCCACCAACTGCGGCCAGATCAAGACCGGTGCCCCGGCCCGCTCCGACCGCGTCGCGAAGTACAACCAGCTGCTGCGGATCGAGGACGAGCTCGGAGATGCTGCCCGCTACTCCGGCGCGTCGGCGTTCCCGCGGTACGCCGGCTGAGCGACCCTAGGAGACATGCCACCCGAGTCGCGCCGTACGTCGTCGCGCGGCGCGCGACCGCGCGGCCGCACCGGCCCCGGACGGGTGCAGTCGACCGCCCGCCCCGGTGCGCGGCCGGCTGCCGACCAGCCCGCGGCCGCCGGCCTGCCCGGCCGGCGCCGCCCGCGGCTGACCGGCCGCGCCGCGGTGCTCGTGCTGGTGCTGTCGCTGCTGACCATCTCCTACGCGTCGTCGCTGCGTGCCTACCTCGACCAGCGGGAGCACATCGGCGACCTCAAGGGGCAGATCGCGCTGCGTGAGGCCGAGATCGACGACCTCGAACGGGAGAAGCGGCGCTGGGAGGACCCGGCGTACCTGCGCCAGCAGGCCCGCGACCTCAACTACGTGATGCCGGGCGAGACGGCGTACGTCGTGCTCGACGAGGACGGCGAGCCGATCGAGAGCGAGGCCAAGCTGAGCGACCCCGACGCGATCGCCCCGAAGGAGCCGCGCGCCTGGTGGTCCACGGCCTGGCGGTCGGTCGAGCTCGCCGGCCACCCGCCGAAGCCCGAGAAGGGGCCGGCGACCAAGATCAAGGGCGCCGGTGGTTGAGGTGCGACCGAAGGGAGCCTCGAAACCGAGCCTGAGATGATCGGACCGTGATCGATCCCGCCGACGTGTCCGCCATCGAGGCCCAGCTCGGGCGCGAGCCCCGCTCGATCCACGCGATCGGCCACCGCTGCCCGTGCGGCAACCCCGACGTGGTGACGACCGAGCCGCGGCTGCCCAACGGCACGCCGTTCCCGACCACGTTCTACCTGACCTGCCCCCGGGCGGCGTCCCGGATCGGCACGCTCGAGGGGTCGGGACTCATGAAGGAGATGCAGGACCGGCTGGGCGAGGACCCCGAGCTCGCCGCGGCGTACCGCCGGGCCCATGAGCGGTACCTGGAGTACCGCGCCACCCTCGGCGAGGTCGAGGAGATCGACGGCATCTCGGCCGGCGGCATGCCCGACCGCGTGAAGTGCCTGCACGTGCTCGCCGGTCAGTCGCTGGCCCAGGGGCGGGGCGTCAACCCGCTGGGCGACGAGGTGCTCGACCGGCTCGGTGCGTGGTGGGAGCCCGGGCCGTGCGTGTAGCCGCGATCGACTGCGGCACGAACACGATCAAGCTCCTGATCGGCTCGCTGCTCCCATCGAACGGGCTGAGTGTGGACGTCCGCGAGATGCGGATGGTGCGGCTCGGGCAGGACCTCGACCGCACCGGCCGGATCGCCGACGAGGCGCTGGAGCGGGCCTTCGCGGCGATCGACGAGTACGCCGAGATGGTCCGCGCCCACGACGTGCCCGCGGACCGGGTGCGCTTCGTCGCGACGTCGGCGACCCGCGACGCCGCGAACTCCGATGTCTTCGTCGAAGGCGTGCGGGACCGCCTCGGCGTCGAGCCCGAGGTCGTGAGCGGGGACGTCGAGGCGGCGCTGTCCTTCGACGGCGCAGTGCGCAACCTGCGGACACGCCCGGCGACGCCGGTCCTGGTCGTCGACATCGGCGGCGGGTCGACCGAGCTGATCCTCGGGGCCACGACACCCGAGGCGTCGCGGTCCATGGACATCGGCTCGGTGCGGCTGACCGAGCGGCACCTGCACTCCGACCCGCCCACCGAGGCCGAGATCGCCGCCTGCGTCGCCGACATCGACGCGCACCTCGACGCCTGCCCGGTCGACCCCGCGGGCGCAGCCACGATCGTCGGCGTCGCGGGCACCGTCACGCAGCTCGCGTCCGTGGCGCTCGGCCTGCCGGCGTACGACCGCCGGGCCGTCGACCAGCACGTGCTGCCCGTGGCCGAGGTCGACGCGGTCGTCGACCGCCTGCTCGCGATGACCGTCGACGAGCGCCGCGCGATCCCGTCGATGCACCCCGGCCGGGCCGATGTGATCGGCGCCGGCACCCTGATCCTCGACCGGGTCCTGCGCCGCTCCGGCCTCGACACCATGGTCGTCTCCGACTGCGACATCCTCGACGGGATCGCCTGGTCGATGGTCGACCGCCGGGATGCTCCCTGACGTTTTCGGGGTTCTTCGCCTCCGGGGACCCCCCAAACGTCAGGGACTGTCGCGACGGGCGGGTTTGGTTACCGGCGCTCCGGGCACGGGTGCCTCTATGAAGAAGACGAGCCTGTTGATCGGGGTGGCCATCGGCTACGTGCTCGGCACGCGCGCCGGGCGGGAGCGCTACGAGCAGATCAAGACCGGGGCCAGCAAGGTCGCGCACAGCCCGAAGGTGCAGGACGCCGTGGGCAAGGCGCAGGACGCCGTCGGCCACCAGGCGGCGGCCGCGGCCGGGGCCGCGCGCGACAAGGTCGGTCACCACTGACGGCAGACTGCTCCGGGTGAGCCACGTCCCGCCCGGCACCGGCTGGCCCGGCGACCCCGCGACCGCCGAGACGCCGGTCGCGCGCACGCCGGCGCAGGTACGCCGCCTGGCTCGCGCCGCCGCGGCCGACGGCATGGCCGAGGTCGACGCCCGGGTCTCGGTGTGCCGCGCCTGCCCGCGACTGGTCCGCTGGCGGGAGGAGGTCGCGGACGTCAAGCGCGCGTCGTTCGCCCACGAGACCTACTGGGGCCGGCCGATCCCGGGCTGGGGTCCGGCCACGGCCCGCATCCTGATCGTCGGCCTGGCCCCGGCCGCCAACGGCGCCAACCGGACCGGCCGCATCTTCACCGGCGACCGCAGCGGGGACTGGCTCTTCGCGAGCCTGCACCGGGTCGGGCTGGCGCGGCTGCCGACCAGCACCTACGCCGACGACGGGCAGGGGCTGATCGACACGCGGATGGTCGCTACCGTCCGCTGCGCGCCGCCGCAGAACAAGCCGACCGTCGCCGAGCGCGACACCTGCGCCCCGTGGATCGAGGCCGAGCTCGGGCTGCTCGTCGACCACGTGCGGGTCGTGGTGGCGCTGGGTGGGTTCGGCTGGGACGCCGCGCTGCGGTCGTACGCCGCGCTCGGCTGGGATGTCGTGCGGCCCCGGCCGAGGTTCGGCCACGGCGCGGAGGCCCGCCTGGTCGGCGAGGGCCGGGAGGTCTCGCTGCTCGGCTGCTACCACCCCAGCCAGCAGAACACCTTCACCGGACGACTCACCGAGGCGATGCTCGACGGTGTCCTGGCACGTGCCGCGGAGCTCGCGTCGCTAGGCTGATCCCCATGCGTTGGTCAGTCTCGGGGGTGCCCGACAGGTCCGGACCCGGATGAGGATCCTCCGAGTCCCACCCCGGCTCCGCGGTTCATGGGGTTCGACGGGCGACACCGTCCTTGCTGCGGCCGCCACGGCGTGCCTGGCGGCGACGACGTACTCCGTGCTCCGCTACCGCCAGGCCCGCCGCGATGCCGTCACGCACGTCGCGGTCGACCGGGCGCTCGCCGAGACGACGGAGCGCTACGAGACGCTCTTCCGCTACCACCCCGACGGCGTCTTCTCGCTGAGCCTCGACGGCCGGTTCACCAGCGCCAACGCGGCGTCGGCCGTCCTCTCGGGCTACACCGAGGACGAGCTGTGCGACCTGCTGTTCACCGACCTGCTGCCTGACGACCAGCTCGAGTCCGTCGGGCAGAGCTGGGAGGACGTGCTGGCCAGGCGGCCGCGGCACCTCGAGGCGAGCATCCGCCACAAGGACGGCCACCGCGTCGAGCTGAGCCTCACCGGGCTGCCGATCGTCGTCGACGACGAGATCGTCGGCGTCTACGGCATCGCCGAGGACATCACGCAGCGCAACCGGATGCGGCGCGAGGTCGAGCAGGCGCGGTCGGACGCCGAGGAGGCCAACCGCGCCAAGTCGCTCTTCCTCGCCACGATGAGCCACGAGGTGCGCACGCCGCTCACCAGCGTGATCGCGGCGTCCGAGATGCTCGACGACACCGACCTCGACGACGCGCAGCGACGGCTCACCACCACGCTGCACCGGTCCGGGGTCCGGCTGCTGCGCCTCGTCGACGACATCCTCGACTTCTCCCGGATCGAGGCCGGCCGCACCCAGCTCGAGGCCGTGCCCTTCGACGTCGTCGCGCTGCTCGACGAGACGCTCGCGCCGAGCCGCGGCGCGGCCGCCGAGCGCGGGCTCACCGTCGAGTCGGCGTACGGCGAGCTCCCGCCCCTCCTGGTCGGCGATCCCGTCCGGATCGCCCAGGTGGTCACCAACCTGCTCGACAACGCCGTCAAGTTCACCGACGCCGGCAGCGTCCGCCTGGTGGCGCACACCAAGGGCGCCGGGCACGGCGTCGACCTCCACCTCGAGGTCTCCGACACCGGCATCGGGATGACACAGGAGCAGGTCGACACGGTCTTCGAGCCCTTCCGCCAGGCCGACTCCTCGATCACGCGCCGGTACGGCGGCACCGGCCTCGGCCTCGCGATCTGCCGCCAGCTCGTGGCGCAGATGGGCGGCGCCTTCGACGTCGACAGCACCCCCGGCCGGGGCACCACCTTCACGGTGCGCCTGCCGCTCGGCTTACCCGCGGCGGCCTAGCCACCGCCCCCGTATCCCAATCGGCAGAGGAAGCCGCCTTAAAAGCGGCGCAGTCTGGGTTCGAGTCCCAGCGGGGGCACCGCTCGAAAGGTGGTTGACCAGCGGAAACAAGCAAACGGCCCGTTGAGAGCGCTCCGGACGCAGACGTTCGGCGCTACTCGGGCGCTACGGCATACCTGCAACGCGAAGGCGGGCCACGTCGGGCTACGGCGGGCTACTCAGGTGAGTGTTCGGTGTGTTTGGCTCGTATGACCTCGCTCCAGTCGGTCGCCTTCAGCCATGACTTCTGCATAAGGTCGGCAGTCCAGCGAATGAGGTCCCACGGCGTTCGGAGTTCTTCGACGTCGATGGCATACGGCTCGCCCGCAGTTCCGTCGCAGACCTCGTGCAGTGCCGTCCACGGAACCGGTCCGGGCGCATCCATCAGTTCGCTGTACGTGAGGGCCGTTGGTCCGTCGTCCTTGGTGTGCTCTGACTCCCACTCCGCAACGTCGATCTCACGCTGATTGACCTCGCTCATTCGCGCCTGCACCCAACCGTCGCCGTCTGCGATCGGAAAGCCGCAAGCCGCGCAGTTCCACGTCACCTCAGCCATGTGGCGATGCTCGCATCTGTGCAGGTCGTGATGTGCGGCTTTCCAGACGCACAGAGGCTGGCGTAGCGTCGCGACATTTGGTTGCATCCAGCAACCATCTGACCGATGGAGGCTCCCATGCCCGCGACTGCCAACACCCGTCACGCCGTGTCCCGCTCGACCGGGGCGACCACCTGGACCCGCAAGGAGGCGGACGAGTGGAAGACCACCTGCCTGAACCACGGGGCTGAGACGTCCGCGCCGAACCGGGGCGCGGCGTGGAAGAACGGCTCGACCCCGGCGCAGTTCTGCCCGAAGTGCAAGAGCATCGCGGCGGGCAAGGCCGAGAAGCTTGCGGTGGGCCTGCTCGACCTGCCCACTCCCACCACCAAGAAGGCCGCCAAGCCCGCGTCCAAGAAGACGCCGGTCAAGAAGGCGACCGCTCCGGTCAAGAAGGCGTCATGAGCGACCCTTGGGGACCGGGCGGCAAGTTCATCGAGTGCGGCCTGGAGCGTGAGTCTGTGTGCCACGAGGCCTGCGCCGACGAGGGCATGTGCATCCTGTCCCCTGACTGGCTCCCGCGCGGCGTGATCGCGGAGGACCCCGACGCCTGACCCCCAAGCCCGACCCCTGCCCTGTTGGGTGGGGGTCGGACCACAGAAACACCCGTGCGGGCGGCCCGGTCGCACTAACGTGCGCACATGCGTAACGGTCTCCTGCTGCTGTGTCTCCTAGCCGCGCTCGGCCTCTCGGGATGCGGCAGCGCCGACGAGCGCGAACAACTCCGCGACGCATGCGACTCGCTGATTGATGTAACGCGGGACAACCCCAACGCCGACGCGAGCGATGTGCTCGCAGACATACACGGCGACGTGGAGAAGCTTGCAGACGCAGACGGCGACACCGGAGCAATCGCACAGCAGCTGCTTGACGCGCTCGACGCCGGAGGGTCGGCGGCCCAGGTCGGCGTTCACGCCGCAGGGATCTGCGCGCAGGCGTACGCGGAGTCTGCCCAGTAGGAGGTCCGCAACGGTCCGTAGGCGGATTTGCGCCCTCCGGGCCAGCCCCGAGGCCCGAAACGGCTCCTCGGTGGCGGCAATCCCCATTTGCGGCCCGGCAGCACGTGGTCCCGGCCCCGGCTAGACCGCCGGGCCGCGTTGAGTCAGACCGGCACCCTTCGCTCGATTGCACGGGCCGCATAGCAACTGCAGGTTCTCGGGCTCGCTCGACCCACCCATCGCCACCGGGATGATGTGGTCGAACTGAAGTTCATGCGGCAATTGGCAATTGCGGCATCGCCCACCGTCGCGCTGCCAAACGAACTGCTTGACCTCGTCGGGGATCGCGCCTCGCCTGTTGATGGGCGCGATGTCGCGCCGCTCCATCATCGAAACTGCGCGATCAACCTGACGTTGGTTGCGTTCGTCGCGGGCCACGAGCAGCGCGTGAACTTCCTGCTGACCCAGGCCTTCGTTGTCCGAGTAGAACCGCCCCCGGTACATCCAGTACCGACGGCCTTCCATGTCCGCGACGAAGGCGGCGTACTGGTTCTGATAGTGCTGGAACTGGGCCATATCGGCCCTGGTCCACTTCTTCGGACTCACGAGAGTGCTCCGTCGCCCGATCACGAGGTAGACGTAGCCCTTGCCGAAAATGCCTGGCTGGAAGTTCAAGACCGCCGAGTCAACGCGTCGCAACAATGCCTGCACCCTTCGGACCCGGTTCGAAAGTCACCAGAGGAGGGTAAGGCCGAACGCGCTCCCGCGCGGTCGAATCGACCCGCCTCCCTTTGATTAGGCGGGCCGGTTGAGTTCAGGCGGCACGATGTGCCCGGTGGCGGGGTCTACGACCACGTCGCCATCGAGCGTGTCGCCGTACATGCCTGCACGGACGATGGCTGTGTTCGCCTCGCTCGGAGTCATCGGGTGGGGCTCGGGCTGGATCAGCCCGTCCGCACCGCCGTACTCCGACGCCGGTGTGTGCTGGTCTCGGTGCTCGCCCAAGAACTCAATCGGACCGCTCGGCATGGGTCAGCCGACCGCGCTCTTTTGGGCAACGGCGTTGTAGGTGCCGGGCTGGCCGGTTCCCGCAGGTGCGTTGCGTACGAAGTAGGGCGTGGTCCCGTTGAGGAACACCATCAGGTCGCAGATCGTCGCGTCGCCGGGGAAGTCGGGCGTGGGGCACCTGGTCACGACAGCCGGGTACTCCTCACCGGCAGCAACCGGCATCCGGCGTCCGCGCCGTCCGAGCCCGATCTGCGGGAGCAGCTGCACATCAGCGTTGCTGACCGTGTAGTGCACAAAGCCGCTAGCCATGTCGTTCACATCCTCTTACTCGTGGCAGGGAGGTTCCTCTGACGCCTCGACGGTATTTCTCCGTCGGGGCCCGGAACCCTCACCGTTGAGCAGGAAGGTTCAAGCGCGCGGAGGCTTGCATATGCCCTGAGTTTGTTCACGTTGCATGCGAGCATGTCCGTCGATAGGGGAGGAAGACTCGATGCATCGGACGGACGCACATTCGCTCGCCGCGATCTTGCATGCGGTCAACGAGAGCAGCAAGGACACGATACTGCAGCGCTGGGGCGATGCTTTAGACGTTCATCCCGGGAAGCCGGAACTCGCTCAGCGGCACGCCGAGGTTGTCGGGTTGTACACGGCGACCTTGGAGCAGATCGCTGCCCTGCCGGACGACAAGCGACAGAGGTATGAGCCATTCACGACGGCCTGGTGGACGGCGATCGTGTCTCCGGACGCGCAATGGCGCACTAAGGGCAGCGGCCCAGTGCTCGCCGCTGAGCACCTGGCTCTCTTGAATGGTGTTGGCGACGTGATAGAGGCGCGGATGGACGCCACATCGTCAGCGCCAGGTGGATTCAACCTTGAGCAAATAGGCGAGCAATGCGACGAGTGGCTCGAAGCGCTGAACGACACCGATGCGCTCCCCGAGGCGTTTCGACGGTCGTTGACGCAGTCGGTGGGACATGTGCGCTGGCTGATCGAGAACGTCGAACTCTTCGGGACAGCCCGAGTCGCCAGGGCCGCCAATGTGGTCACCGGAGAAGTCATTCAGGCGATCCCGCGCGTACGCGAGGAGGAGCGCCGCAATTGGGCAGTGCGACTCGCTCGCTGGACGGCCCTCCTGGCTGCGTACTCGGCGTTTGCTACCGCAGGCGCTACAGCAATCGAAAGCACAGAACACCTGGTCGAAGTGACTTCGGGCGTCGCGATCCGAGTCGTTGAGGCACTCGAGGCCGAGGGTGACATACCAAAGCGGCCAGCCATAGCGCCGCAAGGCGGCCAAGCCTAAGAAGTACCCGCCTGCACGACGGGGTTCCCGTTGTCGAAGCTTGGTGGGTCCCCTACTCGCCGCGCTTGGATGGGTCGACTAGACGGACGATTAGCGCGCCGACGACATGGACCATCAGCCAGGCGTCGGCGGTGGTGGCATTACTGGTCTTGTGGGCATCTCCCGACTCACTGCGATCAGCGGAGGCCCAGTCAGCGAACTTGAGGATGCCGTCGGCCAACTGCTGATCGTGGCCGGCAAGCAGGCCGTTCTTCCGGGCGTCTGCGATCTGTCTGCCCAACGAGTTCCCGGACCACCCGAGCGCTGTGAGCGTCTGCTGTAGGGCCGCCCCCGCATCGGTGATGGCGTCGGCGGCCTCGTTCTGGCTGATCTCCTTCAACGCCTTCAGGTAGGCGTCATGAGCGCCCTTGTACTCCGCCCCTACCAACAACCGCAGGGTGGGCTCGACGACCTCCTGCAGAAGCTCGTCGGACTTGAACGGAATCAACTCGCCGTCCACGAACTTGTGGGCGATCCGGTGCTCGTTGAGGACGAAGTTGACAAGCTTCTGGTAATTGGCGGCCAGCTTGCCTTGTGGCTTCACCTTGTTCGCAGCGACAAGGCCAGCCGCGATTGCATCAAGAATGAGGTCATGATCGGTTGCTGAGGCCAGTTGGTCTGGGCCGAAGCGCTGGAACGGCCAACCACCCCCACGTCGCAGAACGCGGCCGACCTCGTCAGAGAAGTGCGCTCCGTAGAGACTCACGTCTCCCTCGATGATGCGCCACAACTCAGCGATGCGGACGAGGGCCTTGCGGTCGAACTGATCTACCCACACTGACTCGCCCGCTGCTTCACGGGCAGAGAACTCTTCCGCGCGTCGTCGTTGGGATGGCAGCACGGATGCAGACTACGTGCAGACATCGGCACGCGCGGCCAGTTCATGCACGCTTGTGAAGCGCGACGACGTTGCTGTCGGGGGTGAGCGTCATGACGGCGTTCACGGCATTGACCTTCGCCTGCCGGCGGTCACGCGGGGAGTGGGCGTAGCGGGCGAGCAGGACTGCGGGGGAGTGGCCCAGGCGCTCGGCTACCTCCGTGAGTGTCATCGCGCCCGGCTGCCCGAGCATCCCCACGAGCAGGGACGCGTGCATGTGTCGGAGGTCGTAGAACCGGACGGTCTCCGGCACCCCTGCTGCCTTGCGGGCTGAGTCCCAGTGCCGCATGTAGAACCAGCCGTGCTTGCAGAGGGTGGAGTAGTCGAGCCAGTCGACGTCGGTGCCGGTCTTGCGCTGGCGCTGTCCGCGCTTGAACTCCCCCACCCCAACGAAGAGGGGCAAGGCATCGCCGGGGTGCTTGTGTTCGGGGTTGGCAGCGAACCACTTGGCGGCGCGTCCTCGGTGCTTGGCGATGTAGTCGATAAGAAGCTTGGCGGTGTCGTCATCGAGTTCGATGGCGCGGTGGCTGTCTGAGGTCTTGGCGACGTTCTCGACCATCGGCTGGCCCTTGTGCATCACGACCACGCGCCGGACGGTGACGGTCTGGTCGTCGGTGACGTCACTCAGACGCAGGCCTGTGAGTTCCTCGGGACGCATCCCGGTCGCGGCGGCCAGTCGGATGTACATGTCCCACGGCTCGGGCACGGCGGCTGCAAGCCTGAGGGCTTCGGCGAGTGTCAACGGATAGCGGTCCGCCTCCTCGTCCTTCATCTTGCGTGGTTCGGGCAGTGCAACACCCTGCGTTGGGTCGCGGCGGATGATGCCGTTCGCCTGGGCGTACTTCATGACCAGCCGCAGTGTGTAGAAGTAGTGGCGCACGGTGCTTGGTGAGCGATTGGCGTTGTTGACCCATAGCGCGACTGCGGCCGGAGTGATGTCACCGATGCGCGTCTCGCCGAACTGCTTCATCAGGAGGCTCTTCTCGCCGGTGATGATCTGCTCGTGCTGTCGCTGGCCGCGGACCTTGCCTCGCTTTGGCACGTATGTTGGCAACCAAGCTTCTGCAACGTCCTTGAACAATGCATCGCCCCGCGCCGGGTCCACCCACTCGCCCTGACGGGCGGGCTGCAGGAACTCGTCATCACGCCAGCGCTCGGCTGCAGTCTTGGTCGGGAAGCCGCCCTTCGTGCGCCGCTTGAAGCCGTTGTTGGGGTCCTCGTAGACGACCTCCCAGCGGCGCTTGGAGGCCGGGAGGTCCTTGGTCTTGTGACTCACGCGCATCCAGGCGCGCGGTCCGGTCTTGCGTCGTGCCATCAGTTGTCCTGCCTTCCGGTGATCGCGTCTAGGTACGCCTGTGCTTCGTCTTGGGTATCGAACGTCTTGCTGTAGTACTGGCCCTGCTCGATGACCTCGGCGAACCAACGTCCATTGGGCTTCTGCCTTGGCTTAGGCCACTTGTTGCGCCGATACGGTTGACGGGGCCGGGGCTGCCGGGGCTCTCGCGGAGGCGGAGGAGGCGACCCGGACCGGTCGCGCTTGTCGGCTTGGCGCAGCGCGCGGACCTGCCTGTCGAGGTCGTCGGAGTCCTGCGGTGTCCAGAGGCTCATGCCGCGTCCTCTGCGTGGAGGCGACGCAGGATGCGCGTGACCGTGGAGTGGCACCAGGTCCCCCCACCCCCAGGGGCTGCGATGCCGCGCTTGGTCAGTTCGGCTGCAATCGACCGGGCCGACCGGCCTGCGTCGTGGAGGTCGCTGATCATGTGGTCGGTGAGGTCGTTGGTGACCTGCTTGCGACCGGGCTCCTTGCCCTTGGCCCGCGCGACTGCCAGCCCTTCCTTCGTCCGCTGGCTGATGCGCTGCCTCTCGTCCTCCGCGATCACCTGCTCCATGTTGGTCATGAGGTTGTCGCGCTCGCTCAACGACGACTTGCCCGACGTGTCGAGGATCGGCCAGCGGCCCTTGCGGCTCCGGTCGAGCAGGCCCTGCCCGTCGATCAGCGACCGCGTTGCGCGGTCCCAGCGCAGGATCAGCAAGCCGTCAGCGAGCCCGGCCTCCACGAGCCGGATCGCCGCCTCACGTCCGTGCAGACGATCGGTCTTGCGGCTGCTCATCACATCGGGGATCACCGCGAGCAGGTCGTGATCCTGCAAGCTCGACCACTCGCGCAGCAGCGCCTCTTGTGCGTCAAGCGAGTGCCCTTCCTGGGCCTGGCCACGGGTACTCACTCGGATGTAGCCCACCAGCTTCATTAGTCGCTCCCTTCGTCTCGGTGGACCGCTCCGGATCGCTTTCGCCCGTTTCCGCTCCGGAGCGGGAGCGCGACGCTAGGCCTCCCCGGAAATGCCGTCGAGCGGCAGACACCCGCGCCCCGTAGCCGGCTCCTCGTCGGCGGGGCGGGGGTCGAGGCCGTCGAGCCCGCCCTCACACGCCTACGGCCCACGTACGGTCCGCTCGCGTGGCACCTAGGGCCAGCGCCCCCGCTCAGGGTCGTACGCGGGCGGATCGTTGTCGACGACCTCGCCGCGTACCACCGGGCCGGTGGATCGGATGCGGTCGCGCTCGACCTGCGCGCCCTCTTCGGCGTACCGCTCGCGGTCGATCTCTGTCTGCAGGTCGTACTCGGCCTGCTCGCGGTCCTCCCAGTGATCAGCAGCCCCCACCCCCAAACCAAGAGCGTGTGGTGGGTCGGCCAGGCTGTCGCGGTCCACGCCGCCGTTGCGATCCGGGGTCTTGGGAAACACAGCCTCGCCGTTGACGACCTCACCGCCGTACGCCGTGACTAGCGTCTGCTCGAACTTGGTCAGGCCCACGTCGAGTTCGATCTTGGAACCGGGGCCATAGCCGATCCGATCCAAGATTCCGAGCGCCGCACGGACGCGGACCGAGTCGTCGGTGTCCTCGTCGCGGACAATCTTGCTCAGCGCGGAGATGGCCGGGTCTGCAAGCTCGAGAAGGCGTTCCTTGGCCGACTTCTTCACCTGAGGTGCGGCTCCACCATGAACTCGACAACAGGTCGAGCCGAGCATGGCCGGCGCTTTGCATCTCTCACCCGTCCGATGGGCAGTCGCGCTGCAGCGGCGGCTGTCGTTCACGGAGCCTGGCATGCCGAACTCCGCAGGAGTCTCCTTTCGTGAGGCGCGCACCCTTTCGCGCTCGGCCTTTGTGGGGCGGCGCCGCTTCGGCTTGTTAGGCAAAGACCCTGAAAGGTCCTTGCCCGACTCCTCAGCAGGCGAGCCCTGACCGGTTCGATTCACCTTCGACATTGCATTTCCTCTCACTCGCCCGTCCCGACCGGTTCGGTTCGGTTCGGCCCTAAAGGGCGGCCGAACCGCCGAACCGCTTCCGAGTACCGGTTCGCGACCGGTTCGGCGAACCGGTTCCGAACCGCCGAACCGCTCACGACTTCACACCGCCCGGGACGACCCGGAGCGCGGTGAAGTCCTTGGCTGCGGCGACGTACTTCCCACGCGTCGAGGTGCCCTCGTTTTCGACGTAGCCCTCACTGATCAGGGCCTCGACCGCCGAGGCAATGCGGTCGTTAGTCCCAACCGTGTTGTCGCGAATCGACCTCAGAGAGCACCCGTCGTGCTTGGCGATGTAGCCGTGGACCTCCTGCATCAGCAACCGGAAGTCGGGCTGTTGGGTCAGCGGCACGTCCGGGGTGGCCTTGGACACTTCCGCGTCAGGCGACTTGATGTAGGCGTTGATGTCACCGCCCAGGTCGGTCGCGTCGCAGTGCAGATCACCGACGTACCGCCTGCGGTCCTTGCCATAGGACACCCACTCAACCCCGCCAGGACTGTCCTTGGCGAGGAACAACCGGGACCGCCCGTGTTTGCCCTTCCCGAATTGGTCGACGGACTCGACGATGTACATCGCGCCCTTGATGCCGGCCTTCTTGTGCTGGGTGCCGATGGTCCAACCGTTGCGGTCGTCCCGAGACTTCACGACGTGGTCAAGCTCCACGATGGCCGGACCGGCGTAGGTCTTGGTCGGCTTCTTCTTCTGGAACTGTCGCGAGAAGTGTTGGAACCACTTGGCCGCGTCCTCGGCAGCGTTGATGCTCAGGCCGTGCAGTGAGTACGCCTCTGTCACGCCGTCCAGCACGACCAAGGTCGGCTTGTAACGGATCAGGAACCGCGCGAACTGCTCCTGGTCGGCTTGGGTGATCTGGGCATCGGGTCGGAAGTAGTGGAAGTGCTCCCTGATGCGTCCCTTGACCGCGCCGAGCCGGAACAGACGGTCCACGATGGAGCGGTCGTTGGCCTCCATGTCGATGTAGATGACGTTGTTCTCGTCGTCTATCTCCTGCGTGGCCGCGTGAAGCACTAGCCAGGACTTCATCGCTTCCGGCTCACCGCCGACGCTGTGCACTTCGTTCGGATAGAACAGCGCGCACTTCTTGGGCTTTCCATCAACCTCGCCAGTCCATCGCCCAACCTGGGGGGCTGGGGGTGGGGCACCCTTGAGTGCCTCGGAGAGATCGACTGGCGTGGTCCAACTGGTCCGCTTTGCTTGGTTCGCCATCAGGACCACCGACCACTCATGAAGCGGGCAACGGCGAAGCCGGTCGGGCGCGTACGCTCGATCTTGGTAGCCATCCCTGTTCTCCTCTCCGTCACAGGGACTTCGCGCGGCCCGTTGCTCCAACAGCGGGTCGCGCATCATGTGTCAGTTGAGTGGGGCGGCGGATTGTCATGACGCGCCTCGCTTCACGACCTCCCGTTGCCAGCCGCTCGGGCCGAGCGACGTCCGGCGCCGCGTGTAGGAGCGCGCTCGGGCTGCGGTGTAGGCGTGTGCCGCCTTCTCGAGCCGGGCGAGGTCCACCCGCCGCATGTCAGACGGGCTACGGCCTGCCTCGACCATGTCGGTGACGTCGTTGAACCGATACGGCGGCGCGAGCACGTGGATCCGGTCCGGCGCCACCCCCAACCTGAGCAGGCCGGTGTAGCGCTCCCAGCCCCACCAGCCGCCGTGTAGGTCGTTGTCGAGCACGAGCATGACTTCGGACTGGCTGCGGAACTTCGTGAACCAGCGGCACTGGTCGTCCCACAACTCGCTGGGGTTGGGGGTGGTGGTTGCCGTCAGGCCGAGCCGCAGCAGCGTCTCCGCGTCCTTCTCGCCCTCACACCACCAGGCCGGCACGTCGACCCTGAGTGCGGCGACGAGTTCTGGAAGCTTGTACAGAGCGAGCATCCAGAAGCGCTGACGCTCGTCGGAGACGCCGTTGCGCCACTTCTCGCGATCGCTGTCCCACGACCGCATCAGGAACCCCTTGGGGTCAAACCGCAACTTGCGCAGCCGCAGGTCACCTTTGGAGTTCGTGTAGTCGTATCGCGCCACGATCCGGCCACTCATGGCCGCACCGCCTTGAGATACGCCTCGGCGACGCGGACGCTCGCGGCCCACTGCGCACGAGTTGGAGTGTTCGGATCACGTTCACCCCACGCGGTCAGCGACCCATTCGCCTCGCGGGTGTAGAACTCGCCGCGATAGACGACGCCGGGCGGCCAGTCGACATCGTTGTTGGTGAACCGAACGCCGAGCGGGGTGTCAGGGTGGTCGAGTGCCGACAGGATGTGGACGTCGGTCATTAGTTCCGCATCGTCGCGATCTGGGAAGTCGTGCTTGACCCACTCCATGATGGAGCGACGGACCGAGCGGAGGCGCAGAACGTTCCGGTCACCCATCGCGTCCTCAACGAGGAAGACCGAGTGGTCGCGGTCCTTCCAGAACCACGGGTCCGGCACGTGCGCGTCGGTCGGATCAACCCGCACGATGTCAACGGTGTAGCCGTCCGGCTCGTGCAGCAGGCGCATCACCGCTCACCCCCGAGCGGGTCGGGTGCGTCCTTTTCGCCCCGCAGCCAGCCCTCGGTGAAGACCGGCAGGCCGTTGGCGCGACCGGGGAAGCGCTCTATGAGGGACGCCTCCCACTCGGCCGGGTCTTGGTCGATGACCTCCATCGCGGCCTGCTCGTCGTCCTGGACCGTCTGGACGGACGTCGCGATCCGGTCAAGCTCGTGCACGGCCCGGGAAACCCACTTCTGAATCTCAGCGGCTTGGCTCGGGTCGTTGCGAAGAGCGCGACGGAGCGCCTGGATCTCCTTATCGATGCTCTGCACATCGCGGATGCCGGTGTTGCACTTCTCCACGGCGGCTTCGAGCACACGCTGGTAGCCCGCGCGTTGCTGGTCGCGCACCTGCTGGCGACGCTTGCCATACACCTGCTCGGTGCGGTCGAGTGGCGTCCGGCCGTTGATCCGCATCTGCCACGTGGCAGGTGGGTTCTGGATGCGGGCCTCCATGTCGAGCAACGTCAACTGCACCTGGGCGCTGTTCTCGAGGTTCATCGCGCGCCCCCGGTGATGCCTCGGAACCGCGAGGCGTCCGAGGCGCTGGCGGCCTCGATCCGGCGCTGGTTCTCGCGAGCCTTGGCCGCCTCATCGAACAGTTCTGTCAAGGCTGCTCGGGTATCGCCGATCTGATCGAGCACCGGCCCGACGGCGGGGAACTTGTCGACGGAATCGCCGACGGTTGTCTGATACTTCATGGACTTCATCTCCTCGTAGCGCTTGGCCGATGCCTCGTCCTGCTTGGCTCGGAACGCCGCATAGTCGCGTCGCGACTGGTCCTGGAACTTGCGATGGGCGTGCTCTGTCCACGTCATGACTTCCTCCGCTTCTTGGCGGGAGTGGTGAGGTAGACGGCGAGCGCAGCGCGGACGACATCGCTTACGGACTTGCCGGTCAACGAGCACTCCCGCTCGACTGCGGCCAGTTGCTCGTCGGTCACGTTCGCCCAGATCTTCTTGGCGTAGACCCTTGTCGGTGCTGCCACAGGTCGGCCCTCCCTTCATCGGTTCGGTGCTAGTCGGGTGCTAACTAGCGAACCTCTCCGAGACGACCTGACTGCCGAATCGCCATGCCTGCCTGGGCATTCGGCACTTCTTGCCAAGCACCCCGCCCCCACACCGATCCGGTGCGACCAGCGGAAATGCCCGGTAGGGGTGGGGACGGGGAAGCTTGCACGTATTGGCCCATACGCCTCGCACCGTCCGGGCCGGGATGTGTTGGTGCGAGGGCCGCTGTTGAGTTGAGAAGGTGCGGGCGCGCGAACGCGCAAGCGTCAGCGACCAGCCGCTTCGCCGGGCGGGGTGGTGGACTCAGCGATGAGCGCGTCGATCTCCGCACGCACGAGGTACACACCGCCTGTGGGACCCATCGGGTGCACACGAGACAGCCGGTGCTCTTCGCAGAGCCGACGGACTAGCCGAGCGTCCAAGCCGTAGACGGCGGGGACGTCGGTGCGTCGAATCAGAAGGGGTGGCGGAGAGTCGCCCATGGTCGTTCCTCGGGTCCGTTGAGTCAGAACCCGGCGACCTGCTTGGTGGGCTGCGAGTGGTGCTGTAACCACCCGCGTCGCTCGGTGACCGGTTGTAGGACCAGCCGACCTTCTCCGCTTGTCACCTCGACCGCGACCAGGCGGTGTCGTAGGTAGGCGTCGAGTATGCACGAATGCAGCGATTGCCGCTGGTTCGGAAGCGCAGGGCGAGCCTGGCCCGGAGCGCGGCGCTACTCCGGCGCTACGGCACGCCCGAATCTCTTCTGCCGGTTGATTTGTGCGGGGATCAGGCTCAACGGTGCTCTTTCCAGGAGTGACCTGCGGAAACGTCTGCGAAGGGTCGCGGCCCGAGGTGGCCCGGCGTAGCCCGCGATTCGGCTAGTGAGCCCGCTTAAAAGCGGCGCAGTCTGGGTTCGAGTCCCAGCGGGGGCACCGCGTCACGCCTCACGGAGGTCGCGCACGCGGCTGCGCCGGTAGGCGTAGATGGGCTGGTAGCGGTCGTGCAGCGTCGTGATGAGGCTGATCAGGCAGAGGAAGAAGAACGTGTCCCAGCCGTCCGCGTTCGGTCCGAGACGGTCCACGAAGGCGACGAGCACCACGTTGATCGCGATGCGCGACACCACCGAGAGACCGGCGGACTCGATCGTCCAGCGCCGGCGGGAGAAGAGCAGGGTGATGCCGGCGTTGATGGCGACCAGCACGGCGATCGAGACGAACAGGTCGGGGGTCGAGGCGGTCACGCCGGGGAGGAACAGGCCGTAGATCACCGACACCATGCCGACGAGGACGATCTTCTCGAGGGTCATCCACGAGACCACCCAGCCGCCGGCGACGTGCAGCGCCGCGAGCTCCGCCTGGTTGTCGACGGCCGCGGGGACAGGGTCGGCCACGAGCCGGAGGCCGTGGTCGGGCGCGGGCAGCCGCGGTCGTACGCCGAACCAGAGGATCGCCGCGAGCAGCAGCAGGAGGAAGATCAGCAGCGGCCACGCCCAGGCGTAGTCCTCGAGCGTGTCGGTCACGTCGAGCTCGGCGACGTGCAGCCAGTACTCCTGCGGCAGCTTGATGACGATCCAGATGAACGCCGCCGTGATGATCCACGTCCGCTCGGCCACCGGCCGCGTGCGCCAGCGGGTGCGCCACAGCTCGTAGGCGATGAAGAAGTACTCGAACGTGTTGGGGAAGACCAGCAGCACCCACCGCTCGTGGGTCACCTCGAAGAGGAACGCGCCCGCGAGCCGGTAGTAGTACAGGAACCGGGCGACCGCGAAGGCGCCGAGGTTGTCCCAGTTGCGCATCGCGGCCAGGTAGGCGAGGGACAGGTAGAAGATGTCCATTGCCTTGTCGTAGTTCTGGTAGCCCGGCGGGTCGAAGCCGAACGCCTGGAAGATCGTCTGGTCGGCGGCGTCCAGCACCAGGCAGGCGATGATCGCGGGCAGCGGGCAGTACGGGATCAGCAGGGGTAGCAGGAACCGGCCCGCGACCACCGCCGCGAACACGGCGTCTTCCATGCCGCTGATTCTGGCCCTGGGACAGGGGGCGTGGCGACCTCCCACCCCGGACCACCCCGGACGAGGTGAAGTCGTCGTTTCCCGGGTTGGTCGGTGGGGAACTCCTGGGGACAGGCGGGCGTTGTACCCGGTGAGCCCGCCTAGGATGGGTTCCACAGGCGACCCGTCAGGGCGACGCCACCCCGGCCTCGAGGAGAGACCAATGCAGAGCAACAACCCGGTGTTCCGTT
Source organism: Nocardioides sp. GCM10030259 (assembly GCF_042666375.1). Lineage (NCBI taxonomy): Bacteria > Bacillati > Actinomycetota > Actinomycetes > Propionibacteriales > Nocardioidaceae > Nocardioides > Nocardioides sp. GCM10030259. The sequence goes on along the minus strand of NZ_JBHTDF010000008.1, from coordinate 254,682 downwards.
CGCAGGCGTTCCAGACGTACTCCGGCAACGGCACCGCCCACCAGGGCTACGGCCAGCCTGGTTACTCGGACCCCGCCTCGTGGAGCGTCGGCACGCCCGGCGGTCCCGCGGGCCCCGGCGCCCCGGTCTCCACCGCGCCGATGACGATCGACTCGGTCGTCCAGAAGACCGCCATCTCGCTGATCGCGGTGCTCGCGGCCGCGGCCGTCACGTGGCTCGCGACGCCCGACATCACCGACACCAACGCCGACCTCGGCCCGCTGATCGGGCTGATGACGATCGGCTCGCTGGTCGCGTTCGGCCTCTCGATGGTCAACTCGTTCAAGCGCGTGGTCAGCCCCGCCCTCGTGCTGGCCTTCGCCGTCGCCCAGGGCGTCGCGCTCGGCGGCCTGAGCAAGTTCTTCGACGCGATGATCGGCGACCACATCGTCGTCCAGGCCGTGATCGGCACGTTCGCCGCCTTCGGCGGCACGCTCGCGGCGTACAAGTTCTTCAACATCCAGGTCGGGCAGCGGTTCCGCACGTTCGTCATCGCCGCGGTCTTCGGCATGGTCGGACTCAGCCTGCTCGAGCTCGTGCTCGGCCTGTTCGGCTCCCAGCTGGGGATCTTCGGCATGGGCGGCGTCGGCCTGCTGTTCGCGGTCGTCGGCCTGGTGCTCGGTGTCTTCATGCTGATCCTCGACTTCGACATGACCGAGCAGTTCATCGCGCACGGCGTGCCCGAGCGCGAGGCGTGGCGGATCGCCTTCGCCCTCACCGTCAGCCTGGTCTGGATCTACACCAACCTGCTGCGCATCCTGGCGATCCTCAACCAGGACTGAGCGCGTACGACGGGCCCCGGGGTGCTCCCCGGGGCCCGTTCGTCATTTCCGGCCGCCGCCGTCGAGCCAGGTCAGCACGGCCAGCACCCGGCGGTTGTCGTCGGACGCAGGGGGCAGGTCGAGCTTGGTGAAGATCGCGTTGGTGTGCTTCCCGACCGCCTTCTCGGAGACGAAGAGCCGGGCGGCGATCGCGGCGTTCGAGCGGCCCTCGGCCATCAGCGTCAGCACCTCGCGCTCGCGCGGCGTGAGCCGCTCCAGGGGCTGCTCGCGGCCGGCGCCGGAGACCAGGCCGGCGACGACCTCGGGGTCGAGCATCGTGCCGCCCCCCGCCACCTGGCGCACCGCGGTCACGAAGCCGTCGACGTCGGCCACCCGGTCCTTGAGCAGGTAGCCGACCGACCCCTCCCCGCTGGCCAGGAGCTCCCGGGCGTACAGCGGCTCGACGTACTGCGAGAGCACGAGCACGGGGAACCCCGGCCGCTCCCGCCGCGCGTCGATCGCGGCGACCAGGCCCTCGTTGGAGAACGACGGCGGCATCCGCACGTCGACGACCGCGACGTCGACCTCGGTCGAGGCGAGGGCGCGGGTCAACGACGGCGCGTTGTCAACGGCCTCGACGACCGTGAAGCCGCTCGCCTCGAGGATCCGGGTCAGCCCGACCCGCAGCAGCGCCTGGTCCTCGGCGACCACCGCCTTCAAGCGGTCGGGCACGGCACCTCCATGGTCACGACGGTCGGCCCGCCCGGCGGGCTGGCGACGACCAGTGTGCCGTCGAAGGCCGCCAACCGGCGCGCGACACCCGAGAGCCCGCCGCCGTCCGGGTCGGCGCCGCCCCGGCCGTCGTCGCCGACGACGAGGCGCAGCACGCCGTCGACGTACGTCCCGGTGACCCAGGCGCGCGACGCCGAGGCGTGCTTCGCGGTGTTGGCGAGGCACTCGGCGACGGCGAAGTACGCCGCGGACTCGACCGGGTCCGGCAGCCCGGGCGGTACGGCGAGCGACACGGTGACCGGCATCGGCAGCGGCAGTGCCAGGGCCTCGATGCCGCCGGCCAGGCCGCGGTCGGCGAGCGCCGGCGGGTGGATGCCGCGCACGACCGAGCGCAGGTCCTCGAGGGCGGTGATCGTCGTCTCGCGGGCCTCGCGGAGCAGGTCGGCGGCGGCGGCCGGGTCGGTCTCGATGAGCTTCTCGGCGAGGCCGACGTTCATGCCGACGGCCGCGATCCGGGCCTGGGCGCCGTCGTGCAGGTCGCGCTCGATGCGGCGCACCTCGGCGGCGCTGTGGTCGAGGGTCGCGGCCCGCGACTCGGTGACCTCCGAGACCCGCTGCTCGAGCCGCTCGACGCGCGAGTGGGAGAGGATGTTGCGCTCGGCGACCGCGCGCCCGCGCACCAGTGCCGGGGTCGCGCACCACCAGGCGACCAGCAGCGGTCCGTCGATCAGCACGAGGAACCACCACCAGAAGCCGCCGTCGACGATGGCGCCGACCAGGTGCACGACCGGCGACGCGAGCAACCCCACCGGCAGCACCGACATGACGAAGCCGCCGGTCGCCGAGAACCACAGGAACCCGACGTCGCGCCAGCGCGCCTTGTCGGTGAGCCAGCGCACCGGGCGGGTCAGGAAGTTGGTGCCGCGGGTGTCGGCGTACGCCGTGGTGAGCTGCTCGCCCAGGAGCGCGCCGCTGGCCCGCCGGTGGAGGGCGGTGAGCGCGGCGGTCGCGGGCACGACCGCGAAGGCGAGCGCGAACCCGACCATGACCAGGCCCAGCGGGATGCAGAGGATCGACATGATCGCGAGCGCCAGGGACGGCGCCATCGACAGCGCGTAGCCGGCGCTGACGGCGGTCAGCCGCAGCCGGTCGACGAGGGCGTCCCCGTCGACCGGCGTGGGCCGGAGTGACCCGATCTTCCGCAGCGGCATGGTGGCCAAGTCTGTCATCGGACTGCCCCGGAGAGTGGCCCGAGACGCCGTACGGCGGACCGCGCCGACGCCAGCGTCAGCGCGACTGCGCCGGCGACCAGCAGCGGCGGCAGCCAGAGCTGGCCGTCGGGGACGACGCCCTCGTCGCGGGCGACCGCGAACGGCACCACGGTCGCGAGCGACGCCACCAGGCCGAGCAGCACGCCGATCCCGGCGACGATGCCGGCCTCGACGAGCACGGACCGCTCCACCTGCGTCGGCGTCGCGCCCAGCAGCCGCAGCCGCTGGAGCTCCTGGCGCCGGCCGGCGACGACCGCGGCGAACGCGTTGATCACCATCACCGCGGCGAAGAGCACGATCATGCCGGTGACGACGTTGTTGAGCAGGTTGATCGTGTCGCCCTCGTCGGTCGCCTGCGCGCCGATCGTGCGGTGGTCGATGCCGACCAGCATCAGCACGCCCACCGCGCCCGCGGTGACGACGATGACCGGGGCCAGGACCCCGCCGAGCAGCTGCGACCGGCGCGAGGTGTTGTACGCCGCGAGCCAGCCGACCACGCCGGTCCGGCCGACCGCCGGCGCGCAGAGCCGCGACAGCCACCGCAGCAGCACGGGGGAGAGCACGGCCAGTCCGACTCCGACGAGGATCGAGCTCGAGCCGCTGGTGCTCATCGCGGCGTACGGGTCGTCGTCGTGGCGGGTCACCGCGATCGTCACGACGGCCATGCCGGCGCCGTAGGCGACCAGCACCAGGCCGATCGCGACGCGCCACCACGGCATCCGGGCCGCTTCACTGCGGGCGTCGGCGATCGCGAGGGTGGCGGGGCCGTTCGTCGTACGCCGGGCGGTGACCGCCGCCGCGACCAGGCTCGTGGCGAGCACCAGCACGGCCGCACCGCCGAGGGCGGCGACGCCCCCGCCGAACTCGACGTCGTCGGAGACCATCCCGCCGTTGCGCAGCAGTGCGAGCAGCACGAAGCCCGCCGGCCACGCCGCGAGCGCGCCCAGCACGGCGGCGACCCCGGCGACCGTCGAGGCCTCGGTGAGCACGAGGCGACGCGCCTGCCGCGGCGTCGCGCCGACGACCCGCAGCAGCCCGATCTCCTCGGCCCGCTGCCGGACCGTGATCGCCAGGGTCGAGGCGACCGAGAACAGCACGATGAGGCTGCCCCAGGCACCGACCACGATCCCCATGATCGTCAGGGTCTCGGCGTCGGCGTCGGACACGTCCCCCGTCGCGGTCTGCGCGAGCGTCGCGAACGCGCCGATCAGCGCGGCGCCGAGGAGCACCGACACGAACGTCGCGGTGAAGGCCGTCCGGCGGTGCCGGAGCGAGGCCAGCGCGAGCGACCTCATGACGCCGCACCCGTCAGCTCGTCGAGGTGCGCCATCTGGCCGGCGACCGCGTCGGCAGTCGGGCCCTGCATCCGGCCCGCGACCCGGCCGTCGACGAGGAAGACCACCGCGTCGGCGTACGACGCCGCGACCGGGTCGTGGGTGACCATCACGACGGTCTGGCCCAGGGCGTCGACGCTGTCGCGCAGCAGCCCGAGCACGTCGTGCGCCGTCGTCGAGTCGAGGGCGCCGGTGGGCTCGTCGGCCAGCACGACCGCCGGCTCGGTGACCAACGAGCGGGCGATCGCGACCCGCTGCTGCTGGCCGCCGGAGAGCGCGCCCGGCAGGTGCCCGGCGCGCTCCTCGAGACCCACCCGCTCGAGCAGCGACCGGACCCGGGCCCGGTCCTGGCGGCGGCCCGCGAGACGGAGCGGGAGGCCGACGTTCTGCTCGGCGGTGAGGTAGGGCAGCAGGTGGAAGCCCTGGAAGACGAAGCCGATCCGCTCCCGGCGCAGCCGGGTGCGGTCGTCCTCGCCGAGGTTGGTGACGTCGTGGCCGTCGACCGCGACCCGCCCGGAGGTGGGCCGGTCGAGCCCGGCGACGCAGTTGAGGAAGGTGGACTTGCCGGAGCCGGACGGTCCCATGACCGCCGTGAAGGTGCCGCGCGAGAAGGCCAGGTCGACGTCCGTGAGGGCCCGGACGGCGCCGGCGCCCTCGCCGTACGTCATCGTCAGGCCGCGGACCTCGAGGGCCGCCGTGGAGGTGGTGGAGTTCATGCCTCCGACGCTAGGAATCCGCGGCCGCGGTCTCGATGGGCCCAGACCGCCGGTGTGGGTGGGGTTTTCCCTACCCCCGTGCCTACCCCTGGACGGTCTGGAGCTCCTCGTCGTCCTGCTCGTCGGGCGTCTCGCCCTCGGTGTCCGGGTGCCGCCGGCGGCGCCGCAGCTCCACCCACAGGCCGCGTACGCCGCGGCGCGAGCCGGCGACCTCGGTGCCGTCGAGCTCGGTGCCGGGCACGTTGACGGCCTGGACTGCGGCGGCGGAGATCGGCATCACGCCCTCGCCCCGGAACGCCTCCGGCTGCTCCTCGTCCTCCGGGCCGAGGCCGAGCGCGGCCAGGGTCGAGGGGAGCAGCACCTGCGCGAGCGAGCGGTAGCCGTGGGCGGACGGGTGGAACCGGTCGGGCCCGAAGAGCAGGGCCGGGGCCGCGGCGAACTCCGGGCCGAGGATCGAGCCCAGCGAGACCGTGCGGCCGCCCTGCTCGACCACCGCGATGGTCTGGGCGGCGGCGATGCGGCGCGACCAGAGCCGGGCCACCTGCTTGAGCGGCGGCATGATCGGCTCGATGGTGCCGAGGTCGGGACAGGTGCCGACGAGCACCGCGACACCGGCCTCGCGCAGCCGCCGGACGGCGTCCGACAGGTAGCGCACCGAGGCCGCGGGGAGGATCCGGTGGGTGACGTCGTTGGCGCCGATGAGGATCACCGCGACGTCGGGGGCCGTGGGCAGCGCGCGGTCGAGCTGGGCGTCCAGGTCCGACGACCTTGCCCCGACGACGCCGTACGCCCGCAGGTGCACGCGCCGGTCGGCGCGCAGCGCCACGCCGCTGGCGAGCAGCGCACCGGGCGTGTCCTCGACCAGGTCGACGCCGTAGCCGGCGGCGCTGGAGTCGCCGATCAGCGCGACCTTGATGGCCGGGCCGGGGCGACCCCGGCCGTACCAGCCGGTCGGGTCCGGCGGGTCGCCCTCGGCGTTGCCGATGGTGCGCCGGGCCGCCTGGGCCTCGACGAGGAGCACGCCGTACAGGCTGGCTCCGAGCAGGGAGAGGCCGCCTCCGCCGTACGTCGCGGCCGAGGCGAGCATGCGTGCCGCTGCTGCCTTCCCCACGCCATCCACCTTAGGAGGAGGGCGAAGGCGAAGTTTGGGATACCCCGCTCGATCAGCCCTAGATTGGGCAGATGCAGTACGCCAACTCGCTCCTCGACCTGATCGGCAACACCCCGCTGCTCAGGCTGTCGAAGTCCATGGGCTCCCTGGAAGGCGCGAAGGGACCGATCGTCCTCGCCAAGGTGGAGTACCTCAACCCCGGCGGCTCCGTGAAGGACCGCATCGCCACCCGCATGATCGAGGCCGCCGAGGCCTCGGGCGAGCTCCAGCCGGGCGGCACGATCGTCGAGCCGACCTCGGGCAACACCGGTGTCGGGCTCGCGATGGTCGCCCAGCAGAAGGGCTACAAGTGCGTCTTCGTCTGCCCCGACAAGGTCAGCGAGGACAAGCGCAACGTGCTCAAGGCGTACGGCGCGGAGGTGGTCGTCTGCCCGACCGCGGTCGAGCCCGAGCACCCCGACTCCTACTACAACGTCTCCGACCGGCTCGCGTCGCAGCCGGGTGCGTGGAAGCCGGACCAGTACTCCAACCCGCACAACCCGCGGTCCCACTACGAGACCACGGGTCCCGAGATCTGGAAGCAGACCGACGGCCGCATCACGCACTTCGTGGCCGGCGTCGGCACCGGCGGCACGATCAGCGGTACCGGCCGCTACCTCAAGGAGCAGAACCCCTCGGTGCAGGTCGTGGGTGCTGACCCCGCCGGGTCCGTCTACTCCGGTGGCAGCGGCCGCCCGTACCTGGTCGAGGGCGTCGGCGAGGACTTCTGGCCGGAGGCCTACGACCGCACGATCGCCGACCGGATCATCGAGGTCTCCGACGCCGACTCGTTCGCGACGACGCGGCGGCTGGCCCGCGAGGAGGCGCTGCTGGTCGGCGGCTCGTCGGGCATGGCCGTGCACGCCGCGATCCAGCTCGCCCACGAGCTCGAGGGCACCCCGGAGGGCGAGGACGCCGTGATCGTCGTGCTGCTGCCCGACTCCGGCCGCGGCTACCTGACCAAGGTGTTCAACGACGACTGGCTGGGGCAGTACGGCTTCCCGGTCGACGGCGCCGCCGACGTACCCGTCACGGTGGGCGAGGTGCTGCGCGGCAAGGACGGGCGGCTGCCCGACCTCGTCCACACCCACCCCAACGAGACCATCGCCGAGGCCGTCGCGATCCTGCAGGAGTACAACGTCTCCCAGATGCCAGTCGTCCGCGCCGAGCCGCCCGTGGTGGCCGCCGAGGTCGTCGGGTCGGTCTCCGAGCGCACCCTGCTCGACCAGCTCTACACCGGCTCGGCCCGGCTGACCGACAGCGTCAGCCAGCACATGTCCGCGCCGTTGCCGACCATCGGCTCCACCGAGCCCGCGTCCGACGCCGTCGGCGCGCTCGAGGGCGCCGACGCGCTGCTGGTCCACGAGGACGGCAAGCCGGTCGGCGTCGTCACGCGGCACGACCTGCTGGCCTACCTGGCGCGCGGCTGACGGTCGACGTCCGGCCGCCCAACATCCGACGAAACGTCCCGGTGCGGTCGCCGGGAGTTCACCCGGCATGGATGGAGTCTCTCCGCAGACTCCATCCATCTCGGGAGGTTCTCGGATGTCCCTGCAGGTCCCTGGCGACGCGCGCCGTCGCGGTCGCCGTCTCTCGTCCCACCCGCTCGGCTCCGGGAGCGCCCTGAGCCGACGCGGCTTCGTCGGCGGTGCCGTCGGCGCAGCCGTGCTCCTCGGCACCGGCGCCGTCCCCGCGCAGGCCGCGCGGGGCGCCGGTCGCCCGGTGCGCATCGACTACCCGTTCACGCTCGGCGTCGCCTCGGGCGACCCGTGGTCGGACTCGGTCGTGCTCTGGACCAGGCTCGCGCCGGACCCGTACGCCGTCGACGGACTGGCCGGGATGCCGCCGCGCCCGGTGCCGGTGCGCTGGCAGGTCGCCGAGGACCCGCGTTTCCGGCGCGTGGTCCGTGAGGGCGTCGTCGTCGCCACGCCCGACCTCAACCACGCGATCCACCCCGAGGTCGGCCGCCTGCGCCCCGGCCGCGACTACTGGTACCGCTTCGAGGCCGGCGGACACGTCAGCTCGGTCGGCAGGACCAGGACGGCGCCCAGCCCCGGGTCGCACCCGGCGTCGCTCGCGTTCGGGTTCGCGAGCTGCGCGCGCTGGGACCAGGGCTACTACACGGCGTACGGCCACCTCGCCCAGGAGGACCTCGACCTGGTCGTGCACCTCGGCGACTACCTCTACGAGTACGGCGTCAACGCCACCGGCGGCGCCCGCAACACGCCCGTGCCCGCGCACTTCGCCACCGAGACCACCGACCTCACCCGCTACCGGCTCCAGTACTCGCTCTACAAGAGCGACCCGGACCTGATGGCGGCGCACGCCGCGCACCCCTTCGTCGTCACCTTCGACGACCACGAGGTCGAGAACAACTGGGCCGACGAGGTGCCCGAGGCGTCCAGCCAGACGCCCGGCGAGCTCTTCATGCCGCGCCGCGTCGCCGCGTTCCAGGCCTACTACGAGAACCTGCCGCTGCGGTCCACGTCGATGCCGGACGGCCCGGACATCCAGATCTACCGCTCGCTCGGCTACGGGGACCTGGTCGACTTCCACGTCCTCGACACCCGGCAGTACCGCGACGACCAGCCGTACGGCGACGGCAGCCACGCCCCGGGCCCGGAGACCCTCGACCCCGCTCGCACGATGATGGGCTTCGAGCAGGAGGCCTGGCTGCTCGACGGCTTCGCGGCCTCGCGGGCGCGCTGGCAGGTGCTGGCCAACCAGGCGCCGATGGCGGAGACCGACCAGGACGCCGGCGAGGCCAAGCTCCTCTTCATGGACCCGTGGGACGGCTACGTCGCCAACCGGCAGCGGGTGCTCCAGGGTGCCCTGGACCGCGAGGTGCGCAACCTCGTGGTGATCACCGGTGACCGGCACCAGAACTACGCGAGCAACCTGCTCCTCGACTACGCCGACCCCGCGTCGCCGGTCGTCGGCAGCGAGTTCGTGTCGACGTCGATCACCAGTGGTGGAGACGGCGCGGACATGACCGCGCAGGGCCAGAACTTCCTCGCGGCCAACCCGCACCTGCAGTTCTTCAACGGGCAGCGCGGCTACGTGCGCTGCCAGGTCACGCCCAGCGAGTGGCGCAGCGACTTCCGCGTCGTCCCCTACGTGACCACCCCGGGCGCGCCGATCTCGACGCGGGCGACGTGGGTGGTCCAGGACGGCGTCCCCGGCGTCGTGCAGGACACCGCCGGCCAGGTCGTCGGCCAGCGCTTCAGCCGCAGCGAGGTCTCGGAGGGCACGCTGGACAACCAGCGGGCGGCAGCCGCCCGGTGACCTACCAAGCAATTGCTTGGTAGGGTGGCGGCATGACGGCGACCCCTGCGATCGACGGCTGGTTCACCACCGGGCCCGACCCGGCCCTGCTCGGGACCCGGTGCACGACGTGCGGGACGGTGTTCTTCCCGCGTGCGGCGGGCTTCTGCCGCAACCCGGGCTGTGCCGGTGAGGAGTTCGACGAGACACCGCTGTCGCGGCGCGGCACGGTGTGGTCCTACACGGACGCGCAGTACCAGCCGCCCCCGCCGTACGTCCCGCGCACCGACCCCTACGAGTCGTTCGCCCTCGCTGCGGTCGAGCTGCCCGAGGGGCTGGTCGTGCTCGGGCAGGTCGCCGACGGCTACGGCGTCGCCGACCTCCGGGTCGGGGCCGAGGTGGAGCTGGTCGTCGAGACGCTCTACGCCGACGAGTCGGGCGACCGCACGGTCTGGCGCTGGAAGCCGGTCACCGAGATGGGCGAGGAGGCCGACCAGTGAGCGCGCACGATGTCGCCGTGGCGGGTGTCGGCATGCACCCGTGGGGCAAGTGGGGCCGCAACTTCGTGGAGTACGGCGTGCACGCCGCCCGGGCGGCGCTCGCCGACTCGGGCGTCGACTGGCGCGACGTCGACCTGATCGTGGGCGGCGAGACCGTCCGCAACGGCTACGCCGGGTACGTCGCGGGTGCGACGTTCGGCCAGGCGCTCGGGTGGAACGGCGCGAAGGTGGCGACGTCGTACGCCGCCTGCGCCACCGGCGCCCAGGCTCTCGACACCGCCCGCGCGCGGATCCTCGCCGGGATGTCCGAGGTCGCGCTGGTCGTCGGCTCGGACACGACGCCGAAGGGCTTCCTGGCGCCCAACGCGGGGGAGCGGTGGGACGACCCCGACTGGCTGCGCTTCCGGCTGCTCGGCATGACGAACCCGGCGTACTTCGCTCTCTACGCGCGGCGCCGGATGGACCTCTACGGCGCGACCGCCCAGGACTTCGCACAGGTGAAGGTCAAGAACGCGCGGCACGGGCTGGAGAACCCGAACGCCCGCTACCGCAAGGAGGTCTCGGTCGCCGACGTGCTGGAGTCGGCCGTCGTCTCCGACCCCCTGCACCTGCTCGACATCTGCGCGACCTCCGACGGCGCGGCGGCGGTCGTGCTGACCAGCACCGAGTACGCGAAGCGGCACGGCCTCGACCGTCCGGTCCGCATCAACGCGATCTCGACAGTCACCCCGACCTTCCCCAACACCGTCATCGACATGCCGCTGCTGTCGACCGACGCGACCACCACCGTCGACGCGCCGGCGCAGACGTTCAAGGAGTCGATCGGCCAGGCGGCGTACGACGAGGCCGGGATCGACCCGGGCGACGTGTCGCTGGCCGAGGTCTACGACCTCTCGACCGCGCTCGAGCTCGACTGGATCGAGGACCTCCAGCTCTGCAAGCGCGGCGAGGCCGAGACGCTGCTGCGGGCTGGGGACACCACGATCGGCGGCCGGATCCCCGTCAACCCGTCGGGCGGGCTCGCGTGCTTCGGCGAGGCCGTGCCGGCCCAGGCGCTCGCCCAGGTCTGCGAGGTGACCTGGCAGCTGCGCGGCCAGGCGACCGGGCGCCAGGTCGAGGGCGCGCGCGTCGGCATCACCGCCAACCAGGGGCTCTTCGGCCACGGCTCGTCGGTGATCCTGAGCGTGTGATGGCCGACCTCATCCTGCTCGACCGGCCGGTCCCCGAGGTCGCGGTCGTCACCCTGAACCGGCCCGAGCGGATGAACGCGATGGCCTTCGACGTGATGGTGCCCCTCGGCGACGCGCTCGCCGAGCTCCGTCACGACAACGCGGTCCGGGCCGTCGTCGTCACCGGCGCCGGCTCGGGCTTCTGCTCGGGCGCCGACCAGGAGTCGGCCGGCGTCCCGCCGGGCGCCGAGGGGGTGACGCGACCGACGTACGCGCTCCGGGCGATGGAGGCCCTGGAGAGCGTGATCCTCGCGATCCGGCAGCTCCGCCAGCCGGTCATCGCCGCGGTCAACGGCGCCGCGATCGGCGGCGGGCTGTGCCTCGCGCTGGCCTGCGACCTCCGGCTGGCCGCACCGTCGGCGTACTTCCGTGCGGCCGGCATCAACAACGGCCTCACCGCCAGCGAGCTCGGCCTCAGCTACCTCCTGCCGCGCGCCGTCGGCTCGACGCGCGCCGCGGACATGATGCTGACCGGCCGCGACGTCACCGCGGAGGAGGCCGAGCGGATCGGCCTCGTCTCCGCCGTGCACGACGACGTGCTTGCCGCCGCCGTCGAGACCGGCCGCCGGATCGCGGGCTTCTCCCAGCCGGGCATCGAGCTCACCAAGCGCACGCTGCACGCCGGCATCGCCGCGGGCGGCCTGGAGTCCTACCTGCCGACCGAGGGGATGGGCCAGCTCTACCTGCGGCTGCTCACCGGCAACTTCGAGGAGGCCACCCGCGCCCGCAAGGAGGGCCGTCCGGCGGAGTTCACCGACGACCGCTAGGAGCCGTCGACGGTGGTTTCGAGACGGGACTTCGTCCCTCCTCAACCACCGTGCTCCGGCGGGCTTCGTCCCTCCTCAACCACCGTGGCCCGGTGGTTGAGGAAGGCGCGCTAGCGCCTGTCTCGAAACCACCGATCCGTCGACGACGTACGCCGCTTCGCCAACGCAGGGAGGTCGTCGAACTCTCCGCGGATCAGGGCCTCGCGCTTCCTGCGACCCCACCCCTGTACCTGCTTCTCGAAGGCGAACGCATCCGCGACCGAGTCGTACTCTGCGGCCCACACCACGCGCACGGGCCGTCGACGACGGGTGTAGGCCGCACCCGCCGGGTCGTGGTTGTGCTCCCAGAGCCGGCGCTCGAGGTCGAACGTGCTGCCGACGTAGTAGGAGCCGTCGGCGCACTCGACGATGTAGGTCCAGGGCATGGTGACGAGGGTGCGTCGGTGGTGGGCCTTCCGCAACGCTGCGGGACCGCGCCTGTGGACGGTGGTTTCGAGACGGGACTTCGTCCCTCCTCAACCACCGTGTGCCGGTGGTTGAGGAAGGCGCGCTAGCGCCTGTCTCGAAACCACCGCGAGTGCGTGTGGTCCGGTGGTTGAGGAAGGCGCGCTAGCGCCTGTCTCGAAACCACCGCGAGTGTCTGTGGATGGTGGTTTCGAGACGGGACTTCGTCCCTCCTCAACCACCGTGTTTCCGGTGGTTGAGGAAGGCGCGCTAGCGCCTGTCTCGAAACCACCGCGAGTGCCTGTGGATGGTGGTTTCGAGACGGGACTTCGTCCCTTCTCAACCACCGTGCTCGCGGGCCTCGTTGTGCTCGGCCTGGTGGCGCGCCATCCGGGTGATCAGGTCGGCCGGCACCGGCTCGGAGTAGGGGAACTGCACGGCGCTCTTGGACTGCTTGTAGCGCGCCAGCTCGTCGGAGAACTCCGTGAACGCCGCGCTCGGCGGCGGGCAGGAGAGCGAGAAGTGCTTCGTGTGCGCGGAGTAGTAGAGGACGAAGCCGTGGTGCTTCACCGCGGGGATCTGGTAGCTGATGACCTCCTCGGCGCCCTCCGGTACGCCGGCGAGGATCGCCGCGCGCACCTCCGCGAGCACGGCCCGCTGGTCCTCCGGCAGTGAGGCGAGGTAGTCCTCGGCGGTCCTGAAGTCGGTCTTGGCCATGGCGTGCTCCTCGAGCTCGGCGGTGGTCCCGGGCGTGGCGTCCCTGCCGCTCACCCTGCCACGCGCGGGCGAGACGGCGGTCACGTTTTCGGACCCCCGAGGACCCCCGGCTCCGCGACGTCCGCAGGCCCTGTCCAAGACTTTGAGAAAGTTTTCACAAGCGGGTCACGGGACCTTTGGCCCGTTCCGGGGGTCCCTTGGACCGGGGTCCGTGGGACACGGTCGTTCGTAGCGTGACGGCGGCGCACTTCGCGTCGCCGAGAAGCGGAGCGGAGAGCACGATGGACAGCATCCTCGAGATCGCCCGATGGCAGTTCGGCATCACGACCGTCTACCACTTCCTGTTCGTGCCGCTGACCATCGGACTCACGGCCCTGGTCGCCGTGATGGAGACGCTGTGGCTGCGCACCCGGAAGCCGGAGTGGCTCCGGCTGACGAAGTTCTTCGGCAAGCTGATGCTGATCAACTTCGCGATCGGCGTCGTGACGGGCATCGTGCAGGAGTTCCAGTTCGGCATGAACTGGTCGGACTACTCCCGCTTCGTCGGCGACGTCTTCGGCGCCCCGCTGGCGATCGAGGCGCTGCTGGCGTTCTTCCTGGAGTCGACGTTCCTCGGTCTCTGGATCTTCGGCTGGGACAAGCTGCCCCGTGGCCTGCATGCCGGCTGCATGTGGCTGGTGCACTTCGGCACCCTGGCCAGCAGCTGGTTCATCCTGGCGGCCAACTCGTGGATGCAGCACCCGGTCGGCTACGAGTACAACCCCGACACCGGGCGGGCCGAGCTCACCGACTTCGCGGCGGTGATGTTCAACAAGGTCCAGCTCGTCACGTTCCCGCACGTCATCCTCGCGGCGTACATGACCGCCGCCGCGTTCGTGCTCGGCGTCAGCGCGTGGCTCTACCTCCGCGCCGGCTCGAGCGAGCGCATCAAGGTCGACGACCGCCCGATGTACCGGATGGCGATCCGGCTCGCCGCCTGGGTGGTCTTCGTGAGCGGGATCGGCGTCGCGGTCAGCGGCGACTTCCAGGGCAAGATCATGACCGAGGTCCAGCCGATGAAGATGGCCGCGGCCGAGGCTCTCTACAACACCGAGGAGTCGTGCGCGCCGTTCTCGATCTTCACGATCGGCACGCCCGACGGGAAGCAGGAGAAGTTCGCGATCACCGTGCCGTGCCTGCTGTCCTTCCTCGGCACCGGCAGCTTCGACGGCGAGGTGCAGGGCATCAACGACCTGCGGATGCAGTACCGCGAGACCTACGGGCAGGACCCGGGCGCGGCGTACTACGACCCGTCGGGCGAGTACACGCCGATCATCCCCGTCACCTACTGGACGTTCCGCTACATGATGGGCTTCGGCGCGGCCGCGGCCTTCTTCGCGGCGCTGATCCTCTTCCTCACCCGCAAGGGCCGCGTGCCGACGTCGAAGTGGTTCGGGCGGATGGCGATCGCCACCCCGATCGCCATGCTGCTGGGCAACTCGGCCGGCTGGATCTTCACCGAGATGGGCCGCCAGCCCTGGGCGGTCTTCGGGCTGATGAACACCTCGCGCGGTGTGTCTCCGGGCGTGAGCCCGACCGAGGCGTGGATCTCGATCATCACGCTCACCGGGCTGTACGGCGTGCTCGCCATCATCGAGGTCGGCCTGTTGCTGCGGGTGATCAAGAAGGGTCCCGACGACTTCCAGGAGCCACCGGACCCGACCCTGCGCGGTAGCGACGACGACGAAGACCGCCCGCTGGCGTTCGCGTACTGAGAGGCAGTCATGGAGCTCACCACCGTCTGGTTCGTCCTGATCGCCGTCCTCTGGATCGGCTACTTCACCCTCGAGGGCTTCGACTTCGGCGTCGGCATGCTGCTGCCCTGGCTGGCGCGCGACGACCGCGAGCGCCGCCTGATGATCAACACGATCGGCCCGGTCTGGGACGGCAACGAGGTCTGGGTGCTGACCGCGGGCGGCGCGACGTTCGCGGCGTTCCCCGAGTGGTACGCGACCCTCTTCAGCGGCTTCTACCTGCCGTTGCTGCTGATCCTGCTCGCGCTGATCGTGCGCGGCCTGGCGTTCGAGTACCGCCACCAGCGGCCGGAGGCCGCCTGGCACTCGTGGTGGGACCGCGCGATCATCGTCGGCTCGTACGTGCCGGCGCTGCTGTGGGGCGTGGCCTTCGCGAACATCGTGCGCGGCGTGCCGATCGACGAGAACAAGGAGTTCACCGGCACGATCTTCACGCTGCTGAACCCGTTCGGCCTGCTCGGCGGCGTGGTGACGCTGCTGCTCTTCCTCACCCACGGCGCGATGTTCCTGGCGCTCAAGACCGACGGCGACATCCGCCACCGGGCCCGCCGGGTGGCCGTGCGCAGCGGCTTGGCGACAGCGGTCGTCGCTGTCGTCTTCCTCGCGTGGGCGCAGGCGCTGACGGGCAACGCCGGCTCGGCGGTGCTCTTCGTGCTCGCCGCGCTCGCGCTCGTCGGCGGCATCGCGGCGGCGTACGTCGCGCGCGAGGGCTGGGCCTTCATCGGCACCTTCGTGTGCATCGCGCTCGCCGTCGGCGGACTCTTCGTCGGGCTCTTCCCCGACGTGATGCCGTCGACCACCGACGCGGCGTACTCGCTCACGACGACCAACGCATCCGCGACCGACTACACGCTGAAGATCATGACGGTCGTCGCGGCGATCTTCACGCCGATCGTGGTCGGCTACCAGGCCTGGAGCTACTGGATCTTCCGCAAGCGGATCTCCCACCACCACATCCCCGACGTCGAGCTCGAGAAGGTGACATGAAGCCCTCCGACCCGCGCGTACGACGGCAGCTGGCGCCGGCGCGGCGGCAGCTGGCCGTCGTGCTGGTGGCGGGGGTCGCCGGAGGCGCGCTGCTGGTCGGCCAGGCGTGGGCGATCACCGGGCTGGTGCTGGCCGCCCTCGACGAGGGCGCGGTGTGGTCGTGGGCCGCCGTCGTGGTCGCGGTCTTCGCCGCGCGGGCCGCGGTCGGCTGGACCACCGACACCATGGCGGCGCGGGCGGCCGCTGTCGTGGGTGGCGACGTACGCCGCCGCGTGGTCCGCGCGATCCTGCGCGACGGCGGGACGGGCCGGTCGACCGGCGAGCTGGCCGGCCTGGCGACGCGCGGCGCGACGGCCGCGGAGCCGTACCTGACGCGCTACGTGCCAGCGCTCGTGCTGGCCGGAGTGCTGCCGGTGATCACCGTGGTCGTGATCGCCGTCCTCGACCCGCTGAGCGCGCTGATCGTGCTCGCGACGCTGCCGCTGATCCCGGTGTTCGGCATCCTCGTCGGCCTCGCGACCCGCGACCGCGCGCAGTCGCAGTGGCGGGCGCTGGCCTCGCTGTCGGGGCACTTCCTCGACGTGATGCGCGGCCTGCCCACGCTCGTTGCCTTCCGGCGGGCGGAGGCCCAGTCGGCGACGATCCGCGTGATCACCGACCGCTACCGGCGGCGCACGCTGCAGACGCTGCAGATCGCCTTCGCGTCGTCGGCCGTGCTCGAGCTGGTCGCCACGCTGTCCGTCGCCCTCGTGGCGGTGACCGTCGGCATCCGGCTCTCCCACGGCTCGCTCGACCTCGAGACCGCGCTGGTCGTGCTGCTGCTGGCGCCCGAGGCGTACTGGCCGCTGCGCCGGGTCGGTGCCGAGTTCCATGCCGCGGCGGAGGGCGTCGCGACGTTCGAGGCCGCGAGCGACCTCGTCGACGGCGGCGACCCGACGCCGCGCCGGCGGCCCGGCGCGATGGCGCTCGACCACGTGTCCGTGCTGCGGCCCGGCCGCGCCGTACCCGCACTGGACGACGTGAGCCTCGCCGTCCCCGACCGCGGCGTCCTCGCGATCACCGGCCCGTCCGGGTGCGGGAAGTCCACCCTCCTGGCGGTGCTCGCCGGTCTGCTCGAGCCGACCTCCGGCGCCGTGCACGGGCCGACCCGCGAACGGATCGCGTGGCTGCCGCAGCGCCCGGTGTTCGTGACCGGCACGGTCGCCGACAACCTGCGGCTGGCCGTGCCGTCGGCCACGGACGCGCAGCTGCGCGCCGCGCTCGCGACGGTCGCGCTGCCGGTCGACCTCGACACCCCGCTCGGCGAGGACGGTACGACGCTCTCGGCGGGTGAGCGGGCCCGGCTCGCCCTGGCGCGGGTCGTGCTCGCCGACCGGCCCTACGTGCTGCTCGACGAGCCGACCGCCCACCTCGACCCCGAGACCGAGCGGGTCATCGCCGAGGTGGTCGAGGTGCTCGGCCGGCGGTCCGCCGTCGTGGTCGTCGCGCACCGTCGGGCGCTGGTCTCCGTCGCCGACCGGGTCGTCGCCCTCCCCGAGCCTGTTGCCGCGGTGCCGGTGCGCGCGGCCTCGGTGGCGGCCCGTGCCTCGGCGCCGGACGAGCCGGCCGACGAGCCCCAGCACGGCCTCGCCCTGCCGACCGTGCTGGCCGGCCTGGCCTCGGCGTCGGGGGTCGCGCTGACGGCCACCGCCGGGTGGCTGATCGTCAAGGCGTCGTACCAGCCCGCGATCCTGACCCTGATGGTCGCGATCGTGGCCGTGCGCGCCTTCGGCATCGCGCGGCCGGTGCTGCGGTACGCCGAGCGCCTGCGCTCCCACGACGTCGTGCTCCGGATGCTGGCCGACCGGCGGGTCGCGGTGTACGACGCCGTCGTGCCGCTCACGCCGGGTGCGCTCGGGCGCCGGCGCGGTGACGTGCTGGCCGCCGTGGTCGACGACGTCGACGCCGTGCTCGACCGGGAGCTGCGGGTGCGGATGCCGGTGCGCGGGTTCGCGATCACGGCGGCGATCGCGCTGGTGTTCACGGCCCTCGTCGCACCGGCCGTCGTACCGGTGGTGCTCGGTGTCTGCCTGGCCGCCGGGGGTGCCTACGCGCTCGCCCGGGCGGGTGCTGCGCGGGCCGAGCGGGACGCCGTCGCGACCCGGGCCAGGCTCTCCGACACCGTTGTCGAGGCCGCGCAGACCGCGAGCGAGCTCGCGATGTGGCAGGCCGAGGAGCGCGCCGTGGGATCGGTGGCGGCGCTGGGCGCCGAGCTCGGCCGGCGTACCGTCACCGCCGCGACCTGGGCCGCCACCGGCCGGGCTCTGGTGCTGCTCGCCTCGGGACTCGGCGTGGCGGCGTCCGCCGTGGTGCTGCAGGGCGCGGTCTCCGGGCCGATGCTCGCGCTCCTCGTGCTGCTGCCGCTCGCGCTGGGCGAGCCCGCAGCTTCACTCGCCGATGCCGGCGCGCTGGCCGCGCGCACGCGGGCCGCCGAGCAGCGACTGGACGCGCTGACGTCACGGGCGCCTGCGGTCGTGTCGCCGACCGCGCCCGCGACACCGGAGGGCGCGGCGATCGAGCTCGCGGGCGTCGCGGCGGCCTGGGACGGCCGACGCGTGCTGGAGGGCCTCGACCTCGAGCTCGCGCCCGGCGAGCGGGTGGCCGTGGTCGGTCCGACCGGGTGCGGCAAGAGCACGCTGGCGTCGCTGCTGCTGCGCTTCGTGGACCCGGTCGACGGGGTCGTCCGGCTCGGCGGCCGGGCGCTGCCCGACCTCGCGCTGGACGACGTGCGCGGTGCGGTCGGGCTCGTCGACGACGACCCGCACGTCTTCGCGACGACCTTGGTCGAGAACGTCCGCCTCGCCCGCCCGTCCGCGACCGACGGCGAGGTCGAGGCCGCGCTGCGGCAGGCGCGCCTGGGTGGCTGGCTCGACGCGCTGCCCGACGGGCTCGACAGCTGGCTGGGCGATGGGCACGCGCAGGTGTCGGGCGGGGAGCGGGCTCGGATCGCCATCGCCCGCTCGCTCCTGGCCGACCAGCCGGTGCTGGTGCTCGACGAGCCGGCCGCGCACCTCGACGGCGCCACGGCCGACGCGCTCGCCGACGAGGTGCTCTCCGGCGCCGACGGTCGCACGGTCGTGTGGATCACCCACGCCGAGGCCGGGCTCGACCGCGTCGACCGGGTGCTCGACCTGGCCGGCGCGTCCGATCAGCCGACCGGTGCGGTCCGCGCCAGCCGGCCGCCCCAGGCCCGGGCCCGGATCTCCTCGCCCGCTGCGAGCGGTCCGGTCGTGGCCTCGACGTAGAAGCTCATCGGGTCGTCGGCGAGGGTGCGGTGCAGCCCGCGCAGTGTGCGCGCCGTACGGCGGGCCGCGGAGCCGGTGAAGTGCCGAGCCACGCCGGTCCCGATCCGGGTGTCGAACACGGCGAACCTCGGACGTGCGCCGACGGTCGGCTCCAGCTGACCGAGCCACTCGCGCAGGCCGGTCTCGGGTGGCGTGGGCGCGCCCTGGCGGGCGGCGTCCTCGCGCGTGGACGGGCGGGGCAGCGACAACGCGTGCGTGGGAGCCCCAGCGACGACGACGTCGTACTCCGTCAGCGTGGTCGGGTCGACCTCGTCGACCGGGCTGACCGTGACCTGCGCGCCGGCGGCGAGCAGGCCGTCCGCGACGGCGCGGGCGAGCGTCCTGGTGTTGCCGAACATCGATTCGTAGACGACGAGTGCCTGCATCGTGATCACCTCTCCGCAGCCAGCCTGCTCCGGTCGGCCGTGGTGGATAACGGCCGGAAGGGCGGGCCGTCCGGGACCAAGGTCCCGATGCGGCAGGGCCCGCGACTGGTAGGAATGGGGCATGAGCGACGAGCCCCGCACGGTCCGCGTCTACCTGCTCGATGACCACGAGGTCGTGCGCCAGGGGCTGCGGGCACTGCTCGAGAGCAACGACGACATCGAGGTCGTGGGCGAGTCGGGGTCCGCGACCGAGGCCGCGAGCCGGATCCCCGCGCTGCGGCCGGACGTCGCGGTGCTCGACGCCCGCCTGCCCGACGGCTCCGGCATTGAGGTCTGCCGCACCGTGCGCGCGGTCGACGCGTCGATCCGGGGCCTGATCCTCACGTCGTACGACGACGACGAGGCGCTGTTCGCCGCGATCATGGCCGGGGCCTCCGGCTACGTGCTCAAGCAGATCCGCGGCGCCGAACTCGTCGACGCCATCCGGCAGGTCGCCGACGGCAAGTCCCTCATCGACCCGAGCATGACCGCCAAGGTGCTGGAGCGGGTGCGGCACCCGCAGACGGTCGCGCCCGAGCTGGCCGAGCTGACCGAGCAGGAGCGCAAGCTGCTCGCGCTGATCGCCGAGGGTCTGACCAACCGCCAGATCGGCGAGCGGATGTTCCTCGCCGAGAAGACCGTGAAGAACTACGTCTCCAGCATCCTCGCCAAGCTCGGCCTCGAGCGGCGTACCCAGGCGGCCGTGCTCGCCAGCCGGCTGCTCGGCGACCAGCACCACAGCTGAGCCGCCCACTGGCTGTAACGGGGTGTTGTGACGTCTTCCGCCCCGGTGTGACGGGTCGGAAGCTGCCACAACACCCCGTTACAGCTGGCGCGCGACCCCGACCCCGCCCACCGCTCAGCCCGGCAGCGGCGCCCGCCAGACGAACGACGTGCCGCGCGGGGTACGACGGGTCACCTCGAGCCGGCCGCCGAGGGCGCTGGCGCGCCGGCGGGCGTTGCGCAGCCCGCTCTCGCGGTCGACCTCGCCGATGCCGATGCCGTCGTCGAGCACGGTGAGCCGCACCTCGCCGTCGGCGACGGTCACGTCCACCTCGCCGTGGTCGGCGGCCGCGTGCCGGGCGAGGTTGGAGAGCGCCTCGCGCAGCACGGGCAGCAGCTGGTCGCGGACCTCGGCCGGTACCGCGGAGTCGACCGGCCCCGACGTGCGGATGACGGGCTCGAACCCGAGCAGGGGCGCGTACTCGTGGACGAGCGCCCGCAGGTCGGCGCGCAGCGACGGGCCGGTCCGGTGCTGCTGGAGCTCGAAGATCGTGCCGCGGATGTCGCGGATCGTCTCGTCGAGCGCGTCGGCGGCACCGCGCACGATCTCGGCGACGTCGGGGTTCTGGGCCGTCACCTCGGCGCGCTGGAGGTGCAGCCCGGTCGCGAACAGCCGCTGGATCACGACGTCGTGCAGGTCGCGGGCGATGCGCTCGCGGTCGGACGTGACGGCGAGCTCGGCGCGGTCGTCGAGGCCCTGGGCCCGGTCGAGTGACAGTGCGGCGTGCTCGGCGAAGGAGACGAACAGCTCGCGGTCCTCCACCGGCAGCGGCCCGGTGCCGGGCTCGTAGAAGGCGACCAGCAGGCCGCTGCCGGCCAGGTGCGTGCGCAGGGGTACGACGAACGCGCCGTACCCCTCGACGGCGCGCTCGACCGGCCGCGACGCGTGGGTGGCGACCGGGTCGTCGACGAGGCCGCTCAGCGCGGCGGAGACCGTGGGCAGGTCCTCGGGCCGGGCGCAGGAGAACTGCGGCGAGCTACCGGGCCGGCTGGTGGTGGCGGCGACCGCACGCGCCCGCGCGACGCTCCGGGCCGACCGCGCGATCTCGCGCAGCGCGGTGTCGAAGCCGACCGGCGGCTGCACGGCCTCGTCGAGCTCGGCCGCCGCCTCGAGCCACTGGCGCCGGCGCTCGCTCAGGCCGTAGGCGCGGGCGTTCTCGATGACGAAGCCGGCGGTGTTGGCGAGGGCCTCGACGAGGAGCTCGTCCTGCTGGGTGAACGAGCGGCCGTCGGCCTTCTCGGTCAGGTAGAGGTTGCCGAAGACCGTGCCCCGGATCCGGACGGGTACCCCGAGGAACGTGGCCATCGGCGGGTGGTTCGGCGGGAAGCCGGTCGCGTCGGGGTGCCGCGCGAGGTCGTCCAGGCGGATCGGCTCGGGATGCCTGATCAGCAGGCCGAGGATGCCGCGGCCGTGCGGCAGGTCGCCGATCCGGGCGCGCTCCTCCTCGGAGATCCCGGTCGTCACGAACTCGACGAGCGCGGACTCGTCGCCGATCACCCCGAGCGCGCCGTACCGCGCATCGGTCAGGCGCGTCGCCGCCTCGACGATCCGCGACAGCACGCTGCGCAGGTCGAGGTCGGACGAGATCGCCGCGACGGCGTCGAGGAGCGCCCGGGTCGTGTCGGGCAGGGCGGCGGCGGAGTCGTCGCTCGGGTGCACGGGGCCAGTCTGCCCGAGCGCCGTCGCCTAGACCGCGCGGCGTACTGGCAGGACATCGAGGGGATCCCAGCCGACGCCGATCTGCCGGCCCGTGAGCTCGGTCCAGCGCAGCCGCAGGTAGAGGTTGCGGGAGCCGCCGGCCCACGGGTGCGGGTCGCCGGTGGCCCGGATCCGGTCGAGCTCGGCCTGGTCGGTGACGACGTCGGCGCGGCCGCGGGCGACGACGCTCCAGCCGCGCCAGCGCTCGTGGTCGAACCAGTCGACCTCGAAGGCGAGCATGCTGCCGCGGCCGTAGGTGCCGAGGACGCTGTACGGCGAGGTGCGCATGATCAGCGCCTCGCCGACGACCGCGTAGTTGACCGGCACGATGTGCGGGCCGTCCGGTGAGGACAGCGCCACGCGACCGGTGACGCCGGCGCCGAGGAGCAGCGCACACCGGTCCGGGCTGAGGTCGACCGTCTCCTGCACGACTGCCTCCTTCGCTGGTGGGATCCGGTGGTGGGATCTGGTGGTCGATCCATGGTGCGCGCGGCCCGCGCGCCCTGCCATGGGCCAATGGTCCCGAGACCGCCGGGCCTTCGGCGCTACTCCTCCCGGACCGGCCGGGAGGAGCGTGGGGCCATGGAGAACTCACTCATTCCTCCGGGCACCGTCGTCGTGGGCATCGACGGCTCACCCTCGTCGGACCGGGCCCTCGACTGGGCGATCGACCACGCCACGCGCGAGCGCCGGCAGCTGACGCTGGCCTTCGGCGTCGACCCCGCGGGCTCCGCGTGGGCAGACCCGATGGGCGGGAGCCACCGCGCCGTGGTCGAGGAGATGGCCGAGGACGGGCGCCGGCTGCTGACCGAGGCGCGCCAGTACGTCCACCTGCGGGCGCCCGACCTCGCGGTGCACGAGACCGCGTGGATGGCAGACCCCCGGGTGACGCTGCTCCGGCTCGCCGAGGACGCGAGCCTGCTGGTCGTGGGCTCACGCGGCCGCGGACCGGTCGCGAGCCTGCTGCTCGGCTCGGTCAGCGTCGCCGTCGTCCGGCACGCCACCTGCCCGGTGGTCGTCGTGCGGCCGGGCAACCGCGGAAAGGTGCGCAACGGCGTCGTCGCCGGCGTCGACAGCGGGCCGGCCTCGCGCGCCGTCGCGGAGTTCGCCTACCACCAGGCGTCCCTGCGGCAGCTGCCGCTGACGATCCTGCACGGCGTCGAGGAGGTCTGGCCGCCCGACGCGACCGACGAGGACCTCCGGCTGCCGATCGCCGAGGCGCTCGGCGGCCTGGCCGAGAAGTACCCCGACGTCAGTGCCCGCGTCGAGCTGGTGCGCGACGACGCCGCAGGCACGCTCGTGGAGCGGTCGCAGCGGATGGACCTCGTCGTGGTCGGTGCACACCGGGGCGGGCGGCTGTCGACGTTGCTGACCGGGTCGGTCGCGCTGAGCGTCGTCGAGCACTCCGACTGCGCCGTGGCGGTCGTCCCCTAGTCAGCTGCTAGGAGACGTCGCCGTCGACGTACACCCAGCGCTCGCCGCGACGCTGGAAGCGGCTGCGCTCCCGCAGCTCGCCCGGCACGCCGGCGCGGGTGAAGGACGCGACGAACTCCACCCAGTCGGCGCCGTCGTCGACCACCTCCAGGCCGGTCCAGGTCAGCCCGGGGTCGGGGGAGAGGTCGGCGGGCCGGGTCCGCGGGTGCCAGGTGCGGAACACGTAGTCGAGGTCGCCGACGGCGTACGCCGCGTAGCGCGACCGCATCAGCTCCTCGGCCGTCGCCGCGGCCACGGCACCCCGGTGCATCCGGCCGCAGCACGCGTCGTACGTCGCGCCGGAGCCGCACGGGCAGGTGTCCTGGAGGGCCACGGTGATCAGCGTAGGGCTCCCGTCACCTGCCCGTAACCGGAGACGGGTCCCGGTTCTTGTCTCGTCGGCGTAGCGTGAAAGCCGTGACTGCTCCCTCCATCAGCACGGTCGGAGAGCTGCGCGCCTCCGGCCACGTCCAGAAGTCGCTCCGCCAGGAGATCCGCGACAACCTGCTCGCGGCGCTCCGCGAGGGCCGGGATCCGTGGCCCGGCCTGCACGGGTTCGAGGACACGGTGGTGCCGCAGCTCGAGCGGGCGCTGATCGCCGGCCACGACGTCGTGCTGCTCGGCGAGCGCGGCCAGGGCAAGACCCGGCTGCTGCGGACCATGGTCGGCCTGCTCGACGAGTGGACCCCGGTGATCTCCGGTTCCGAGCTCGGCGAGCACCCCTACGACCCGATCACCGTGACGTCGCAGCAGGCGGCCGCGACGTACGGCGACGACCTGCGCATCTCGTGGCGGCACCGCGACGAGCGGTACGCCGAGAAGCTGGCCACCCCGGACACCTCGGTCGCCGACCTGATCGGCGACGTCGACCCGATGAAGGTCGCGGAGGGCCGCTCGCTGGGTGACCCGGAGACGATCCACTTCGGCCTGATCCCGCGCAGCCACCGGGGCATCGTCGCGATCAACGAGCTGCCCGACCTCGCCGAGCGCATCCAGGTCGCGATGCTCAACGTGATGGAGGAGCGCGACATCCAGATCCGCGGCTACGTGCTGCGGCTGCCGCTCGACGTGCTCGTCGTCGCGACCGCGAACCCCGAGGACTACACCAATCGCGGCCGCATCATCACGCCGCTCAAGGACCGCTTCGGCGCCGAGATCCGCACCCACTACCCGACCGAGCTCGACGACGAGGTCGCGGTGATCCGGCAGGAGGCCGAGCTGGTCGCAGACGTGCCCGACCACCTGGTCGAGATCCTGGCCCGCTTCACCCGCGCGCTGCGCGAGTCCAGCTCGGTCGACCAGCGCTCGGGCGTCTCGGCGCGCTTCTCGATCGCGGGCGCCGAGACGATCGCCGCGGCCGCGCTGCACCGCGCGACCAGCCAGGGCGAGTCCGAGCCGGTCGCCCGGGTCGTCGACCTCGAGACCGCGGTCGACGTGCTCGGCGGCAAGATCGAGTTCGAGACCGGCGAGGAGGGCCGCGAGACCGAGGTGCTCACCCACCTGCTGCGCACGGCCGTAGCCGAGACCGTGCGCCAGCGCTTCCGCGGCATCGACCTCGGCCTGCTGGTGCAGGCGATCGAGAACGGCGCGATGGTCACCACCGGCGAGCAGGTCACGGCCCGCGACTTCCTCACCGGGCTGCCGGTGCTCGGCGAGTCGGAGCTGTACGACGAGGTGTGCGACCGGGTCGGCGCGGCCAACGACGGCCAGCGGGCGGGTGCCATCGAGCTCGCGCTCGAGGGCCTCTACCTCGCCCGCAAGATCGGGAAGGACACCGACGGCGCGGAGACGGTCTACGGATGAAGGACCGCACCCGCTTCAAGCGCTACGAGGGCGGCGACCCGCTGGCCCCGCCGGTCGACCTCGCCGAGGCGCTCGACGCCATCGGGGAGGACGTGATGGCGGGCTACTCGCCCGAGCGCGCCATGCGGGAGTTCCTGCGTCGCGGCGGCCGCGACCAGAGCGGTCTCGACGACCTGGCCCGCCGGGTCGCCGAGCGCCGGCGCGAGCTGACCCAGCGGCACAACCTCGACGGCACCCTCCAGGAGATCAAGGAGCTCCTCGACCATGCGGTGCTCGAGGAGCGCAAGCAGCTCGCGCGCGACGCGATGATGGACGACGGCGACCGCGCCCTGCGCGAGATGCAGCTGGAGAACCTGCCGCCGAACACCGCCGCGGCGGTGAGCGAGCTGTCGTCGTACGACTGGCAGAGCAGCCAGGCCCGCGAGGACTACGAGAAGATCAAGGACCTCCTCGGCCGCGAGCTGCTCGACCAGCGCTTCGCCGGCATGAAGGAGGCGCTCGAGAACGCCACCGACGACGACCGCGCCGCCGTCAACGAGATGCTCGGCGACCTCAACGAGCTGCTCGAGAAGCACCGCCTGGGCGACGACACCCAGGAGGACTTCGACGAGTTCATGCGGAAGCACGGGGACTTCTTCCCCGAGAACCCGCAGAACATCGACGAGCTCCTCGAGTCGCTCGCCCAGCGCTCCGCCGCGGCCCAGCGGATGCTCAACTCGATGTCGCCCGAGCAGCGCCAGCAGCTGATGGAGCTGTCGGCGCAGGCGTTCGGCTCGCCGCAGCTGGCGGACCAGCTCGGCCGGCTCGACGACAACCTCCAGGCGTTGCGGCCCGACCTCGACTGGGGCGGCTCGGAGCAGATGTCGGGCGAGGAGGGGCTCGGCCTCGGCGACGGCACCGGCGTCTTCCAGGACCTCGCCGACCTCGACCGGCTCGCCGAGCAGCTCTCGCAGTCGTACGGCGGCGCGCGCATGGACGACCTCGACCTCGACACGCTCGCGCGGCAGCTGGGTGACGACGCCGCGGTCGACGCGCGCACCCTCCAGGAGCTCGAGCGGGCGCTGCGCGACTCGGGCTACCTCCAGCGCGGCTCCGACGGGCAGTACCGGCTCTCCCCGAAGGCGATGCGCCAGCTCGGCAAGACGCTGCTGCGCGACGTCGCCGAGCGGATGTCGGGCCGGCAGGGCAACCGCGAGCTCCAGCGGGCCGGCGCAGCCGGCGACCTGTCCGGCGCGACCCGGCAGTGGGAGTTCGGCGACACCGAGCCGTGGCACGTCCCGCGCACCATGCTCAACGGCGTCCTCCGCCGAGCGGCCGACCCGAGCGGGCCGCGACTGAGCGTCGACGACATCGAGGTGCAGGAGACCGAGGCGCGCACCCAGGCGGCGGTCGCGCTGCTGGTCGACACGTCGTTCTCGATGGCCATGGACGGCCGCTGGGTGCCGATGAAGCGCACCGCCCTCGCGCTGCACACGCTGATCCGGTCCCGGTTCCGCGGTGACCAGCTCCAGCTGATCGGCTTCGGCCGGCACGCCGAGGTGATGGAGATCGAGGAGCTCACCGCGCTCGACGCGATGTGGGACAAGGGCACCAACCTCCACCACGCCCTGCTGCTCGCCAACCGGCACTTCCGCAAGCACCCGAGCGCCCAGCCGGTGCTGCTGATCGTCACCGACGGCGAGCCGACCTCGCACCTCGAGCCCGACGGCCAGGTCTACTTCGCCTACCCGCCGCACCCGCTGACGGTGGCGTACGCCGTGCGCGAGCTCGACAACGCCGGCCGGCTCGGCGCGCAGACGACGTTCTTCCGGCTCGGCGAGGACCCCGGACTCGCCCGCTTCATCGACCAGATGGCCCAGCGGGTCGACGGCCGGGTGGTCGCGCCCGAGCTCGACGACCTCGGAGCCGCCGTCGTCGGCTCGTACCTCGGCGGCCGCGGCCGCGGCGGCCCGTGGGGCGGGTACGGCGGCGGGTACGGCGACTGGTTCGGCGGCCGCGGCTTCTGGGCCGGCGACTGACCCAGGGCTCAGGCCAGCAGCCGCTCGGCGAGCGGCTGGTCCAGGTCGAAGGCGGAGAGCAGGCCCGCGACGCTGCTCACCCACAGGAAGGCGCTGCTCGCGGCCACGAACTTCAGGGATCCGCCGGAGGTCTTCGCGGTGTTGTGCAGGTGCACGAACGACCCGAGCCCGGAAGCGTCGACGAAGGTGACGGCCGCGACGTCGACCGTGAAGTCCACGCAGCCGCCGTCGAGCGCGGCCTCGATGTCGCGCTGGACCAGGGGCGTGGTGAAGATGTCGAGCTCCCCGGAGACCGTGAGGTGCGCGCGGGGTGGGTCCAGCCTGACGGCCGATGAGTACAACATCATGGTTCCCGGTCGAACGCGTATCGATAAACCGGGAACGGAGGCGCCTTGGGCGACGGGTCACGAGAAACTCTCGGCTGCCTCGACGGTACGCCGGTCGACCCACAATTGACAGCCCACGGGTGGGTGAGCTTCCTTCAGGCCGGGTGCAGCAGGGCCGCCAGCTCCTCCACGCCGTCGACCAGGCGGGTGCCCGGGCGGGCCCACGCGGCGTTCGCGTCCACGGCGTGCACGGGCACCCCGGCCGGCAGCACGCCGGCGGCCACCAGGTCGTCGGCGAGCGTCCGCGCCCCGGCGAGGTCGTAGCCGCAGGGCGCGACGACCACGACGTCCGGCTCGGCCTGGTGCACGGACTCCCACGGCACGCGCTCGGACCGCGCTCCGGGCCTGCCGAGCAGGCACTCGCCGCCAGCGGCCTCGACCATCTCGGGGACCCAGTGGCCGGGCGCGTACGGCGGGTCCGTCCACTCCAGCAGCATCACCCGCGGACGACGCCGCTCGGCGACCCGGGCGCGGACGGCGGCGAGCCGGTCCCGCAGCGAGGCGACCAGCGCCTCGGCCGCGGAGACGTGCCCGGTCGCCGTGCCCGGCACGACGATCGAGCCGAAGACCTCGTCCAGCGTGTGCGGGTCGATGGTCAGCACCTCGGCGCGGCAGCCGAGGTAGGAGAGTGCGTCGTCGACGACGGACACGTCCACGGCGCAGACGGCGCAGAGGTCCTGGGTGACGACGAGGTCGGCGTCGAGCTCGGCGAGCGCGTCGGCCGAGAGGTGGTAGAGATCCTCGCCGCGGCTCATCGCGCCCGCGACGTACGCGTCGATCTCCGCGGGTGCCAGGCCCTCCGGCATCGCCGAGGTCGAGACGATCCGGCGGGTGCGCGCCTCGGCGGGGTGGTCGCACTCGAAGGTCACGCCGACGACGTCGTCCCCGGCGCCGATCGCGAAGAGGATCTCCGTGGTGGACGGCAGCAGCGAGACGATCCGCACCCCACCGACACTAGGACATGCGGACGGCCCCGGACCGGTGGGTCCGGGGCCGTCCTGCGTGAGCGGCCGGTGGGGTGGCGTCAGCTCACGGTCGTGAGGCCGAGCTTGGTGAACTCGACCGACTTCGGGATCGAGGGCGCGGTCGCGTCCATCGACATCGCCGTCGTGTAGACGACGAACTTGCCGTCACGGGCGAAGAGCGAGTTCATGACCGTCGACGAGTCGGGGCAGGTCAGCTTCATCTGGTAGCCCCAGCGCTCGTCACCGAGCTTGAAGTTGATCTTCTTCATCGACGACTTGCAGTCCGGCTGGCCGCCGGTGCCGCCACCGCCGCCCCCGCCGGGGTTCGTGACCGGGCACTTCTTGGCGTACTTCTCGTAGCCGTGCAGGTAGTCGATCGCCGCCTTGGTGCTCGGGAACTTCATCGCGGTGGCGGAGAGGCCCGGCCGCTCGCCGGTCATCTCGAAGGCGGTCGGGTCCTCGAGCAGCGCGGGGTCGCTGTAGTCGGGGGAGTACGACGCCGAGGTCTGGCTGGCGCCCTTGATGACCTTCTGCGAGCCGCACTTCTTGCCCGGGCCGAAGACCTTGCTGGTGGACTCGGAGACCGTGGAGACGTGGGGGTAGATCTTGGCGGTGGCCTCGGCCGTCGGGACCTTGGCCGCGCCGGCCGCGGTGGCGGACGTCGCGAGGACGGGGACGGTGACGACGGGGACGACGAGCGCGATCAGCGCCCGGTTCATCCAGCGACGGGACATGGGACTCTCTCTTTCGGTGGCTCCGGGGTGTCTCGAGGGCTTGTGCCGTCGTGGACCCGATTCGGTTCGGTGGGAGTACTCAAGCCGCGCCCACTTGAGGACCACTGGGAACCGACTTGGAGAATGTCCTGCGATGGACGACCTCTCCGCGACCGTGCTCGCCCTGCTGGGCCTGGCGGCCCTGACCGCGGGCTTCGTGGACGCCGTCGTCGGCGGCGGCGGGCTGATCCAGCTCCCTGCGCTGCTGGTCGGGATGCCGGGCGCGACGCCGGTGCAGATCCTCGCGACCAACAAGGTGGCGTCGATCAGCGGCACGACGGTGAGCGCGGCGACGTACTACCGCCGGGTCCGGCCCGACCCGCGGACGTTCCTGCCGCTGATGGCGCTGGCCTTCGTCGGGTCCGCTCTGGGCGCGCTGGTGGCGAGCCAGATCCCGCGCTCGGCGTTCGAGCCGATCGTGCTGGTCGCGCTGATCGTCGTCGGCACCTACGTGCTCCTCAACCCGCGGCTCGGTGCGCGCACGATGCTGCGGTACCACGGGCACCGCCACACGTTCATCGCGATGGGCACGGGCCTCGCGGTCGGCTTCTACGACGGGGCGCTCGGCCCCGGCACCGGCAGCTTCTTCGTCATCGCGCTCGTCGGCCTCATGGGCTACGGCTTCCTCGAGGCGTCGGCCCAGGCGCGGCTCGCGAACTGGGCGACCAACCTCGCGGCGATCCTGGTCTTCGCGCCGCAGGGCGCGATCGTCTGGCAGGTCGCGCTCGTGATGGGCGCCTGCAACATCGTGGGCGGGTACGTCGGGGCGCGCACGGCCGTCGCCCGCGGGTCCCGCTTCGTGCGGGTCTTCTTCATCGTCGTGGTCTCGGCGTTCATCGTGCGGATCGGCGGCGAGGTGCTGGGGCTGTGGGGCTGAGCCACCTGACCATCGCCGGGCCGCGCGGGTGACGCTGCGCCTCGGCGTACCTCCGGAGCAGGAGCAGCGCCTGGCCGCGCTCGTCGCCGAGCTGACCGCCGGCTCCGGTGAAACCCGGGTGGCGGGCGAGCGCTGGGTCGATAGCCTCACCACATGAGTGTTGTCGTCGACCTCGCCGACCTCCCCGAGCAGCTGAAGGCGTTCGACCGCGGCTACCTGCTGACCGCGAAGGACGGGCTGGTCAAGGCGGTCTCCGTCCGCGCGGTCGCCGAGGACGGCGCGCTGCGCGTGCCGGCCCCGGGCCGCGGCTCGGTCGCCAACGTCGGCGCCAACCCGTCGGTGACGCTGCTCTTCCCGCCGTTGGACAACCCCGGCATGACGCTCCTCGTCGACGGCACCGCCGCGGCCGACGGCGACGACGTCCGCGTCACGCCGACCGGCGCCGTCCTGCACAAGCCCGTCTCATGACCACCACTCCCTTCTGGGTGAGCGCCTTCCTGGACCTCGCCCCCGGCGACTTCGACCGCGGCGTGGAGTTCTGGCGCGACGTCACCGGGTACGCCATCTCCGACCCGCGCGGCGAGCGCGACCACTTCGTGACGCTGGTGCCGCCGGACGGCGACGACTACCTGCGCGTCCAGCACCTCGCCGAGGGCCCGGCCCGCCTCCACCTCGACCTCCACGTCGAGCACCCCGCCATCGCCGCCGAGGCCGCGATCGAGCTCGGCGGGCATGTGCTGATGCGGCACGAGCAGGGGTACGTCGTCGTGCGGTCGCCCGGCGGCTTCGTGTTCTGCTTCGTGAGCCACCCGGCGCGGGTCCGCCCGCGCCCCGCGAGCTGGCCCGGCGGCCGTTCCCAGGTCGACCAGGTCTGCCTCGACATCCCGCCCTCGGCGTACGACGGCGAGGTGGAGTTCTGGCAGAAGCTGACCGGCTGGGAGCACGACCCGGACGTCGACCGGGAGTTCGCGCGCCTCGAGCCGCCCGACACGATGCCGCTGCGCTGGCTGGTCCAGCGCCTCGACGACGAGCAACCGGCGGTGACCGCCCACTTCGACCTGTCGGCGGAGGACCGCGAAGCCGAGATCGCCCGCCACGTCGACCTCGGCGCGACGGTCGGCGACCGGCACGACTGGTGGACGGTGCTGACCGACCCCGTCGGCACGACGTACTGCATCACCAGGAGGGAGCCCCGATGACTCGACCCACGAGTGGCGAGCGCGCCATGATCCAGGGATTCGTCGACCACAACCGCGACGTGCTGCGCCGCAAGTGTCGCGGCCTGACGGCCGAGCAGCTGAACCAGCCGCTCGCGCCGTCGACGATGACCCTGGGCGGCATGCTCAAGCACCTAGCGTGGGTCGAGAGCTGGTGGAGCCGGGCGATCTTCCTCGACCAGCCGCAGGGCGAGCCGTGGGACTCGGCGGACTGGAAGGCGGACAGCGACTGGGAGTGGCACTCCGCCGTCGGCGACGACCCGAAGGAGCTGCGCGCGATGTTCGAGGCGGAGGTGGCCGCGGCCGACCGGGTCTACGCCGCGGCCGACCTCGACGACCTCGCGGCGCGCGCCGGCCGGAACGGCGAGCGGGCCAGCCTGCGCTGGATCCTGCTGCACCTGATCGAGGAGTACGCCCGCCACGACGGCCACGCCGACCTGATCCGAGAGTCGATCGACGGGAAGGTCGGGCACAAGTGATCCGTGCGATGACGGCGGCCGACTGGCCGCAGGTGTGGGAGTTCTTCGACGAGATCGTGCGCGCCGGCGAGACCTACGCCTACCCGCTCGACCTCACCTCCGAGCAGGCGCACGCCCTCTGGACGCCCCCGGCGCCCGCACAGACCGTCGTGTACGAGGGCCCCGACCGGATCCTCGGCAGCGCCCTGATGGGGCCGAACCGGCCGGGCCGCGGCAGCCATGTCGGCACCGCGTCGTTCATGGTCGCCCCGGAGGCGCGTGGCCGCGGCGTGGGACGCGCGCTGGGCGAGTATGTCGTGCAGTGGCACCGCGACCACGGCTTCCGCGCGATCCAGTTCAACGCCGTCGTGGAGACCAACACCGGCGCCGTACGCCTCTGGGAGTCGCTGGGCTTCGAGGTCGTCGGCACCGTGCCCGAGGCGTTCGACTCCCGCGCGCACGGCCTGGTCGGCCTGCACGTCATGCACCTCAAGCTGTAGGAGTCAGCTCGGGCCGGGCTCGGCGCTGGGGTCGGCGAACCCCGGCAGCGACTCGGTGAGGATCTGCCGGAACGGCGCCTCGCACTCGAGCTGGCACAGCACGCCCAGGCCGGCGATCCAGGTGCGGTGGATGAGCAGGTACGACGGAGGCAGGTTGAGCTTCATGCCGACGGTGTACGCCGGGTCGCGCGGGTCGTTGATGCGGGCGAACTGCTTGCGCATCCAGGCGCGGCTGAACCGGAACTTCTCGACTCGGGTGGGCTCGACGAACGGCGCGAGGTAGTCGAGGACCTGGCGCGCGTCGACCGAGATGCGCTCCTTGATGAAGCCCTCGGCGCGCAGCCCCTCGACGAGCCCGGCCTCGTCCTCCTGGGCCGCGATGCGCAGCAGCCGGCCCATCACCTCGGGCAGGCCGCGCTCGGGCAGCCGGGCCACCGCCCCGAAGTCGAGCACGCCCAGCCCGCCGGGCGTGCCGTCGGCGTGCGGCAGGATCCGGTAGTTGCCGGGATGCGGGTCGGCGTGGAGCATCCCGGTGCGCACCGGGCCGGAGAAGAGGAAGCGCACGAAGAGCTCGCCGTAGTGGTCGCGCTCGTCCTGGGAGCCGCCGGCGATGATCGACGCCAGGGACGCGGGACTGTCGAGCCACTCGGTCACCAGCGTGGTCGGCCCGACGTCGACGACGTCGGGCACCACGATCTCCGCGTTGTCGCGGAAGGCCGCCGCGAACGTGCGCTGCGCCTCGGCCTCGAGCTGGTAGTCGAGCTCGTCGGCGGCGCGGGCCTGCAGCTCCTCGACGAGCGGCTTCAGGTCGAGGCCGGGCACGAGCGGCGCGGCCGTCCGCGCCACGCGCGAGATCGCGCGCAGGTCGGAGCGCAACGCGTCGCCGGCGCCGGGGTACTGCACCTTCACCGCGACGTCGCGGCCGTCGTGCCAGCGCCCCCGGTGCACCTGGCCGATGGACGCCGCGGCGGTCGGACCGCCGTCGAGCCAGACCAGCCGGTCCTTCCAGTCCGCGCCGAGGTCGTGCGCCAGGATCTCGCGCACGGTGGCCGTCGGCATCGGGGGAGCGGCGTCCTGGAGCCGGGTCAGCTGCTCGCGGTAGGGGCCGACCAGCTGCTCGGGGAACGCCGACTCCAGCACCGACAGCATCTGGCCGAACTTCATCGCGCCGCCCTTGAGCTCGCCCAGGGTCCGGAAGAGCTGCTCGGCGGTCCGCTGCTGGATCTCGGTCATCACGACCTCGGCGGGCGCGCCGCCGATCCGCTTGCCGAGCCCGAGCGCGCTGCGCCCGGCGTACCCGATCGGCAGGGCGGCGAGCCTCGCCGTCCGTGCCACGGCCTTGCGGGGCAGCTCGGTCATGCCCCGATTGTCCCAAACGACCCCAGCCGCCGTCCGGCGGCCGGCTGCCCGGCGGTCAGTCCAGGTGGACTCACGACGACCGGGGTAGGCCCTTGAACCGGCGTACCTCCTGCGGCCAGCCGCAGGCCACCGCGATCCTGCCCGCCCACATCCGGGCCGCCTCCTCATCGGCGACGTCGACCACCGTGAGCCCGCCGAGCCACTCCTTCGTCTCGACGAAGGGTCCGTCGGTGAAGATCACCTCGCCGCTCGTCGCGTCGGCGCTGAACGTCTCGTCGACCTCCTCGTCGAGGCCACCCGCGAAGACGTACGCCCCCGCAGCCTTGATCTCGTCCACGACCGCGCTGGCTAGCGGCCCCCGTCCGCGGAACCACTCCTCGGAGTGGTCGCCCACCCACTGCTGGTTGAAGTAGATGAGGTACTGAGGCATCTCTGCTCCCTCGACTCGGGCGGACCCGCTGTCCGCCGCCACGAAGGCTACGAACACGGTGCGGCCGATACGACAGCCCCGCGCGAAGAAGATGGGCCCCGCGTCCGTGACGCGAGGCCCATCGTGGCGATGCAGGGCGGTTCAGGCCGTAGCGGGGAACCGAACGCCGGTGTTGGCGTGGCAGCGGTAACCGTGCGGGTTCTTCGCGAGGTACTGCTGGTGGAGATCCTCGGCGTAGTAGTACGGCGTGTCCGCCGCCGGCCGGATCTCGGTGGTGATGTCACCGAGGCGGCGGCGACTCAGCTCGTCGCCGTAGACCTTCGTCAGCTCGCGGGCGACCTGCTCCTGCTCGGGCGTGGTCCAGTAGATCGCGGAGCGGTACTGGGTGCCGACGTCGTTGCCCTGGCGGTAGCCCTGGGTGGGGTCGTGGACCTCGAAGAACGTCTTCACGAGGTCGGCGTACGACACCTTCGCGGGGTCGAACACGATGCGCACGGCCTCGGTGTGGTTGGTGCGGCCCGAGCACACCTCCTCGTACGACGGGTTCGGCGTGGTGCCGCCGGCGTACCCGACCGACGTCGACCAGACGCCGTCGCGCTGCCAGTAGATCTCCTCGGCGCCCCAGAAGCAGCCGAGCCCGAACAGCGCGACCTCGAAGCCCTCGGGGATCTCGTCGGTGACGACCGGGGCGTCGAGCACGCGGTGCCGGTCCGCGATGGGGAAGGTGCGCTCGGCGCGGCCGGCGAGCGTCTGCTCGGGGGCGACCATCTCGGCCTTGCGGGAGAGGAACACGGGGTCTCCTTCGTTCGGAGTGATGAGGCACAGTCTGTAACACCGGCGGTGGTCCGCTCGTTCCCCGGGTCTCTCCTGTCACTCGGGCCCCATCTCCCGGCAGGAACTCGTGCTCCTGTCGAGCAACTGCACGACGGAAGCACGTGTTTCACCGGGTACCCGGTGAAACTCGCCGCCCCGCTAGCCTCGGAGGATGAGCGAGCAGCAGCATCGGAACAAGTCGGGCTTCGAGACGCGTGCGATCCACGCCGGCTACGAGCCCGATCCGACCACCGGCGCGGTGATCCCGCCGATCTACGCGACGAGCACCTACAAGCAGGACGGCGTCGGGGGACTGCGCGGCGGCTACGAGTACAGCCGCTCGGCCAACCCGACCCGCACCGCGCTCGAGGGCAACATCGCGGCGCTGGAGGAGGGGGAGCGCGGCTTCGCGTTCGCCTCCGGGCTGGCCGCCGAGGACACGCTGGTGCGTAGCGTCTGCCGGCCGGGCGACCACGTGGTGATCCCCGACGACGCGTACGGCGGCACGTTCCGGCTCTTCGACAAGGTCGAGAAGGTCTGGGGCCTCGAGCACAGCCCGGCGCCGGTGTCCGACGTCGAGAAGGTGGCCGCGGCGATCCGCCCGGGCGAGACGAAGGTGGTCTGGGTCGAGACGCCGACCAACCCGCTGCTCAACATCGGCGACATCGCGGCGCTCGCGACCGTCGCCCACGACGCCGGCGCGCTGCTGGTCGTCGACAACACGTTCGCCTCGCCGTACCTCCAGCAGCCGCTCACCCTCGGGGCCGACGTCGTCGTGCACTCGACGACCAAGTACTGCGGCGGCCACTCCGACGTCGTCGGCGGCGCGCTCGTCGTCAAGGACCTCGAGCTCGCCGAGAAGGTCGGCTTCCACCAGAACGCCATGGGCGCGGTCGCCGGGCCGTTCGACTCGTGGCTCACCCTGCGCGGCCTCAAGACGCTCGCGGTGCGCATGGACCGCCACTGCGACAACGCCGAGCGGGTCGTCGACTTCCTGACCAGCCACCCGAAGGTCGGCGAGGTCATCTACCCCGGCCTCGAGACGCACCCCGGCCACGAGGTCGCGCAGCGCCAGATGAAGAGGTACGGCGGGATGGTGTCCTTCCGCGTGACCGGAGGTGAGCAGCACGCCCTTCAGGTGTGCGAGCGCACCGAGGTCTTCACGCTCGGCGAGTCGCTGGGTGGCGTCGAGTCGCTCATCGAGCACCCCGGCCGGATGACCCACGCCAGCGTCGCGGGCACCGACCTCGAGGTGCCGGCAGACCTGGTGCGGATCAGCGTCGGCATCGAGACCGCCGACGACCTCGTGGCCGACCTGGAGCGGGCCCTCGACTGAGCCGGCCCGGAGATAGGTTGTCGCCGTGAGCAACGACGCTGACGAGCCCGACGACGCCGGTCGCCGCCGGCTCCCGCTGATCAACCTGCGCCACCGCACCGAGGAGGAGCAGCCCGACGGCGAGGAGGGCATCGCCGCCCGCCTGGCCCACCAGTTCGCGCTGCGGCGGGAGGAGCGGCAGGCCCAGCTCGAGATGCCGGTGGCGATCGCGACGACACCGGGCTTCCCCCATGCCCAGGTGCCCAAGGGCGTCGACCTCGCCGCGGCCTGGGCGTGGCGCTTCCTGGTGATCGTCGCGGCGGCCGGAGTCCTGTTCCTCGGCATCGGCTACCTGTCGGTCGTCGTGCTCCCGGTCGTGATCGCCGTGCTGATCACCGCGCTCGTCATCCCGATGGTCGACGCCATGGTCCGCCTCGGGCTGCCGCGCGGGCTGTCGGCGCTCGCCGTGGTCATCGCCGGTATCGCCCTCGTCGGCCTGCTCCTCAGCCTCGCGGGACAACAGATCGCGAACGGCGCCAACGACCTCGCCGACCAGACCGTCGCGGGCCTCGACGAGATCCGGACGTGGCTCAAGGACGGGCCGCTGAACGCCAGCGACTCCCAGATCAACGACTACATCGCCCGCGCCCAGGAGGCGATCACCGAGCAGTCGCAGGACGGCGAGATCGTCGGCCGGATCAGCGAGGTGGGCACCGCGGTCGGCCACGTCTTCGCGGGCTTCTTCATCGTGCTGTTCTCGACGTACTTCTTCCTCGCCGACGGCGAGCGGATCTGGGCCTGGCTGGTCCGGCTCTCCCCGCGCGCGGCCCGCGCCCGCGTCGACAGCTCGGGCCGGGTCGCGTGGATCTCGCTGACCCAGTTCGTCCGGGCGACCGTGATCGTCGCGCTCGTCGACGCGATCGGCATCGCGGTCGGCGCCGCGATCCTCGGCGTGCCGTTCGTGCTGGCGATCGGCGTCCTGGTCTTCCTCGGCGCCTTCATCCCGCTGGTCGGTGCGACGGTCGCCGGCGCCGTCGCGGTGCTCGTGGCGCTGGTCGCCAACGGACCGATCACGGCGCTGCTGATGCTGGCGATCATCATCGGCGTCCAGCAGCTCGAGGCGCACGTGCTCCAGCCGTTCCTGATGGGCCGGTGGGTCTCGGTGCACCCGCTCGCGGTGATCCTCGCCATCGCGACCGGCGTGCTCGTCGCGGGCATCGCCGGGGCGCTGGTCGCCGTACCCATCGCCGCCGCGCTCAACGCCGTCGTCCAGCACCTCGCCGCCAACACCGATCCGGGGGACGATCCGGTCGAGGAGCTCGACGAGGACTACGAGGAGACGGGCGAGACCGTGGACGTGCCCGAGGAGGCTCGCGATGAGTGAGGTCGAGAGCGTCGGCCTGGAGGACATCCGCGCGGCCAGGAAGGTGCTGGCCGGGGTCGCGATCGAGACCCCGATGGAGGAGTCGCGCTGGCTCTCCGCGCTCGCCGGCGGCCCGGTGTCCCTCAAGTGCGAGAACCTCCAGCGCACCGGCTCGTTCAAGGCCCGCGGCGCCTACGTGCGCATCTCGCGGCTCTCCGCCGAGGAGCGCGCGCACGGCGTGGTCGCCGCCTCGGCCGGCAACCACGCGCAGGGCGTCGCGCTCGCCGCCCAGCTGCTCGGCATCAAGGCCACGGTTTTCATGCCGGAGGGCGCGCCGATCCCCAAGGAGAAGGCCACCCGGGGGTACGGCGCCGACGTCGTCTTCCACGGCCGCTACCTCGAGGACGCGCTGGCCGAGGCGCAGGCCTTCGCCGAGCGCACCGGGGCGGTGCTGATCCACCCCTTCGACCACGTGGACATCGTCGCCGGCCAGGGCACGGCCGGCCTGGAGATCCTCGAGCAGTGCCCCGAGGTCGAGACCGTGCTCGTGCCGACCGGCGGCGGTGGGCTGCTCGCCGGCATCGCGCTGGCGGTCAAGGCACTGAAGCCCGGCGTCCGGGTCGTGGGCGTGCAGGCCGCGGGCGCCGCGGCGTACCCCGGCTCCCTGGAGCACGGCGCCCCGGTGCCGCTGGAGTCGATGAGCACGATGGCAGACGGCATCGCCGTCGGCCGGCCGGGCGACATCACGTTCGCGTGCGTGCGCGACCACGTCGACGAGATCGTCACCGTGAGCGAGGACGCCCTGGCCCGGGCCGTGCTGGCGACGCTCGAGCGCGCGAAGCTCCTCGTCGAGCCGGCCGGCGCCGCCGCAGTCGCTGCGCTGCTCGAGCACCCGACGGCCTTCCGTACGCCGGCCGTGGCGGTGCTCTCCGGCGGCAACGTCGACCCGCTGCTGCTCGGCAAGGTGATCCGGCACGGCATGGCCGCCGGCGGGCGCTACCTCAACCTGCGCGTGCTGATCCCCGACGTACCGGGTGGCCTCGCGCAGCTGCTCGGTGAGGTCAGCGCCGTCGGCGCCAACGTGCTCGAGGTCGCCCACGAGCGGATCTCGCCGACGCTGCACGTCGACGAGGTCGAGGTGCGCCTGCAGCTCGAGACCCGCGGCGCCCCACACACCGAGCAGCTGCTCAGCCGGCTGCGCGAGCACGGCTACCGCGTCTACGAATAGGCAACCAACAGGGCGGTGACCACGGAGGTCACCGCCCTGCTTCAGCTCACTGGGTCTCGACACGCGCCGTCGGGTCCGCTGGCGCGTCTCCGCTCAGCTGGTGAAGGGCACCGCGTCGACGATCACGACCTCGAGGGTCTTGCCGTTGGGTGCCTCGTAGGCGACGGTGTCGCCCTTGTTGGCGCCGATGATGGCCGCGCCGAGCGGGGACTGGGGGGAGTAGACCTTGAGCCCGCCGGCGACGTCCTCCATCTCGCGGGCGCCGAGGAGGAAGGTCTCGGTCTCGTCGTCGTCATCGCCGACGAACTTGTAGGTGACCTTCATGCCGGGCTCGACGACGCCGTCGTCCGCGGGGGTCTCGCCGACCTCGGCGCGACGGAGCATGTCCTCGAGCTGGCGGATGCGGCCCTCGAGCTTGCCCTGCTCCTCGCGAGCGGCGTGGTAGCCACCGTTCTCCTTGAGATCACCCTCGTCGCGGGCGGCGCTGATGCGGGCGATGACCTCCTGGCGCATCGGACCCTTGAGGTCCTCCAGCTCCTGGGTGAGCTTGTCGAAGGCGTCCTGGGTGAGCCAGATCTTGCCCTGCTCTGCTGCCTGCGTCATCGGGTAACTCCTGCTTGCTTCGAGGTACGACGGATCCGGGTCCGCCATTCGTCGGTGCTGCCCCGCATGCCGCCAAACGGCATTGCGCGACTGCGCCTGGCCGTTCGGACGACGGCCCAGCGGGGAGCGTCAGAAATTCGAGTCTAACAACCGACGGTTCGCCGCGCAGGCCGACCGGTGACGTGGGTCACCGTGGCCGCTTCTGGTCCGCCGTGGTGCAGCCGAGCAGCTCGACGGAGGTCGCGCGCCGCTCGGTGCGCACGTCGTGCTCGCTCGTCCCGTCCTCCGGGGTGAACACCAGCTCGCCGACCACGCTGTGGTCCTCCGCGAACGCGCGCAGCGTGCACGACGCCTCGACGTCGTCGTCGGCGAGCCGCACCTCGACGGTCGCGGTCGCGCGGTGCTCGTCGACCACGTCGTAGCCGACCAGGTCCGACCGCACGTCGGGAGTCGACTGCTCCCAGATCGTCCAGCCGAGCCAGCCGAGGAACGCCGCGGACAGGAGCACGGCGATCCCGACGACCAGCTGTCGCCGACGGGGCGACGGCGCGCCGTACCGGTCGGTGAGGTCGGTCGGCACGATCACCCGCAGATGGTCCCATTGAGGGGGTGACACTCGCCCACCGGCCCGCTCGCGACGGCCGGTGTGCGCGCGGCACCCCCTACGATTGCCCGGTGACTCAGCGCCCCCGAGCCGGTTTCCGGCTGATGCACGTCCACGCCCACCCCGACGACGAGTCGAGCAAGGGTGCGGCGAGCACGGCGATGTACGTCGCGCAGGGCGTCGACGTCCACGTGGCCACCTGCACCGGCGGCGAGCGTGGCTCGATCCTCAACCCGAAGATGGACCGGCCCGACATCCTCGAGAACATCACCGAGATCCGCCGCCAGGAGATGGAGCGGGCCCGCGACATCCTCGGCGTCCGGCAGGACTGGCTCGGCTTCGTCGACTCCGGGTGGCCGGAGGGCGACCCGAAGCCGCCGCTGCCCGAGGGCTGCTTCGGGCTGGTGCCGCTGGAGGAGGCGACGGCGCCGCTGGTGCGGCTGATCCGCGAGTTCCGGCCGCACGTGATGACGACGTACGACGAGCGCGGCGGCTACCCGCACCCCGACCACATCAAGTGCCACGAGATCAGCGTCGAGGCGTTCCACGCCGCCGCCGACCCCGAGCGCTACCCGGACCTGGGTGAGCCCTGGGCGGTCTCCAAGCTCTACTACCACCACTCGTTCAACCGGCCGAAGATGATCGCCCTTCACGAGGCGATGCTCGAGCACGGCCTGGAGTCGCCGTACACCGAGCGGCTGGAGGAGTGGAAGCCCGAGCCGGAGTGGGACGCCCGGATCACCACCCGCGTGCCGTGCGCCGAGTACTTCGGCGTCCGCGACCAGGCGCTGCTGGCGCACGCGACCCAGATCGACCCCGACGGCTTCTGGTTCGCGATCCCGCGCGAGCTCCAGGCCGAGGTCTGGCCGACCGAGGACTACGAGCTCGTGGAGAGCCGCGTCACCACGCAGAACCCCGAGGACGACCTCTTCGCCGGCATCACCGACCCCTCCTGAGAGACTGGTCCCATGCAGGTGCTGACCGCCGTCCCGCAGCTGGTCTCGTTCGTCGTCGCCGCCACCGACCCGGCGCCGAAGGACGAGGACGTGACAGCCGGATGGCTTGCGTTCGCCATCTTCATCGGCCTGATCCTCGCCGTGGCCTTCTTGGGCTTCAGCCTGGTCAAGCAGCTGCGCAAGGCGGACGCCGCCGAGGAGGCCGGCCTCTACGACCCGTCGGACAAGAAGCCGAGGCCGCAGCTCACCCAGCAGGCCGAGACCGAGGCCGAGCCCGAGCGCAAGGACGACACCG
This sequence comes from Nocardioides sp. GCM10030259, assembly GCF_042666375.1. NCBI lineage: Bacteria > Bacillati > Actinomycetota > Actinomycetes > Propionibacteriales > Nocardioidaceae > Nocardioides > Nocardioides sp. GCM10030259. The sequence goes on along the minus strand of NZ_JBHTDF010000008.1, from coordinate 213,312 downwards.
CCGACAACGGCTCCTGAGGCAGCCGCCGCGTCCTACGATGCGAGCATGCCGGAGGGACGAGTGCAGGACCGGCCGCCGAGCATGGCGGACGTCGCGGCGCTCGCCGGTGTCTCGCACCAGACCGTCTCACGGGTCCTGAACGACGCGTCGCTCGTCAAGCCCGAGACCCGGGAGCGGGTGCTCGAAGCGATCCGGCAGCTGGGCTACCGCCGCAACTCGGCGGCGCGCTCGCTCGCCACCCGCCGGTCGGGCCGGATCGGGATGGTCTCCGCGCACCTCTCGCTGCACGGCCCCACGATGATCAGTGCGGCGGTGCACGGTGCCGCGAACCGGCTCGGGTACGACGTCTCGATGTCGGCGCTCGACGAGATCTCGCCGGAGTCATTGCAGCAGGCCGTCGACCGGCTGCTCGACCAGTCCGTCGAGGCGCTCGTCGTCGCGGTCGCCAACCGCGCCGCGCTCGCAACGACGCGGGCCCTGCACCTGCCGATCCCGGTCGTGATCGCCCAGGGCGTCGAGCGGGGGGAGCCGCTGGCCGCGGGCGTCGACCAGGAGCACGGAGCGGTGATCGCGGTGCGGCACCTGCTCGACCTCGGCCACACCTCGGTCGCCCACGTGACCGGGCCGCTGGAGTGGGTCGAGGGCGGGGAGCGCCGCGCCGGCTGGCAGGCGGCCCACCTCGAGCGCGGGCTCGTGCCCGGTCCGGCGGAGGTCGGCGACTGGACCGCGGAGAGCGGCTACCGCGCCGGCCTGGCGCTCGCCGAGAACCCCGCTGTCACGGCGGTGTTCGCAGCCAACGACGCCATGGCGCTCGGGGTGCTGCGGGCGCTGCACGAGCGTGGCCGTGACGTGCCCGGCGAGATCAGCGTGGTCGGGTTCGACGACGTCCCGGAGGCGGCGTACTTCTGGCCGGCGCTGACCACGGTCAACCAGGCCTTCTCGGTGCTCGGCACCCGCGCGCTCGAGCTCGCGGTGCGGGCGATCGAGGGCGAGGAGGCGCCGACCGCCGACCTGGTCGAGCCGACCCTGGTCGTCCGCCGCTCGACCGGCCGACCCCGTCAGGTGTGACCGTTCACATCGGCCGCTGAGGCGCTCCGGCACGCTTGGATCGTGCCAATCGGCGCTGTGCCAAGTGAGCGCTCACATTTTGTGGACGAACCCCTTGACGGCTCCGAATGTTAGCGCTCACACTCAGGGCTCAGTGACACCGGTCACAGGGCGGAGAGCCCGACGATGCGGAGGAAAGCAAGTGCTGAAGAAGACCCTGATCGCGGCGAGCGCGATCTCACTGAGCGCGTTCGCGTTCACCGCCTGCGGCAGTGACGAGTCCAGCGCCGGCACCGACAGCGGCTCGGGTGACGACACGATCACGATGGGCTTCGCCCAGGTCGGTGCCGAGAGCGGCTGGCGGACCGCCAACACGAAGTCGATCCAGGAGTCGGCCGAGGAGGCCGGCATCGACCTGAAGTTCAACGACGCCCAGGGCAAGCAGGAGAACCAGATCCAGGCGATCCGCTCCTACATCCAGCAGAAGGTCGACATCATCGCCTTCAGCCCCGTCGTGGAGACCGGCTGGGACGCGGTGCTCCAGGAGGCGAAGGCCGCCAACATCCCGGTGATCCTGACGGACCGGGCGGTCGACTCCGAGGACACCTCCCTCTACAAGACGTTCCTCGGCTCCGACTTCGTCGTCGAGGGCGAGAAGGCGGGCCAGTGGCTGGTCGACAACGCCGCCGACTCGGACGTCAACGGCGACGGCACGATCAACGTGGTCCAGCTCGAGGGCACCACCGGAGCCGCGCCCGCGATCGACCGTGCCGAGGGCTTCGCCGAGGTGGTCAAGGCCGAGCCGTCGATCGAGGTGACCGCCACCCAGACCGGCGACTTCACCCGCGACGGTGGCAAGCAGGTCATGGAGTCGTTCCTCCAGTCCGACGACACCATCGACGTCGTCTACGCCCACAACGACGACATGGGCCTGGGCGCCATCGAGGCCATCGAGGCCGCCGGCCTCACGCCCGGCAAGGACATCAAGATCATCACCGTCGACGCCGTCCACGACGGCATGCAGGCCCTCGCCGACGGCAAGATCAACTTCATCGTCGAGTGCAGCCCGCTCCTCGGCCCCCAGCTGATGGACCTCGCCGAGCAGGTCCTGGCCGGCGAGGAGGTCGAGCCGCGGATCCTCACCGAGGAGACGACGTTCACGCAGGAGCAGGCCAAGGAAGCGCTGCCGGACCGGCAGTACTGATCACCGGCACTGATCACCGGCCACAGCCAGCGCATCGGCGCCGGGTCCGACCCTCGACCTCAGGTCGGACCCGGCGCCGCAGCGTCGCCGCCCTCGTCCCGGGCGCGATGAGAGGAGCGAGATGACCCAGATGGACGTGCAGCCCGACCCCGGCCCGGTGGCCGCGCCGGACGCCGCCGCACCAGTGATCGAGATGCGTGACATCTCGATCGCGTTCGGCGCCGTCCGGGCGCTCGACGGGGTGGGCCTGCGGCTCTTCCCGGGCGAGGTGCACGCCCTGATGGGCGAGAACGGCGCCGGCAAGTCGACGCTGATCAAGGCGCTCACCGGCGTCTACAGCATCGACTCGGGCACGGTCCTGGTCCGCGGTGAGGAGCACGTCTTCACCTCGCCCGCGGCGTCGCAGGCGGCCGGGATCAGCACGGTCTACCAGGAGGTGAACCTGCTCCCCAACCTCACGGTCGCCGAGAACATGCTGCTCGGCCGCGAGCCGCGGCGCTTCGGCGGCATCAACGTCCGCGCGATGAACCGCCGGGCCCGCGAGCGGCTGGAGAGCCTGGGCATCGACATCGACCCCACCTCCGACCTCGGTGAGCACCCGATCGCGATCCAGCAGCTGGTCGCCATCGCCCGTGCCGTCGACGTCGAGGCGCAGGTGCTGATCCTCGACGAGCCCACCTCCAGCCTCGACGCCGACGAGGTGGCGAAGCTCTTCCAGGTGATGCGCCGACTGCGCGACCAGGGCGTCGCGATCGTCTTCGTCTCGCACTTCCTCGACCAGGTCTACGAGGTCGCCGACCGGATGACCATCCTGCGCAACGGCCGGCTGGTGGAGGAGCGGATGGTCGCCGAGACCAGCCAGCTCGAGCTGGTGCGACTGATGATCGGCCGCGAGCTCGAGGTGCTCGACCGGATCGACCGCGAGGTCTCGGCCACGAGCGCGGACGAGTCCGGCACCCCGGTGCTCAAGGCCGTCGGCCTCGGGCGCAAGGGCTCGCTGGAGGCGACCGACCTCGAGCTCTACGAGGGCGAGGTCATCGGCCTCGCGGGCCTGCTGGGCTCGGGTCGCACCGAGCTGGCCCGGCTGCTCTTCGGGGCCGACACCGCCGACACCGGCGAGGTCGCGATCGGCTCACACCGCCGCAAGCTGCGCAGCCCGCGGCACGCCATCGACCGCAACGTCGCCTTCTCGAGCGAGGACCGCAAGGCCGAGGGCGTCGTCGGTGACCTGACGGTCGCCGACAACATGCTCCTCGCGCTCCAGGCCTCCCGCGGCTGGCTGCGCCCGATCCCCCAGGCGACCCGGACCCGGCTCGTGCAGGAGTACGTCGACAAGCTCGACATCCGCCCGCCCGACCCGACGACGCTGATGCGCAACCTCAGCGGCGGCAACCAGCAGAAGGTGCTGCTCGCCCGGTGGCTGATCACCCAGCCGGAGATCCTGATCCTCGACGAGCCCACCCGCGGCATCGACATCGGCGCCAAGGCCCAGATCCAGCAGGTGGTGGCCGACCTCGCCAGGCAGGGGATGGCGATCGTCTTCATCTCCGCCGAGCTCGAGGAGGTGCTCCGCCTCTCCGACCGGCTCGTGGTGATGCGCGACCGCCGCAAGATCGACGAGCGGCCCAACCACGACGTCAGTGTCAGCGACGTCCTCGAGACCATCGCGGGCGAGGCCCGCGCCGAGCAGGAGGAGGGCCGCAGTGCCTGAGACCACCACCCTCGCCCAGCGGGTCCTGCGCCACCAGCTCCTGTGGCCGGCGCTCGCCCTGCTCGTGCTGCTGGTCGTCAACGTCATCGCCGAGCCGGGGTTCGCCAAGATCCGCATGCAGGACGGGCACCTCTACGGCAACCTCGTCGACATCGTGCGCAACAGCGCGCCCGTGCTGCTGGTCGCCCTGGGCATGACGCTGGTCATCGCCACCCGCGGCATCGACCTCTCCGTAGGCGCGATCGCCGCGATCTCGGCCGGCGTCGCCTGCACCCGGATCGTCGGCGCCGGCAACGAGGGCGCGACCACCACCGCCATCATGGCCTGCACCTACGCGCTCGCCGTCTGCCTCGTGCTCGGCGCGTGGAACGGCTTCCTGGTCTCGGTCGTCGGCATCCAGCCGATCATCGCGACGCTGATCCTGATGGTCGCCGGCCGCGGCATCTCGATGGCCATCACCGACGGCCAGATCACCACGGTGAACAACGACTGGTTCAGCGACCTCGCCTCGGGCTACGTGCTCACGCTGCCGCTGGCCTTCATCATCGCCCTCGGCGTGTTCGCCCTCACCGCGCTTCTGACGCGGCGCACCGCGCTCGGCATGCTGATCGAGGCCGTCGGGATCAACCCGGAGGCGAGCCGGCTGGCCGGCGTCCGGTCGCGCACGATCATCTGGACCGTCTACGCCTTCTCGGGTCTCTGCGCCGGCATCGCCGGCCTCGTCATCGCGGCGAACACCAACTCCGTCAACGCCAACAGCCTCGGCCTCTGGATCGAGCTCGACGCGATCCTCGCCGTCGTCATCGGCGGTACGTCGCTCGCCGGCGGGCGCTTCTCCCTGACCGGCACGCTCATCGGTGCGCTGTTCATCGCGACCCTGGCCCGCACGATCCCCAACATCGGCATCCCCTCGAACCTCAACTACCTCTTCAAGGCCGTGGTCGTCATCGCCGTCTGCCTCCTCCAGTCGCCGCAGGTCCGCGCCCTCTTCCGGGTCCGCAGGCCAGCCCCCGTGCTCGCGAAGGGGTCCGCCGCATGAGCGCCACCACCGTCCCCGCGTCGGCCTCGACGTGGGACCGCGTACGGCGCTACTCGCCGCCGTCGCGCTTCCTGCCGGTGATCGCGACGTTCGCCCTCTTCGTCGGGTTGTTCTCGATCGGCGGCATGCGCTACGAGGGCTTCTCCGACCCGCAGGTCCTGCTCAGCCTGCTCATCGACAACGCCTTCCTGATCGTGCTCGCCGTCGGCATGACGTTCGTGATCCTCACCGGCGGCATCGACCTCTCGGTCGGCTCGGTGGTCGCGCTGTCCACGATGATCGCGGCGAGGACCCTGGAGCTGGGCTGGCCGGCGTACCTCTCCATGGCGGCGGTGCTGATCACCGGCACCCTGCTCGGGCTGTTGATGGGGCTGCTCATCCACTACTTCGACATCCAGCCCTTCATCGCCACCCTGGCCGGGCTGTTCCTGGCCCGCGGACTGACCTACCTGATCAGCGTCGAGTCCATCTCGATCAACGACCCGACGTTCACGGAGCTGGCCTTCCGGACCGTCAACTTCGGCGACTACTACCTGCGGTGGACCGCGATCATCGCGCTGGCGACGGTGGCGATCGCGGCGTACGTGCTGGCCCGGACCCGGTTCGGCCGCACGGTCTACGCGATCGGCGGCAACGAGAGCTCGGCGATGCTGATGGGCCTGCGCGTCGCGTTCACGAAGGTCGGCGTCTACGTCATCAGCGGCTTCTGCGCCTCGCTCGGCGGGCTGCTCTTCTCCTTCTACATCCTGTCGGGCAACAGCCTGCACGCCATCGGCACCGAGCTGGACGCCATCGCCGCGGTGGTCATCGGCGGCACTCTGCTGACCGGTGGTCGCGGGTACGTCGTGGGGTCGCTGCTCGGCGTGCTCGTGCTGGGCCTGATCCGGGTGCTCATCTCCTTCGACGGCACCCTGAGCTCCTACTGGATCCGCATCATCACCGGGGTCCTGCTGCTCGTCTTCGTCGTCGTCCAGCGGTTCGTCACCCGGCGGCAGCCATGACGACCTCGCTCCCCGCCCGTCCCGGGAAGGTGCCGGTGATGGCCGACGTCGCGCGGCTCGCCGGCGTCTCCCACCAGACGGTGTCCCGGGTGATCAACGGGCAGGAGAACCTCCGCCCCGAGACCCGTGAGCGGGTGGAGCGCGCGATCCGCCAGCTCGGCTACCGGCCCAACAAGGCCGCGCGGGCGCTGGTCACCAAGCGATCGGCGACCGTCGGCGTCATCGGGTCGCGCGCCGGCTTCTGGGGGCCGAGCACCGTGCACCGGACGATCCAGTCGGCCGGCCGCGACGCCGGCTACTTCGTCAGCTCGGTCAACCTGCCGACGATGACCCGGGCGGAGGTCGTCGACGCGATCGACCACCTGCACGACCAGCGGGTCGAGGGCATCGTGCTCATCGCCGCCAACGACGAGGCGCTGGAGGTCGCGCGGGCGCAGGAGGTCCGCGGCGTACCGATCGTCGTCGTCGAGGGTGACGAGGCGACCACCCGGCTCACCGTCGGCGTCGACCAGGTGCACGGCGCCGAGCTCGCCACGCGCCACCTCATCGACCTCGGGCACACCGAGATCCTGCATCTCGCCGGCCCGCTGCCGTGGACCGAGGCGCGGGCCCGGCTCCAGGGCTGGCAGCGGGCGATGCACGCCGCCCACCTCCGGCCGCAGCCGTGCGTCGCCGGCGACTGGACCGCCGCCAGCGGCTACGAGGCCGGCGTCGCGATCGCGCGACGTACGGACGTCACGGCCGTCTTCGCCGCCAACGACCAGATGGCGCTGGGGCTGCTCCGCGCGCTGGCCGAGGCGGGCCGCTCGGTGCCCGGCGACGTGAGCGTCGTCGGCTTCGACGACATCCCGGAGGCGGCGTACCTGATCCCGCCCCTCACCACCGTCCGGCAGGACTTCGCCGCGGTCGGCACCCGCGCGATCGAGATCCTCCAGGCCGCCATCGCCGGGGACCGGCCGCTGCCGGAGCGCCTCATCGATCCCGACCTGGTGGTGCGGGCCAGCACGAGCGAGAGGACCCGATGAGCACCGAGCAGTATGTCGTCGGCGTCGACTTCGGCACCCTGTCCGGCCGCGCGGTCGTCGTGCGCGCCGCGGACGGCGCCGAGGTCGGCACGGCCACGCACGCCTACCCGCACGCGGTGCTCGAGGACGCGCTGCCCGACGGCACGCCGCTCGCCCCGGACTGGGCGCTCCAGGTGCCCGAGGACTACCGCGAGGTGCTGCGCACCGCCGTGCCGGCCGCGGTCGCGGCCGCCGGGATCGACCCGGCGCAGGTCATCGGCATCGGCACCGACTTCACCGCCTGCACGATGGTGCCGACCCTCGCCGACGGCACGCCGCTCTCGGAGCTCCCCGGGCTGGCGGACCGCCCGCACGCCTACGTGAAGCTGTGGAAGCACCACGCCGCCCAGCCGCAGGCCGACCGGATCAACCGGCTCGCCGCCGACCGGGAGGAGTCGTGGCTGCCGCGGTACGGCGGGCTGATCTCCTCGGAGTGGGAGTTCGCCAAGGGGCTCCAGCTCTTCGAGGAGGACCGCGACCTCTACGACCGCACCGAGCGCTGGGTCGAGGCGGCCGACTGGATCGTGTGGCAGCTCTGCGGCCGCTACGTGCGCAACGCGTGCACCGCCGGCTACAAGGGCATCCTGCAGGACGGGCGCTACCCGGACCCGGCCTTCCTCGAGGAGCTCGCGCCCGGCTTCGGCGGCTTCGTCGCCGACAAGCTCGAACACCTGATCGGCCAGCTCGGCGACGTCGCCGGCACGCTCACCGCCGAGGCGGCCGAGTGGACTGGGCTCCCGGTCGGCATCGCCGTTGCCGTCGGCAACGTCGATGCCCACGTCACCGCGCCCGCCGCGCAGGCCGTCGGGCCCGGCCAGATGGTCGCGATCATGGGCACCTCGACCTGCCACATCATGAGCGCCGACGTGCTGCGCGAGTTGCCCGGCATGTGCGGCGTCGTCGACGGCGGCGTGGTCGCGGGCTCGTGGGGCTACGAGGCCGGGCAGAGCGGGGTCGGCGACATCTTCGGCTGGTTCACCGAGACCTCGGTGCCAGCGTCGTACGCCGAGCGCGCGGCCGCGAACGGCCAGACGCTGCACGAGCTGCTCACCGACCTCGCCGCCGCGCAGGAGGTCGGGGAGCACGGCCTGGTCGCCCTCGACTGGCACAGCGGCAACCGCTCCGTGCTGGTCGACCACGAGCTCTCGGGTCTCGTCGTCGGCCAGACGCTCGCCACCCGGCCCGAGGACGTCTACCGGGCGCTGCTCGAGGCCACGGCGTACGGGACCCGGGTGATCGTGGAGACCTTCCGCGACAGCGGCGTGCCCGTCGAGGAGTTCGTCGTCGCGGGTGGGCTGGCGAAGAACCCGCTGCTGATGCAGGTCTACGCCGACGTCACCCGGCTGCCGCTGTCGGTGATCGGCTCGGAGCAGGGGCCGGCGCTCGGCTCCGCCATCCACGCCGCCGTCGCGGCCGGCGCCTACCCCGACGTCACCACGGCCGCGAAGAGCATGGGCAAGGTCGAGCGCGACGCCTACCTGCCCGACGAGGACCGGGCCCGGGTCTACGACGAGCTCTTCGAGGAGTACCTCGCGCTCCACGACCACTTCGGCCGGCACACCCGCACGATGCGACGGCTCAAGGGCATCCGGCGCGCGGCGGTCGCCCGGCGCCGCGCGGGAGGTGCCGGATGACCGCGGTCGCCGATGTGCGCGACGCGATCGCGGCGATCCGCCGCGACGTCGCGGCGCTGCACGCCGAGCTCGTGCGCTACCAGCTCGTCGTGTGGACCGCCGGCAACGTCTCGGCGCGCGTGCCCGGCCAGGACCTGATGGTGATCAAGCCCAGTGGCGTCTCGTACGACGACCTGACGCCCGACAACATGGTCGTCTGCGACCTCCGCGGCCGGGTCGTGGACGGCGAGCACGCACCGTCCTCCGACACCGACGCCCAGGCCTACGTCTACCGGCACCTGCCGCACGTCGGCGGAGTCGTGCACACGCACTCGACGTACGCCACCGCCTGGGCGGCGCGCGGCGAGCCGATCCCGTGCGTGCTGACGATGATCGCCGACGAGTTCGGCGGCGCGGTCCCGGTCGGGCCGTTCGCGATCATCGGCGACGACTCCATCGGGCGCGGCATCGTCGAGACGCTGGCCGAGAGCCGGTCGCCGGCCGTGCTCATGCAGAACCACGGCGTCTTCTCGGTCGGGCCGACCGCCCGGGCGGCGGTCAAGGCCGCCGTGATGTGCGAGGACGTCGCACGCACCGTCCACGTCTCCCGCCAGCTCGGCGCGCCGATGCCGATCGCACCCGGCGACGTCGACCGACTCTTCGACCGCTACCAGAACGTCTACGGCCAGCGCTGAGGCGCCGGTCCACGAAGGAGTGACATGACGACCACGCCGACGCCCGAGGTCTGGTTCCTCACCGGGAGCCAGGGCATGTACGGGCCGGAGACGCTCGCCCAGGTGGCCGAGCAGTCCCAGCAGGTCGCCCGCGAGCTCGGTTCGAGCATGCCGCTCGATGTGGTCTGGAAGCCGGTGCTCCTCGACGCCGCGGCGATCCACCGGCAGATGCTCGACGCCAACAGCGCGCCGCAGTGCGTCGGCGTGATCACGTGGATGCACACGTTCTCGCCGGCGAAGATGTGGATCGCGGGCCTCGACGCGCTCCAGAAGCCGCTGCTGCACCTGCACACGCAGGCGGGCATGGAGCTGCCCTGGTCGACGATCGACATGGACTTCATGAACCTCAACCAGGCCGCGCACGGCGACCGCGAGCACGGCTACATCCAGACCCGGCTGGGCGTCGCGCGCAAGACCGTCGCCGGCCACGTGCGCTCGCCGGAGGTCGCACGGCGTACGGCGCTGTGGGCGCGCGCGGCCATGGGGCGCCACGAGCTGCGCAGCCTGAGGCTGGTGCGGTTCGGTGACAACATGCGTGAGGTCGCCGTCACCGAGGGCGACAAGGTCGAGGCCCAGCGGCGATTCGGCGTGGCCGTCAACACCCACGGCGTCAACGACCTCGTCGCGGTGGTCGACCAGGTGGCCGACGCCGACGTCGACAAGCTCGTGACGGAGTACGCCGACAGCTACACCGTCGCCCCCGAGCTGCTGCGCGGCGGCGACCGGCACGAGTCGCTGCGCTACGGGGCGCGCATCGAACTGGGGCTGCGGGCGTTCCTCGCCGACGGCGGGTACGCCGCGTTCACGACGAACTTCGAGGACCTCGGCGGCCTGCGCCAGCTGCCCGGGTTGGCGGTGCAGCGGCTGATGGCGGACGGCGTCGGGTTCGGCGGCGAGGGCGACTGGAAGACGTCGGTGCTGCTGCGGGCGGCCAAGGTGATGGAGGGGGACGAGCCGGGCGGCAGCTCCTTCATGGAGGACTACACGTACCACCTGGTGCCGGGGGCGGAGAAGGTGCTCGGCGCCCACATGCTCGAGGTCTGCCCGTCGATCGCGGCGGCCCGGCCGACGCTGGAGATCCACCCGCTGTCGATCGGCGGGCGGGAGGACCCGGTGCGGCTGCGGTTCACGGCGGCGCCGGGCGAGGCGGTCGTCGCCGGTCTCTCCGACCTCGGCGACCGGCTGCGGTTGACCCTCAACGAGATCGACGTCGTCGAGCCCGATGAAGAGCTGCCGAGGCTGCCCGTCGCCTGCGCCGTCTGGGAGCCGCGCCCGTCGCTGTCGGTCTCCGCGGAGGCCTGGCTGATGGCCGGGGCGCCGCACCACACCGTGCTGTCGAAGGCGGTCGGCCGCGAGGTCTGGGAGGACTTCGCCGAGATGACCGGCGTCGAGGCGCTGGTCATCGACGCGGACACGACGACGCGCCGGTTCCAGCAGGAGCTGCGCTGGAGCGCGGCGTACCGGCGCCTCGCCGAGGGCCTCTGACCCCCGACAACCGCGGTCGGAGGCGGTCAGCGACTCCGATAGTCCGGCACGATCTGGCCGCCCGCTCGCGCGGAACGACGGCCAGAACGTGCCGGACTATCGCAACGGGTCAGAGGACGGCCTCGAACTCCGCGGCCAACCGCTCGTGCTCGGCCCAGTCGGGCTCGGCGTCGCGGGGACGCAGCTCGTCCATCCGCTCCTGCGTCGTCGCGACCCGGTTGGCGTAGGGGAAGGCGCGGGCGTAGATCCGCTGACCGACGGGCTCCGGGCCGGCGAGCACGTCGAACATGCCGGCGTCCTCGCTCACCGGCTTCGCGAGGAAGCGCTCGCCGGTCTCCTCCAGCCGCCCGATGACCACCCCGCTGCGCCGGTCGCCGCGGCCGAAGCGCACGGCGTACGCCTCCACCGTGGCCCAGCCCTCCGGCCGCGCCGCGAAGGGCGCGGTCGGCCACGACTCGATCTCGCCCTGGAGCTCTTCGCTGCGATCGGTGCGCCAGGGCGTCGGTGCCGCGGAGTAGATGCCGACGGAGTACTTCGAGAGCATCCCGCCGTTGGCGCCGACGAGGCCGACGGCGTCGCGGTCCGCCCGGCAGCGCTCGACCGTCTCCGCGATCGCGTGCATCGAGTAGTTGTTGCCGGGGCCGCCGAAGAACGGCAGGCCGCCGGTGAGCGTGAAGCCGCGCGGGTCGTCGGCGGCGAGGCCCAGGCCGTCGAGGATGCTGGAGACCGCGACCGGGAAGCAGGAGTAGAGGTCGAGGAAGTCGACGTCGTCGAGGCCGAGGCCCGCGACCTCGAGCGCGTGCTCCACGGCCAGCACGCCGGCGGGGTAGCGGCTCAGGTCCTGGCGGTCGAGGAGGTCGCGCTCCCGCAGGTCGGCGTGCCCGTGCAGGAACACCCACCTCTCCTCGGGTACGCCGAGCCGCCGCGCCGCGTCGACCGACATCAGCAACACGGCAGCGCCCTGGTTGACCTGGTCGCGGGCGACCAGGAAGCGCGGGTAGGGGTCGGTGATCGGCCGGTTGCGCTCGGTCGGGGTCACGAGCTCCTGCGCGGTGCGCTCGGTCGGCGCCGCCGCCAGCGGGTGAGCGGCGGCCACTCGGGTGAACGGCGCGAACAGCTCGCCCATCCCGGCGGCATACTCCTCGCGGCTGAGGCCGAGCCGGGCGCGTCGCGCGGCCTCGAACAGCGAGTACTGCAGCGCGGCGTCGGTCAGCCCGTGGATGACCGTCTGCCAGGTGACCAGGCCGCGCAGCCCGGCGCCGCGGTCCTCGAGCGTTCCGCCGACCTCCTCGGTGAAGTCGGGGCGGTCGTCGCGCTCGGCGAGGTGACGCGTGGTCGAGATCGCCTCGGACCCGGCGAGCAGCACGACCTCGCGCGCCCCGGTGGCGATGTCGCCGGCCATCTCGGTGACCAGCCGTTGCGGGCCCTGCCCGCCCGCGACCTCGAGGATCGCGTGCTTCGGGTCGGCGCCGATGCGCCGGGCGACGGCGCGCGGGAAGTTGTCGGCGCGGCCGAGCGGCGCCTCCGCGATCGGCGTGGACGTCTCGAACTGGCGGATGCCGGCGATCGTGTCGACGTGCTCGGCGAGTGCCGAGGCACCCGCGTCGGCCAGGGCGTACGACGCAGCGCGCCCCGCGAGGTCGGCCGCCGAGAGCCCCTCGTAGCCGGGGTCGTCGATGCGCTCGGCGCACTGGCCGACGCCCACGAGCACCGGTGTCCACGGGTGGAGGTCGCTGCTGCGCATGGCCCGACCGTACGCGGCCGCACATGGCCGGCGAACCGTGCCCGAATGATGGCGCTGCGCCGTCGTACCGCCTGCCGATGCCGGAAATGGGTGGCAGACCCCATTCGTACGCCGCGCCCGGCCCGGTTGACTCGATGACGTGCCCGCCCCGTCCCGAAACCTGCTGCTCCGAGTGCCCGGACGGCCCGCCGTCCGGGGGCTCGGCGGGCGCAGGCGCGGCGGCGCCACCGTGGCCGGGGCGGGCGCACCACGCACCGTGCCGGGGGGCAGCTGAGATGGAGCTCGCGGTCTCTGCGGGGATGCTGTGCGCCGCCATCGGGTTCGCGGTGGGCCTGGCGATCGGTCGAGGCAGGCAGCCGCGTTGGGCCGAGAAGGGCAGCTTCGTGCACAAGGTGTCCATCGGCTTCGCCGTCCTGGACCGCCTGGACGGCGTGCTCCTCCGCTTCGAGGTCGAGCCGGACTCGAAGCTGGCCGGGGTCGAGGTCTCCGAGCTGCGGCTGCCCACGGGGTCCGTCGTCTCGCTGATCGCCCGGGGTCCGACCGTCTTCGTGCCCGACGAGCGCACCGTGCTGCGCACCGGTGACCAGGTGCTGGCGGTGGCCGCCCGCGGTCAGGTGGCCCAGGTCGAGGACCGACTGCGTTCGGTCAGCAGGTACGGCCGGCTCGCCGGCTGGTACGAGTCGCTCGACCTCCGGAGGTCCGCGGTCGCACTGGGCGCGCGGAGGGGCGCGGCGTGATCCTGGTCTCCGCCGCCATCTCCGTCTTCATCGTCAGCTATGCCCTGATCGCCACCGAACGGGTCCATCGGGTCGCGGCGGCCCTCGGTGGCGTGGCCGGGATGACGGTGATCGGCCTGGTCGACGCGGAGTCTGCGTTCTTCGACCACGAGACCGGCATCGACTGGAACGTCATCTTCCTGCTGTTCGGGATGATGGTGATCGTCGGCGTGCTCAAGCAGACCGGCCTGTTCGAGTTCCTCGCGCTCTGGGCGGCCCGCACGTCCGGCGGTCGGCCCTACCGACTGCTCGTCCTGCTCGTCCTGATCAGCGCCGCCGTGGCGCCGATCCTCGACAACGTCACCTGTGTCCTGCTGGTCGCGCCGGTCACGCTCGCCGTCTGTCGACAGCTCGGGCTCCCGTCCGCGCCGTACCTGATCGCCCTCATCCTCGCCTCGAACATCGGTGGCACGGCCACCCTGATCGGGGACCCGCCGAACATCATCATCGGCAGCCGCGCGGGGCTGAGCTTCGTGGACTTCCTCGTCCACTCGCTGCCGCTGACCGTCATCCTCCTGGCCGGGTTCCTGCTCCTCGCTCGGTGGATGTTCCGTCGCTACTTCGAGACGGCGATCGACGTCGGGGACGTCCTGGGGGACCTGCGCCCGCGTGACGCGATCACGAACATGCGGATGCTCGTGCGCTGCCTGGTCGTGCTGGCGCTCGTCATGGTGGCGTTCAGCCTGCACACCGTGCTCCACCTGGACCCTTCGGTGGTCGCCATGATGGGCGCCGGCGTGACGGTCCTCGTCTCCCGGACCGAGCCCGAGGAGTTCCTCGAGGAGGTCGAGTGGGGCACGCTCGCCTTCTTCATGGCGCTGTTCGTGCTCGTGGGCTCGCTGGTGCAGGTGGGCGTGATCGGCAGGATCGGCGAGGCCGCCGCGGAGGCGATGGGGGACCACGAGCTGTTGGCCGCCACCGTGCTCCTCTTCGGCTCAGGCGTCGTCGGCGCGTTCGTCGACAACATCCCCTACACCACGGCGACGGTGCCGATCGTCGAGGACATGGTCGCCGCGACACCGACCTCCGGGGCCGACAGCCCGCTGTGGTGGTCGTTCGTCTTCGGCGCCGACCTCGGTGGCAACGCGACGGCGGTCGCCGCCGGGGCCAACGTCGTCGTGCTCGGCATCGCGGCCAGGGCCGGAGAGCCGATCAGCTTCTGGCAGTTCACCAGGTACGGCGTCGTCACGACCGTCGCCACGCTTCTCGTCGCCTGGGTCTACGTCTACCTGCGCTACTTCATCCTCGCCTGACCGGGCGTGTCCCGTGCGGCGTGGTGAGTCCTCCTACGCTGGGGAACGAGCACCTCCTGCGCGGCTCGTCCACAAGAGTGCAGCTGTCACTGGATCGGAGCACTGCCTGATGGCCAACCGACTGGCGTCCGCGACCAGCCCATATCTGCTCCAGCACGCCGACAACCCCGTCGCCTGGTGGGAGTGGGAGCCGGCGGCGTTCGAGGAGGCGCGGCGGCGCAACGTGCCGGTGCTGCTCAGCGTCGGGTACGCCGCCTGCCACTGGTGCCACGTGATGGCGCACGAGTCGTTCGAGGACGAGGCGACGGCGGCGTACCTCAACGAGCACTTCGTGAGCATCAAGGTCGACCGCGAGGAGCGGCCCGACGTCGACGCGGTCTACATGCAGGCGACCACCTCGATGACCGGCCACGGGGGCTGGCCGATGACCGTCGTGCTCGACCACGACGGCAACCCGTTCTTCGCCGGCACCTACTTCCCGGACCAGCCGCGGCACGGGCAGCCGTCGTTCCGGCAGGTGCTGGAGGCGCTCCACGACGCCTGGACCAATCGGAGTGCCGAGGTCGCCGACGTCGCGGCCACGCTGCGCGACCACCTGTCCTCGCAGGCCCTCGCCACCGCCGGCGCCCCGATCACCCGCGAGGTGCTGGACGCGGCGGTGCGCGGGCTCGCGGCGGAGTTCGACCAGGTGCACGCGGGCTTCGGTGGCGCGCCGAAGTTCCCGCCGTCGATGGTGCTGGAGTTCCTGTGGCGGCACGGCGAGCGCGACATGCTCGGCGCGACGCTCGAGGCGATGGCGCGCGGCGGCATCCACGACCAGCTCGGCGGCGGCTTCGCGCGCTACTCGGTTGACCGCTCGTGGGTGGTCCCGCACTTCGAGAAGATGCTCTACGACAACGCGCTGCTGCTGCGGGTCTACGCCGACTGGGGCACGCCGCTCGGCGACCGGGTCGCGCAGGACGTCGCCGGGTTCCTGCTCGCCGAGCTGCGCACGGCCGAGGGCGGCTTCGCCTCGGCCCTCGACGCCGACTCCGAGGGGGAGGAGGGCACGTTTTACGTCTGGACGCCGGCCCAGCTCGTCGAGGTGCTCGGCCCCGACGACGGCGCGTGGGCGGCGCGGCTGCTGACCGTCACCGACGCCGGCACGTTCGAGCGCGGCGCCTCGACCCTGCAGCTGCTGCGCGACCCGGACGACGAGGACCGGTGGGCCGACGTGCGACGCCGGCTGCTCGACGCCCGGTCGCTCCGGGAGCGGCCCGCGCGTGACGACAAGGTCGTCGCCGCCTGGAACGGCCTCGCCATCAGCGGCCTCTGCCGGGCCGGGTACGTCGACGAGGCCCTCGCCGCGGCCGACCTGCTGTGGCGGGTGCACCTGGTCGACGGCCGGCTTCGTCGCGTCTCCCGCGACGGCGAGGTCGGTTCTCCGGCCGGCGTCCTCGAGGACCACGGCTGCGTGGCCGCGGGCTTCCTCGACCTGCTCCAGGTCACGGGCGACCCGGTCTGGCTCGAGCGCGCCCGCCACCTGCTCGACACCGCGCTCGAGCGATTCGCCGCCGCCGACGGCGGCTTCTTCGACACCGCGGACGACGCCGAGGCGCTGGTCGCGCGGCCGCGTGACCCGTCCGACAACGCCTCGCCGTCGGGGCTGTCGTCGATGGTGCACGCGCTGTCGACGTACGCCGCGATCACCGGCTCGGGCCGGCACCGCGACGCTGCCGACGCCGCGCTGACGACGGTGTCGGTGATCGCCGAGAAGGCCCCGCGGTTCGCGGGCTGGTCGCTCGCCGCCGCCGTCGCGATGAGCGGCGGACCGCTCGAGGTCGCGGTCGTCGGTGCGGAGTCCGAGGAGCGCGACGCGCTCGAGCGGCGCGCGCGGCGGCACCCTGGAGCGGTGGTGGTCGTGGCCGACGGGCCGACCGACGACATCCCGCTGCTGACCGGCCGGACCGCGGTCGACGGCGCACCCGCGGCGTACGTCTGCCGCGACCTCGTCTGCGAGCGTCCGGTGACCACGGTGGACCAGCTGGACGGAGCCCTGTCGCGCTGACGCTGACAGCACTACTGTGACGGTCATGACCCAGGCGCCCGCACGACAGCAGTCCGGCTCGACCTTCGAGTCGCTGAACCCGGCCACCGGCGAGGTCGTCGGCACCCACCCGGTGCAGACCGACGACGAGGTGCGCGCCGCCGTCGGCCGGGCCCGCGACGAGGCCGTGTGGTGGGCGGCGCTGACCTTCGACCAGCGCAAGCAGCACCTCAACGCCTGGAAGACCGCGATGACGCAGCGGCTCCCCGAGCTCGCCGACCTCGTGCACCGCGAGATGGGCAAGCCCGAGTCCGACGCGATCCTCGAGGCGGGGCTGGCGATCGAGCACATCGCCTGGGCAGCCGGGCACGCGAAGAAGGTGCTCGGCCGGCGCCGGGTCTCCTCCGGGATGCTGATGGTCAACCAGGCGGCGACGGTCGAGTTCAGGCCGCTGGGTGTCGTCGGCGTCATCGGCCCGTGGAACTACCCCGTCTTCACGCCGCTCGGCTCGATCGCCTACGCGCTCGCGGCCGGCAATGCGGTCGTCTTCAAGCCCAGCGAGTTCACGCCCGGCGTCGGCGCGTGGATGGTGCAGGTCTTCCAGGAGGTCGTCGGGCGCCCGGTTCTGCAGCTGGTCACCGGTCTCGGCAAGACCGGCGCGGCGCTGTGCCGCGCGGGCGTCGACAAGCTGGCGTTCACCGGGTCGACCGCGACCGGCAAGAAGGTGATGGCGGCCTGCGCCGAGACGCTCACGCCCGTGGTCATCGAGGCGGGCGGCAAGGACTCGGTCATCGTCGATGCGGATGCCGACGTCGCGGCCGCCGCCGACGCCGCGCTGTGGGGCGCCTGCGCCAACGCCGGCCAGACCTGCATCGGCGTCGAGCGCGTCTACGTGCACGAGAAGGTGTACGACGAGTTCGTCTCGACGATCACCGAGAAGGCGCGCGGCCTCGAGGCCTCCGGCGACGGCAAGATCGGCCCGATCACGATGCCCAGCCAGGTCGGGGTGATCCGCAGCCATGTCGAGGACGCGCTGGCGCGCGGCGGCCGGGCGGTCGTCGGCGGCGCCGACGCCGTGGGCGACCGGTTCGTGCAGCCGACGATCCTGGTCGACGTGCCGGAGGACTCGCTCGCGGTGCAGGAGGAGACCTTCGGCCCGACGATGACGATCGCGAAGGTGCGCGACATGGACGAGGCGGTCGAGCTCACCAACGCGACCCGCTACGGTCTGGGCAACACGGTCTTCAGCAAGGCCAACGGCATGGCGATCGCCGAGCGCATCCGCTCGGGGATGTCGGCCGTCAACGGCGTCATCAGCTTCGCCGGCATCCCGAGCCTGCCCTTCGGCGGCGTCGGCGACTCCGGCTTCGGCCGCATCCACGGCGCCGAGGGGCTCAAGGAGTTCACCTACTCCAAGGCGATCGCGCGCCAGCGGTTCAAGCCGATGATCAACGTGACGTCGTTCGAGCGCACGGCGAAGGCCGAGCAGCAGTTCGCCAAGGTGCTCGGGCTGCTGCACGGCCGCGGCAAGAGGCGCTGAGCCGCACCTCAATCTGGCGACGCGCCTCCGGCCGGGCGCGCAGTACGGTGCGCGCGTGGCGGACTGGCGTCTCCAACCGGCGGTCCGGGCGCTGTCGGCGGCGACCGCGGCCGGTGCCGTCCTCGGTCTCGTCGTCGGCGGCATCGGCGGCCGCGTCGCGATGGGAGTCCTGGCGTCCCAGAACCCCGAGGACGCCGGAGTCATCTCCGACGACGGGTTCGAGATGGGTCGCATCAGCGCGGGCGGGACCGCGCAGCTCCTCTTCTCCACGCTCCAGCTCGGTCTGGTCGGCGGGCTCATCTACCTCGCCCTGCGCACGCTCGCGATCGGGCCGTCCTGGTTCCGGATCGCCTGCCTGACCGCGGGAGGCACCGTGGTCCTCGGTGCCGCGCTCATCCACCAGGACGGCGTCGACTTCACCCTCCTCGACCCGGACTGGCTGCCGGTCGTCCTCTTCCTCGCCATCCCGCTGGTCTTCATCCCGGCCGTGGCGTTGCTGATCGAGCGCTGGCTGCGACCGACCAGCTGGTTCCAGACGGCGAAGATCGAGAAGGTCGCTCCGCTCCTGGCCGTCTGGATCTTCTCCGGCCCTCTCCTCGTGCTGCCGATCGTCGGGCTCGGCCTGGCCTACGGCGTGCACACCTTCGCCGCAGAGTTGTCGGCGACGGCGAGGAGCGTCGTCGCGTGGCTGCTGCGGGCGGGGTTCGGCGCGCTGGGGGTCTTCGCCCTCCTCGCGCTGATCGGCGACATCGACGCGGTCACCTGATTCCGCTCAGGAGGCCGCGCGCACCAGCTCGTCGCCGAGCCCCGAGCGCAGGTAGAGCACCGACCGGCCGTGGCGGGCCGAGGTGAGCAGGCCGGCGTCGCGCATCGCCCGCAGGTGCTGGTTGACCGCGCTGGTCGTCACGCCGAGCCGGATCGCGAGCTCGGTCGACGACGCGGGGGAGTCGAGCAGTGCCAGCAGCCGGGCCCGGACGTCGCCGACCAGGCCGGCCAGTGCTCGCGGCGCCGTGGGCCGGTCGCTCTGCCAGAGCGTGCCGCCGCCGCGTGCTCCGTACAGGATCAGCGGTGGCTCGTCCGGCGAGATCGGCGCCGTCGCGTTGATGGTGAACATCGACGGCGCGAGCGTCAGGCCCTCGCCCGCCGTCGAGCGACGGAAGCCGACCTTCGACGACATGTGGACGTGCACGACGTCGTCGATCAAGCGGATGCGCGGGGACAGGTCGGCGAACATCGCCGCCAGCCCCTCACGCGCGATCGTGCGGCCGCGGAAGACGATGTCGGCCTCGAGCACCGCCCGCATCCGCGGCCACCACGGCTCGAAGCAGGCGGTCCAGTACGCCGCGAGCGCGTTCGTGATGCGGCGCCGGATCCGGTCGCGGCGGCCGGTGAGCACGGCCGGCCGGGTCGCCGGATCGGGGTGCACCTCGGCGATGTCGTCGCGCACCACGTCGAGCGGTGTCTCGGCGAGCGCGGCGAGCTCGTCGCCGAAGCGGGTCAGCGGCGACCACGGCCTCGGCGTGAGGAAGTCCGGGGTCCACATGCGCTCGTTGGTGAGCGCGAGCAGCATCTCTCCGTCGAGGTCGGCGCGTGCCGACGCGGTGAGCTGGAGCCAGGGCAGCTGGAGCGGGTAGCGGCCCGGCTCGCGCCAGGTGCGCAGCGACAGCGCGACCTCGTTCATGGGAGAGAGGGCGAAGCGGACCTCGCCGAGGTCCCCGCCGCCCAGCTCGTACTCGATGCGCCCGACCATGAAGCAGGACGCTACATCGTTGGTGGGCGCCCGGACGGCCGTGGGAGAACTCTCCCGTGCTCGATCGCCTCCACCGCCTGCTGCTCCCGTCCGACCCCGTCGAGCGTGCCCTCGCCGCCGCGACCATGGCCGGGGCGCTCGCGACCGGCCTCTTCTACAGCGTCAGCGCGCTGTACTTCACGCGCGTGATCGGGCTCGAGGCGACCACGGTCGGGGTCGGCCTCACGATCGCGGGCGCCGTCGGCGTGCTGATGTCCTTCGCGGGCGGGTACGCCGCCGACCGGGTCGGCGCCGACCGCCTCCAGGTGTGGGCGAACGCCGTACAGGGCCTGGCGTTCCTGGCGTACGTCGCGGCCGACGGCGTGCTGAGCTTCGTACTCGTGGCGTGCGTCGCGGTCGGCAGCCGGAGCCTCCAGGGAACGGCCAAGGCGACCGTCCAGGCGCGCTGGTTCACCGGCGCGGAGCGGGTCGAGATCCGGGCCCGGCTGCGCGTGATCACCAACGTGTTCATCGGCCTCGGCACGGTGCTCGCCGGCGCCGCGCTCGTCGCCGACACCGCCACGGCGTACCAGCTGACGATGCTCGCGGTCGGCGCCTTCGCGCTCCTCGCGACGGTGCCGCTGCGCGGCCTGCGGGGCCGGGCCGAGGGCTTCGGGCGCTGCATGGACGCGCACCTGGCCGTCGACCGGGTCGTCGGCCCGTCGCCGCTGCGGGACCGCACCTACCTCGGCGTGGTCGCGCTCAACTCGGTGATCGCCATGCAGTTCGGCATGACCTCGGTCGGCGTGCCGCTGTGGATCGTGACTCGCACGGAGGCGCCGGAGGTGGTGGTCTCCCTGCTGCTGGTGCTCAACACGGCGATCGTCGCGCTGTTCCAGGTCCGCGCCGCGCGCGGCACCCACGACGTGCTGGTGGCCGGCCAGACCATCCGCCGGGGCAGCCTGCTGCTGGCCGCCGGCTGCCTCCTCTACGGCGCCGCCGGGAGCACCGGGGCCGTCCTGGCCGTCGTGCTCCTCGTCCTCGGCGAGGTGCTCGGCTCCTGGGCGGAGGTCTGGTGCGAGGCGGGCGCGTGGGGCCTGGCGTTCGAGCTCGCCGACCCCGCGAGCGCCGGGCGCTACCAGGGCCTGAACCAGACCGGGTACGCCGTGGCCAGCATGATCGCTCCGGCGCTCGTCACGGCGACCGCGGTCGACCACGGGCTGCCGGGCTGGCTCTTCCTGGCCGTCGTGTTCGCCGGTGCCGGCGCGGGCGTGGCAGTGATCGCCCGCGGGGCCTCGGTCCGTCGTACGTCGGAGGTGGAGCTGGTCGCCTGATCAGCCGATCGTGAAGCGGCCGACCTCGGTGCGCAGGCCCTGCGCCATCCGGGCCAGCTCGTCCACCGCGGACAGGGTCTGGTCCACGGCCTGCCTCGTCGACGTGGCCACGCTCGCCACTGTGGAGATGTTGGTGGCGATCTCGCCGGAGCCGGCCGAGGCGTCGCCGACGTTGCGGGACATCTCGTTGGTCGTAGCGGTCTGCTCCTCCACCGCGGAGGCGATGGTGAGCTGGTAGTCGTTGATGGAGGCGATGATCGTCGAGATCTCGCCGATGGCGTCGACGGCGCCGGTCGTGTCGGCCTGGATGGCCTCGACCCGGCTCGCGATGTCCTCGGTGGCGCGGGCGGTCTCCTGGGCGAGCTCCTTGACCTCGTTGGCGACGACGGCGAAGCCCTTGCCGGCCTCACCGGCGCGAGCGGCCTCGATGGTCGCGTTGAGGGCGAGGAGGTTGGTCTGCTCGGCGATCGAGGTGATCGTCTTGACCACGTTGCCGATCTCCTGGCTGGACGCACCGAGCTTGGCGACCGACTCGTTGGTGGTCTCCACGATGCCGACCGCCTGCGAGGCGACGCGGGCGGCCTCGTTGGCCGACTGCGAGATCTCGCGGATCGACGCGCCCATCTCCTCGGCGCCGGCGGCGACGACCTGCACGTTGCGCGAGACCTCGTCCGCGGCACCGGACACCACCCCGGCCTGGGCCGAGGTCTCCTCGGCGCCGGCCGAGATCTGACGGGCGGACGCCGACAGCTCCTCGGACGCCGCGGCGACGGCGTCGGCCGACCCCTGCACGGTCGCCACGATGCCCGCGACGGACTCGATGGTCTGGTTGAACGCGATCTCGAGGTCGCCGACGTCGCCCGACGTCTTCTCCTCGAGCCGGTGGGTGAGGTCGCCACCTGCGAAGCGCTGGAGGGCGGCCACCGCACCGGTGAGCGGGCGGACCAGGCTGCGGGTGATCGCCCACCCGAGGAGCCCGGCCAGCAGCATGCCGAGGGCGCCGAACACGAGCACCTTGGTCCGGGTGCCGGTCACCTCGTCGTCGAGCGCGCCGGCGGCCTCGACGACGTCCTCGGCGAGCAGCTCGACGGCGGCACCCAGGACCTCGTCCATCGCCTCGTTCGCCTTCTGGATCTCCTCGACCCGCTGCGCGTCGCCGGCGACGGCGGCGTCGACGAAGTCGCTGATCCGGGCGACGTACGTCGCGAACGCCGCCTCGACCTGGTCGATCTTCTCCTTGTCGTGGTCGTCGAGGTCCAGCTCGCGCAGCTGCGCGATCAGGTCGGCGACCTGGGCGGTGTCGTCGGCGACGTCCGCCTGCGCGATGGTCGGGTCCTCGAACGTCAGCGCCTTGAACCCGTCGACCTTGAGCTCACTGGAGCGGGTGTCGAGGGACTGGTAGAGCGAGCGCGCGTCGTCGTGCGTGCGGACGCGGTGGGAGTCGTGCTGCACGGCGCCGGCCGACGTCCACGCCACGGCCGCGACGAGCAGGGTCGACGCGAGGCCGATGGCAGTGATGGCGGCGATGCGACGACCGACCGTCCAGCGGAGGTTTCTCATGCTCGAGGCATCGGCCGCTACCGCGAGGGCCTGAGAGGTCGTTGTGAACTTGATCTCATGGGCGGGAGGTTGGGTGGTTCAGGCCGAGGGCCTGGGCGTCGCAGCGACGACGAGCCCACCAGGCCGGACGACCACGGCATCTCCTGGGGACATCCGGGCGTCGCGGACGTCGTCAGCGCTGGTTGGCGCCGACCCCCGCGCGCTCCATGCCCGCCTCGATCTCGGCGTGCAGGTCGAGGCAGTAGCGGCCGAAGTCGATCTGGATCGTGTGCCGCGGCGCCGAGTAGTACTGCTCGAGGTGCGCCGCCTCGTCGGCGCGCAGGATGCGCTCCTGCTCCTCGACCGAGGGCAGCACGTAGGAGCCGTCGAGCAGGCGCGCCAGCAGCTTGGACTGCTGCTCGGCGAGGTTGACGATCGTCGGTGACGACTGCGCCAGGCCCAGGAAGAAGAGGTGGTCGACGCCCGGCCTGATCATCCGCTTGAAGAGCGGGTAGCGGTGCTCGGAGTCGGGATGCAGGTCGGCCTCGTCCTCGTCGAAGAACGGGAACTCCATGTTGTAGCCGGTCGCGCAGACGATCACGTCGGCCTCGACCGAGGACCCGTCGGCCAGGTGCACGGTCGACCCGTCGAGGCGGACGATCTCCGGGAGCATGTGGATGTCCCCGGACCCCGCCTTGGTGAGGAAGTCCGCGCTCACCGACGGGTGCGCCGCCAGCGGCTCGTGGTCGGGCTCGGGCAGGCCGTAGGTGCTCATCGAGCCGACCAGCTCCCGGATCAGCGCCCGCGACGCCGCCAGCGCCTGCTCCTTGGGGATGTCGGGCGGCGCCATCACCTTGTCGGCCGGCTGTCCGTTGCGGTACTTCGGCAGCACCCACACGCCCCGCCGTGCGGAGACGTAGAGCTTCGACGCCATCCACGGCGCGGACAGCTCGCTGGCGATGTCCATCGCCGAGTTGCCCATCCCGACGACGATGACGCGCTTGCCGCGCATCTCCATCGGCTCGAACGGCGAGACGTAGGCGTGGCTGTGCAGGACGACGCCGTCGAACGAGTCAGCGTGCGCGGTCGCCCAGGCGGGCAGCCGCGGGGACCAGTGGTGACCGTTGGCGACGACGAGGTCGGTGTAGGAGCGCGTCTCGCCGGTGGAGAGCGTGACCTCCCAGCCCTCGGAGGTACGACGTGCGCGCTCGACGCCCGTGTGGAACGTGATCGCGTCGCGCAGGCCGAAGTGGTCGACGTAGTCGCGGAAGTACTGGTGGATCAGCGTGTGGTGCGGGAAGTGCGGCCAGTCCGCGGGAGCCGGGTACTCCTCGAACTGCAGCCGGGTCGTCGACGTGTCGATGTGCAGCGACTCGTAGACCGCCGACCGCCCGTTCGGGTTGCGGAAGTACCAGTTGCCGCCGACGTCGTCGGACATCTCGAACTGGTCGTAGTCGATGCCGTGCTCCTTGAGCCGCTTGGCCGTCGTGATGCCGGAGCAGCCGGCGCCGATGATGCAGACGCGGGTTCCCTCGGTCATGCCAGGACCTCCTCGATGCAGGTGAAAGCGGTGCGCAGATAGGCATCCGTGCGCGGTGACGACGTGAAGTGGGGGATCATCCGGTTCATCGCGTAGGCGACGGTGGTGCGCCGGTCGAGGTCGTTGACGACGATCGAGCCGCCGTACCCCGTCCACCAGCAGACCCGGCCCGCGGGCACCGCGGGTGCGGTCGGGTGGGGGAGCCCGTAGCCGATGCCCCAGCGCAGCGGCACCAGCAGCACCAGGTCGGGACCCTCGGCCTGCACCTCGAAGATCCGGTCGATCGTCTCCTTCGACAGCAGGCGCACGCCGTCGACCTCGCCGCCGTGCGAGACCACCGACTGCACCCGGGCGATCGACCGGGCGTTGCCGTGCCCGTTGGCCGCCGCGACCGACACCTGCCGCCAGGGAGCGGTGTTGCAGAAGCCCCCGATGTCGAGGGCAGGGTTCACGAGCGTCGGGACGAGCAGGTTGCCCTCCGGCAGCGCCGCGAGGTCGAGACCGCCCGGGGGTGGGGGGACGAGGTCGGCGCATCGCTCGAGGGCGTCACCGGGCACGCCGAGGTGGAAGTCGGCGCCGAGCGGCTCCGCGACCAGCGTGCGGAACCGGTCCGCGAGCGTCGACCCGGTGGCGCCGCGGACGATCCCGTCGAGCAGGTGGCCGTAGCTGAGCATGTGGTAGCCGGACGCCGTGCCCGGCTCCCACCACGGCTCCTGCGCGGCGAGCAGCCCCGCGGCGTACGGCAGGTCCATCAGGCCGGCCGGGTCGAGGGTGTCGCTCCAGCCGGCGTACCCCGACGTGTGCCCGAGGACGTGCCGGACGAGGACGTCGCGGCGCGAGAACTCCGGCCAGTACGTCGCGACGGGCGCGTCCAGGTCGACCTCGCCGCGGTCGGCGAGCACGAGCAGGGTGAGCGCCGACATCGTCTTCGTGACCGACCACGTGTGGACGAGCGTGTCCGCCTCCCACGGCCGCCCCGGCGACGCCTCGCCGCCCCACAGGTCGGCGACGACCTCCCCGTCGTGGACGACGGCGAGGGAGGCGCCGACCTCGCTCCCGTCGGAGAGGCCGCGCTCGAGGAGGTCCCGCAGCGGCTCGAACGACGGATGGCAGGTGCCCGAGACGGTCATGCCCGCCAGAATAGGAACAGGTTCTACTTCTTGCCTAGGGGCCTGCTCAGCGCAGCGAGTACGTCGCGAGCGAGACGCCGACGTAGTGCGAGACGAACGCGAGGATCGTGAAGGTGTGGAACACCTCGTGGAAGCCGAACCACCGCGGCCACGGGTTGGGCCGCTTGAAGCCGTAGACGACGCCGCCGAACGTGTAGAGCGCGCCGCCGACGATGATCATCACGAACGTCGCGACGCCGATGCCCAGTCCGAGCCGGGTCGCGCCGTCGAAGAAGGACGGGATGAAGAAGATCGCCGCCCACCCGAGCGCGATGTAGATCGGCACGTAGAGCCACCGCGGCGCGTCGGTCCAGAAGACGCGGAAGGCGACGCCGAGCACCGCCCCGCTCCACACGGTCGCCAGCAGCACGACCTGGGCGGTGCCGTCGAGCAGGAGCAGGCTGAACGGCGTGTAGGAGCCCGCGATCAGCAGGAAGATGTTCGAGTGGTCGAAGCGGCGCAGGAACGCCCAGACCCGCGGCGACCACGTGCCGGTGTGGTAGATCGCCGACACGGTGAAGAGCACGAGCGCCGAACCGGTGAACAGCGCCGAGCCGATACGGGTCATCGCGGTCGGGGAGAGGCAGATGAGCACGACGCCCGCCGCGAGCGTGAGCGGGGCGGTCGCGAGGTGCAGCCAGCCGCGCATCTTCGGCTTGATCTCGGCCTTGAAGTCCGCGACGGCATCGCGGGCGTGGTCGAGCCCGCTGCGCATCGCGTGGTTCATGGCCTGGTTCATGACCGAGACCGTACCCGGCGTACGTGCACGGAAACGGCACGAGCGGTGAACGTCACCACAAACCGGGGTTCACGCATCCGTCCACGCCAGGACCCCTGCGCTCGCTACCATCGACAGGTGGACTGGAAGCGAGGCCTGCGACGGGTGCTCTATCCGGCGTACGAGGCCCGCATGCTGCGCCGGATGCCGGAGAGCATCCCGAAGCACGTCGGCGTCATGCTCGACGGCAACCGCCGCTGGGCCAAGGCGGTGGGTCGTGACACGGCTCACGGGCACCGCGTCGGTGCCGCCAACATCGAGCCGCTGCTCGGCTGGTGCGACGAGGTCGGCATCGAGGTCGTCACGCTCTGGCTGCTGTCGACCGACAACCTCAACCGGCCCGAGCGCGAGCTGCTGCCGCTGCTGGAGATCATCGGCGAGGCGGTCGCGTCGCTGGCCGACCAGCGCAAGTGGCGGATCCACCCCGTCGGCGCGCTCGACCTGCTGCCGGCGCCCGTCGCGGAGAAGCTGAAGGCCGTCGAGGAGGCGACCCGCGACGTCGACGGCATGCTGGTCAACGTCGCCGTCGGGTACGGCGGCCGCCGCGAGATCGCCGACGCCGTCCGCTCGCTGCTGCACGAGTCCGCCGCGAAGGGCATGTCGCTCGAGGACCTCGCGACGGTGATCGACGTCGAGCACATCGCCGAGCACCTCTACACCAAGGGCCAGCCCGACCCGGACCTGGTGATCCGCACCTCGGGGGAGCAGCGCCTCGGCGGCTTCCTGCTCTGGCAGTCGGCGAAGTCGGAGTTCTACTTCTGCGAGGCCTACTGGCCCGACTTCCGCCGGGTCGACTTCCTGCGCGCCATCCGGGCCTACGCGCAGCGCGACCGGCGGTTCGGTTCCTGAGGAAGTCGCGAAGCGACTGTCTCGAAGGGCGGTTCGTAGGTCTGGTAACCGAGCCTTCACCCTCCGTTCGGGCGTGTCGTCCGCGGACGCGTGGTGTGGCGGCGTACTTTCGCGGGTATCGGGGAGTGGGGAAGCTCTTCGTATCGGGAGGCCCGTTCGTGAGAATTCACGACTGCACCACGCACCACCGGGGGGAAGTACCTCGATGGCGCGTGTCCGGGAGCCGGCACTCCGGCGCTCGGGTCCGTTCCGGTCCATCAGTGTGAGCAGATGGCCGGGCGTGGAGTGCCCGCCGGCCTGCCGAAGGGGTGTCATCCGTGCCGACCCAGGCCCAGAAGTCACAGCGCTCCGCCTCCACCGAGGACCCCGCGACGCCGCCCGCCGTACGCACCTACGTCCTGGACACCAGCGTCCTGCTCGCCGACCCGGGCGCGCTCCGGCGCTTCGCTGAGCACGAGGTCGTGCTCCCGGTCGTGGTGATCACCGAGCTGGAGGGGAAACGGCACCACCCCGAGCTGGGCTTCTTCGCCCGGACGGCCCTGCGGATGCTCGACGAGCTCCGGATCACCCACGGGCGGCTCGACGAGCCCGTCCCGGTCGGTGACGAGGGCGGCTCCGTCCGCGTCGAGCTCAACCACACCGACCCGGAGTCGCTGCCGTCCGGCTTCCGCCTCGGCGACAACGACACCCGCATCCTGGCGGTCGCGCGCAACCTCGCCAACGAGGGCCACGCGGTCACGCTCGTGTCCAAGGACCTGCCGCTGCGCATCAAGGCGTCCGCGGTCGGGCTGGATGCCGAGGAGTACCGCGCCGAGGCCGTGAGCGACTCCGACACCGGCTACTCCGGCATGGCCGAGCTCGAGGTCGCCGCCGCGGACCTCGACGAGCTGTACGACGACGGCGTGCTCGACCTCGAGGCGGCGCGCGAGCTGCCGTGCCACCACGGGCTCGTGCTGCTCTCCGAGCGCGGCACGGCGCTCGGCCGGGTCGGCCCCGACAAGCACGTGCACCTGGTGCGCGGCGACCGCGAGGCGTTCGGCATCCACGGCCGCTCCGCCGAGCAGCGGATCGCCTTGGAGATGCTGCTCGACCCGGAGGTCGGGATCGTCTCCCTCGGCGGCCGCGCCGGCACCGGCAAGTCCGCGCTCGCCCTGTGCGCCGGGCTCGAGGCGGTGATGGAGCGGCGCCAGCACAAGCGGGTCGTCGTCTTCCGGCCCCTGTTCGCGGTCGGCGGCCAGGAGCTCGGCTACCTGCCGGGCTCGGAGTCGGAGAAGATGTCGCCCTGGGCGCAGGCGGTCTTCGACACCCTCGGCGCGATCACGACGCGCGACGTCATCGACGAGGTGCTCGACCGCGGCATGCTCGAGGTGCTCCCGCTGACCCACATCCGCGGCCGGTCGCTGCACGACGCGTTCGTCATCGTCGACGAGGCGCAGTCGCTGGAGCGCAACGTGCTGCTCACCGTGCTGTCGCGGATCGGCGCGAACTCCAAGGTCGTGCTGACCCACGACGTCGCCCAGCGCGACAACCTGCGGGTCGGCCGGCACGACGGGGTGGTGGCGGTGGTCGAGAAGCTCAAGGGCCACCCGCTCTTCGCCCACGTGACGCTGACCCGCTCCGAGCGCTCGCCGATCGCGGCGCTGGTGACCGAGATGCTGGAGAACGTCACCCTCTGATCCGGGACCCCTGAGCCCCCTGTGACTGCTGTGGCGGGGGAGGCGGTCGGCCGCCGTCCGGTTTTGCGCCGACCTCCCCCGTCAGGCAGGGTGGCGCGAGTCTGTCCGAGCCGTCTACCCCTCCCGAGAGCCCTTGTCGAAGCACGCCAAGTACGTCCCGAAGCACCGCCATGCCCCCGACTCGACCCTGCGTGAGGCGCCCCGGAAGGCGCTGCGGACCGGCCTGGTGATGACCTCGGTCGCCGCTGCCGTCACCGGTGTCTCGGTCGCGGGCGGCGTCCTCGGCTCGTCGCCGGCGCAGGTGGCCACGACCGCACGGGACCTGAGCGGGAGCATCGACGACGACGCCCGGTCCGGCGGGTCGGCGGCCGCTGCGGACCTCGACCGCGACGTCGTCTCGCGCTCGGCCGACCGCGACCGCCGCGCCGACCCCACCAAGGTCAGCGCCCTCTCCGTCGACAGCGGGCCCGCCCGCACGGCGTCCGTCAGCGTCTCGGACGGCGACCCGCGCGACATCGCCGCGGCGCTGATGCCGAGCTTCGGCTTCTCCTCCGACCAGTTCGGCTGCCTCGACTCCCTGTGGACGCGCGAGAGCAACTGGGACCCCGCCGCCCACAACCCCTCCTCCGGCGCGCACGGCATCCCGCAGGCGCTCCCCGGCTCGAAGATGGCCACCGCCGGCTCCGACTGGGAGTCCAACCCCGTCACCCAGATCACCTGGGGTCTCGGCTACATCCAGGATCGCTACGGCAGCCCCTGCGGCGCCTGGGCGCACTCGGAGTCCAACGGCTGGTACTGATCGGGGCCGCGAGCTCGCAGGCTCACTCGCGAGGGCGTGACGTCATCGACTCCACGTCGAGCGCCTCGTCGAGCTGGGCCTCGGTGAGCCCGCCGCGCTCGACGTACCCGAGCCGGATGACGGTCTCGCGGATCGTCGCGCCGTCGGCGAGCGCCTGCTTGGCGACCTTCGCCGCAGCCTCGTAGCCGATGTGCTTGTTGAGCGGCGTGACGACGGAGGGCGAGGACTCGGCGTACTGCCGCATCCGGTCGGCGTTCGCCGTGATGCCGTCGACGCAGCGCTCGGCCAGCAGTCGGGACGACGCGGCGAGCAGGCGGACGGACTCGAGGACGTTGCGGGCCATGACCGGCATCGCGACGTTGAGCTCGAAGCTGCCGCTGGCGCCGGCGGCGGTGACCGCGGCGTCGTTGCCGATCACCTGGAAGCAGACCATGAGCGTGGCCTCCGGCAGCACCGGGTTGACCTTGCCCGGCATGATGCTCGACCCCGGCTGCAGGTCGGGGAGGTGGATCTCGGCGAGGCCGGTCGTGGGACCCGATGACATCCAGCGCAGGTCGTTGCAGATCTTGGTGAGGCCGACCGCGTAGGTGCGCAGCACCCCGCTGAGCTCGACCAGCGAGTCGCGGGTGCCCTGCGCCTCGAAGTGGTTGCGCGCCTCGGCGAAGGGCTGGGCGCTGGTCTCCGACAGCACGGCGATCACGCGCTCGGCGAAGCCGGGCGGCGTGTTGATCCCGGTGCCGACCGCGGTGCCGCCCAGCGGGAGCTCGCGGACGCGGGGGAGCACGGACTCGAGCCGCTCCGCGGCGTACCGCACCGTCGCGGCGTAGCCGCCCAGCTCCTGGCCGAGCATGACCGGGGTGGCGTCCATCAGGTGGGTGCGTCCGGACTTCACCAGCCCGGCGTAGTCCTCGGCCTTGCGCTCGAGGCTGCTCGCGAGCACGTCGAGCGCGGGCAGCAGGTCGCCGACGACGGCGAGCGTGGCGGCGACGTGGATCGCGGTCGGGAACGTGTCGTTGCTCGACTGGCTCGCGTTGACGTGGTCGTTGGGGTGCACCTCGGTGCCGGCGCGCTGGGCGAGCGTGGCGATGACCTCGTTGGCGTTCATGTTCGAGCTCGTGCCCGAGCCGGTCTGGAAGACGTCGATCGGGAAGTCGCCGTCGTGCCGGCCCTCGACCACGGCGTTCGCCGCCTCGACGATGGCCGCCGCGTGCGCCGGCTCGAGGATGCCGAGCTCGCCGTTGACGCGCGCCGCCGCGGCCTTGACGCGGCCGATCGCGTGGATCAGAGCGGGCTCGATCGGGGTGCCGCTGATCGGGAAGTTCTCCAGGGCGCGCTGCGTCTGCGCCCGCCACAGTGCCTCGGCGGGCACGCGGACCTCGCCCATGCTGTCGTGCTCGACCCTGAACTGCCCGGTGTCGCTCATGTCTCGGACGTTACCCGCGCGACGTAGAGCCAGTACTCCTCGTCGCGGTCCTGGAGCAGCACGTCGTGCCGGTGGCCCTCCGCGCTGTCGAAGACCGCGTCCAGCGTCTCGACGAGCTCCGGCGCCTCGGCCGCGGACCAGATCGCCAGCGCGCCGCCGGGTCGCAGCACCGCCCGGGCCGCGCGGAGGAACGGCTCGCGGTAGAGCGCCGCGTTGGCCTCGTGGACCAGGTAGCCGGGGCCGTTGTCGACATCGAGGAGCACCAGGTCGTACGACGCGGGCGGGGCCTCGTCGATCGCGACCGCGATGTCGGCCACGACGATCCTGACGCGCTCGTCGGCCAGCATCGCCGGCCCGTGCGGGATGGTGCCGTCGCGCATCCAGTCGGCCAGCGCCTGCTCGATCTCGACGACCGCGCACTTCTCGACCCGGCTGTCGGCGAGCACCGCGTGCATGGTGAAGCCGAGGCCGAGCCCGCCAACCGCGACGGCCTTGGGGTCCGCCACCTGCGCCAGCGCCGCCTCGGCCAGTGCCTGCTCGGTGCTGGTCTCGAGGGTGTCCATCACGAACACGCCGTTGGCGCGCAGCTCGATCACGCTCGGGGCGGTGTCGTCGCGCCGCTCGCGCAGCACCAGCTCCCCGCGCTCGGTCTCGGCCCGCGCGATCTCGACGTACTCCACGGACCCGAGCCTAGGAGGGGCTCAGTCGAAGATCTCGCTGAGCCAGCTCTCCTTGCGCTTCTTCTTGTAGTAGCCGCCCTGCTGGTAGGGCTGCTGGTACTGCTGTTGCTGCTGGTAGTGCGGCTGTTGCTGTTGCTGCTGCTGGGGCGGCGGCGCGGCCGGCGGAGCCTGCTGGCCGAGCGAGCGGTCGATGATCTTGTCCAGCTCGCCCCGGTCGAGCCACACGCCGCGACAGGTCGGGCAGTAGTCGATCTCGATGCCGCTGCGCTCACTCATGACCAGGGTGGTGCCGTCGGTGGGGCACTGCATGTCGGTGTCCTCTCGTAGCTCATCTGGTCGAACGGACGAGTCCCGCGGAGGGTTCCGGGTACGGAAGCACCATGGCTGACAAGAAGCAGGACGAGGGACAGGTCTCCGAGGTCAGCGGGTTGCGCGACCCGGGAGAGCCGATCTCGGACGGCGACGCGGTCGCCGGGCAGCCCGACGGTGCCGACGAGGGCCCGACCGGCCCCGACGCCGTCACGTTCGCCGAGAAGCAGCGCCGCCACCCCGGCAAGGGCGACCCCGAGACCACCGGCTGAGCCGCCGGAGCCGCTACTCCGCCGAGCGCACCCGGATGCCGCTGAGCGGCACGGTGACCTCGCCGGAGGGGTCGGTGAAGAAGTCGTTGCCCTTGTCGTCGACGACGATGAACGCCGGGAAGTCCTCGACCTCGATCTTCCAGACCGCCTCCATGCCGAGCTCGGGGTACTCGATGACCTCCTGGCTCCTGATGCAGTCCTGGGCGAGCCGGGCGGCGGGGCCGCCGATCGAGCCGAGGTAGAAGCCGCCGTGGGTGCCGCACGCCTCGGTGACCTGCTTCGAGCGGTTGCCCTTGGCGAGCATCACCATCGAGCCACCGGCGGCCTGGAACTGCTCGACGTACGAGTCCATCCGGCCGGCGGTGGTCGGGCCGAAGGAGCCGGACGCCATGCCCTCGGGCGTCTTCGCGGGGCCGGCGTAGTAGACCGGGTGGTTCTTCAGATAGGCGGGCATCTCCTCGCCCGCGCCGAGCCGCTCCTTGATCTTCGCGTGCGCGATGTCGCGGGCGACGACGAGCGGGCCGGTGAGGGAGAGCCGGGTCTTGACCGGGTGCTTCGAGAGCTCGGCGAGGATCTCAGGCATCGGGCGGTTGAGATCGATCGAGACCACCTCGCCGCCGGAGATGTCCTCGGCGACACCCGCCTCGGGCATGTAGTGGGCGGGGTCCGTCTCGAGTTGCTCGAGGAAGACGCCCTCGGGCGTGATCTTGCCCAGCGCCTGCCGGTCGGCCGAGCACGACACCGCGATCGCGACCGGGCACGAAGCGCCGTGCCGCGGGAGCCGCACCACGCGGACGTCGTGGCAGAAGTACTTGCCGCCGAACTGCGCGCCGATCCCGAAGGACTGGGTCAGCTTGAAGACCTCCTCCTCGAGCTCGACGTCGCGGAAGCCGTGCGCCGCCATCGAGCCCTCGGTCGGCAGGTTGTCGAGGTAGTGCGCCGAGGCGTACTTCGCGGTCTTGAGGGCGAACTCCGCCGAGGTGCCGCCGATCACGACCGCGAGGTGGTACGGCGGGCAGGCGGCCGTGCCGAGCGAGCGGATCTTCTCGTCGAGGAACTTCAGCAGCCGCTGCGGGTTCAGGATCGCCTTCGTCTCCTGGAACAGGAACGACTTGTTGGCCGAGCCGCCGCCCTTGGCCATGAAGAGGAACTTGTACTCCGGCTTCCCGCTGGTCTGAGGCGTCGAGTAGAGCTCGATCTGTGCGGGCAGGTTGGTGCCGGTGTTCTTCTCGTCGTACGTCGTGAGCGGCGCGAGCTGGCTGTAGCGCAGGTTGAGCTTCGTGTAGGCGTCGTACACCCCGCGCGAGATCGCCTCGCCGTCGTCGGCGCCGGTCAGCACGCCCTCGGACTTCTTGCCCATCACGATCGCCGTGCCGGTGTCCTGGCACATCGGCAGCACGCCGCCGGCGGAGATGTTGACGTTCTTGAGCAGGTCGAGCGCGACGAAGCGGTCGTTGCCGGACGCCTCGGGGTCGTCGATGATCTTGCGCAGCTGGGCGAGGTGGGCCGGCCGCAGGTAGTGGGAGATGTCGTGCATCGCCTCGGCGGTCAGTAGCTGGATCGCCTCCGGCGCCACGCGCAGGAACGTCTGGCCGTCCGCCTCGAAGGTCGAGACGCCGTCGGTCGTGATCAGCCGGTACGGCGTGTCGTCCCGGCCGGTGGGCAGCAGGTCGGAGTACAGGAACTCTGCTTGGTTCGGGGGAGGAGTCGCCACGAACGTCGAGGGTATCCCGGACCCCGCCCATTACGCTGACCGGCATGGGTGACCTCGAGCCGCGGCCCGGCTCCGATCCGGCACGGCTGCGCATCTCCGACGCCGACCGCCACCGCGTGGCGGAGATCCTCCGCGAGGCGGCGGGCGAGGGTCGCCTGGACCTCGACGAGCTGGACGAGCGGCTGGAGGCGACGTACGCCGCGCGCACCTACGCCGACCTGGTGCCGATCACCAGCGACCTGCCCGCCCACCGGCCGGCGCAGGCGCCGGCGCCGCGCCCGGCCGTCGGCGCGGCCGTCCGCTACGACTCGTCGGTCGCCGTGATGAGTGGAGTCACCCGCAAGGGCGTGTGGGAGGTCGGACCGACGCACACGGTGTTCTCGCTCATGGGCGGCGCCGACATCGACCTGCGCGAGGCGGTGTTCACCGGCCCGGAGGTGGTGATCACCGCCAACACCCTCATGGGGGGCGTCGACGTGATCGTCAACGAGCGCACCAAGGTGGTCGTCGAGGGCATGGGCATCATGGGCGCGTTCGAGCAGGCCCGCGACAAGGTCGAGCCGCAGCTGAGCGACGACTCACCGGTCGTGCGGGTCCGCGGCGCCGCGATCATGGGTGCGGTCACCGTGGTGCGCAAGGGGCCTCCCCGGGGACGGCGCCCGAAGAGCCTGCACAACCCTCACTGACGGTCAGCCGGCCGCGCTCGGCTGCGCGGCGGCGTCCTCCATGGCGTCCGACGGGATCCGGCCGGCCCGCTCGCGGTCGACGGTGAGGTTCTCGCCGGTCGAGGGGTCGAAGAGGTGGATCTTCGAGCCGTCGACCCAGATCTCCGCCTCCTCGCCCTCCGAGATCCGGCTGGCGCCGTCGAGCGAGACGACGAGCTGCGTGTGCAGCGACTCGCCGTCGAGGTCGCGCTCGAGCTGGCGCAGCTGCTCCTCGACCTCCGGCGGCGCCTCGAACGGGATGTAGGCGTAGGTCTCGTTGCCCAGCCACTCCACGACCTCGACCGTCGCGCGGAACGTCGAGCCGGCGGACCGGTCGGTCTTCACCGACGCGTCCTCGAAGTGCTCGGGCCGGATGCCCGCCATCAGCAGGCCCTTGCCCGCGGCCTTCTCTGCCTTCTCGCGGGGCATCTCCACCGTGCCGAACGGCAGCTTCACCGACGTACCCTCCACCGTCGCCGGCAGGAAGTTCATCGGCGGCGAGCCGATGAAGCCGGCGACGAACAGGTTGCCGGGCTGCTCGTAGAGCTCCCGCGGCGTGGCGAGCTGCTGGAGCACCCCGCGCTTGAGCACGGCGACCCGGTGCCCGAGCGTCATCGCCTCGGTCTGGTCGTGGGTGACGTAGACGGTGGTGATGCCGAGCCGCTTCTGCAGCCGCGCGATCTCCGTGCGCATCTGGCCGCGGAGCTTCGCGTCGAGGTTCGACAGCGGCTCGTCGAAGAGGAACGCGTCGGCCTCGCGGACGATCGCACGTCCCATGGCCACGCGCTGCCGCTGGCCGCCGGAGAGGTTGCCCGGCTTGCGCTCGAGGTGCTCCTCGAGCTCGAGGGTCTTCGCGGCCTTCCGCACCTTCTCGTCCACCTCGGTGTCGGGTGCCTTCGCGAGCCGCAGCGGGAAGGCGATGTTCTCGTAGACGCTCAGGTGCGGGTAGAGCGCGTAGTTCTGGAACACCATGGCGAGGTTGCGCTCGCGCGGGGCCAGGTCGTTCACCACCTTGTCGCCGATGACCATCTCGCCGGACGTGATGTCCTCCAGGCCGACGATCATCCGCAGCAGCGTGGACTTCCCGCAGCCGGACGGGCCGACCAGGATCATGAACTCGCCGTCCTGGACGTCGATGCTCACGTCGTTCACGGCGGGGAACCCGTCGCCGTACTGCTTGACGATGTTCTTCATGTCGATGGAGGCCATCGGGTCACCCCTTCACCGCGCCGGACGTGAGGCCGGCGACGATCTTTCGCTGGAACAGCAGGACGATGATGATGATCGGGACGGTGACCACGACCGAGGCGGTGGCCAGCAGTCCGTACGGCGGGTTGAACGGGTCGGGTCCGACGAAGAACGAGAGCTGTGCCGGCACGGTGCGGGAGTCGGTCGTCGACGTCAGCGAGATCGCGAGCACGAACTCGTTCCACGCGAAGAAGAACGTCAGGATCGCGGCGGTGAAGACGCCCGGCGCCGCCAGCGGCACGATCACCTTGCGGAACGCCTGCCACGACGTCGCGCCGTCGACCTGGGCCGCCTGCTCCATCTCCCACGGGATCTCCCGGAAGAACGCCGACAGCGTCCAGATCGCCAGCGGCAGCGTGAACGACATGTACGGGATGATCAGCCCGGGCCAGGTGTTGAAGAGGCCGAGCGTCCGCCACAGGTCGAACAGCGGCCCGACCAGCGCGACCACCGGGAACATCGCGATGGCCAGTGCGAGCGAGAGCACGAGCCGCTTGCCCTTGAACTCCAGGCGGGCGATCGCGTACGCCGCCAGGGTCGCGAAGATCACCGACAGGAAGGTCGCGATCGCCGCGATCCCGAAGGAGTTGCGCAGCGCGTCGAGGAAGTCGTCGTGGGTCGTCTCCTGGCCGGGCGTCACGCTGCCGAAGCCGAGGATGTCGCGGTAGTTCTGGATGGTCCATTCCTTCGGCAGGAACTGCGGGCTCCCGACCTGGGTCTCGCCGGGGCCCTTGAAGGACAGCGAGAGGATCCAGACCACCGGGAGCAGGCACCAGACCAGGATGATGATGAAGCCCACCCAGGTGCCGATCTTGTTGCGCGTCTCGTGCATCACGCCTCACCCCTCGCCTGCGCCAGGTCGACGCGGAACGTCTTGACGATCAGCCACGCCAGCAGCAGCACGGTGAGGAACAGCAGGACCGAGAGCGCCGAGCCGAGGCCCAGCTGGAACTGCTGGATGACCTGCCGATAGGTCAGGAACGACGAGGACTCGGTGTCCTGTGCGCCGCGGGTCATCACGTAGATGTTGTCGAAGATCCGGAACGCGTCGAGTGCCCGGAACAGCACCGCGACCATGATCGCGGCCCGCATGTTCGGGATGATCACCTTCCACAGCCGCTGCCACCACGTGGCGCCGTCGACCTTCGCGGCCTCGATCATGTCCTCCGACACCTGCGACAGGCCGGCGAGCAGGAGCAGCGCCATGAACGGCGTGGTCTTCCAGATCTCGGACACCATGATCGCGAACATCGCCGGCCAGTGGCTGCCGAACCAGTTGGTGTCCGCCGTGATCCACGGCAGCCACTCGAACCAGCTGTTCACCCAGCCGTTGTTGAGGCTGAACGCGAACTGCCAGGCGTACGCCGAGACCACCGTGATGATCCCGTAGGGGATCAGGATCGAGGTCCTGATCGCCCCGCGCGCGAAGACGATCCGGTGCATCACCATCGCGAACGCGAACCCGATGACGAGCTCGATGGCCACGGTGACCACCATGATGATCACGGTGTTGAGGGTGTCCTGCCAGAACAGCGAGTCGGTCAGCACCGTCCCGTAGTTGCTCAGCCCGACGAACTCCTTGTCGTCCGGGTTGGTCAGCCGGTATCGGTACAGCGACAGGTAGAGCGCCTGGATCATGGGCCACGCCGTGACGACCAGCATCACGATGACGGCGGGCAGCACGAGCCGCTGGCCGAGGCGGTTCTCGGCTCTCGAGCGGTCCGTCATCCTCGTCCGCTTCTTGCCCGCCGAGGCCGCCGGCGTGGCGACGGTGGTGGTCACAGCAGGCTCCTTCCGTGGAGGACGTCGTCGATGAACGTCTGCGACGTCGCGGGTGTCGACGACGTGACGCTCGCCGGTGGATGCCAGGTCGACTGGAGGCCGCCCGAGATGTCGCTCCAGTACGGCGTGACGGTGCGCGGAGCCGCGGCGTTGAGGCTGTCCTGGAAGAGCTGGAGGAGGTCAGCCGGGTAGGTCTCCTCGAGCGCGTTGTCGTTGGCCGCGTAGCCCGCCTCGCTGGCCGGCATGTTGCCGGTGATCTCGGCGTTGACCTCCTGGTTCTCCGGGCTGGTCAGGCACTCGACCGCCTCCATCGCCTTGTCGGTGTTGTTGGAGTAGGCGCTCACGCCGAGCCCGA
Organism: Nocardioides sp. GCM10030259; assembly: GCF_042666375.1. Classification (NCBI taxonomy): domain Bacteria; kingdom Bacillati; phylum Actinomycetota; class Actinomycetes; order Propionibacteriales; family Nocardioidaceae; genus Nocardioides; species Nocardioides sp. GCM10030259. Next base: position 175,175 of record NZ_JBHTDF010000008.1, on the reverse strand, counting down.
TGCCGCCGTACGGCGGGCGCGACTCCTCTCCCTCGACGGTGGTGGGGTAGCGGGTGTAGCCGATGTCCTTGTTGAAGCCCTCGTTGGTCGCCTCGTAGCTGTTGAAGATGTAGGTCCAGTTGACCATGAACGCGCCCTGGTCACCCCCGAACGTGCTGGCCGCCTGGCCCTCCTGGGCGACCGACAGGTCCGCCGGTGCGGCGGGGGAGCGGGCGAGCTTCCGGATGACCGCAGCGGCCTCCTCGCCGGCCGGGGAGTCGATCTCGAGCGTCATGTCGAGGCCCTTGTCGGTGTCGGTGGCGATCTGTCCGCCGGCGCCCGAGATCAGCGCGTTGATCCAGACGACGTACCCCTCGTACTTGTTCGACTGGACCGAGACCTTCCCGCCGTTGTCGGCGGCGGAGTCGATGATCTGGTCCCAGGTGACCGGCTGGCTCATGTCGATGCCGGCCTTCTCGACGAACGACTTGCGGTACCAGAGCACCTGCGTGTTCGACCAGAACGGCGCTACGACCATCTGGCCGTCCCAGGTGGCGGCGTCCGTGGCGCCCTGGAAGGACTGGTCCGTCAGCTTGTCCTGGAGCTCCTGCGGCAGCGGGGCCAGGAAGCCGGCGTTGGAGAACTCCGCGGTGAACGGCGGGTCGATGCTCATGATGTCGATGCCGGAGTCCTCGGCGGCGAGGCGCCGGGCCAGCTGGATGCGCTGCTCGTTGGCGTCCTGCGGCAGGACCTGCGTCTTGATCGTGTAGTCGTCGGTGCTGCAGTTCTCGGCGACCTTGGCCTGGCCTCCGGAGTCCGGGTTGATGTACCAGACCAACGTGTCGGCGGAGCTGGCGTCGGCCGAGCAGGCGGCGAGCAGACCGGCGGCGGACACCAGGGCGGCTCCTGCGGCGAGGCCACGGCGTACCCGAGACATTCGACCCCTCCCCTCTAGTGGGCTACCTCACATGTAGCCCTGCGGGGACGACTTGTAAACCCTCCTGCGGCGCGGCGGGCCGGGACCGGCTACTGTGAGCGCGCTCACCTTTACTACGGATCGTCCGGCACGTACCTGCCGGTGGAGGAGTTGTTGAAGCATGGCCACTGTGCGTTTCGAAGAGGCACAGCGCTGGTATCCCGGCGCCGACAAGCCCGCAGTCCCGGGCATCAGTCTCGAGATCGGTGACGGGGAGTTCATGGTCCTCGTCGGTCCCTCCGGTTGCGGCAAGTCCACGACCCTGCGGATGCTCGCGGGGCTCGAGGAGGTCAACGAGGGGAAGATCTACATCGGGGACCGGGAGATCACCCACACCCCGCCGAAGGACCGGGACATCGCGATGGTGTTCCAGAACTACGCGCTCTACCCCCACATGTCGGTCGCCGACAACATGGCGTTCGCGCTGAAGATGGCGAAGGTGCCGACCGAGGAGCGCAACAAGCGTGTCCAGGACGCGGCGAAGATCCTCGGCCTGACCGAGTACCTCGACCGCAAGCCGAAGGCGCTCTCCGGTGGCCAACGCCAGCGCGTCGCGATGGGCCGCGCGATCGTCCGCCAGCCGCAGGTCTTCTGCATGGACGAGCCGCTGTCGAACCTCGACGCCAAGATGCGCGTGCAGACCCGCACCGACATCGCGAAGCTCCAGGCCGACCTCGGTGTCACCACCGTCTACGTCACCCACGACCAGGTCGAGGCGATGACGATGGGCGACCGGGTCGCCGTGATGAAGGACGGCTACCTCCAGCAGGTCGACACCCCGCTGGCGCTCTACGACAAGCCCGTCAACCTCTTCGTCGCCGGCTTCATCGGCTCGCCGCAGATGAACCTCATGGAGGCGAAGGCCGACAACGGCCAGGCCAAGATCGGCGAGTACCTCGTGCCGGTCGACCCGACCGCGTCGAAGAAGATGGAGGGCAACATCACCGTCGGTGTGCGCCCCGAGGCGTGGCGCGTGGTCGGCAACAGCGAGGACGGCATGCCCGTCCAGGTGACCGTGGTCGAGGACCTCGGCGCCGACGCCTACGTCTACGGCACCAGCGGTGTCGAGGGCACGCCCAACAACATCATCATCCGGGTCAGCGGGCGCAGCCACCCGCAGAAGGGCGAGACGATGTACGTCACGACCGACCCGCACAACGTCCACGTCTTCGACACGGACACCGGCGAGCGTCTCTCGGACTGATCAGCTCAACGCTCCGGTGGTTGAGGAGGGCCGCCAGGCCCGTCTCGAAACGCCGGAGCTCGCGCAGGGCGGTGATCCCCGTGGTCACCGCCCTGTTCGCGTTTCCGGGGTTTCGAGGCTCAGGCGCCAGGGCGCCTTCGCACCTCAACCACCGCGAGGCAGCGTCAGGTGCGGTCAGCCGTACGCCGGATGGCGTTGACGAAGGTCTCGTGGAGGGGCACGGGCAGGTCGTGGCCCATGCCGTCGATGAGCAGCAGCTCGGCGCCGGGGATCGCGGCGGCCGTCGCCCGGCCGCCGGAGACGTGGACCATCCGGTCGGCGAGGCCGTGGACCACGAGGGTGGGCACGCGTACGCCGCGCAGCCGGGCGCCCCGGTTGGGCTGGGTCACCACGGCCAGCATCTGGCGCAGGACGCCCTCGGGGTGCACGCCGCGGTCCCAGGTCTCCTCGAAGCGAAGGCGCATCGCGTCCGCCGGCTCGGGGTAGGCCGGGGAGCCGGTCAGTCGCGCGAAGACCATGCTGCCCGCGACGTACGCCTCCCGGCCGGCGCGGCGCGGTGCGATCATCCGGGGGAGCAGCGACGGGTGCTGCCAGCCGACGCTCCGCTTCCCGGTCGTCGACATGATGCTGGTCAGGGAGTCGACCCGCTCGGGTCGCGCGATCGCCATCGTCTGCGCGATCATCCCGCCCATCGACACGCCCACGACGTGCGCGGAGTCCAGTCCGAGGTGGTCGAGCAGCCCGAAGGCGTCGTCGGCCAGGTCCGTGAGCAGGTACGGCGCGCGCACCCGACCGCCGGCGAACGCCCGCACCAGGGCCGCCCGCGAGACCCGGCCGTCGAGCACCGTCGAGCGGCCCGCGTCGCGGTTGTCGAAGCGCACGACGTAGAAGCCGGCCCGGGCCAGCTCGGAGCACAGCTCCGGGTTCCACCAGGTCATCGGCGCCCCGAGCCCCATCACCAGCAGCAACGGGTCGCCGTCGGGGCTGCCGAAGGTCTGGTAGCAGAGCTCGGCGCCGCTCGCGACCGGGGCGAAGAGCTCCTCGGACACCGCGACCTCGACGGGGGACTGCATGCTCGAATTCAACCAGTTGAGGGAAAAACCGACACGACGCGCCCGCATTCGCATCCGGTCAGGGGGTACCGGACGTAACGTGGCTCACATGCACGCGACCGCTCTCGCGGACTTCCTGCTGCCGGACGGCTTCGCCGCTCCCGGTGCAGCAGCGGTGCTGCGCGAGGGGAGCGCGGTGGTCGAGATCGGCCGGTTCGCGCTCCGCGCGGCCGGCGACCGGCGCACCCGCCGCGACACGCCGTACGCCGCCCGCGTGACGTCGCGCCTGGGCGACCCGGTGCTGCTCGTGCCGGGGTTCCTCGCCGGCGACGGCACGCTCGGACTGATGTCGCGGGCGCTGCGCGCGCGGGGGTTCCGCACCTACCGGTCCCACATCCACGCCAACGTCGGCTGCACCCGCACGGCCGCAGACCAGCTCGAGGCGCGGCTGGAGTCGATCGCGATGCGGCGCGACTCGCGGGTGCAGATCGTCGGGCACAGCCTCGGCGGCATGCTCGCCCGCGGGATCGCCGTACGCCGCCCCGACCTGGTGTCCAACATCGTGACGATGGGGAGCCCGATGCTCGCGCCGGGCGCCCACCACCGCTCTCTCAGCGCGAGCGTCGACCTGCTGGTGCGGCTCAGCCGGGCCGGCGTACCCGGCCTGATGGCGGAGGAGTGCGTGGCCGGGTCGTGTGCCCGGCGGAGCTTCGAGGAGAGCCGCGTGCCGGTGCCGCCCGGCGTCGGCTTCACCGCGATCTACTCCCGGCGCGACGGCATCGTCGACTGGCGGGCCTGCGTCGACCCGCTCGCCCACGCCGTCGAGGTGGCCGCGTCCCACCTGGGCATGGCGTGGGACCCCCGCGTCGTCGACGTGGTGTGCGACAGCCTGCTCGGTACGTCGTCCTCAGCCGTCGAAGTCGATCGCGGCAAAAGCGCGTAGCTTCTGGAGCTGGTGCTCCGAGGTGATCGACCGGATCGTGCCGCTGCGCGAGCGCATCACCAGCGAGTGCGTGGTCACCCCGCCGGCCCGGTAGCGGACGCCGCGGAGCAGCTCGCCGTCGGTGATGCCGGTGGCCACGAAGAAGCAGTCGTCGCCGGTGACCAGCATGTCGGTGGTCAGGACGTGGTCGGGGTCGAGCACGTGGCCGGCGTCGATCGCCTTCTGCCGCTCGTCGTCGTCCTGGGGCCACAGCCGGCCCTGGATCGTGCCACCGAGCGACTTCATGGCGCAGGCGCTGATGATGCCCTCGGGGGTGCCGCCGATGCCCATCAGCAGGTCGATGCCGGTCTCGGGGCGCGCGGCCATGATCGCGCCCGCGACGTCGCCGTCGGTGATGAACTTGATCATCGCGCCGGTCGCGCGGATCTCCTCGACCAGGGCGGCGTGCCGCGGGCGGTCGAGCAGGACGACCGTGACGTCGCGGGGGTCCTTGCCCTTGGCCTTGGCGACCTGGTGGATGTTCTCGGCGACCGGGAGGCGGATGTCGACGACGTCGGCCGCCTCGGGACCGGTGACCAGCTTCTCCATGTAGAAGACCGCGGACGGGTCGTACATCGAGCCGCGCGGGGAGACCGCCAGCACCGACACCGCGTTGGTCATGCCCTTCGCGGTCAGCGTGGTGCCGTCGATGGGGTCGACCGCGACGTCGCACTCCGGACCGGAGCCGTCGCCGACGCTCTCGCCGTTGTAGAGCATCGGGGCGTTGTCCTTCTCGCCCTCGCCGATGACGACGACGCCGTCCATGCCGATCGTCGAGATCATCACCCGCATCGCGTTGACCGCGACGCCGTCGGCGCCGTTCTTGTCGCCCCGGCCCACCCACCGGCCGGCGGCCATGGCGGCCGCCTCGGTCACCCGGACCAGCTCGAGGGCGAGGTTGCGATCGGGCCGCTGCGGATCGACGGACAGGCTTTCGGTCATGGCGGCGACTCTATCGGTGCTCAGACGCGGTACACAGAGACCTCCGTCGCCTTGACGCTGAACACCACGCGAAGTCCCGGCACCAGGTCGAGCTCGGCCGCCGCGAGCGGGGTGACGTCGGCCGCCAGCTCTCCCGCGTGCACCCGCACCCGGTCCCCCAGGGGCTCCAGGTCGGTGACCGTGGTCGTGACGACGTTGCGGGGGCTGCCCGCCGGGAGGTCGCGGTAGACCGAGACCGCGCTGGGCCGGAAGACCGCGACCACGGGATCGCCGGCGTCCGGCGCCGGGCCGGTCGTCAGTCCCTTGACCTCGGTGCCGCCGGGGCCGTGGACGGCGTCCTCCCGCCAGGTGCCGCGGACGGCGTTCAGGCCCGCGATCCGGGCGGCGAACGTGCTGCGCGGCCGGGTCAGCACCGCCTGGGTGAGGCCCTCCTCGACCACCCGGCCGCCCTCGACCACCACGACGCGGTCGGCGAGGAGCAGCGCGTCGAGGGCGTCGTGGGAGACCAGCACGACGGACCGCTCGGCGAGCACCCGCCGCAGGGTCTGCCGGAGCGCGGGGCGTACGGCGACGTCGAGCGCGGCCATCGGCTCGTCGAGCAGCAGCAGCCGGGGCTCGGCGGCGAGGGCCCGGGCGATCGCGACCCGCTGGGCCTGGCCCCCGGAGAGCTGGCCGGGGCGGCGGCCGGCCAGGTCGGCGATCCCGACCTCGTCGAGCCACCGGTGGGCGCGCTCGCGTGCGTCCCGGCGATGGACTCCGGAGCTGCGCGGGCCGAAGGCGACGTTCTCCAGCACGCTCAGGTGCGGGAACAGCAGCGGGTCCTGGGCCAGCAGGGCGATCCGGCGCGCGTGCGGCGGCACCCAGGTGCGCGGGTCGGTGAGCGGGGTGCCGTCGAGGACGACCCGTCCCGAGTCCGGCCGCAGCAGTCCGGCCGCGACCGCGAGCAGGGTCGACTTGCCGGCGCCGTTGGGTCCCAGGACCGCGACGGTCTCGCCCTCGGCGACGTCGAGCGCCACGTCGACACCGCGGGCGGCGACGGTCGCTGCCAGCTCGAGGCCCGTGCTCATGCGACGCTCCGTCCGGGACGGGCGAACGCGATCACCAGCACGGCGACCAGCACCAGCACCAGCGACATCGCGACGGCGGCGTCCGGGTCGGTGACCCGTAGGTTGTAGACGTAGAGCGGCAGGGTGCGGGTCGTGCCCTCCAGGCTGCCGGCGAAGGTGATCGTGGCACCGAACTCGCCGAGCGCCCGGGCGAACGACAGCACCGCACCCGACACCAGGCCGGGCAGGACCAGCGGCAGCGTCACCCGCCGGAAGACGGTCGTCGGCCGGGCGCCGAGGGAGGCGGCGACGACCTCGTAGCGCTCGCCCGCGGTGCGCAGCGCGCCCTCCAGGCTGACGACCAGGAACGGCAGCGCGACGAAGGTCTGGGCGAGCACGACCGCGATCGTCGAGAACGCGACCTGGACGCCGAGCGCGTCCAGCTGCTCACCGATGAGACCGCGCCGGCCGAACGTGTAGAGCAGCGCGATGCCGCCGACCACGGGTGGCAGCACGAGTGGGAGCAGCACCAGCGACCGGACGACGCCCTGGCCGCGGAAGCGGGTGCGCGCGAGCACCACGGCCATCGGGACGCCCAGGGCGAGGCAGAGCAGGGTCGCGGCGGCCGACGTACGCAGGCTCAGCCACAGTGCGGTCAGCGCGGCGTCGGACGTGACCAGCGACCAGAAGCTGGTCCAGTCGACCCGGGAGACCATCCCGGCGAGCGGGAGCAGCACCAGCGCCGCACCGAGGGCGGCGGGGACGAAGATCCAGCCGGGGAGCCCGACGTGCCGTTCGCGGCGAGTCACGCGCCTAAGGCTGCCCGAAGCCGGCGTCCTGGAGGACATGCTGGCCCGTGTCGCCGAGCACGAACTCGATGAAGTCCGCCGCGAGGTCGGCGTTCTCGCTGTCCGCGACCGGCGCGATCGGGTAGGTGTTCACGACGTCCGCGGACTCCGGGAACGGCACGCCGTGCACGTCGTCGCCGGCGGCGGTCACGTCGGTCACGTAGACCACGCCGGCGTCGGCCTCGCCGGAGGTCACCTTGGCGAGCACGTCGGTGACCGACTCCTCCTCGCTGACCGGGCTCAGCGTCACGCCGAGGTCGTCGGCCATGGTCTGGGTGGCCGCGCCGCACGGCACCTCGGGGGCGCAGACGACGAGCTGGAGGCCCTGCTCGCCGAGGTCCTGGAAGCTCTCCACCCCGGCGGGGTTGTCCGGCGGAGTTGCGATCTCGAGGACGTTGGTCGCGAAGTCCTGCGGGTCCTCGCCGGCCAGGTCGGCGTCGACGAGCTTGTCCATGTTCGCGGTGTCGGCGGACGCGAAGACGTCGGCGGGGGCGCCCTCCTGGATCTGGGTGACCAGGTCGGAGGAGCCGCCGAAGCTGGACTCGACCTCGACGCCGTCGTGCTCCGCCTCGAACTCGTCGCCGATCTGCTCGAACGTCGACGTCAGCGACGCCGCGGCGTACACGGTCAACGTGGTCGACCCGCCCTCGTCCCCCTCGTCGTCACCCCCGCAGGCGACGAGGGGGAGAGCCAGGGCGAGGACGGCGGGCAGGAGGATCTTCTTCACGGGCGCTCCACGACGACGTTGGTCGACTTGACGGACGCGATGGCTCGCACGCCGGGCTCGAGGCCGAGCTCCTCGGCCGCCTCGGTGCTCATCAGCGAGACCATCCGGTAGGGGCCGCAGACCAGCTCGACCTGGGCCATCACCCGGTCCTTGACGACCTTGGTGACGATCCCCGAGAGCCGGTTGCGCGCGCTCACGGCGGCCGCGCGGGTGGCCTCCCGGTCGGGGTGGTCGGCCAGCGACTCCGCGAGCGTCGCCAGGTCGGCGCCCGGGACGACCGTGCGGCCGTCCTCCTTCGTGCTGGCGACCCGGCCGGCCTCGACCCAGCGGCGCATGGTGTCGTCGCTGACGCCGAGCAGCTCGGCGGCCTCCGCGATCCGGTACGTCGTCACGCGGGGATCATGCCGCATCTGCGGTCATCTGACCAGTGACAACGCCGCAACTGCGGAGATCAGGCTGACTGGGGTGATCGCGAGGGAGACCCGGTGGAACTCGCGCAGCGACGGTGGGTGGCCCAGGCGCACCATGCCGCGGCGCCACAGGAGGTTGGCCAGCGACCCCGTGTAGCTGAGGCCGGACCCGATGTTCAGCCCGAGGAGCGCGGCGAGCACCGCCGTGTCACCCAGCGGCGCGAGCAGGGGGACGAGCAGGAGCGTGGCAGACAGGTTGGTGAGCAGGTTGGCGAGCACGGTGGCGAGCAGCGCGATGGCCAGGAGCGCGCCGAAGCCGGTGCCGGCCGGCAGCAGGTCGGCCACCCGGTCGCCGAGGAAGCCGGTCGAGATCGCGGCGACCACGATGCCGAGGCAGAGGACGAACAGCGCGAACGCCGGGTGCGCGGCGTTGACGGCGTCGCGGACCACCAGCAGGCCCTGCCGCCGGGCCCAGGCGACCAGGACGACGGCGGCGAGGCCGGAGATCCAGAAGGGCTCGACGCCGAAGGGGGACCCGGCCCCGAAGCCCACCAGCATCAGCGCGACGACCGCCAGCGGGACGGTCGGCAGGGGCTCTCGCCCGGTCCCGGGTGCGGACACCGGCCGCTGGGCGAGGTCGCGCCGGAAGAGCAGCCGCAGCCCGACGTACTCGACCACGAGCACGACCGCGAGCACCGGCGCCATCACCAGGGCGAACCGCCCGAACGTGAGGTCGAGGTGCGGCATCGCCAGCAGATTGGTCAGGTTCGAGACCGGGAGCAGCAGGGACGCCGAGTTCGCCATCCGCAGGCAGGCGTGCGCGGCCGGGCGGTAGGACGTACCGGTGCTGGTGGCGACCGCGACGGCTACCGGGGTCAGCAGCACGACCGTGGCGTCGAGGCTGAGCACGGCGGTGACCGCGGCCGCGAGCAGGAAGATCCCGGTGAAGATCGCCAGCGGTCGACCGTGGGCCACTTCGCGGACACGGGCAGCGGCGGCGCGGAACAGGCCGGCCCGCCCGCAGACGTCGGCGACGACGAGGATCGTGACGAGGAACAGCACGACCGGGCCGAGGTGGCGCACGGTGTCCTCGACGTCCGACCACGCCAGGAGGCCGGTCGCGAGCGTCACCGCCGCCGCCGCGAGCCCTACGAGCGCCTCGACGCGGCCGCGCGGGTGGACGTACGCCGTGACCAGCAGGGCCGCGAGCGCCGCGACGGGGATCACGTCGACGCCGGGCACGGGCAGACCCTAGGGCACGACTCCTCATCCGAGAGCGCCTGCTGCGCGGGCCTTCGCATCCGATCTGGCGGCGTTGTCGGCGACTCGTCGGGACTCCGTCCCGCCTTCGCACCTCCGCCTTGCCAGATACGGCGCGAAACCCCGCTCGCGACGGCGCCGGATGAGGAGACGCACCCTAGGACACGGCTGGGTGCACCCACCTGTGAGGATGTGGGGGTGAGTGAGACGGCGCCGACGGGCAAGCCCGGTCGCTACCAGCGGTCGTTCGGCGGCCTCGTCGGCTCGATGATCGTGCTGGTGCTGGTCGTCTTCGGGATCATCGTCTTCCGCGGCACGTTCCGCGACACCCCCGAGTACGAGCCGGCGGACATCGACTACCGCGAGATGGTCGTCAGCATCCAGCAGCTCGGGCTGGAGCCGGTCTACCCGCCCGAGCTCCCGGAGGGCTGGTCGGTGAAGGACGCGTCGTTCCAGTCCGGTGACCGGCCGGTCGTCGACATGGTCTTCACCACCGACGACGAGCGCACGGCCGGGATCCACCAGGCGGACGACTCCGAGCGGGACCTGCTCGGCACCTACGTCGGCGATGGCGTGACCGAGACCGACCAGACGCTCACCACCGAGCTCGGCACCTGGGCGGGCTGGGAGGACACCGACGACGACCACGCCTGGACCACCGAGATCGGCGACGACACCGTGCTCGTCTACAGTTCCGGTGACCCCGACACGCTCCGGACCTTCGTCGAGTCGCTGACGACGGAGAAGCTCGAGCCCTGAGATCAGTCGGCGTCGGTGTCGTCGGACTCGATCGCGGCGTCGAGGCGCTGGCGGGCGCCGTCGAGCCAGTCCTGGCAGACCGTGGCGAGGTGCTCGCCGCGCTCCCAGAGGGCGAGGGACTCCTCGAGGGTGGTGCCGCCGGCCTCGAGCGCACGGACCACCTCGATCAGCTCCTGGCGAGCCTCCTCGTAGGAGGGCGTCTCGTCACTCTTCTTCTGGGCCATCGGTCTCCCCATCGATCGTCTCGGTGCTCGTGGTGGTGGCGTGCACGCGGCCGTCGGCGACCCGGACGCTGATCCTCTGCTTCGCGGCGACGCCGGCGACCGAGGTGACGACGTGGCCGTCGGCGTCCTGGAGTACGGCGTACCCGCGCTGCAGCGTCGCGAGCGGCGACAGCGCCCGGGCGCGGGCGCGCTGGTGGTCGATGTCGTCGGCGGCGCGGTCGAGGCGGTGCTCGAACGTGCGGCGGGCCCGGTCGCGCAGCTGGTGGACCTCGTCGAGCCGGGCGTCGAGCAGGGTGCGCGGGTCGGCCAGCGCCGGGCGCGACCGCAGCGCGTCGAGGGCCGTCTGCTCGCGCGCGATCCACCCGGCCAGGGCGCCCCGCATGCGCTCGCTCGCGTGGACGACGTTGCGGACCTCCTCGGCGACGTCGGGTACGACGAGCTTCGCGGCGTCGGTCGGCGTGGAGGCGCGGACGTCGGCGACCAGGTCGAGGAGCGGCTGGTCGGGCTCGTGGCCGATCGCCGAGACGACCGGCGTCCGCACCTTGGCGACCGCGCGGATCAGGGCCTCGTCGGAGAACGGCAGCAGGTCCTCGACCGAGCCGCCGCCACGGGCCACCACGATGACCTCGACGGCGGCGTTGCGGTCGAGGCGCTCGACCGCCTCGATCACCTCGGCCGCCGAGCGCGGGCCCTGCATCGCGGCGTACGCGACCTCGAAGCGGACGGCGGGCCAGCGCCGCTTCGCGTTGTCGAGCACGTCGCGCTCGGCCGCGCTGTTGGGCGCCGTGACCAGCCCGACCGTGCCGGGCAGGAACGGCAGCGACCGTTTGAGCTCCGCCGCGAACAGCCCCTCCGCGGCCAGCAGCTGACGGCGTCGCTCGAGCCGGGCGAGCAGCTCGCCGAGGCCGACCATCCGGATGTCGCGGGCGTAGAGCGAGATCGTGCCGCGGTTGGCGTAGTAGGAGGGCTTCGCGTGGACGACGATCGAGGCGCCCTCGACCAGCGGTGGGTTGAGCCCGTCGAAGAGGGTGCGCGAGCAGGTGACGGTCAGCGAGATGTCGGCGACCGCGTCGCGCAGCGTCATGAAGACGGTGTTCATGCCGGGGCGCCGGCTGACCTGTGCGACCTGCCCCTCGACCCACACCGCGCCGAGCCGGTCGACCCAGCCCGCGATCGCGTTGGCGATCTGGCGGACCGGCGCCGGCGACTCGGGAGACGTGTCGAGGGCCATGCCCGGGAGATTAGGGGATACCGCCGACCTCCCTAGACTGGGACACATGACGACCGACATGGGCATGCCGCCGATCCTGTCGCCGGAGGAGGCCGACAAGGCCGTCCTGCTGGCGGCGCCCCGGGGCTACTGCGCCGGCGTCGACCGGGCGGTCATCACGGTGGAGAAGGCGCTCGACCTGTACGGCGCCCCCGTCTACGTGCGCAAGCAGATCGTCCACAACAAGCACGTCGTCGCCGACCTCGAGTCGCGCGGCGCGATCTTCGTCGAGGAGCTCGAGGAGGTCCCGGCCGGGGAGACCGTGGTGTTCTCCGCCCACGGCGTCTCGCCGGAGGTGCACCGGCAGGCCGAGGACCGGTCCCTCAAGACCATCGACGCGACCTGCCCGCTGGTGACCAAGGTGCACCACGAGGCGCGGCGGTTCGCCAACGAGGACTACGACATCCTGCTCATCGGCCACGCCGGCCACGAGGAGGTCGAGGGTACGGCGGGCGAGGCGCCCGACCACATCCAGCTGGTCCAGAGCCCCGCCGACGTGCCCGGCATCGTCGTCCGCGACCCGAAGCGGGTCGCCTGGCTCTCGCAGACCACGCTCTCGGTCGACGAGACCCTCGAGACCGTCGCCGCGATCCGCGAGCGGTTCCCCGACCTGCTGGACCCGCCGAGCGACGACATCTGCTACGCGACCCAGAACCGCCAGCTCGCGGTCAAGGAGATCGCGAAGGAGTCCGACCTCGTCATCGTGGTCGGCTCCGGCAACTCCTCGAACTCCGTGCGCCTGGTCGAGGTCGCGCTCGAGGCCGGCGCCGGCTCGTCTTACCGCGTCGACGACGCCTCCGAGATCGACGACGCCTGGCTCGACGGCGTCCGCACGGTCAGCGTGACCTCCGGCGCGAGCGTGCCGGAGGCGCTGGTGCAGGGCGTGCTCGCCTACCTCGCCGAGCGCGGCTACCCGGACGCGCAGGCCGTGCACAGCGCCGAGGAGTCGCTGATCTTCGCGCTGCCGAAGGAGCTGCGCCGCGACCTCAAGGCCGCCGGCCGCGCCTGAGCAGATGGCCCGCTATCTCGACGTCCACCCGGACAACCCCCAGCCCCGGCTGCTCGGCCAGATCGCCGACGCGTTGCGTGACGACCAGCTGATCGCCTACCCGACCGACTCGGGCTACGCGCTCGGCTGCCGGCCCGGCAACCGCGACGGCCGCGACCGGATCCTGCGCATCCGCGGCCTCGACGACCGGCACCACTTCACGCTGATGTGCAAGGACTTCGCCCAGCTCGGCCAGTTCGTGCACATCGACAACGCGGCCTTCCGGGCGATCAAGGCCGCGACCCCCGGGGCGTACACGTTCATCCTCCCGGCGACGCCGGAGGTCCCGCGGCGGCTGATGCACCCGAAGAAGCGGACGGTCGGCGTCCGGATCCCCGACCACGTCTTCGTGCAGGCCCTGCTCGCCGAGCTCGGGGAGCCGCTGCTCACGAGCACGCTGATCCTGCCGGGGGAGTCCGAGCCGCGCGACCAGGGCTGGGAGATCAAGGAGGAGCTCGACCACGAGGTCGACATCGTGGTCGAGGCGGGGGAGACCCGGCCCGAGCCGACGACGGTGATCGACTGGTCGGAGGGCTACCCCGAGGTGGTGCGCGTCGGCGCCGGCGATCCGAGCCGGTTCGCGGCCTAGCAGGCTCCTAGGCCCGCTGGAGCCGGTGCCGGTTGATCACCCGGTGGCGTACGGCGAGCACGCCCAGGCTCAGCGAGTAGCCGATGATCAGCGCGCCCGCGTGGTGGCCGAGGCCGCTCACGACGGCCTGCACCACGCCGTCGCCGCTGTCGGCGATGGCGGCGGGCCGGATCACGCCGAGGAACGTGAAGACGCCGACCATGAGCAGGGGCGGCATCACGCCGACCGTGAAGAAGTCGCGCGGCCGGACCAGCAGCGCGAGGGTCAGGCAGATCAGCACGAAGCAGATGTCGAACAGCACGGTCAGCTCGCCGAACGCGAGCAGGTCGAGCAGGGCGACGGTCAGCGTGACCGCCACCCCGAGGACGGCCACCTGGCGACCGGACTCGTGCCCCTCCTCCCAGAGGGTCCGCTGGCTCACAAGGCCACGCTAGGGTCCGCGGCGTCGTCGTCATCGGCGGCGCGCCGGTCGACCGCGCGCAGGGAGGCGATCCCGACGGAGCGGGTGGTGACCTCGACCTGCCGCGGCGCGGGCAGGTCGCCGAAGCGGCGGGCCGAGACCAGCACCCGCGACTCGAGCGAGCCGACGGTCTGGTTGTAGTGGCCGACGGCCGCGTTGAGCGAGCGGCCGAGCTGGTCGAGGTGGCCGTTCATGCTGGTCAGGCGCTCGTGGAGCTCCCGGCCGAGGCGGTGGATGTCGCGGGCCTGGTCGGCGAGCGCCTCGTGGCTCCAGCCGTGCGCGATCGTGCGCAGCAGCGCGATGAGGGTGGTCGGCGTCGCGAGCACGACCTCCCGCTCCGCGGCGTACTCGATCAGCGACGGCTCGGCCTCGAGCGCCGCGGCGAGGAAGGACTCGGCCGGCACGAAGAGCACCACGAACTCGGGGCTCTCGGGCAGCGACCGCCAGTAGCGCTTGCCGCCCAGCGCGTCGACGTGGGTGCGCAGCTGCGCGGCGTGGCGGGCCAGGTGGCGGCGGTGCTCCTCGGGCTCGTCGGTGGACGTCGCGTCGAGGTAGGCGTCGAGCGGCACCTTGGCGTCGACCACCACGCTGCGACCGCCGACCAGGCGGACGACCAGGTCGGGCCGTCGGAGGCCGTCGTCGAGCCGCACCTGCTCGGCGAAGTCGCAGCGGTCGACGAGTCCGGCGAGCTCGACCGCGCGACGCAGGTGGAGCTCGCCCCAGCGGCCGCGGACCTGCGGCTTGCGGAGCGCGGTCGACAGCGACCGGGTCTCGCGCTGGAGCTGCGACACCTGGGCGTCGAACTGGCCCTGCCAACTCGCCCGCGCGCGGTCGAGGTGGTGCATCTGGTCGCTGAGCCGGTCGAGGCCCTGCATCACCTCGGCCTGGTCGACGACGCCGGCGGCGTACCGCTGCATCGCCGCGGGGCGCGAGCGCGACCAGAGCAGCCCGACGACCACTCCCAGGGCGAGGCCCACCAGGAGCGTGAGGAAGAGCGTCAGGATCTCCATGCACCCCAGCATGGGGGCGACCACCGACAGTCCGTCGGAGGCCGATGAGTCCGACGCGCCCGGCGGGTCGGAGTGGCATGACCTTCACGTCCGCGCACGTCACCGTGTCCCTGGACGGCTGCATGGCCGGCCCCGACCAGACGCTGGAGCAGCCGCTCGGCCGGGGCGGCGAGGAGCTGCACCGGTGGATGTTCGCGGACGACGCCACCGAGGTCGACCGCCGGTGGCGCGAGGATCTCGCGCGGCCGCGCGACGCCTACGTGATGGGCCGCAACATGTTCGGCCCGGTGCGGGGCGGGTGGGAGACGTACGACGGGGAGTGGCGCGGCTGGTGGGGCGACGAGCCGCCGTACCACGCACCGGTCTTCGTGCTCACCCACCACGCGCACGACCCGATCGAGATGGCCGGCGGCACGACCTTCCACTTCGTGACCGACGGGTTCGAGGCCGCGCTGGCCCGCGCCCGCGAGGTCGGCGACGGTGACGTGCTGATCGCCGGCGGCGCCTCGGCCTTGCGCCAGGCGCTGGCGGCGGGCGAGCTCGACGAGCTGGTCCTCGACGTCGCGCCGGACGTGCTCGGCGGCGGTGAGCGGATCTTCGACGGGTCGATCGCGCCGCGGCTGGAGATCGTCGAGGCCGAGCACTCGCCGTACGCGACCCACGTGCGCTACCGCGTGGTGCGCTGACCCTCGGCGCCCGCGCGGAGGTGCTGGGCGGCGAGGCGTACGCCGGCGTTCGGCGCGCCGTAGCCGTCGTAGCCGCCGCGTCGCTGCACGACCTCGAAGAACACCCCGCCGACGGTCTCGGTGTAGAAGTGCGTGAAGTCCCCGCTCGGGTCGCGGTCGTGCAGCAGGCCGAGCTCGGCCATCTCCCGCACCTGCTCGGTCGACAGCCCGAACCGGGCCTGGAGGTCGTCGTAGTAGTTGCGCGGGACGGCCAGCGGCACCAGCCCCCGCTCGATCGCGCGGCGGGCGACGGCGACGACGTCGTCGGTCGCGAAGGCGACGTGCTGGGGGAAGCCCGACGACCGGTCCCAGGCGAGCGGGGCGACGTTGAGGGCGAGGCGGCAGGCGCCCGTCGTGGACCGGACGACCTGGCTGCGGACCAGGCCGTTGGGGGCCGGGACCTCCTGGCTCGGGTCGGCGGCGAGACCCAGGACGCTGCTGTAGAAGAGGACCGCCTCGTCGAAGCACTGCCACGACTCGGCGAGGTTGACGTGGTCGATGCCGGTCAGCAGGGCCGGGCCGGGCTGGTGCCCGCCCTCGAACTCCGGCACCCAGGGTGCGTCGTCACCGGCGGAGACCGGGCCGAGGAAGACCTCGGTGCCGTCCGGGGCGCGGAAGGCGGGGAGCTCCTGCTCGTTCGCGAGCGTGCGGCGGTAGACCGTCGGCGCGCGCAGCGCCCGGGCCCGTTCGGCCGAGACGGGCGGCCGCTCGACCTCGAAGCCGACGGCGGCGAGCGTCGGGGTGCGGTCGCGGGAGTGCTCGTTGCAGACCACGCGGGCCGGTCCCTCGCTCCACAGCCGGGCGTCCTTGCTGCGGTGGCGCCCCCGGAACGTGAACCCGAGCTGCTGCAGGAGCACGTCGGCCTCCCCGGTGTCCTCGGCCCGCACCTCGACGAAGTCGAAGCCGGCGGGTTCGGCGACGGCGGGCAGCGGCTGGGCGCCGACCAGGTCCGCCAGCCAGGTGAGCGAACGGCGGGCCTGGCGGGCGGTCCGCACGACGTCGGTCTGCCGGAAGACGTCGTTGAAGACCTCGAGCGACAGCGGTCCGTCGTACCCCGCGCGCAGGACGTGGGTGACGAAGGCGCCGAGGTCGAAGGCGCCCTCGCCGGGGAAGAGGCGGTGGTGGCGCGACCACGACAGCACGTCCATGGTGAGCGCCGGGGCGTCGGCGAGCTGGAGGTAGAAGATCTTCGACCCGGGGATGTCCTCGATCGCCGCGGGATCGTGGTCGCGGGACAGGATGTGGAAGCTGTCGAGGCAGACGCCGACGGCGTCGTGGTCGGCGAGCTCGACGATGCGCCAGGCGCGGCGGTAGTCGTCGACGTACCGGCCCCAGGCGAGCGCCTCGTAGGCGATCCGGACGCCGTGCTCGGCGGCGGCGTCGCCGAGCCGGCGCAGCTGGTCGGCCGACACCTCGTCGTCGTCGATCGTGGCGGCGCCGACGTTGCTGCACACCAGCATGGTGTCGATGCCGAGCCGCTGCATCAGGGCGAACTTCGCGCGGGCCCGGCGCAGCACGGCCGCGAACTCGTCCTCGCTGACGCCCTCGGCGTCGCGGAACGGCTGGTAGAGGTCGAGCGAGAGGCCGAGCCGGTCCGCGAGCGCGACGACCTCCTCCGGGCTGGCCGGCGACGCGACCAGGTCGGGCTCGAAGATCTCCACGCCGTCGAAGCCGGCCTCGGCGGCGGCGTGCAGCTTCTCGGTCAGGGTGCCGCTGAGGCAGACCGTCGCGATCGAGGTGCGCATCACTGCTCCGTGGGTGCCGACGGCGTCAGGACCCGTGCGGGGTTGAGCACCATCAGCTGGTGGACCTGCTCGTCGGTCGCGCCGCCCTCGAGCAGGCGGGGGAGGATCCGGCGCGAGATGTTCTCGTGGTTCCAGTGCGGCACGTGCTCCGCGCGCCACGACGGCGGCGTCACGCGGCTGAAGTACGCCGCGTCGTGCGACAGCACCATCCGGTCGGCGTACCCCTCGCGCAGCAGGGTGAGCACGGTTCGCACCCGCGCCTCGTCGGTCAGCACGTGCTCCATCCCGAACCGGTCCATCCCGATCGTCGCGCCGGCGTCCATCAGCTCGCGCAGGTAGTCGAGGTCCTCGCTGTCCCCGCAGTGGCCGATCACCAGCCGGTCGGGCGCGACCCCGCGGTCGCGGAAGAACGTCAGCTGGTCGCGGCCGTTGCGCGACGGGGCATGGGTGTGGGTCGTGATCGGCACGCCGGTGCGCAGGTGCGCGGCCGTCGCGGCCTCCATCACCCGCTGCACGTCGGGCGTGATGCCGGGCAGGTCGGTGACGACCTTGAGCATGCCCGCCCGCACCGCGGTGCTCGCGATGCCCACCTCGATGTCCCGGACGAAGAGCTCGACCAGCGGGTCCGGGCCGCCGAGCAGCCGGCCCGGACCGTGGGTCGAGAAGTACGACGGGAGCGCGTTGGCCGTGTAGTAGCCGGTCGACGCGACCAGCTGCACGCGCACCCGCTCGGCCACGCGGGCGACCCGGCCGACGTCGCGACCGATGCCGAGGACCGTGAGGTCGACGACCGTGCGGACCCCGAGGTCCCACAGCCGCTCGAGTCCTCCGACCGCGGTCTCGATCGCGACGTCCTCGCTCCACTCGGGATGGGGGAGGTCGAGATCCAGCTCCGGCTGGTGGACGAACACGTGCTCGTGGATGAGCGTCGTGCCGAGGTCTCCGGGACCTACCGGGCCCCGGAAGGTCTGCACCTCCGGCGTGCTCACCCGCGTGCTCCGGCGAGGGTCACTGGGCCTCCCCGCGGATCGCGTCGTAGACGGCGAGCTGCTCCTCGTTGAAGTTCTCGCGGAGGTAGGCGTCGGCCTGGCTGCGGAACGCCTCGACGTCGACGTCCTCGACGACCTCCATGTCGCCGCTCTCCTTCCACTCGGCGAGCGTCGCCTCCTCGTCCTCGGCCACGCAGTCGGGGACTTGCTGCTCGGCCGCGTCGACGGCGGCGGTCAGGGCGTCCTGCTGCTCCGCATCGAGGCCGGACCACGAGTCGCCGCCGATGATCACCAGGTTGGAGTTCGCCTGGTGGTTGGACATCGAGATGTAGTCCTGGACGTCCTGGAGGCTGCTGGCCGCGATGTTGGTGATCGGGTTCTCCTGCCCGTCGACCGTGCCCTGCTGGAGCGCCAGGAAGAGCTCCTCGTAGGCGACCTCGGTCGCGTCGGCGCCGAGCGCCTCGGCGTTCATGAGGAACTGCGGGGAGTTCGGGAAGCGCATCCGCAGCCCGTCGAGGTCGCCCGGCTCCCGGATCGGGTCGTTGGCGGTGAACTGGCGCATGCCGGCCGACCACGCGCCCAGCGTGTGCACGCCGGTCTCGTCCTCGAAGCCCTGGAGCACCTCGTCGGAGGCGTCGCCGTCGAAGAAGCGGGCGAGGTGCTCGCTGTCGTCGAAGGCGTACGCCGCGTCGAGCACCGCCACGGGCTCGTAGACCGCGCCGAGCGCGGACGCGCCCTGGATGTCCATGTCGATGTCGCCGGACACCACCGACGCGATCCGGTCGGCGTCCGCCCCGAGCTGGCTGGCCGGGAAGATCTCGACCGTCAGCCCGACGTCGGCGTTCGCGACCTCGTCCGCGATCACCTGGGCGCCGCAGCGGTGCTGCGGCTGGTCCTCGGTGTAGCTGTGGGCGAGCTGGAGGGTGACGTCCCCTCCGGACTCCTCGCCACCGCCGCCCTCCTCGTCGTCGCCGCAGGCGGCCAGGGCCAGGGGAAGTGCGAGCAGGCTTGCCGCGAGTCCCGTCCTGAGATTGCGCTGTGCCATCAGCCTTTCCTTTCTCCAGTGTCGCGAGTTGTGTCCCCCGACGTCTTCTTCTCCGCGGCCACGAGCTCGTCGAAGTCGCGCTGCATCGCGGCGCGATCGGCCGGCCGGCCGGTGATCAGCTCGAACGCATCGGCCGCCTGGTGCACCGCCATCCCGGCGCCGGCCAGGACGGTGCAGCCCGCGGCGCGCGCGGCGCCGAGGAGTGTCGTGTCCAGCGGGCGGTAGACGATGTCGGCGACCCAGAGC
Organism: Nocardioides sp. GCM10030259; assembly: GCF_042666375.1. Lineage (NCBI taxonomy): Bacteria > Bacillati > Actinomycetota > Actinomycetes > Propionibacteriales > Nocardioidaceae > Nocardioides > Nocardioides sp. GCM10030259. The sequence continues at coordinate 155,639 of NZ_JBHTDF010000008.1, read as the reverse complement.
CCGGGTCGCAGGAGGTCGGTGGCGACCGGCGTGCCGGGGTGGGCGGCCATGCCCACGGGGGTCGCGTTGACCAGTCCGGCGGCCCCGCGGACCGCGTCCGCCACGCCGTCGCGGGTCGCGGCGACGAGGTCGAGCTCGATCGGCGTACGTCGCATCGTGTCGGCGAGCGCCTGCGCCCGGGAGGTGTCGGGGTCGACGACGGCCAGGCGGCGTGCGCCGAGATCGGCCAGGGCATGCGCCACGGCCGTGCCGGCCCCGCCGGCGCCGAGCAGCACCACGCGGTCCCGGTCGACGTCGGGCAGCCCGTCGGCGAAGGAGCGCCGGAAGCCGGTGACGTCCGTGTTGTGGCCGATGGTGCGGCCGTCCCGGATCAGCACCGTGTTGAGGGCGCCGATGGCGGTCGCGCCCGGTGCCAGCTCGTCGACCAGCGGCACCATGGCCTGCTTGACGGGGTGGGTGACGTTGAGCCCGTCGAACCCGAGCGCCCGCGCACCCGCCAGGAGCACCTCGAGCCGGCGCGGCTCGACCCGGCCGTCGGGCAGCTCGATGACCTTGTAGACGTAGCGGAGTCCCTGTCGCGCGGCCTCGCGCTCGTGCATCTCCGGGGTGAGCGAGGGGCCGACCCCGTGCCCGATCAGGCCGGTGAGCCAGGAGCGCTGTCCGGGCGCGCTCACAGTCCGAGCCTCTCGGGCAGGTAGAGGATCGCGTCGGGCCAGAAGATGATCGCGAGGCACAGCAGCGAGAGGGGCACGAGGAAGGGCAGCGAGCCCCAGAAGACCTCGGACATCCGCGCCCTCGCGATCGCCTGCAGGACGAAGATGACCGTGCCCACGGGCGGGGTCAGCAGGCCGATCATCTGCGACACGATCATCAGCACGCCGAGCGCGATCGGGTCGACGTCGTACAGCAGCGCGACCGGCAGCAGGATCGGGACGGTGAGCGTCAGCACGGCGATGGCGTCGAGCGCGGTGCCGAGCACCATCGAGAGCAGGAAGACCAGCAGCAGGAAGACGGTCGGGTTGCTCGTGAGCCCGAGCATCCACTCCGAGATCTCCTGGGGGACCCGCTCGCGGGCGAGCACGTAGCCGAGCAGGTTGGCCGAGGCGACGATCAGCATGATGCTGCCCGTGGTCAGCGTCGCCTCGACGAGGACCTTCGGCAGGTCCCGCACGTGCAGGGTGCGGTAGGCGAAGCCGAGCAGCAGCATGTAGAGCGCGCCGACGGCGGCGGCCTCGGTGGGCGTGACGATGCCGCCGAGGATGCCGCCGAGGATGATCACCGGGGCGCCGAGCGGGGCGAGCACCCGGCGACCGGTGATGCCGACCCGCCGCCAGCTGAACTCGGTCCGCTCGAGGTTCGGCATCCGTCGTACCCACAGGAAGACGACCAGGCACAGGCCGACGGCCATGAGCAGGGCGGGTACGACGGAGGCGGCGAAGAGCGCCCCCGTCGACACGCCCGCCAGGCCCGCGTAGATGACGGCCGGGATGCTGGGCGGCATCACCGGCGCGATCAGTGCGCTGGAGCCCACGACGCCGAGCGCGAACGGTCGCGGGTAGCCGGCTCGCAGCATCGCCGGGATCTCCACCTTGCCGAGTGCTGCGGCGTCGGCCACGGCCGAGCCGCTCATCCAGGAGAACCCGAGGCTGACGCCCACGCTGACGTAGCCGAGGCTGCCGCGGACCCGGCCGAGCAGCGCGAGCGCGAAGTCGAAGAGCCGGTCGGCGATGCCCGCCTGGTTGGCGATGGAGCCGAGCAGGACGAAGAGCGGCACGGCGAGCAGCGGGAAGCTCGCGGTCGAGTTGGCCACCAGGCGCAGCGCCAGCCCGACGGACTGGTCGTTGGTCATCATGTAGACCAGGCAGGGCCCGAAGAACGCGAACGCGACGGGGACGCGGATCACCAGCAGCGCGGTGATCAGGAGTCCGAGGACGAGGATGCTCATTCGGTGCGCATCTCCCGCTCGAGGATGTCGTCGTACGTCGGCTCGGGCACGCCCAGAACGGCGTACTGCCCGGCGGCGACGAGTGATCGCAGGACCACGCTGACGAAGCCGATCAGCGAGATGGCGTAGAGCCACGACATCGGCATCCGCAGGCCCGGCGACTTCAGCATGTCCTGGGTCTGGACGAGCTCCCACGCCTCGGCGCACAGGCCCACGCCGATCAGCGCCACGATGAGGCAGGAGACGACCCGCACGACCCGGCGCAGCAGGTCGCCCGGCACCATGTCGATCATCTCGATGGAGATGTGGGAGTCGGTGGTGACGAGCACGCCGGCCACCACGAACGTCAGCCAGACCAGGCAGAACCGGGCGAGCTCGCCGGTCCACGGCCACCCGTCGATCGGGAGGTACCGCTGGGCCGCCTGGAGCAGAACCAGTCCGAAGATCAGCAGCAGCGCGGCGACCCCGATCGACAGCTCGATGGCGGTGAGGACGCGCACGACGCGGCGCAGCCAGGCCGGCAGGTGCCGCTCCGGTGGGTCCGCGGTGGTTGGCGTGTTGACCGTCACAGCGGCAGAAAGTACGGAGGCGCGGCAACTGACGGCAAGGGGTTGCCAACTTGTTGCCAGCTCGGCTTTCCTGTGCCCGTGGCCGGACCCACCATCTACGACGTCGCGACCGCCGCCGGCGTCGCCACCTCGACCGTCTCGCGCGCGTTCAGCAACCCGGGCCGGGTCTCCGTGGCGACGCGCGACCGGGTCCTCGCCGTGGCGACCGAGCTCGGGTACCGGCCCAACCCGCACGCACGGGCGCTGCTGTCCGGCCGGCACCACACGGTCGCGATGGTCGTCTCCGACATCACCAACCCCCACTACTTCGAGCTGATCCGGGGCGCCGAGATGCGGGCCCGGGTCTCGGAGTACACGCTGCTGCTCGTCAACGCCGAGGAGTCACCGCGGGTCGAGTGGGAGCAGATCCAGCGCCTGTCCCCGGCCGTCGACGGCTTCGTGCTCGCGGCGAGCCGGCTGCCGGACGAGAACCTCCAGCAGGTCGCAGCCCAACGGCCCGTCGTACTGATGAGCCGCGAGCTGGCCGGGCTCACCAGCGTGGTGCTCGACCACGGCGAGGGCTGCCGTCAGATCGTGGCCCACCTCGCCTCGCTCGGCCACCGCGAGCTGGTCTACCTCGCCGGCCCGCCCAACTCCTGGATGGCCCACTCGCGGTGGAGCGCGCTGCGCAGCGCCGCGCGGCAGGAGGGGATGGCGGCGCGCCGGGCGGGGCCGTTCACGCCCAAGGTCGCGCAGGGCGGGGCCGCGGCCGACGCCGCGGTGAACGACGGCGCCACGGCGATCGTCGCCCACAACGACCTGCTCGCGATCGGTGTCATGCAGCGCCTGGCCCGGCGCGGGGTCCGGGTGCCGGAGGACGTGAGCGTGGTCGGCTTCGACGACATCTTCGCCGCCGACGTATGCACGCCGCGATTGACCACGCTCGGCGGCGCCCACGTGGACGTCGGCCGCGCCGCGGTCGAGCTGCTGCTGACCGCTGAGTCGCGCGGCCCCGAGGACGCCCCGCGGATCGCGCTGCCCACCCAGCTGGTGCTGCGCGACTCGACGGGGCAGCGGGGCTAGCCGTCAGTCGAGGTCGACGATCACCGGGGCGTGGTCGGACGCGCCCTGGCCGGCGCGCTCCTCGCGGTCGACGAAGCCACCGGTGACGCGGGCGGCGAACGGGGCGGAGCCGAGGACGAAGTCGATGCGCATGCCGCGGTTGCGCTCGAAGCGCTGCCGGTAGTAGTCCCAATAGGTGTAGGTGTCGGGCTCCGGTGCGTGCGGACGGACGACGTCGACGTACCCGTCGTCGAGGAACGCCTGGAACGCCGCGCGCTCGGGCGGGGTCACGTGCGTCGACTTCGCGAACTGTGCGATGTCGAAGACGTCGTCGTCGGTCGGGGCGATGTTCCAGTCGCCGACGAGCGCGGTGGGCTGGTCGCGCCACTCGGACGCCGCCTCGTGCAGCCGCGCCAGCCAGTCGAGCTTGTAGACGTAGTGCGGGTCGTCGGGCTTGCGGCCGTTGGGCACGTAGAGCGACCAGATGCGTACGCCGCCGCAGGTCGCGCCGATCGCGCGCGACTCGGGCTCCGCGGGTTCGCCCCAGCCCGGCTGCCCCGGGAACCCGCTCTCGACGTCCTCGAGCCCGACCCGGCTGATGATCGCGACGCCGTTCCACTGGTTGACGCCCGCCGCCGCGACGTCGTACCCCCGCGCCTGGAGGCCCATCAGCGGCAGCTGGTCCTCGCGCGCCTTCGTCTCCTGGACCGCCAGCACGTCGACCTCGTGTCGGTCGAGGAACGCCTCGACGCGGTCGATGCGGGAGCGAAGTGAGTTGACGTTCCACGTGGCGATGCGCACGACGCACACCCTAGATTGCGAGGATGCGAAAGACTCTCGGGATCCTGGCCATCGCCGCGCTCGCGGCCCCACTAGCCGCCACCGCGGCTCCGACCTCCGCTGCGCCCGACCGCGCGCCCCGGCTGTCCTGGCACCACGTCGACGTCGACACCGACCAGCAGCTCCGCGGCCTCGACGCCGTGGACGCCGACACCGCGTGGGTCGGCGGCAGCGGCGGCGGCGTCTGGCGCACCAGGGACGGCGGCGAGACGTGGGACGACGTCTCGCCGAAGGGCGCGAAGGGCCTGCTCTTCCGCGACATCGAGGCCGAGGACCACCGCACCGCGCTGGCCATGAGCATCGGCGAGGGCCGCGACAGCCGGATCTACCGGACCACCAACGGCGGGCGGACCTGGCAGAAGGCCTTCGTCAACAAGGACGAGTCGGCGTTCTACGACTGCATGGCGATGTACGACGACGGCCGGCGCGGCCTGGCGATGAGCGACCCGGTCGACGGGAAGTTCCGGATCCTGCGCACCCGCGACGCCGGTGAGACCTGGAAGGTCGTCGACCCGGCCGGCATGCCCGCCGCGGTCGAGGGCGAGTTCGGGTTCGCGGCGAGCGGCACCTGCCTCGTCACGAGCGGCAAGCGCGCCTACCTCGCGTCGGGCGGGGGAGCCGCGCGCATCTTCGTCAGCTCCGACTTCGGCAAGACCTGGACCGTGCGCGAGTCGACCATCGCTCCGTCCGCGGCGGGCGGCGTCTTCTCGATGGCGTACGACGGGAAGCGCGGCGTCGCGGTCGGCGGCGACTTCGAGCAGGAGGACGTCGGCACCGACGCCGCGGCGTACTCCCGCAACCGCGGCAACACGTGGAAGAACGCCGGCGACCTCGGTGGCTACCGCTCCGGCGTGACGTGGTGGCGCCGGGACACGGCCATCGCCGTCGGGCCGTCGGGCAGCGACGTGAGCAGGGACGGCGGGAAGACGTGGAAGACCTTCTCGACGCTCGACCTCGACGCCGTGCAGTGCGTGGGCGGCGCCTGCTGGGCCAGCGGCAAGGACGGCGGCGTGGTCACGCTCCAGCACTGAGGCAGCCGCCACATCGGGATAGTCCGGCACGTTCTGGCCGGCAGGGATCGCTCACGGGGCGGCCAGAACGTGCCGGACTATCCCAAGGGGCCGCCTATCCTGCTCCCCGTGCCCCGGCTCTCCGCGATCAATCGCTTCCCCGTCAAGTCCTGCCGCGGCGAGGCCGTGGAGTCCGCGGTCGTCGAGCCGTGGGGGCTGGCCGGCGACCGGCGCTGGATGCTCGTGGACGAGGAGGGCGTCTTCATCACCGCCCGCGAGGTCAACCGGCTGGTCCTCGTCACGCCCGAGCTGACGGCGACCGGGCTGCGTTGCACCGCGCCGGACCTCCCGCCGCTGGAGGTCCGGACCCCCGACCCCGCGACGCAGGTCCCGGTCCGGATCTGGTCGTCCGACCTCACGGCGGCCGCGGTCGGCCCGGAGGCCGACGCGTGGTTCAGCAAGGCGATCGGGAGCACGGCCCGGCTGGTGCACCTCGACGACCCGACGCGCCGGCCGACCAGCCCGACGTTCAGCTTGCCCGGCGACCGGGTGGCGTTCGCCGACGGATACCCGCTGCTGCTGACCACCGAGGAGTCGCTCGCCGCGCTGAACGACGAGGTGCTGGCCGCCTCGGAAACCGGACGCGAGCCGCTGCCGATGACCCGGTTCCGGCCCAGCGTCGTGGTCGCGGGCTTCGAGCCGTGGGCGGAGGACGACTGGCGACGCATCCGCATCGGCGACGCCGTGTTCCGCGCGGTCAAGGGGTGCGCCCGCTGCGTGCTCACCACGGTCGACCCCGACACCGCGGAGCGGGAGAAGGAGCCGATCCGGTCCCTGGCGCGGATCCGGCGCTGGGACGGCGCGGTGTGGTTCGGGATCAACCTGGTGCCCGACACCCCGGGGGCGACGATCCGGGTCGGCGACGAGGTCGAGGTGCTCGAGGACGTGTCGCCCGGTGCCGGGCCGATCCGGCCCACCCGCTGATTCGGGCCGCTCCTCCGCCGCGCCGTAGACTCGCCGCCCGTGGCACTCACCATCGGCATCGTCGGACTCCCCAACGCGGGCAAGTCCACCCTCTTCAACGCGCTGACCAAGAACGACGTACTCGCGGCGAACTACCCGTTCGCCACCATCGAGCCCAACGTCGGCGTGGTGGGTGTCCCGGACGACCGGCTGCCGCAGCTGGCCGAGATCTTCGGCTCGGCGCGGATGCTGCCCGCGACCGTCGAGTTCGTCGACATCGCCGGCATCGTCCGCGGCGCGTCCGAGGGTGAGGGCCTGGGCAACAAGTTCCTCGCGCACATCCGCGAGTCGGCGGCGATCTGCCAGGTGACGCGCGTCTTCCGCGACGAGGACGTCACCCACGTCGACGGCGAGGTCAACCCCGCCAACGACATCTCCACGATCCAGACCGAGCTGATCCTCGCCGACCTGCAGACGGTGGAGAAGGCGATCCCGCGGCTGGAGAAGGAGGCGCGCGGCAAGAAGGAGCTGGCCGCCAACCTCGCCGCCGCCAAGGAGGCGCTCGCCGCCCTGGAGGCCGGTACGCCGATCATCGCGACCAAGATCGACCGGGCCCTGATCCGTGAGCTGTCGCTGCTGACCTCCAAGCCCTTCATCTACGTCTTCAACTGCGACGCCGACGAGCTCACCGACGAGCCGCTCAAGGACAAGATGCGCGCCCTCGTCGCGCCGTCCGAGGCGATCTTCCTCGACGCGAAGTTCGAGGCCGAGCTCGTCGAGCTGGGCGACGACGACGAGGCGCGCGAGATGCTGCACGAGATGGGCGTCGACGAGCCCGGCCTCGAGGTGCTCGCCCGGGTCGGCTTCGACACCCTCGGCCTGCAGACCTACCTCACGGCCGGCCCCAAGGAGACCCGGGCCTGGACGATCCCGAAGGGCGCCACCGCCCCGGAGGCCGCCGGCGTGATCCACACCGACTTCCAGCGCGGCTTCATCAAGGCCGAGATCGTCTCCTTCGCCGACCTGGTCGAGCTCGGCTCGATGGCCAAGGCCAAGGAGGCCGGCAAGGTCCGCATGGAGGGCAAGGACTACGTCATGCAGGACGGCGACGTCGTGGAGTTCCGCTTCAACGTGTGAATCGACGCGTTTGTGCAGGTCAGAGGGGGTGTGACCCCTCCCAGTCCGCACACAGTCCGCAAGAATTTCAGCACTATGGGCTGATCGAGGCTGGTTCGAAGCCGGCTGCTGGGCCGAGATCGGCCCTGGTCGATGCTCCACGGGCGGGTGACCCCATCGCGGCGGTTGCGTGCGAGTCCAGAGGGATGCTGATCGCGGCAGGTCCGGTTGGATCGGGTGCAACTCGGCAAACACATCGTTCGCAAGGGTGCTCGTCGAGACCCAGGCGCTCGGGACCATCGACGAGCGGAGTACGCCGAGTACTCGCCCAAGTACCAGGCGATCGCCGACCCAGTCCGTGCGGCCCGAAGGGCGCAGGCAAGGGATGCGTCGATGAAGCGCGAGAACGCGGCCTACGCATGGACGAAGGTCGCCCGCTCGACATCCGAAACGCGCGAGAACGTGCTTCTGCTGATGGGTCGTTCCGGCCCGGCGGACCTACGCTGTCTGCGTGGAAGAGAAGCCCTACGCCTCGGCGTACGACGCCAGCCAGCACGTGCTCTATGTGACCGGCTCGGTGGACGAGATCGCCGGAGCGGTGTTCCGGGAGGACCTGGTCAAGCACACCGAGCAGCACACGAAGCCGCTCACCGTCGACCTCTCCGGGGTCGAGTTCTTCCCGAGCCTCGCCGTCGGCGTGCTGGCCATCGCGATGCGGCAGAGCCTGGAGGCCGACGCCGAGATCGAGGTGCGGGCCCGCGAGGGTGGCATTGCCGCGCGCGTCCTGACGATCTGCGCGCTGCCCTACACCGAGCTGCCCGCGACCGACCGGGCCTAGACGAAGGGGCCTCAAGGCTGCCGCGACACAGCTCGAGGCGCACGAAACCGCGTGCCGACCACCTGTGCGCGACCTCATCGGCGCCACCGACGCCTGCACTCCGGCCAGGTCGCACTCATCGACTGCTCCGCGCGTCCGGCTCGCGCCGGACAGACGCGCGATGCACGCCGGGTGGTCCCAGCGGGCCGGGTCGGGTCTGCCGTCGCAGCGCGCGGAGCTCCTACTCTGGCGTCACAGTCCCTCGCATCACAGTGGTTCTCCGCCATGACCAGCACGACCGCCGGCATGATCGGCCTCCGCCTTGCTCACCCCGCTCTGAGCGGGTTGGTCGGCTTGTTCGTGTGGGCCGCAGCCACCGCCTTCGCCCATCCCGACCTCGCCGAGCCCGGAGAAGAGGGGCTCACCCTGGGCAACTGGGTCACGCTCGTGATGATCGCGCTGTTCGGGTACCTCATCGCCTGCGCGATCGGCACGTGGGGTTGGTCCGGGTCGTCTCGACGATGCGCAGCGGTGGCGGTGTCGCTGTCGGTCGCGTCACTGGTCGTGGTCATCGCGCCGTGGTCTGGATGGCCCAACATCTTCGGTGCGACGGCGTTGGGGTTGGCTGCCGAACGCCGTCGCCGAGCCGGCAGGCTGACCCCGGGGAGCTTGCTTGCGGGCGTCCTGGGCGCGGGCGCGTTCACCGCCGCCACCGTCTGGTCCGCCTTCTTCCCGTAGCCGCAGCGGTGAGATCGGCGACAGCGGCGCCCGATATGGCCCGGTGCTCAAGAGCAGGTGTTGGTAGACCAGACGGATAGACGCGGTTTGGGAGTGGGCGTCATTCGGTGGGTACACCGGTGGCGCGCCGGATCACGGTGTCGAAGGCGCGGTCGGGCAGGACGTCGTGCATGAGGATCAGCGGCTTGGCTCCGAAGCCAACGGCGTATCGGGTCCTGGGCTTGCGGGCCTGGACCGCCTTGCGGATGGTCCGGCCGATGAGGTCGGGCGGTGACGAGCGCTTCTGGGTCGAGTCGGCGGTGAGCGAGCTGGCGACGGCGTTGCCCTGTGGGGCGTAGGGCCCGTTCGACGAAACGGCGCGCACCTTCTCTGCGGCGATGCCCGACCACTCGGTCCTGATGCCTCCTGGCTCGATGATGATGACGTCGATATCGAACGGCTTGAGCTCCATCCGCAGGCAGTCGCTGAGGGCTTCGAGCGCGAACTTGGTGGCGTGGTACCAGCCGCCGAGCGGGGTGTGGATCTTGCCGCCCATCGAGGTGATGTTGACGATCTTGCCGGATCGCTGAGCGCGCATGTGCGGGAGGACGAGCTGGGTGAGCCGTGCCGCGCCGAAGACGTTGACGTCGAACTGGTAGCGAGCCTCCTCCATGGGCACGTCCTCGAGGGCGCCGTAGGAGCCGTAGCCGGCGTTGTTGACCAGGACGTCGATGCGCCCGGTCTCGGCGATGATCTGGTCAACTCCGGTGATGAGGCTGGTGTCGTCGGTGACGTCCATCCCGAGGGGGTGGATCCCGGCGGCTTTGAGGTGCTCCATCCGCTCGACGCGGCGGGCGGCGGCGTAGACGGTGTAGCCGGCCGCGGCGAGCTCGAGTGCGGTAGCTTCGCCGATGCCGGATGAGGCCCCGGTGACGAGTGCGGTCTGTGTGATGGTCATGATGGTGCCTTCCGGTCTGTTGTCCTGCGATCGACGGATCTCGATTGCGGGAGGGGCAGGTTTTCGCTGCTCGGCTGTCTCGACGCTACGAGCGGGAGGGGCTTGGTTCACTAGCGTCGAGCGCCGTTCCACTTGCAGTTCCCGCCACGGAGCGTGTGTCGCCAACGGCAAGTGGGTTGGCGTCCCGGGCAAGGGCTTCGCCGGTTGTGTGTCCGTACGATGGCGCCATGGCAGGCGACCGCTTCGACCTCGAGCCGAGCATGAAGGCATTGCTGCGCGACCTCGGACTCTCGACGGTCCGAGTGCTGCGGCGCGCCCAGCTGCCAGCCGACCTGTTCACGCATCGCCCGCTCGAGCTCACCGTCGAGGAGTACTACCGATTCTGGGATGCAGTCGACGCCGAGGCGGTCGGAGCCGGCCGGCCCGACGTGGCGGTCGACATCGGCCATGCGATCTCCCCCGAGATGTTCTCGCCCCCGATCTTCGCGGCGCTCTGTAGCCCGACCTTGCAGACGGCCGCCACCCGGATCGCAGCCCACAAGCCGCTCGTCGGCCCGCTGCGGGTCGACATCGACACCGATAACGTCGGTCGGCTCGCCATCACCTTCCGTTGGCCGCCCGGCGCGAGCCCGCCCGGACTGCTGGCCACTGCTGAGCTCACGTTTTGGGTCGCGCTCGCCAGGATAGGGACCCGTGAGCCGGTCAGGCCTGTCCGGGTGACCGCCCCGGACGGGATCCGCAGAACGGCAGCGCTGCGGGACTACCTCGGCGTGCCGGTCAGCAAAGGGGCCGACCTCTCCCTGACCTTCAATGCCGTCGACGCCGCACGCAGGTTCCTGACCGAGAACGACCAGATGTGGCGGTTCTTCGCGCCCGAGCTGCGCCGCCGCCTGCACAACCTGCAGGCCGACGTCACCGTCGCCGACCGTGTTCGCGCCGCGTTGCTGGAGGCACTTCCGGCCGGAGATCCCTCTATCGACTCGGTGACCGGAAGCTTGGCCGTCAGCGCCCGGACACTCCAGCGACAGCTGAAAGCCGAAGGCACGACGTTCCAGGCAGTGCTCGCCGATACCCGTGAGTCTCTTGCCCGCCACTACCTGCAGACCGGCGATCTGCGAACGCCCGAGATCGCCTACCTGCTCGGCTACGAGGACACCAACTCGTTCTACCGCGCCTTCAAGTCCTGGACGGGAGCAACCCCAGATTCCCTGCGAATGGCCTCGGCCTGATCCCTTCCCACCGCCCGACCCAGGCGCAGCATCGCGGCACCTGACCCGCCAACAAGACGCGCTCTGATGCGTCGTCGGGGGAGGCATGCTCATCGCCTGCCGTTCGCATGCGCCGGTTGGCGGCGGTAGGACGCGTGAATCGGCGTGCTTGCCGTTGCGCGGTGCCGCCTACTGTGATGCGGCCTGCCGCCTCTACGATCCACGGCGGCCCATACGATCAGCCAGTGACCGCTGACCCGGAGCAGGACACCCGTGCACAACTCCAAGATGTCTGGCCCCGCATTGTCGCGATGCACGCGCGCAGCGCTGTGCGGTGGCAATGCGATCCGACGAGCAGACAGGCCGCCGACGACCGAGCGCTCCACCCTGAGGGCCCCTCGCACGTCATCCGTCTAAGTCTGCTGATTGGAGTCGACTGCCTTGGTCACGCAGTGCGCAGCATGCTCGACCGGGGCCCCGCGTTGTTCGCGTTCGCGCCACAACTCCGAACAGCTCTCGTCGGTGGCGCTCAGGGTGTCTGGCTACAGCTCCCCCTGATCAGGCAACTCGACTTGAGCGAGCGGAACGGATGGCCCGCACATCCTGGGGCTATCGCCTGAAGTGGCTGAATGACTGGGCAGCAGCCACAGAGGATCCTGGCGACCGCGGGCGGCTCCAGAAGGACTTGGCTCACACGTTGGAGAGGACCGAGTCGCTGAAGCGCGCCAAGCATCTTGGCATGGAATCGATGCTTGCTGAGGCCGTTGGGCATGCCTTCGCAGAGCCCGCGAACCCTCCGCTCATCCCGCCCGACGTGGTTGTCCGCGCAAAGGCCGTCTATCGGACGACCTCGTCCGTGGCGCATGCCCTCCCCTGGGAGATGACCGCGAGGCCCTACCAGGACGTGCTGTCGGTGGGTGGCGGTGTGAAGACGACCGCAACCCACGCCTCATTGGCTGAGCACGCCGACGGCATCTTCATCTCGCTGCAACTCTTGGAGACCGGCTTTCGGCTGCTCGACGAGCATTCGTCGCCCTCGGGGTAACGATCTGGACGAGCGTCAGCGACCGCACGCCTCCACCTCGCAGGTCATCGTCTGGGATCGATTCGTGCCGATCGACGGGCGTCATTCTGGGCTTTGACCGTCGTGGGTTCATGAACCAGGGGCGACGCTCAGCGAAGTGCAGGTGCGAGCCGGGTGCGGCTCACTCGCCCGTGTTCGCTGCCAACTCGGTAACGGTCAGGCGGGGGGCGAGCGCCGCGGACATGATCGTTTCCGCTGCCTTCCTCGTGCGGTCCTCGGCGGTCGGCCACAGGTGGGCGTAGGTGTTGAGGGTCGTGGTCGCCTTCGCATGTCCGAGCGACCGCTGGACGGTCACCACGTCGCACCCTGCCGCGATCAGGCCGGAGGCGTAGAAGTGCCGAAGGTCGTGGAGCTTGATGCCGGAGAGGCCGGCGTCGCCCAGCGCCTTGCGCCACCAGTAGCCAACCGTGTTCTGGTGCGGTGGGTCGTCACCCTCGCCGGCGAACAGCCACCGATGCTCACCGCTGGTGCCGTGGACGGTGACGTGCTTGGCGAGCACGTTGACGAGGCTCTCGGCAAGGTAGACGGTGCGCTCCGAGCCGTATTTCGGAGCTCGTACGTCAATCGCCCCGCCGGTGACGCGCTGGACCTGGCGGGAGACCTTGAGCGACTTGCGAAGGAAGTCGACGTCGCCGAGCTGAACGCCGGCGGCTTCGCCGAGTCGAAGACCGGCGAAGGCGCAGAGCGCGATGAACGGCTGGAATCGTTCGTCGGCCCCGGCAATGAGCTGCCCGACCTCCTCGGGCGTGGGGATCGACATCGCCACGTCCGCGCGTCGGCCACGGGGGAGGCGTACGCCGTCGGTGGGGTCGGAGCCGATCACTCTGTCCGTCACCGCCGCGCGGAAGACCGATCTCACGTTGACGTACCGGGTCTTGATCGTGCCGGGGGCGAGGCCGGCGGCGTCCATCTGCTTGATCCAGGTCTCGATTTCCGAGCGCCGGACCCGCTTCATCGGCTTGCCCGCGAATGGCACCGATCTCGCCGCCAGCGACATGGCGAGCACGGTGCCGGGGGCCCAGACCTGGCGGGCCGACCACTCGCCGAAGAACGCCGCGAACGTGATCTGTCCGGCCTTGGGATCGGCGTACGTTCCGGTGACCACGGCCGACGTGACCTGATCCAGCCACTGCTGGGCGTCGATCTTGCGATCGAAGTGCCGCGAGTGCTCCTTGCCGGCCTCGTCGCGGTACCGCGCCCGCCATTTGCCGTTGGCTCGCTTGGCGATGCTTCCTGCCATGGAGATGCTCCTTCCGGGATCGCTCCATCGTCTCTCTGTGATCCGACAGCGACGGATGTCAGCGGTGGTTCCGTGGGCGGTTGGTCTGCTCGGCGAGCCAGAGGATGAGGTCGGCTCGCCAGTAGCGGACGTGGCGGCCGATCTTGAAGCTGCGCGGTCCGGCGCCGAGGTGGCGCCAGTAGCGCAGGGTTCCTTCGGGGACGCGGAGGAAGCGGCAGGCTTCCTGGAGGGTGAGCATCTCGTCCCTGGCGTTCCTGGCCGTGCGGTCGTGCTCGTCGGGGTTGATCGGCGATGCGGTCATGGTGGTGCTCCTCGATGATTCGACACGGGTAGTCGCGGGCCGGCGGGTCCGGCCTCATCGAGGAGGTGCGCAGGCCCTGCCAATCGATGATCGGCGATCGACTCCGATCGATGATCGGCGATCATGGTCGGGTGGAGTCGATGACGGTGATCGAGTCCGCCCGCCGATCGGCGGGTCTGTCCCAGCGCCGGCTGGCGCAACTGGCGAGGACACAGCAGTCGTCGATCTCGGAGTACGAGTCGCGGCGCAAGTCACCGACGCTGGACGTGGTCGAGCGTCTCCTTGCGGCTGCGGGCGCGGAGCTCGCGGTGAAGCCATCCGTGAGGTTCGGCCGCCGCGAGGACCCGGAGGCGGGGTGGTTCCCGGTGCCAGATCGGCTCTGGCCTGTCCCGGTGCCCGCGTGCTTCTCCCGGGTCCACGTCTTCTACTTCCGCGCGATCACCGGCTACGACGTCTGGGATCTGTCCGACCCGGAGCAGCGCAGCGAGTTCTACGAGCTGGCGCTGTGTCACGGCGTGGAGGAGCTGCTGCTCGAGACCGTCGACGCCGCCCTGCTGGTCGAGGCCTGGCCGAGCATGAACCTCCCGGACGCGGTCCGGGACGCATGGCAGCCGCTGGTCGACGCGGCGCAGGGAACTGCCAATGGGGAGGGTCCGCCGCGCGACCCCGGCGGCGTCAGCGCCCGGCTCGCCGCCGAGATGGACATGACTTGGCCGGTGCCCGTCAAGGCCCGACCCGGCTCAGATGCTGGGGACGCTGGGGACGCCACCGGGAGCCGGTGACGGCGCGCGTGGTGGCTCCGGAGCCAGCCGCGGTCCACCCTGCGGACGGAGCTGAGGTCCGTACAGGTTGATCGCGTCGATGGCCTGGCCGCGCGCGTGCTCGGGGCCGAGGTCCGCGAGGTCGCGGCCGAAGACCTCGGTCCACTGCTGCCGGGCGTCGTCGATGTTCTCGGCGACCAGGTGGGCGATGTTGGACTGCCGGCCGCGGGTCATCGCGACGTACGCCGCCGCGGCGCCCGTGGTGTCGCTGATGGAGACATGCGCGGAGTCGACGGTCTCGCCCTGGGCGCCGTGAACGGTGGTGGAGTACGCGAGCTCGACGAACCGGACCGCGTACGCCGGGGGGACATCCCGATCACGCCCGCGACCGCACCCGTATCTGTCCGGGAGGAGGGTTAGGTGGCCGTCGTCGCCGATGCCGGTGACGGTCCAGGTCTGCCGGTTCGTGACCCCGAGGTCGGGATTGTTGCGACGGGTGGCGACCCGGTCCCCGATCCCGATCCGCTCGCCCCGGGCGGTGGTCAGCATGCGCCCATCCGAGTCACCGTCGCACCGGCGGCGGTCGCGGACGGCGGCGTTGAGGGCGGCGACCTCCTCGCGGGTGTCGGCGATGACGAGGTCGCCGGTCGCGCCCGCTTCGGCCAGCGCGGCGCTGCGCTCGACCTCGGTGGGGTGGATGACGAGCTCTCCTCGGCGGCGAAGGGCCTCGAAGACACCGGCGGGGTCGTCCCCGGTGCGCATCTGCAGGCTGAGGTCGGCGTAGGCGGGGTCGGAGAACCGGTGCACCATCTCCAGGGACACCACCGCGGTCGAGTGGGCCCACGCGAGGGCGCGGTCCAGGACGCCGCCACGCCCGACGGCCGGGAGCTGGTGCCGATCGCCGACGAGCACGACCCGTGCCCCGGCCTCGTCGGCGACGGCCAGGAGGGCGAGGGCGGTGTCCTGGTCGAGCATCCCCGCCTCGTCGACCACCAGGGCGTCGCCGCGGCGTAGCTGCGCCGCCGGTACCGGTGCGGTGTCGGGGCTCCGGTTCCAGTGGCCCTCGTCGTCCCACCGCCAGCCGTGTTGGTGGATCAGCCACGCGACCGAATGCCCGTCCGCGCCGGTCTCGGCAGCGGCGACCTCGGCCGCCTTCAACGTCGGTGTAACCACCATCAGCCGGTGTCCCTGCCTGGTCAGCAGTGATCGTGCCGACCTCAACGCGGTGGTCTTGCCCGCGCCGGCCGCGCCCTCCACGACCACCAGCTGTCCGTCGCCGGCCAGCGTCCCGACCACCGCGGCCTGGCCGGGGTCGATCCGCACCAGCCCCCGGCCCTGGAGTCGGAGCCGGCGGGCGGGTTGTTCGGCGCGGGCGGCGAGGCGGTGCACGAGGTCGGACTCCACCTCGATGACCCGCGGTGAGGTCAGTGACCGGACGTGCTCGGGCACATCGGGTGAGGCCACCAGCCGGACACAACGGCCGGCGGCGCGGGCGGTGATGTCCTCGGCCAGCTCGACCCGCGCGGCGGGCTCGGCGACCAGGTTGGCCTGGGCCAGCAGCACCTCGACCTTGCCGCGGATGTCGGCGGTGTTCCACGCCGACCGCTGCGCCTCGAGCTGGGAGATCACCCAGTCCGCCGCGGCGTCGCGGTCGATCCAGCCCACCGGCGTCGCCTTGAGCGCCGCCGGTGCGGCTGGGTCGCGGTAGCCCAGCGCCCGGAGCTCGTCGTTCCACCGCTCGACCAGCTCGGCGCCGTTGGTCGGTACGACCTTGTCGGGTCGGGCCTCGGCCCACGCCCGGCGGTCCCACGCCTCCCGGAGGCTCGGTCCGGGCTCCTCGCCGGGATGCTCGCGCCGCCATTGAGCTTCATAGCGGTCGATGTTGCGGCCGATCTGTGCAGCCCGGGCGCTGAACGCCCCCGCGTACGGCGCGAGCTCGAGGATCTCCCCGGTCTCCGGGTCGAGGGTGTACCCGTGCTCGGCGAGCACGGCACGGAACTCCGGGTCGGTCATCACGGCGGCGTGGCCGATGCCGTTGATCGCCCCGATCATGTCGCGCACACCGACCGAGTGCAGTCCCCGCCAGGCCCTGGCCGCGAACACGCGGGCGTTGATCTGCATGTGGAGATGGCGGTGCGGGTCACCGGCGCGCGAGGTGTGATGCCGGATCACCGCCGCCTCGACCCGCTCCACCGGCACCTGTACCTGCCGGCCCCGCGGCCCGACCCGGGTGGTCGCGTGGCCGGCGATCCAGCCGACGATCTCTTCCGCGGCCCGGTCCTGGGCGGCATCGAGCGCCGCGGAGATCTCCGGGTGCAGCGCGGCGGCCAGGGACCAGGTCTTCGGGCCGTTCACGACGACCTCGACGAACCGCAGGCCGTGCTCGTCGGTCCGCAGCCGACCCTTCGGCTTCCCGGTGTCGACGTCGATCCCGGCGACCCACCGCTCGTAGGTGTCGCCGGTCATCGGGCCGGCATCCTCGATCCCGTCGGGCGTTGCCACGAACCGCTGCGCGACGCCGGTGCCCTCGCCGAGGTAGTAGTCATCCGCACGCGACCGATCCCGCTCTACATAGGCGCGCGCAGCCTTCGCGGCGCCGCGATAGAACTTCACCCCACCGTGCACCCCGACCCCCTCCACGACGACCGTCGACAACCAACGAACGCTTAGAAATGACTCGTGGGCCGCCCAACCATGGGCGACCCATCTACGTCCCTTCGTAGCATGCGTGCCGCCTGAGAGGGAGAGGAGAAGGCGGCAGGAGGGGAGGAATCGGGGGAGGATTTTGGGGGCCGGTGGGGGTCAACGGTTGTCGGTGGAAGAGGGGGTGCTGGGAAGGGAAGGTGGGGGCGTGGTGGCGGTGGCGGTGA
The DNA here is from genome assembly GCF_042666375.1 of Nocardioides sp. GCM10030259. NCBI lineage: Bacteria > Bacillati > Actinomycetota > Actinomycetes > Propionibacteriales > Nocardioidaceae > Nocardioides > Nocardioides sp. GCM10030259. The sequence continues at coordinate 138,199 of NZ_JBHTDF010000008.1, read as the reverse complement.
GGCTTGTCTGATGATGGCGCCCATGGCTGTCCCGGAGACCGACCTCGCGCGCATTCGGCGGTTCTGCGAGAAGCAGGTCCCACCCGAACTGCGGGACCAGTTGCGGGTGGAGCACCGCGTGCGCGGTCGGACCGTCACGATCGTCGAGCACCGGCCGCCGTGGAATCCGGAGTTCGGCCCCGAGTGGACCGACACTCCGCAGGCTCGGATGAAGTACGACGAGCAGACCAAGGGCTGGACCCTGTACTGGTTCGACCGGAACTCCCGAGCACATGCCTACGACCTGCTCGAGCCGGATCAGCCGATCGAGCGGTTGCTCGCTGAGTACGACGACGACCCGACCTGCATCTTCAAGGGCTGACCCGGACTGTTCTTCCAGGCGACCATGAGGCGATCGCGGCCACGCGCTCATCGACCTAGGTTTGCGGGAGTCGATCAGCCCGGCGGTGGCCAACGACGCCCGATAACCCCGGTCGGGTCTGCTGCACGAACTGGTGACAGTTCCGGTTAGGCCGCCTGAATCAGGTGAGGTCGTCTCTCCGCAATTTGGACTAGTCTAGGCCGTTAGCCGGGACTGCCCCGGTCTGCCGCCGACCGGCCCGCTCCGGTGTCACAGGGCCCCTCTGCTGCACGTGCGGTGAGCGAGGATCCGATGGCGGAGTCCGAGGGCGTACGTGCACCGTCCCTCGCGGATGCTCTCATCCCGCTGGCAGCGCTCGCTGGGCTGATCGCGGGGTCGCTGGCCCTGTTCGGTCTCGACGCGCTGGACGGGCCGATCCAGGTCGCCCTGGTGTTGTGCTGCGCGGTCGCGGCGCTGATCGCGATGAAGAACGGTCACGACTTCCCCGCGATCCAAGAGGCCGGCAAGGGGGCCGTCGCGTCGGTCACGAGCGCGATCTTCATCCTGCTCGCCGTTGGCGCGCTCATTGGTGTCTGGAACCTCTCCGGCACGATCCCGACGCTCGTCTACTACGGCATCCAGATCCTCTCCCCGGGGTGGTACTACGCCGCCGCGGCGATCATCTGCGGTGTCGTCGCGCTGAGCATCGGCAGCTCATGGTCGACCGCGGCGACGATCGGTGTCGGCCTGGTTGGCATCGCCGGGCTGATCGGAGTTTCACCGGAGATCACCGCCGGTGCCGTCATCTCCGGGGCCTATCTCGGCGACAAGACCTCGCCGCTGTCGGAGACCACGATCCTGACCGCGCAGGTGGTCCAGGTCGACGTCCACGAGCACATCAAGCGGCAGGTCTGGACGTCGGCTCCGGCGTTCGTCATCGCGCTCGTGGTGTTCTTCGTGCTGGGCGTCACGGGCCCCGACACGGTCACCACCGCCGAGACGACCTCGGACCTCGACAAGCTCAACCAGATCTACTGGATCACCCCGCTCGCGCTGCTGCCGCTGGTGCTGCTGGTCGTGCTCTCGGTCAAACGGGTCCCGGCGTCCTTGGCGCTGCTCGCGTCGACGCTGTTCGCCGGCATCCTCGGCGCGTTCCTCCAGCCCGACGTGTACGCCGACTTCGTCGCAGGCACCGGCAACGTCGTCGTGGAGTCGGTGAAGGCGGTCTGGTCGGCCATGGCCACCGGCTTCTCGATCGACTCCGGGATCTCCGACGTGGACCGGCTGCTCTCCCGCGGCGGCATGGACAGCATGCTGCTCACGATCTGGCTGATCCTCGGGGCGGTCACCTTCGGCGCGTTACTCGAGGAGTTCGGCCTGATCAGCCGGCTGGTCGACCCGATGATCGCGAGCGCCAAGAGCACCGGCCGGCTGTTCCTGACGGTCTTCGCGTGCGGCTTCGGGCTGAACGTCGTCGCAGGCGATCAGTACATCGCCTTGGTCCTGCCGAGCCGGGTCTTCCGCGCCGAGTTCGCTCAACGGGGCCTCGCGGCGACCAACCTGTCTCGGCTGGCCGCCGACAGCGGGACGGTCACCTCTCCACTGGTGCCGTGGAACTCCTGCGGTGCCTTCATGGGGGCGACGCTGGGGGTCGGCACTCTGCTCTACCTCCCGTACGCGGTGTTCTGCTACGCCAGCCCAGCGCTGAGCGTCCTGTACGGCTTCACCGGATTCAGGATCGAGAAGACCGAACCCTCCGAGCTCGAGGAGTCCTCATGACCACAGAGGTGGAGACCCCGGCCGCCGTCGGGAAGATGAGCGTGCCGACGCTGACGATGATGGTGGTCGGCAGCATGGTCGGGGCGGGGGTGTTCTCGCTGCCGGCACGGTTCGGCGTCGCGACAGGCATCCTGGGATCGTTGATCGCCTGGGCGGTCGCGGGCGCGGGCATGCTGATGCTCGCGTTCGTCTTCCAGAACCTCGCGATCCGCAAGCCGGATCTGGACTCCGGTGTCTTCATCTACGCGAAGGCCGGGTTCGGCGACTACGTCGGCTTCAACTCCGCGATCGGGTTCTGGGCCAGCGCGGTTGCGGGCAACACCTTCTACTGGGTCTTCATCGGCGCCACGATGAGTACCTGGTTCGACGGGTTCGGCGAGGGCGACACGATCTTGGCGGTTGCGCTCGGGACCGTGGGGGTGTGGTTCTTCCACGTCCTGATCGCGCGCGGGGTGCGCGACGCCGCGATCATCAACCGGATCGTGACGATCTGCAAGATCATCCCGATCCTGGTGTTCATCGTCGTGCTACTGATCTCGATCGACACCGGGATTTTTGCCGACAACTGGACCGCCTACGGGTACGGCGACCTCGGCAACATCGGTGACCAGGTGCGCAACACAATGATCATCACGACCTTCGTCTTCCTCGGCATCGAGGGCGCGACCGTCTACTCCCGCTACGCGAAGAAGCGTGAGGACGTCGGCAAGGCGACTGTCATGGGCTTCCTGAGCGTGCTGTCGATCTTCGCGCTGGTCACGCTGTCGTCGTACGCTGTGATGCCGCAGCCCGAGATCGCCGCCACCCGCCAGCCCTCGATGATCGGCCTGTTCGAATCCGTCGTCGGTGACTGGGGCAGCCACTTCATCAGCGCCGCGGTAATCATCTCAGTGCTCGGCGCGTATCTCGCCTGGACCCTGATGGCCGCCGAGGTCATGTTCATCCCCGCCCGGCAAGACGACTTCCCAGAGTTCCTCGGTCGGGAGAACGACAAGGGGACCCCGATCACCGCGCTCGTGGTGTCGTCGCTGGCCGTGCAAGGCCTGCTCGCAGCCACCCTCGTGCTCACCGACGCCCTCAACTTCATGCTCGACCTGTGCACCAGCCTGGCGCTGATCCCGTACTTCCTGGCGGCCGCCTACGCGCTCAAGATCGGTCTGACCGGCGAGTCCTACGAGAGCGAGTCCGCGTCGGCGCGACGCAAGGAGACGATCATCGCGGGCATCGCGGTGGCGTACACGATGTTCCTCTTTGACGCCGCCGGCCTGCAGTTCCTGCTGCTCTCCACCGTCATCCTTGCGCCAGCGACGCTTCTATACGTCAAGGCCCGCAGCGAGCACGGTCGGCGCCTGTTCAGCCCGACCGAAGTGGCGCTGTGCGCGATCATCGTGGGCGCAGGAGTCATCGGAGCCATCGGTCTCTGGACCGGACGCATCGCTCTTTGACCTCCCATTGAAAGGCAGGAAACATGAGTGTCTCTTCGACGTACGGCGTGCATTCCGAGGTCGGCAGGCTCCGCAAGGTGCTGGTCTGCGCTCCGGGGCTCGCCCACCGCCGGCTCACGCCGAGCAACAACGACGAGCTGCTCTTCGACGACGTGATGTGGGTGGAGAACGCCCAGCGCGACCACGCCGACTTCGTCAACAAGCTCACGCAGCGGGGCGTCGAGGTCGTCGAGCTCCACGAGCTGCTCGCGCAGACGCTCGGCGTGCCTGGCGCGACGGACTGGATCCTGGACCGCAAGATCACGGCCAACCAGGCCGGGCTCGGGCTCATCGACGACACCCGCGGCTACCTCGAGAGCGTGTCAGAGAGACAACTGGCCGAGTTCCTCATCGGAGGGCTCGCGACCAACGACCTGCCCGACGACTTCCGCTCCGACTACGTCGCCCTCGCGCGAGAGTCACTCGGCGCACGCGAGTACCTCCTGCCGCCGCTGCCCAACACGCTCTACACCCGCGACACCACCTGCTGGCTCTACGGCGGTCTCACCATGAACCCGCTCTACTGGCCGGCCCGCAAGGAGGAGACCCTCCTCTACAAGGCGATCTACCAGTTCCACCCCGACTACGTCGGCTCGACCGTCTGGTGGGGCGACCCCGAGCAGGACTGGGGCCAGGCCAGCTTCGAGGGCGGCGACGTGATGCCCGCCGGCAACGGCGTCGTGCTCGTCGGCATGAGTGAGCGCACGTCGCGGCAGGCGATCACCCAGGTGGCGAAGGCCCTCTTCGAGCAGGGTGCGGCGACCCGGGTGATCGTGGCCGGGATGCCGAAGCTGCGCGCGGCGATGCATCTCGACACCGTGTTCACGTTCGTCGATCGCGACGTCGTCACGCTCTACCCGACCATCATGGGCGCCGTGCACACGTTCACCCTCACGCCGTCGGACACGGCGCCTGGCGTCGAAGTGCGCGACGAGGGCTCCGCCAAGTTCGTCGACGTCGTGGCCCGGGAGCTGGGCCTGCCGTCGATCCAGGTCATCGACACCGGTGGCGACGTCTACCAGTCCGAGCGCCAGCAGTGGGACAGCGGCAACAACGCCGTGGCTCTCGAGCCCGGCGTGGTCTTCACCTACGACCGCAACACGCTCACCAATACGCTGCTGCGCAAGGCAGGTGTCGAGGTGATCACGATCGTGGGCGCCGAGCTCGGTCGGGGCCGGGGCGGCGGGCACTGCATGACCTGCCCGATCATCCGGGACCCCGTGGAGTTCTGATGCGCACCGCCGGTCTGGTGTGGCAGCTCGTCGCACTGATCGTCGCTGTCCCGCTCGCCCTCACTGGGTGCGCCGACGACACCGCCGGTGACGAGGGTGGCGACGTGTCGCCGAGCCCGCAGGAGACCGTCGCGGAGGGGAGTGCCGTGGACGCAGACGAACTGGAGGGCACGACGTACGTGTCGACCTCGGTGCAGGGACGTGACCTGGTCGATGGCACCGAGATCACGCTGTCCTTCAAGGACGGCGCCATGTCCGTCTCTGCTGGTTGCAACACGATGTTCGGCGCCTACGAGGTCGACGCGTCGGGCACTCTCAGATGGGCCGGGCCGCCGGCCTCGACGCTGATCGGCTGCTCCGACGACCTGGCCGACCAGGACCAGTGGCTGACGACGCTGTTCACCGAGGGCGTGACAGCGACCTCCGAGAGCCCAGCCCTCACGCTGACCGACGGCGCGGTCGTCGTCGAGATGGCGTCGGAGTCGTCCACCAACCTCGACGAGCTACTCGGCAGGACCTGGACGCTGGTGGGCACCATCGATGGCGAGACCGTTTCGCGGCTGCCCCGCGGAGTCAACCGCCCGTTCCTGTCCGTCCGCGCCGATGGCCTTGCCCGACTCAACACAGGCTGCAACGTCGGCCGCACGACGGTGCGGGTCGACGGCGACCAGCTCGTCTTCGGCCACGCCACCACCACACGTCGATCGTGCGAAAAGCCGGCCCGCGAGATCGAACAGGCGATGCTGGCGATCGTCGACCAAGGACGAACCGACCACGTCGAGGCACACGACCGGATTCTGACCCTGAGTCGCGCCGGGGACGGCCTGGTCTTCGAGCTCAATCGAACCGAATGAACAGGGCACTCTTGAGGAGGCAACCAGAATGCTGAATGTTGCAACACCGATGGTTACCGAGGCCGCGCGGTACGTGCTCGGGTTCTCGATCGCAGCATGCTTCGCCGCCCTGGGAGTCGGAGCGATGATCTGGATGGCTGGCCGCCATGACAGCAGCCCTCAAGCGGCGTCCCGGGGAATGCTGGGTGTGCTGGTCGCGCTCGTCGCCCTCACGCTCGTCCTGCTACTTGCGCTGATCTATGCGCTGTGAGGCTTGGCGCCGGTTCAGTCAGTCGCGCTGATCACGGTGCGTGGTGGTCCTATCGGCCCTCACGGGCTCGCGCCGACCGGACGACTCCGCCCTTTCTCAGAGTCCGTGCCCAAGCTCAGCTGTCCGCAGATGGTCCGTGGCCGCCGATGTGACCAGAAGTCGAGGCGCTTCGATGGTCCTCCCGGTCCGCAAACAGTCCGCAAGAAGTTCAGCCGAGACCGACGACCACCAACGGCGCCCGGCGCCCTCGCGAGCGTGTTTCTGCAGGTCAGGCCATGTTTTCTGGTGTCATTCGACGATCGCCAACGACCACCGAAACCACGCGTGATCGTTCCGCTTCAATGTGTAAAGGGCCCAGGTCAGCGGCCTGATTGACCCCTCCTTGTCCCGTTCTTGCCCCCGTCCTCAGGCCATCCTTCCGGTCCGAGACGCCGATCAAGTGATGCATTGGCGGGCGGAGTGTCCGATTGGTTCCGATCGTTGCAGGCGCAACCGGGTGGGTGGCACTGACCACGACTCACTCCTGCACAGAGGCGTTGAAGCACGAGGCCGCAATCCGACACACTCTTGTAAGTTGATGAACATGCTCATATTTGTGCTACAAGTAGGAGATGAGCACGACACTCGGTCCGAGGCCCGCCACCCGAGGAGGGCGCCAGCTCTCGTCGGCGGAGGTGCGTGAGACCGTCGAACGGTATGCGCACGACGTGCGCGCCGGCAGGTATGTCGCCGAGTTCGACAGCGACCGGCGCTGGCATGTGCGCATCCATCAAGACGCCGACGTCGACGTCTGGCTGATCAGCTGGACGACGGAGCAGGGCACGCAGCTGCACGACCACGGGGGCTCCTCGGGTGCCTTCAGCGTGGTCGACGGCGTGCTCGACGAGTACGTGTGGAGCGGCTCGACGCACGACGCCCCGGGGATGCTGGTCAGACGTGTGCGCCACGAGCAGGAGACGGTCGTGTTCGACGCGCACTACGTCCACGACGTGTGCAACCGTCGCGAGCAACCGGCCGTGAGCGTGCACGCGTACTCGCCGCCGATCCGCCTGATGCGCTACTACGACAGCAGCGACGGCAGCCTGCTGCGTTGGGCGGCGAGCTGGACCGACGACCCGGAACAGCCCGCGCCGGCACGAGAGGCGGCCTTCGCGAGCATCGAGGAGATGCTGGCGGCGGCCCGGGGGACGCTTGACCGCCTGACGCCTGAGCAGGCCGAGCGGGCCGCACGCGACGGCGCGCAGCTGGTCGACATCAGGCCGGAGTGGCAGCGCCGGGCGGACGGGGAGATCCCCGGTGCCATCGTGATCGAGCGCAACCACCTCGAGTGGCGGGTGCACCACGACTCCGACGCCCGGCTCTCGCTGGCGACGCAGGGCAGGCGCTGGGTCATCTACTGCACCGAGGGCTACACGTCCTCGTTGGCCGCGGCCACGCTGGTCTCGCTCGGACTCGATGCGACCGACATCATCGGTGGCATCCATGGCTGGCGGCAGGCCGGACTGCCAACCGTTCCCGGCTCGACCCAGGTCGAGCACATCGTCGGCGGCTGACGGCGCGCGACCCTGGTCAGGACGGGTCACCACACCGTCGGCGGAGGTCCCGCCTGGGGACTGACGGGCGTTGCACCGATAGTCGATCAAATAAGTCGACTATGCTGGCGTGCATGCCACTGGAGACGCCGTTGCTCGCCCCGACGTACGACGACGCCGTCGAGGTGGTCGTTCCGGCGCCGGATGCGGGGCCGGGCAACTGGGCGGGTGCGGCGAGCGCGGTCCTGGTCGACGACACGTTCTGGCTGACGTACCGGGTTCGGCGGCCGCTCGCCGAAGGGCGCGGCGTCTCGGTGGTGGTGGCCCGCTCGGACGACGGAGTGGCGTTCACGCAGGTCGCGTCCGTGCAGCGCGAGACCTTCGGCTGCGAGTCGTTCGAGCGTCCCGTCCTGGTGCCGCTTCCGAACGGCGAATGGCGGCTCTACCTGTCGTGCGCCACGCCGGGATCGAAGCACTGGTGGGTCGACAGCCTGACCGCGCCGACGCCGGCGCAGCTGTCCAGCGGGCGGCGCCGGGTGATCCTGCCCGGCGACGACCGGACGGCGGTCAAGGACCCGGTCGTGGTGCGCGTCCGAGACGGTTGGGAGATGTGGTTGTGCTGCCACCCCCTGACCGAGACCGGCTCGGAGGACCGGATGACCACGCGGCTGCTCACCAGTGCCGACGGCCTCGTCTGGGCCGACCAGGGGCAGGTGCTGGCCGGCCGGCCGGGGCGATGGGACGCCCGCGGGGCCCGGGTGACGACCATCATCAGCCAGCGACCGCTCGTCGTGCTGTACGACGGCCGGCCGGACGCCGCCTCGAACTGGCACGAGACGACCGGTGTCGCCCGGTGGGACGGCGCGCGGCTGGTCGCCGACGACGAGGATCCGGTGGCCTCGCCGTACTCGGACGGGGCGTGGCGCTACGCAACGGCGGTCCCGCTGCCGGACGGGCGCACCCGCTTCTACCTCGAGGCGGCGCGCCCCGACGGGGCGCACGACCTGGTCACGCTTGTGCGCTGAGCTGTCCGGAGCGCTGGTCGAAGGACCCGCGACTCGTGGTCGACAGCCAGTCCGAGAAGTCCTCGCCGGTCAGTCGCGACAGGGCCGTGATGTCGTCGGCGAACGCCGGCAGCAGGCACTCCCGCTGCTCCGGCGTCAGATGCGGCCGGTGTGCGCCGTCGGCTCCTCGCAGACCCGCGACCAGGGGCCGGCTGGCGGCGCGCCACGTCTCGGGACGCGCGAACTGTCCGAGCCAGGCCCCGCTCCGGATGACCGGGCCGAGGGTGGCGGACCGCCATCCGGGACCGACGTAGCTGCGTGCGTTGTCCCGCGGGATCGTTGCGACCTGGCCGGTGCGGATGCCGAGGAACCGGCAGGTCCGGTTCACCGCGGCCGGCGGGTCGTCGACGATGTCGCGATAGCGGAGCACCAGCACCCGCTCCGGGTCGACGTACTGCTGCAGGTGGGCCAGCTGTTCGCCGTACAGGCCGAGCTCCCGGTATCGCCAGAAGGGCGCCCAGCCGGCCCGTACCCGCGACGGCTCGCGGGCGAATGCCGCAGCGAAGTCCGGGATCGGCTCCAGCCCGTCGCACCACAGGTGCATCCAGTTGGAGTAGGCACGATCGATGGGGTCGCGCACGACGGCGATCACTCGCACGCCCGGCAGCGCCTCCGCGATCCGGCGGTGCGCCCCTCGGCTCCAGAGGTAGAACGGCGTGCTCTCGCCGCGGACCTGGTGCGCGGCGGCCGGTTCGAACAGCGCTCGGTAGTCGTCGCGGCGCCAGATCCACTCCCGCTGGGAGTGAGCATCTCCGGGGCCACGCCATGCGGGAGGTGGGGCGTCGTCGCACAACCAGTACTTGGGCTCCTTCGGGCTCGTCATGAAGACGTCGGGGTGTTGCGCCAGCGCTGCATGCAGCGCCGTCGTACCCGCCTTGGGTGCCCCGATGATCAAGAAGTCGGGTTGCATCGCTCGAGTCATCTCCCCTCCTGTTAATCAGAGTAAGAGACTAGACATAGAGTAGGAAGCGTCGGGGCAAGGGTTTCGGAAGGAAGTGCGGGGGAGGCGCTGGTGGTCGACCTGGTTGATGCCCAGCTGCGTACGCCGACGCCTACTCCCGGCTCGACGAGCTCATCACCTGACGACCGAGCACGGGTCGGACTGCATCGACGGTGAGCTCGCCGATCGGTCCCTGCAGTCCCGGCCTCGAGCACACGTAGAGCTGGAGCGGCTCCGGGACCGGCAGGTCATGGCAGGCGACCAGACCCTCGGGGGTGTGGCCGAGGGTCGCCATCAGCGCCACACCGAGCCCGGCGCTGACGGCGGCCTGCACGCCCGCGAGCTGGATCGCCTCGGCGCCGACGACGGCGGGGATGTCGTGCGCCGAAAGCGTCTCGAGCGCCCGGGTGCGCAGCGAGCAGGGGCTGTCGAAGGCGACGACGGGGACCGGCGCCGGGAGCTCGGGTCGTCGCCAGGAAGGCGAGGCGTACCAGGCCAGCTCGAGGTCACCGACCAGCTGCGCCCGCGGGCCCTCGGCGCCCAGCAGCAGCGCGAGGTCGACCCGGCCCGTGACCACGTCCTCGCGCAGCCGCGCTCCCCGGTCGATCCGGAAGCGGACCCGATGGCCCGGGGCGGACACGGCCAACGCCTCGGCCAGGACCGGCAGCAGCCGGGCCGCTGCGTGCTCGGTGGAGCCGATCGTGATCGTCTCCTCGACCTCGATGCCGAACCCGCGCAGCGCGTCGTCGTGCAGGCCCAGGATCTGCCGCGCCTGGTCCAGGAGCTGCTCGCCGGCGGCGGTGAACCGCGAGCCGCGACCGTGCCGCTCGACGAGCGGCCTCCCGACGGCGGACTCGAGCCGACGGACGTGCTGGCTGACCGCGCCCTGGCTCAGGTGCAGGGACGCCGCCGCCCGCTGGAATCCGCCGCAGTCGGCGATGGCGACAAGACTCCGCAACGGAGAAATGTCGAGTGTTCCACTCATATTTGAAGCGTAGCCCACGCACTCATCACTCGGCGTGATCGGTCCACATCACGAAGCCGCGTTGGAGTCGCCGACCCTTTGTCCATTAAGTTGGTAGACAAATGAGCAATACCGCGGAGGGTGGGAGCACGACGATGGTCGCGAAGCGCCAGATCCACCTGGGGGCCGTGCCGTACGGCACCGGTGGCCCGGGGAGCCACACCCTGTGGCTCGACCCCGACATCCCCGGCGACGCCAGCGTCGACGTCGACTGGTTCACCGGCATCGCCCAGCTCGCCGAGCAGGGTCGCTTCGACCTGGTCTTCATCGTCGACAGCCAGTTCATCACGCCGTACTCGCCGCCCCACTACCTCAATCGGCTCGAGCCCCTGACGCTGCTGAGTGCGCTCGCCGCACGCACCGAGCGGATCGGCCTGGTGGGCACGGCGACCACGAGCTTCAACAGCCCGTTCAACCTGGTGCGTCGCCTGGGCTCGCTCGACCTGATCAGCCGCGGCCGGGCGGGCTGGAACGTCGTCACGACCGGCGACGCCGGGACGGCCGGCAACTACGGGCTCGACGACCACTACGACTACGACACCCGCTACCGCCGCGCGCAGGAGTACGTCGAGCTGGCGCGAGCGCTCTGGGACTCCTACGAGGACGACGCCTTCGTCCGCGACCGGGAGAGCGGCGTCTTCCTCGACCGCACCAAGCAGCACGTGCTCGACCACGAGGGCACCTACTTCAAGGTCCGGGGTCCGCTCAACCTGGTGCGCTCGCGGCAGGGACACCCGGTGGTCTTCCAGGCCGGCGACTCCGACCAGGGCCGCGACCTCGGCGCCAGCGTCGGCGAGGGCATCTTCACCCACGCCCCCGACATCCCCGCCGGGCAGGCGTTCTACCAGGACATCAAGGGCCGCGCCCGGGACCGGTTCGGGCGCAACCCCGACCACCTCGTGATCATGCCGGGCATCAAGGTCGTCGTCGGCGACACCGACGAGGAGGCCCGGGAGATCGAGGCGTTCAACAACGACCGCGACCACACCTTCCAGGCAGCGCTGGCCGAGTTCGGCCGGCCGTTCGGCTGGCACGACTTCACGGTGTACGACCTCGATGCGCCGTTCCCGGCCGAGACCCTCGAGCACGGCCGCCGCTCCTTCTACACGCAGGCCAAGGCCATCACCGAGCGTGCGGTCGAGAGCGGCTGGACGCTGCGCCAGACCGTTGAGGCCACCCGCTACTTCCGCAAGAGCGAGTTCGTCGGGTCGCCCACGACCGTGGCCGACAAGCTCGTCGAGTGGTGGGAGGCCGGCGCCTGCGACGGCTTCAACATCGGGGTCGACCACCCCGCCAACTTCCGGCGCGTCGTCGAGGACGTCGTGCCGATCCTCCAGGAGCGCGGTGTCTTCCGCGCCGACTACGACGCGACCACCTTGCGGGGACATCTCGGGCTCCCCGTTCCGACCAACCGCCACACCGCGGCCCGTGCGGCCGCGGAGCAGGCGGTCTGAGATCCGGGCGCCCGGCCGCACCCGCCGGGCGCCCGGTGCCACCTGTCCGACCAGCACCAGACGAGCACCGACCCATCCATCCCGAGACCCCCGTCTCCGCACGTACGAAAGGCAGACGCCTGATGCCGACGCCCTCCCACTCCCGACGACCCGCCGTCGACCTCAACCGCCGCACCTTCCTCGGCGCCAGCCTCGGCGCCGGCCTGATCATGGCTCTCCAGGCCTGCGGCGGCACCTCGAACGGCGCCGGATCGTCCTCCGGCTCCGGCGGCGGCACGATCACGTGGGCCTGGCAGCTGCCGACCACCTGGGACCCGGTCACGTCGTCGGCCGGCTCGGACGTGCAGATGCTCGCCCTCACCTACGACCCGATCACGGCGCTCGACGAGCAGGGCAACGCGGTCCCGTGGCTCGCCGAGTCCTGGCAGTACGACAAGTCCGGAAAGCAGGTCACCTTCACCCTCCGCAAGGGCCTGAAGTTCAGCGACGGCAGCCCGCTGAACGCCGAGGCGGTCGCCAAGTCGATCGAGCGCGGCCGCAGCCAGGACGGCTCGCTGATCGCGCCGCAGATGGCCACCATCAAGTCGGTCCAGGCCTCAGGCGACCTCGACGTCGTCATCGAGCTCACCGAGGTCGACTACCAGTACCCGCTGCTCTTCGCGGGCAAGACCGGCATGGTCGTCAACCCGGCGGTCTTCGAGAAGGACCCGGACTCCCTGGCCACGCAACCAGCCGGATCCGGACCGTTCTCGGTGACCAAGTACGTCCAGAACGACCACGCCTCGATGACCAAGAACGACAACTTCTTCGCCGCCGACGAGATCACGGTGTCGGCCTTCGAGCTCTACCCACAGGCCGACCCGTCGACCGTCGTCGCGTCGGTCCAGTCCGGCCAGTACAACCTCGCCCGGATCCTCGGCGCACAGATCGAGCAGGCGAAGGCAGCGGGCCTCGACGTGCAGATCATCGACTCGATGTTCGTGTACTGCCTCGACGTGCACGCCGAGATGGCGCCGTTCGACGACCCGGCGGTCGTCGAGGCGCTGAAGTACGCCATCGACCGGGACAAGCTCGTCGAGGTCGTCTTCTTCGGGGTAGGGGAGCCCGACTACCAGCCCTTCCCGCCCGGCTACGTCGGCTACAACGACGACCTGGGCGAAGCCTTCGCCTACGACCCCGACAAGGCCCGTTCCCTGCTCCGGGGGGCCGGGTACACCGACCCGGTCCCGGTGAAGTTCACCAGCTCTGGCTTCTCCACCTCTGCGGTGGAGCTGATCCAGGCGCAACTCAACGAGGTCGGCTTCGAGGTCACCATCGACACGATTCCGCAGACCCAGCACACGCAGTTGGTCTACATCGAGCACTCCAAGGCGCTTGCCTTCGACGGGTTCGCCGGCCGGGAGTCGCCCGTGCAGGCGTTCCAGGTGCTCTTCGGCGCCGAGGGCCTGATGAACCCGGCCCGGCAGACCAACGCGAAGCTCGAGGCTCAGCTGACGAAGGTCAAGCAGACCCCGACCGACGACCCGGCGTACGCGGGGTTGCTGCAGGAGGCGACCAAGATCGCGGTCACCACCTTCCCGAACACCTTCCTCGTGACCGCACCCGCAGCGGTGATCCGCAAGGGCGTCTCGGAGATCCCCGACCTGCCCAGCCTGCGTCGCTTCGAGGGAGTGACCGTGTCGTGACCCTGACCGTCACCCAGGCACCAGCGCCCGCGGCGCCGGCCCCCACCCCGGCGGCGGTGGTGGCGCCGGGGCGAGCGCGCCGCGTCGTACCGCTCCTGTGGTCGGTGGCGAGCACCCTCGTCATCACCGTCACCGTGCTGCTGCTGGCCTCGGTCATCACCTTCGGCCTCGGCGCGCTGAGCGACAGCAACCCCGCCGCCGCGGCGCTGGGGGAGACCGCGACCCAGGCGGACATCGACCGGCTCAACCACGAGTTCGGCCTCGACCGACCGCTGCCGGTGCAGTACGTCTCCTGGCTCGGCAACGCGCTGCAGGGCGACCTGGGACGCTCCTGGTTCACGACCATCCCGGTCACCGACAGCATTCGCCAAGCGCTGCCCGTCGACCTCTCGATCGCGGTCCTCGCCCTGGTGCTGGCCATACTGATCGGCGGCGGCGCCGGCATCGGCGCCGCGCTCAGCAACGGCGGTCTCTTCGACCGGGCGGTCACGCTCGTCTGCTCGGTGCTCGCCACGCTGCCGCCGTTCGTCATCGGCATGGCGCTGATCGTCGTCTTCGCGGTCAAGCTCCAGTGGCTGCCGGCCGGTGGGTACGTCGCGCTCGGGGACGACCCGGTCGAGTGGCTGCGGTTCGCGATCCTGCCGTCGCTGGCGCTCAGCCTCGACGTCGCCGCGTCCATCGCCCGGCAGCTGCGGACCTCGCTGGTCGGGTCGCTCGCCGAGAACTACGCCGTCGGCGCGGAGATGCGCGGCTTCGGCCGGTCCCGGGTGCTCTTCGGGCACGTGCTCCGCAACGCCGCCGGCCCGACGCTGGCGGTCATCGGCCTCGCCGTACCGCTCATCGTGGGCGGCGCGGTGATCACCGAGCAGCTCTTCGGGCTGCCGGGCATCGCCCAGCTGGCGCTGCAGTCGGCCGAGAAGGGCGACGTGCCCGTCGTGCTCGGCACGCTCCTCGTCACCGCGGTGATCGTGGTGGTGGCCAGCCTGGTCATCAACGTCCTGCAGACGGCCCTCAACCCGATGGCCCGGCGCGAGGGGGTGCGCCGATGACCACGCTCCGCAACCTGTGGGCCATCCCGAGCGCCCGGCTCGCGCTGGTCGTGCTCGTCGGCGTCGCCTTCCTGGCGGCCTTCGGCGAGGCACTCGCCCCGCACGACCCGCTCCACCAGTACACCGACTCGATACTCCAGGGACCGAGCGCCGACCACCTGCTCGGCACCGACTACGTCGGCCGCGACGTGCTCAGCCGCCTGATGGCCGGCACCCGGCTCTCGGTCGCCGGCGCCGCCGAGGCGGTGCTCATCGGTGGCGCGCTCGGCATCCCGACCGGCCTGGCCTCCGCCTGGCTCGGTCCGAAGCTCGAGTGGCTGACCCTCCGGATCAGCGACACCCTCGTGATCCTGCCGTTCACGGTGTTCGCGATCGCCGTCGCCGGCACGCTCGGCAACGGCCTCCAGCAGGCGATGTTCGCGATCGGCGTGCTGATCAGCCCGATCTTCTTCCGGGTCACCCGGTCGGCGGCGATGGGCCTGCGCAAGCAGCAGTACGTCGAGGCCGCGGAGCTAATGGGCGCCTCGGAGTGGTGGACGCTGCGCAAGCACATCTGGACCAAGGTGCTGCCCAACGTCGCCGTCACCTCCGCCCAGGCGACCGGCGCCGCGCTGCTCGTCGTCGCGTCCCTGTCGTTCCTCGGCCTCGGCGTCACCCCGCCGGCGCCGACCTGGGGCGGGATGCTCGCCTCCGACCTCGGCTACCTCGCCCAGCAGTCCTACGCCCCGATCTTCCCGGGCCTGCTGATGATGGCCACCGTCGGCTCGCTCAACCTGCTCGCCGACGCCATCCGCGAGGCGACCGGCGCGGCGCCCCGCCGTCGCAAGCGGCGCGTGCGGACGGCTGCGAGCCCGAGCCCGGCCACCGCCCATGCCACCTCGCGGAAGGAGACCGCCGATGTCAGCGCATGAGCAGGTGCTGGAGGTCCGCGACCTCCAGGTGTCCGTGGGCAACGACCTCGTCGCCGTGCAGGACGTGTCGTTCACGATCGGCCGCGGCGAGTCCGTCGGCCTGGTCGGCGAGTCCGGCAGTGGCAAGACCCTGACCTGTCGCGCGGTCCTCGGGCTGCTGCCCGCGACCGGTCAGGTCGACGCCGGCGCCATCGTGCTCGGCTCGGGCAGCGACGAGGTGGAGCTCACCGGCGCCCGCCGTGCGACGTGGAACCAGGTGCGCGGAACGCGAGTCGGCGCGGTCTTCCAGGACCCGGCGTCCTACCTCAACCCGTCGCTGACCGTTGGTCACCAGCTCGCCGAGCAGCTGCGGGTCAAGCGCGGCCTGTCCCGCTCGGACGCCCACCGCCGCACGGTCGAGCTCTTCGCCGAGGTCGGCCTGCATGACCCCGAGTCGGTCTTCCACCAGTACCCCTTCCAGCTCTCGGGCGGCATGCTCCAGCGCGTCCTCATCGCGATCGCGGTGTCCTGCGAGCCCGAGCTGCTGATCGCCGATGAGGCGACCACCGCCCTCGACGTGGTCATCCAGGCGGAGATCCTCGGCTTGCTGCGCCGGCTCCGCGAGAGCCACCGGCTGTCCCTGCTCCTCGTCACCCACGACCTGGCCGTGGTCGCCGAGACCTGCGAGCGGATCCTCGTCATGTACGGCGGTCAGATCGTCGAGAGCGGCCCGACCGCCGACGTGCTGAGCAATCCGAGGCACCCTTACACGCAGGCCCTCATGGGCGTCGCGACCATCGGCAGCTGGCAGCGCCGCAAGCTCGACGTGATCCCCGGCCAGCCGCCGGCCGCCGGCGAGCAGATGCCCGGCTGCCGCTTCGCCCCACGCTGCCCCTACGCCAGCTCGCAGTGCCTCGACGGACCGGTGGCGCTGACCGACCTCGGCCCCCAGCGGGCCGCGCGCTGCGTCCTCGTTGAGGACCCGACCGTCCGGACCCAGCAGGAGGTGCCCGCATGAGCACGACCCCCGCCCCGCTTCTGCAGGTGCGCGGCCTGTCGGTCTCCTACGCGCCGCCGAAGAAGGCGACCGGCCTCGGCACCGGTGCCGCGCTCTCCGAGGCGGACCTCGACGTCGGCGCCGGCGAGGTCGTCGGCATCGTCGGCGAGACCGGCTCCGGCAAGACGACGTTGGCCCGCGCGACGGTCGGCCTGGTGGCGCCGGTCGCCGGGAGCATCGAGTTCGGCGGCCAGGACGTCGGCAGCCTCCGTGGCCGCGCCCTGCGCGGCTTCCGTCGCTCCGGCCAGGTGCAGCTGGTGTTCCAGGACCCGCTGCGCTCGCTCGACCCGGACCTCACCGTCGCCGAGCTCGTCCGCGAGCCACTCGACATCGTGGGCGCGCTGTCCCGCCGGGAGCGCGAGGAGCGGGTCGACGAGTCCCTGCGCCTCGTCGGCCTCGAGCCCGAGACCATGCGTGACCGGCGCCCGCGCGCCCTCTCGGGCGGCCAGCGCCAGCGGGTCTCGATCGCCCGCGCCATCTCGACCCGGCCGCGGCTGCTCTTCTGCGACGAGCCGGTCTCCGCGCTCGACGTCTCCAACCGCAACCTGGTGCTCAACCTGCTCGACCAGCTGCGCACCGAGCTCGGGCTCGCCGTCGTGATCATCGCCCACGACCTCAGCTCGCTGGCCGGCATCGCCGACCGGGTCGCCGTCTTCTACCGCGGCCGGATCGTCGAGCAGGGCCCGATCCGCCAGGTGCTCGAGCAGCCCGCCCACCCCTACACGGGTCTGCTGACCGCGTCCGCGCCGAGCGTGGAGGTCGCGACGGACGAGGACCGGTTGCGCCCCGAGCAGCTGGTGCCGGCCGAGGGCACCCGGCCCTGGCCCGTCGACGGCGTCTGCGTCTTCGCGCAGCGCTGCCCCTTCGCCCATGACGCCTGCGTCGAGCAGCCCGCACTGGCCCCGGTGCCGCGGGCGCCCGGCCGCCAGGCCGCCTGCCACGTCGCCGCCGCCTGGCGCGACCGCCTCCACGACCACCAGCAGGACCAGAGCCCCGAGAGGGAGTCAGCATGAGCCGCTCCATCGACCTCGAGTTCATCGGCATCACCGCGACGCAGCGCGTCGACACGACCGGCACCACCGCGACCGTCGGTGGGATGGCCACGCACACCGAGATCGGCGTGCCGGTGGGCCCGCCGGTCGACAAGGAGTTCGCCGCCGAGCTGGCACGTGCCCACGAGGCGGCCGGCTTCGACCGGGTCCTGATCGCCCACTCGTCGTCCTCCATCGACGGCTTCGTGCTCGCCGACCAGACGCTCGAGGCGACCGAGAAGCTCAAGGTCCTGCTTGCACACCGGCCGGGCTTCTGGGCGCCGACCATCGCCGCCCGCGCCTACGCCACGCTCAACGCGTTCCACCCCGGCCGGGTGGCGATGCACGTGATCACCGGCGGGGACGACACGGACCAGCAGCGCGACGGCGACTACCTCACCAAGGAGGAGCGCTACCGACGCACCGACAACTTCCTGACCGTGCTCCGCCAGGAGTGGGAGTCCGAGGTCCCGTTCGACCACGAGGGCGAGTTCTACCGGGTCACCGGTGCCCACGCCTCGGTCCGCCCGGAGCCCGGCGAGATCCCGATCTACTTCGGCGGCGCCTCCGAGGACGCGATCCGGGTGGGCGGCAAGCACGCCGACGCCTACGCCTTCTGGGGTGAGCCGCTCGACGGCATCCGCCAGCGGATCGCCGAGGTCAAGGCGGCCGCGGCGCCGTACAGCCGCAGCCCGCGCTACTCGGTGAGCCTGCGGCCGATCGTCGCCGAGACCGAGGACGAGGCGTGGGCGCAGGCCGAGGCGGTGCTGGCGGCGGCGCAGGCGAAGGCCGGGGACGCCGGGCCGCTGAGCGGCTTCGGCAAGAACGCCGTCGGCTCCCAGCGGCTCGTCGCCGCCGCCGAGCAGGGCGACGTCCACGACAAGCGGCTCTGGACCGCGCTGGCCAAGGTCACCGGCGGCGCCGGCAACTCCACCTCACTCGTCGGCACCTACGAGCAGGTCGCCGAGGGCCTCCTCGACTACGTCGACCTCGGCGTCACGACCCTCCTCATCCGCGGCTTCGACCCGCTGGAGGACGCGAAGAAGTACGCCCGCGTGATCGAGCTGGTCCGCGCGGGTGCCCAGCAGCGTCCGGCCCTGGCCGGCTGACCCTCTCCACGCTTCAGGAAGGCAGAGACATGACGTACGACGACGTCGAGATCCTCGGCATGATCGGCACGGCCGACGCCTCGGAGATCCGGCCCGGTGACGGCCGCCTGGTCGACCCCGACTACACCGCGCGCTTCGCCAAGGCCCATGAGGCAGGCGGGTTCGACCGCGTGCTCATCGGCTACGGCTCCGGATGGGCGGAGGGCACCCAGGTGGCGGCGTACGCCGCGGCGCACACCGAGCGCCTCGGTCTCCTGGTCGCCCACCGCCCCGGAGTCGTCCACCCGACGCTGGCGGCGCGCACGTTCACGACGCTCGACCAGTTCAGCGGCGGCCGGGTCGCCCTCAACATCGTCACCGGCAGCACCGACGCCGAGCAGCGCCGCGAGGGCGACTACCTGCCCAAGGACGAGCGCTACGCCCGCACCGACGAGTACCTCACGATCCTGCGCGCTGCCTGGGACACCCCCGGCCCGCACAGCTTCGACGGCGCCTACTACAGGTTCGAGGACTTCACCCCGCACGTGAAGCCGGTCGACGGGCGCCACATCGACCTCTTCTTCGGCGGCAGCTCGCCGGCGGCGTACGTCGTGGGCTCGAAGCACGCGGACACCTACATGCTCTGGGGCGAGCCGCTCGCCGAGACCTCGGGCCAGATCGCGACCGTCGGGGAGAAGGCCCGCGCGGCCGGCCGCACGCGAAACCCTCGCATCTCGGTCTCCTTCCGGCCCATCCTCGGCCGCACCGACGCCGAGGCCTGGGAGCGCGCGCACTCGATCCTCGACACCATCAACGGCAACGTCGGCGCGCAGTTCAAGGCCAAGCACAGCCAGCTGCACCCGGCCGGCAAAGGCCCGGAGAACTCCGGGTCGCAGCGGCTCCTCGCGGTCGCCGAGAAGGGCGACCTGCACGACCGGTGCCTGTGGACGCCCACCACCCAGGCAGTCGGCGGCGGCGGCAACTCGACCGCACTGGTCGGCTCGCCCGAGACGGTCGCCGCCGCGATCCTCGACTACGTCGAGATCGGCGTCGACACCGTCCTGATCCGTGGCTACGAGCCCCTGCAGGACGCGATCGACTACGGTCGCGACCTGCTCCCGCTGGTCCGCCAGGAGCTCGCGCACCGCGCCACAACCCGCGGCAACCCGGCCGAAGCCGCGGCGGTCTGAGGCTGCCGATGCGACCACTGGAAGGAGTGCGGGTCGTCGAGCTGGCCCACGTGGCCGCCGGCCCTTTCGCCGGCATGCTGCTCGCCGACCTCGGCGCGGACGTGCTCAAGGTCGAGCCGCCCACCGGCGACCAGATGCGGGGCTGGCCGCCCTTCGCCGACGACGGCGAGGGCGGGCGGTTCAGCCACAACTTCGCCTCGGTCAACCGCAACAAGCGGTCGATCGTGGCCGACCTGAAGGACACGGAAGACCTGGCGCGGGTGCGTGACCTCGTCGCGGCCGCCGACGTCGTCGTCGAGAACTACCGGCCGGGCGTGCTCGACCGGCTCGGCCTCGGCTACGACACGGTGAGCGAGCGCCACCGCGGGCTCGTCTACTGCTCGATCTCGGGCTACGGACTGACCAGCCCCTACGTCAACGACGGCGCCTACGACGTCGTGATCCAGGGGATGTCCGGGCTGATGAGCGTCACCGGACCGCCCGATGGCGGCCCGGTGAAGGCCGGCGTGCCCGTCGGCGACTTCACCGCCGGCCTCTACGCCGCCTACACGATCGCCGCGCTGCTCCCGCAGGTCAGGGGGAGTGGGTCGTCCGTGCGCGTGGACGCCCCGATGCTCGACTGCCTGCTCGGCGTCTCGGCGCTGCAGACCAGTGAGTACTGGGGATCCGGCCGCGAGCCGCAGCGGCTCGGCACCGCCCACCCGCGCAACGCGCCGTACCAGGGGTTCTCGGCCGCCGACGGCGACTTCACCGTCGCGGCCGGCAACGACCGGCTCTGGGCCGCGGTCGCCGACGTCGTCGGACGCCCCGAGTTGGTCGACGACCCGCGCTTCGTCACCCAGCTCGACCGGGTCGCCCACCAGCACGAGCTCGAGGCGCTGCTGCAGGAACGCTTCGCGGGGCGCAAGCGGGAGGAGTGGCTCACCGAGCTGCGCGCCCGCGGTGTGCCGTGCGGTCCGGTCAACACGTTCGGCGAGGTCCTCGCCGACCCGCACGTCGCGTCGACCGGCCTGGTCGCCGACATCGACGTCCCCGTCGCCGGGCCGACCCCGACCGTGGTCTTCCCCGTGCGCATCGAGGGCCAGCAGCCCCGGCTGGACCGGGGTGCGCCGGTGCTCGGCGCCGACGTGGACGTGTACGACGAGTGGGTGGCGTCATGAGCGTCGTCGTCGACCGCGGACCCGTGTGGACCGTGACGCTCGACCGGCCGGCCCGGGCCAATGCCCTGTCGGCAGACCTGGTCGAGGCTCTGCACGGCGTGCTCGACGAGGCCGAGGCCGCCCGTCCCCGGGTGCTGGTGCTCCAGGGCAACGAGCGGCACTTCGCGGCCGGCTTCGACCTCGGCGGCCTGGCCGACGAGACCGACGCCTCGCTGGCGCTCCGCTTCCTGCGCATCGGCGTCCTGCTCGAGCGGCTGCTGGCGGCGCCGTACGTCACCGTCGCCCTCGCCCAGGGCGCCGCAATCGGTGCGGGCGCCGACCTCGTGCTCGCCTGCGACCACCGACTGGTCGACCGGCGGGTGACCCTCCGATTCCCCGGCGCCGCGTTCGGCGTCGCGCTTGGCGGCGTACGGCGGGCCGAGCTCGGCGGCCCCCTGACCACCGGCACCCCGACCGACCTCGAGGCCGCCCTCGCCGCTGGCCTACCCCTGCGCCCGGCCCACGACTCCAACGCGGAGCTGGCCGCCCTGGCCCGCTCGCTCGCCGTACCGGGCCTGCGCGACCGCATCGCGGCGTACGCCGCCCCCGTCCTCACGAAGGAGCCCGCATGAGCACCGACCAGATCGTCCCCGTCAGCAGTGACGTCCCCGAGCTCGCGGCCTTCGCGCGCAACGTCGAGGAGCTCATCGCGCAGGGCCTCGACGAGCAGGCGCTGACCGCGGCCATCCAGGCGGAGCTGACGGCCACCCTCGCCGCCGGCTTCGAGCTGCCCGTCGACAAGGTGCAGCCCGACCCGGAGCGCTACGTGATGTACCCGCTACACGTCGCGGCCGACGGCTCCTGCTCGATTGCCAGCGCCGTCTGGAACGTCGGCCAGGGCACGCCGGTCCACGGCCACGAGACCTGGGGCGTCGTCGGCATCTACAGCGGCGTCGAGGTGGAGACCCAGTACGCCAAGCCCACTCAGCCCGACGTCCCGCTGGTCCAGGAGGGTGTCCACGAGTGGGGTGCCGGCGAGGTCACCGTCTGCTGCACCACTGACGACGACGTGCACCAGGTGCGATGCGGCGGCGACGTGCCCGTCGTCGGCATCCACGTCTACGGCGCCGACATCGGCACGCTGCCACGCCGTTCCTACGACCCCGACACGGGTGCCGTGCATTGGTTCGTGTCCCACTGGGCTCACTGAGAAGGAGAACGACGATGACTGTCACCGCCTGGAACGAACCCGCCGGTGGTACGCCGCGCGGCACCCTCGTCGTGCTGCCCGGACGCGGTGAGACCGCCGCGTCGTACGAGCGGTTCGGGCGCCGGCTCTCGGCCGACGCCTACCGGGTGCGCCTGCTGCCGATCGACCTCGACGACCTCGACGCCGCCCGCGTCGGCGTCGAGAAGCTGCTGGCCGACGAGGAGCTCCCCGGACCGAAGGTGTTGGTCGGCGCCGACAGCGGAGCCACGCTCGCCGCACTACTCGCCCCGGAGCTCCCGGTGGATGCCGTGGTGCTCGCCGGCCTCGCGCTGCCCGAGTCGGGCGGCGTGGAGACCTGGGAGGAGGAGGTGGAGGCACGCACGGCGTGTCCCGTGCACCGCAAGGTCATCTCTCAGGACGACGCCTTCGGCCGGGGCGGCCTCAACGCGCCGCTGCCGTGGGACTCGCTCGAGCTGCGTCCGGCCGACCGCCCGACGCTCCTGCTGCACGGGTCGGCCGACCCGATCACGCCCGCCGGTGCCGCACTGGCGCCGTATGCCGGTGCCCGCGGTGTGCGGGTACGCCTCGTCAACGGCGGCCGGCACGACGTGCTCAACGACGCCTCGCACCGCTCGGTCGCGGCGACGATCGTGCTCTTCCTCGAGTCCCTCAAGCTCGGGCCTGACCTGCCCGACGTCGTCAGCGCCGACTGGAGCGCAGCCAGTTGAGCGGCGTCGCGGTCGTCGTCGGCAACCCGAAGCCCGCCAGCCGCACGCTCGCGTCCGCGGCGTACCTCGCCCGCGAGCTCGCCGGCGAGCCGGACCTGGTCGTCGACCTCGCCGAGCTCGGCCCGGCGGTCCTCGACTGGTCGGACGCCGGCGTGGCCGCGCTCGTCGAGGAGGTCGGTGCGGCCGACCTGGTCGTGGTCGGCAGCCCGACGTACAAGGGGACCTACACGGGACTGCTCAAGCTGTTCCTCGACCGGTTCGCGGGCGGCAGCGGACTCACGGGCCTCGCGATCCCGCTGATGCTCGGTGGCGGCCCCGCCCACGCGCTGGCGCCCGAGCTGACCCTGCGGCCCGTGCTCACCGAGATCGGTGCCACCGTCCCCGGTCGCGGCCTCTTCGTCCTCGACTCCCAGCACGACGACCCCGCGGCGTACGCCGCCTGGCTGGCCGCCACCAAGCCGATCGTGACCACCCACCTGCAAGCCAACCGGAAAGGCAGGACTGCGTGACCGCCCCCGTCACCACCTCGAGCACCCCGCTGACCACCAACCAGGATCTCGACCCGTCCCGCCTGCGCGCGGCGTTCGGGATCTTCCCGACGGGGGTGGTCGCGGTCGCCGCCGAGGTCGACGGCTCGCTGGTCGGCCTGGCCGCGAGCTCCTTCACCTCGGTCAGCCTCGACCCGCCGCTCATCTCGGTGAACCTGGCGCGCACCTCGAGGACCTGGCCGGACCTGCGCCGCGCCCGGCACCTGGGGGTGACCGTGCTCGCCGACAGCCAGGACGTCGTCTGCCGGCAGCTCGCCGGTCCGGTCGACGACCGCTTCACCGGTGTCGCCCACGTGGTGAGCGAGGAGGGCGCGGTCACCCTCGACGAGGGCCTGGCCCGGTTCGACTGCACGATCTACCGGGAGGTCGACGCCGGCGACCACCTCCTGGTCCTGCTCGAGCTGCACGCGGTCGAGCACGTCGACCACGAGAGCGCCACCACGCCGCTCGTCTTCCACCGCAGCGCCTTCGGCCGCCTGGAGCGACCCGCGTGAGGAGAGGTTGCCGTGTCGCTACCACCACCCAGGCCGCCCTCGGCTCCGGACCTGCCGACTTGCGGGTTGCCCCGGAAATGCCCCCCGTCAGATCAGAGGATTACCAACGACGGTCAACGTCGTGAGACGAATAACCGCAGGTAGGGATATCAGTGCCAACCGTCGCCGCCGACAGTGCGCAGGTCAGCGCGGGTGTGGCTCGCTCAGTCCGAACGTCGTCGAAATGCTCCGGCTCGAGCAGGCCGGCGCTGCCTCGGTGCGTGACGGGGACGCCCGGCCGTCGGGCGACCTTGGTCCGGGGTTCACCGGACCGCCCGAAGCCGCGCGCCGAGGTGGGCGCTCACCGAGCCCAGGCCGGTGATGGTGGCCTCCACATGGGCTCCGGCGTGCGCCATTCGCACGGGACCCAGCGCTCCCGACAGCACCACCTGCCCGGAGCGCAAGGGCCGTCCGAAGCGGTGGGCCTCACGAGCCAGCAAGGCGGCCGCATGGACCGGGTCGCCGAGGCAGTCGGCACCCGCGCCGGTCGACGCCTCCTCGCCGTCGATCATCATCGACATCCGCACCGCCGCCGGGTCGACCTCGGCGAGCGTGCACGGCTCGTCGCCGAGCACGAAGAGCCCGCAGGATGCGTTGTCTGCGACCGTGTCCGCGAAGCTGATGTCCCAGTTGAGGATGCGGCTGTCGACGATCTCGAGGGCCGCTACGGCGTACGCGATCGACGCCCGCACCTGGGCGTCATCGAGCGGGCCGTCAGCGAGGTCCTCGGCCAGCACGAAAGCAACCTCAGCCTGCACCTTGGGCTGGATCAAGCGGTCGAGCGGGATCACGTCGCCCGATGCGTGGGCCATGTCATCGAGGAGCACGCCGAAGGTGGGTCGGCCGACACCCGGTTGAGCCTGGACCGCCTCGGACGTCGCTCCGATCTTCCGGCCGACGATCTCGGCGCCCGCCGCGAGCCTGCGAGCGACCAGGCGCTCCTGCACCCGATAGGCGGCTGACGCATCGTCGGGCCCGATCAGGTCGCGGACGGGTGCACAGGGCTTCGCGGTCTCGAAGGCGAGGAAGAGCCGGTCGGCCGCTGCCGTCACGGCGGCGTCGCTCGCAGCACGCGGCGTCTGGTCACTGGTGCTCACGCGGTCGCCCCCGCCCGGAGGCCGCCAGGAACCGCTCGGCGTTGCCCCTGCGGATCAGGTCGCGCTGCCCGTCGTCGAGGAAGTCGGCGCGCTCGAGCACCGTCCCGACGGGCCGTTCGCCGAGTGGGTAGGGGTAGTCGCTGCCGAGCATCACCTGCTCGGCACCGAGGGTCTCGACGAGGAGGCGCAGCGGCGCCGACTCGAAGACGACGGTGTCGACGCTGAAGCGGCCGACGTACGCCGACGGCGGTACGTCGGACGTGCGGATCAGGTCCGGCCTCCGGTGCCACGCGTTTTCGAGACGTCCCAGCCAGTAGGCGAACGAACCGCCACCGTGGGCGAAGCAGATCCGCAGCGACTCGGGGAGCCGATCGAACGCACCGCCGAGGACCATCGCGATGATCGACAGGTGGGTCTCGGCCGGCATCCCGGTCAACCACCGGGCCATCCAGCGGTCCAGACGCGGCGAGGTCGGCATGTCCCACGGGTGCACGAACACCGGTACGTCGAGGCTCGCCGCGTGCTGCAGAAAGGTCACGACGCCGTCGTCGTCGAGGTCGCGGTCGCCGACGTGGTTTCCGATCTCCACGCCACGGTGCCCGTCGGCGACGGCTCGATCGAGCTCCTGGCACGCGGCATCGGTGTCCTGCAACGGAACCTGGCAGAACGGGACCAGACGTCCGCCGCTGCTGTCGGTGATCTCCAGCGTCAGCTCGTTGAAGATCCGAGAGATCTTGGCGGCCTCGCCGCCGCTGAGGTCATAGCCGAAGAAGACCGGTGTCGGCGAGACGACCTGGACATCGACACCGTCGGAGTCCATGTCGGCCACCCGGGCAGCCGGGTCCCAGCACGTCGAGTCGATCGGCCGGAACTGCTCCTCGCCGACCATGATCATCGCCTCACGCTCGGAGTCGATCCGGAGCCAAGGTCGGCCGGGACCCAGGTCCGGCCAGCCGCGGGGGACCAGGTGCGTGTGCACGTCGATGCTGCCCGGGCCAGGTTGCTCCACGTCAGCCCTTGCCCGGGTGCAGGGCGCCGCAGCTGCCGCACGTGCGCGCCTCGACCGAGTTGTAGAACAGCTCGAAGACCGGTGGGAGGTCGGCCACGATGTCGCGCACCTGCAGCTCGACCTCATGCACGAGTGCGTTGCACTCGAGGCAGAACCAGTTGAACTTCTCGAGCGTGCCCTCCTCGCGGATCCGCTCGATGACGATGCCGATCGAGCCGGCCTCGGGGCGCTGCGGCGAGTGGTAGACGTTCCGAGGCAGCATCCACATCTCGCCTTCGCCGATGTCGATGCGCTGCGGCCCGTCGTCGGTCATCAGGTTGACGTGCATGCTGCCCTTGACCTGGTAGAACCACTCCTCGTACGGGTCGAGGTGGAAGTCGGTGCGCTGGTTGGGGCCGCCGACGACCTGCACGATGAAGTCGCCCATCGGCTCCCACATCTGCTTGTTGTTGACCGGCGGCTTGAGCAGGTGCTCGTGCTCGGCGACCCACTTCTCGAAGTTCACCACGGGCGGGACGGACATCGACTTCTCCTTCTGTGACGTGACCTGACGTGCCGGCGGACCGCGCTCAGCGGTGCGCCACGGCCTGGATCTCGACGAGCAGGTGCGGGTGGGGGAGCTGGTGGACGGCGACGGTCGTGCGAGTCGGCCCGGACTCGTTGAAGTACTCCGACCAGATCTCGTTGTACCCGCCGAAGTCGTTCATGCTGACGAGGTACGTCGTGACCTGGACCAGGTCGTCGAGGGAGGCGTCGACGGCCTCGAGGATGTCGCGGATGTTCTCGATCACCGCTCGGGTCTGCTCGCGGATGTCGAGCTCGACCACGCCGAGCTCGTCGGCCTCGGCGCCCGCGAAGGTGTTGTCAGGCCGCCGGCTGCTCGTGCCGGAGACGAAGATGAGGTCGCCGACCTCCTTGACGTGTGGGAAGCGACCGCGTGGCCTGGCCTTGCCGGCCACGATCCTGCCGCCACTCACGACCCACCGCCTGCGGCGATCGAGAGCGAGACGGTGCCCAGGCCGACGACGGTGGCCGAGACCGCGGCGCCGGGCGTCGTCGGCAGCGGCACCGCCTCGGTGGCCGCTCCGGCCAGCACGATCGTCCCAGCAGGCATCACCAGGCCGTGCTCGGCGGCCATCCGGCGGATCGCGGCCATCGCCTCGAGCGGGTCGCCCAGGATGGCAGCGGTCGAGCCGGCGGCCGCAACGGCACCATCGATCTCGAGGGAGACGTCGAGGTCGGCCAGGTCGAGCCTGGCGCGGGCATCGTCGAACGGCGTCCATGGACCGACCACGAATCGGCTCGCTGAGGTGTTGTCGGCGACGACGTCCTCCAGCGAGAAGCGGAAGGCCTGGTAGCGGCTGTCGATGACCTCGAGTGCCGGGGCGATCTCGGCGACGGCGTCGAGCGGGTCTCCGCCCGCATGCGGGTCGAGGTCGCTCCCGAGCCGGAACGCGACCTCCGGTTCGACGCGAGCGTGGATCAGCCGGTCGACGTCGAGCGTGCCGCCATCGGCGACCTGCATGGACCTGGTGATGACGCCGGCGATCACGTCGGCGACGCCCATCTGCTCGGCCTTGGCCCTGCTGGTGAACCCCAGCTTCACCCCGGCCTGGACGTCCCCGCGCGCGGCTCGCAGCGCGACGCCCGCTCGCTGTACGGCGTACGCCTCGGTCAGCGTGAGGGGCGTGGTCTGCGAGGGACGGTCGGTGGTGGTGGCAGCGCGGACCGCATCGTCGAGGCGTACGGCGACGGCGCGGATGGCAGGAGAGGTCGAGTCGTTCACAGCTGCACGCACACATTCGTCGGTTCGGTGTAGAAGTGGAGGGAGTGGGTGCCGCCCTCGCGGCCGATGCCGGAGAGCCCGACCCCTCCGAACGGCGAGCGAAGGTCGCGCAGGTACCACGTGTTCACCCAGGCCATGCCGACCCGCATCTGCTGCGCCACGCGGTGGCCACGCTCGAGATCGCTGGTCCACACGGCCGCGGCCAGCCCGTACCGCGTGTCGTTGGCGAGTCGGACGGCTTCGTCCTCGGTGTCGAAGGGGACCAGTGCCGCCACTGGACCGAAGACCTCCTCCCGCAGCACCCGTGCGGAGTGGTCGAGTCCGGTCCAGAGCGTCGGCTCGATCCAGGCGCCCCCGTCGAGGTCGGGTCCGAGGTCGGGAACGCCGCCCCCGGTCAGGACCTCGGCGCCCTCGGCGACGGCGAGGTCCAGGTAGCCGGCCACCTTCGCGCGGTGCTGGGTCGAGATCAGCGGGCCGGTGGTCGTGGCGAGGTCCTCCGGACGACCCAGCCGCAGGCCCGCCGCCCGCTCGACGAGGCTGGCGACGACCTCGTCGTACACGGCTCGCTGCACGTAGACCCGCTCGGTGCACAGGCACACCTGTCCGGTGTTGGTGAAGACGGAGCGGGCGAGGCCGTCGACGGTCCGTTCCAGGTCGGCGTCCGCGAAGACGAGTGCGGCGTTCTTGCCGCCGAGCTCGAAGGACACCGGGCGTACGGCGGGCGCGACGGCACGCATGATCGCGGAGCCGGTGCTGGACTCGCCGGTGAACGTGACTCCGTCGACGCCGTCGTGCGTGGTGAGGAGCTCGCCGGCGGAGCCGGGGCCGAAGCCGTGCACGACGTTGTAGACGCCGTCGGGCGCCCCGACCTCGGCGATCACCTCGGCGAGCAGGGTCGCGGTGCTCGGGGTCTGCTCCGACGGCTTCACGACGACCGCGTTGCCGCACGCGAGCGCCGGTGCGACCTTCCAGGTGAGCAGCAGCAGCGGGAGGTTCCACGGGACCACGACCGCGACCACGCCGAGCGGCTTGGCGACGGCGTAGTTGAGCGCCCGACGCCCGTTTGGGAGCTCGGTCAGGAACGAGTCCAGCCCGGCCGAGCTGACGGTGTCGGCGAAGGAGCGGAAGTTGACCACGGCTCGGGCGACGTCGAGCTCGCGGGCCTGGCGGACCGGCTTCCCGGTGTCGCGGACCTCGGCGGTGACGAACTCCTCGAACCGCTCCTCGATCCGGTCGGCGATGCGGCGGAGGAGCTGGGCACGCTCGGCGACGCTGGAGCGGCCCCAGGGCCCGTCGAGGGCGCGGCGGGCCGCGGCGACGGCGGCGTCGACGACCTCAGCGCCGGCCTCGTGGACCCGGGCGACGAGCGTCCCGTCCACGGGGCTCAGCTTGCCGAAGGACCTCACCCCGTCGACCGGGCGCCCGCCGACCATGTTCCGGACCTCGATGGGGTCCGCTTCGGTCGTTGTGACGGCGACGTCAGGTCGAGCACTGGGCATGGCATCGAGGGTAGGAACCCAAGCCATGCCCGTCCAATGCCGATTCGCTCACGGGCTATGCCCAAAAAGGCATAGGATGACTCGATGAGTGACCACCTCCTCGACGGTCGGCTGAAGCTGCGACACCTGAACCTCGTCACGACGATCGCCGAGGAGGGCAGCATCGTTGCGGCCGCTGCTGCGCTGCACGTCACCCAGCCCGTGGTGACCCGCGGGCTGCGTGAGCTGGAGGAGATCGTCGGGGTCGCCCTGTTCGATCGGGGGCCGCGGGGAGTCGCACCGACGGTGTACGGCGAGAGCTTCCTCGAGCACGCTCGCGCCGTGCTGGCCCAGCTCAGGCGGGCCGGTGACCAGATCCAGCTGCTGAGCCGGGCCGACCTCGGCACGGTGACGGTGGGCATCCACCTCGCCGGATCGAACCTCCTGCTCCCGAGGGCGATCGCCGCGCTCAAGGACGAGCACCCCGGCCTCACGGTCGTGGTCAGGGAGGCGACGCCCGACGTGCTCCAGACCGCGCTCCTGTCGGGGGAGTGCGACCTCGTCGTCGGCAGGCTGAGTGCCCGGGTCCCACGCGGGTTGACCCAGGAGCTCCTCTACCGCGAACCGGTGCGGCTGGTCGCGCGGGCCGGTCACCCTGTGCACCGGATGCGGTCGCCGGGCCTGGAGCGGCTGATGTCGTTCCCGTGGATCCTTCCCGTGGAACAGACCGCGCTGCGTGCGGAGCTCGAGAACCTCCTCGCCCGGGCCGGCCTGGGCCTGCCCGAGAACCGGATCGAGTGCACGTCGATGCCGACGCTGCGAGAGCTGCTCCTGAGCACCGACTGCCTGGCAGCGGTGCCGATGTCGATCGCGGGCAACGACGAGCGCCTGGAGCTCATCGCCACACCCCTCAGCTCGATCCGGCAGGCGGTCGGGCTCACCTGGGCCACCGACAGGCCCGCGTCCGCCGGCGCCAACGCGCTGCACGACCGGCTCCGGGCGGAGTCCGCACGCCTGGACGTGCGGGCGTCCTCGATCAGCCGAGACCGTTGAGGTCGCCGAGCACGGGAAGCACCAAGCGGGACGCATGCTCGCCGCCGAGATGGACGGTCTGCCGCGCCGACCGCAGCCGGGTGTCCTGGCCGAACGCCGCCCCGGTGTTCGGGTTGCGGTCGTACGCCGGGAAGTTGCTGCTCGAGATCTCCAGCCGGATCCGGTGGCCGGCCCCGAAGACGTTCGCGGTCGGGTGCAGCTCGATGTCGAACCGGGTGACCTCGCCCGGCACGAGCGGCTCGGCGCGGTCGGTGCCGCCGCGGTGGCGGGCGCGGACGATTCCTTCGCCGAGGTTGATCGCGCGCCCGTCGGGATGGACGTCGACGAGCTTGGCGGTGAAGTCGGTGTCGGTCGCCGTGCTCGCGGCGTACAGCTCGACCCGGACCGGTCCGGCGATCTCGACCGGCGCGGTGAGGAGCCCGGTGCTGTAGACCAGCACGTCCGGTCTGCGCTCGACCTCGCGCTGGTCGTAGGGCCCGATGGGCGAGGTGGGCGCGAAGCAGCAGCTGTGCCCGCCGACGCTCGGGACCGGGTTCGCGGGGTCGTAGACGAACTCGTCGACATCCGGTGCCGCCGTCACCGTGTTCAGCCTTCCCGCGGGGGCGAGGTGCAGGGACGTGGGCGCCGAGTCCGCGGGCGGCCACTGAGTGGCGGTGCGCCACGACCGGTCACCCATGCTGAAGTAGCGGACGGGCTCGGATGTCCCGACGCTCCGGGCCGGCGTCCGCAGGTGCTCGTCCATCCAGGCGACCACCGCGCCGGGGAAGGAGAAGCCCGCATCGGGTCCGAAGTCGACGTCACCGAGCGAGGTCGCCCACGTGTTGTGACCCCATGGCCCGACGACCAGCCGCGAGGCGGTGTTGCCGGCGGAGCGGAGTCGTTCAAAGGCGTCGGCTCCGGCGCCGACGAACACGTCGTACCAACCGGCGACGTTGAGGACGGGGATCGTCACGTCGGCGATTCGTGGGCGCAGCGAGAGCTCTTGCCAGTAGCTGTCGCGCAGCGGGTGCTCGTTGATCCACGAGAAGAAGTACGGCGCCACGTCGGTCCGGTCGGGGAGCAGCGGCGGGAAGTCGCGCAGGGGGAGGTACGAGTACCAGCGCTCGCTGAGGGAGTCGTAGGCGGCGTTCATGCCTTCAGAGAGGGCTGGGCCGTCCGACAGGCGGGCGGCGGCGGTGTTGGCCACGTTGTGGAGCAGCCACGTGGTCGCGAACGCCAGCGCGAAGGCGCCGCCGGGGAAGAACCAGTCGGCGTGGTAGTCCACGGGGGTCACGGCGCAGGCCAGCGCCGCCAGCGCCGGCGGCTGCCGGACGGCAGCCTGCCAGGCGCAGGTGGCCTGGTACGACGTGCCGACCATCCCCACTCGCCCGGTCGTACCGGGGAGCGCGGCGGCCCAGGCGACGGCCTCGACGCCGTCGGACCCCTCGTGCACGAACGGCTCGAAGGTGCCTTCCGAGGAGTGCTGGCCGCGGACGTCCTGGATCGCGAACGTGTAGCCGGCATCGGTGTAGAAGGCGCCGAGCTGCCCGTAGAGCGCCTTGTCGTACGGCGTCCGCTGGAGCAGGACCGGTGAGGGAGCGTCGTCCGCGGGGCGGTAGACGTCAGCGCGCAGGACGGTCCCGTCGGAGAGCCGGAGCTCCAGGTCCTTCTGGACGCGGGCAGGGGCAGGGGACATCGGACGACCTTCTCGATCGGGAGGCTCGGATGACTGTCAGCGCGGTGGTGCGGTCGAGCCCCGCACGACGAGCGTGACCGGTAGGACGACCGAGCGCGCCGGCAGCGTACGGTCGCCAAGCAGCGCCAGCAGCTGTCGAGCCGCCTCGGCGCCGGTGTCGTAGAGATGCACCCGGACAGTCGTGAGCGGCGGGGCCACTCGATCGACGAACGGCATGTCGTTGAAGCCGACGACGCTCAGGTCAGTGGGACAGCTGAGGCCGCGAGCCTTCAGCGCGTCGTAGCAGCCGACGGCGAGGAGGTCGTTCGCGGCCACCACGGCAGTGATCTCGGGGTTCGTGTCCAGCAGCTCCGTCAGGCAGCGCCCACCCTCGTCGACGTGATAGCCCTCGGCCGCGATCGTCGGGCAGGCGGCCGGGTCGAGGCCCGCCTCCGCCACCTCCTGGCGAAAGGCCCGCAGGCGCACCACGCCGGTCGAGGTCGTCAGGGGTCCCGAGATGTGAGCGATGCGGCGGTGGCCCAGGCCGACGAGGTGCTGGACCAGCTGGCGGATGCCGGTCGCGTCGTCGCCGACGACGCTCGAGACCGGGAGATCGGGCTCGGCCCGATTGACCAGCACGATGGGGACGGAGTCGGCCACCAGGGAGGAGACCACCGGATCGTCGAGCCGGGCCGAGGCGAGGATCAGGCCGTCCACCTGTCGGGCTCGCAGAGAGGCGACTTGGGAGTGCTCTCGGGCGGCCTCGTTGTCGGTGTTGGCGATCAGCACGTTGAAGCCTGCCGCTTCGGCGATGTCCTCGATCCCGCGCAGGATCGGCGGGAACAGCGGGTTGGTGATGTCGGGAACGACCGCGCCGAGGGAGTGGGTTCGGTTGGTCTTCAGGCTACGAGCCAGCGGGTTCGGGGTGTACCCGAGGCGGGTGGCCGCCTCACGAACCCGCTTGGCGGTCACGGAGTTGACGAGGTGGGCCGTCTCGGGGTTGAGCGCCCGTGAGGCTGTCGCAGGATGGACCGCAGCGGCGTCGGCGACGTCTCGCAAGGTGGCGGTCATGGCGGTCTCCAGTCTGGGGCATCGGAGCGATGGTGCTCCACTCTGACAGTCCGGCGATGCCAACGCAACCGTTTGTCGCATTCGTTCGAAGTTTGTTCGCACATGGGTCTTGACTGCGCTCAAGAAGGGACTCAGGATGACTGCAATCGGTTGCGGCCTCTTGGGGTTGACTGGCCCGACCACCTCACCGAAGGGACCAGAGATGAACAGACGACGTCTGGCGCTGGCGGTCACCGCCTTCCTGGGCATGTCCGCCGTCACCGCCTGCAGTGCCGACACCAGCGAGGGGAGCGGCGGCACCGGCGGGGGAGGCGGGGGTCAGCTGACCGTCGCGGCCGTCCAGGCGTGGGCAGGCTTCAACCCCTACGTCCCCGACCAGGGCACCTCGATCGGCATCAACATCGCCAACGCGATCTACCCGTCGACCTTCCACGTGCAGTCCGACCAGACCGTCGAGCTGAACACCGACCTCCTCGAGAGCGCGGAGATCGTCTCCGAGGACCCCGAGATCATCGAGTACACCCTCCAGCCAGGCGCGCAGTGGTCCGACGGGACGCCGATCACCGCCGATGACTTCATCTATCTCTGGGAGCACTTGAACGGCAGCAAGAAGGACCTCCAGGTGACCAGCGCGATCGGCTACAGCCAGATCAAGTCCGTGGCCGCCGATGGCGACCCGAGCAAGGTGAAGGTCGAGTTCGAGTCGCAGTTCGCGGACTGGAAGTCACTGTTCTCGCCGCTGCTGCCGGCGCACCACATGGAGTCCCTCGGTGAGGACGCAGCCGCCTGGAACACCGGGCTGGTGGAGGACTCTCCCGTCAGCGGGGGGCCGTACGCGATCGCCGACAACCAGACCGGCGAGTACCTGCAGCTCGAGGCGAACCCCGAGTGGTACGGCGAGGTTCCTTCCATCGACGAGGTGACCCTTCGGTTCTTCGGAGACGACCAGGCCGTTCTCCAGGCGCTCGCCAGTGGCGAGGTCGACTTCTCGCTCGACCTCAAGGCCACGCGAGCGATGATCAGCCAGTCCGCCGGCCTCGACGACCTGGTCTCCCAGGTCGTGCCGACCACGAACCAGCAGTTCCTCAACACACAGTTCGAGAGCACGACCGTCGGTGACCTGGCGGTGCGGCAGGCCATCGCCACCGTGCTGGTTCCCGAGCAGATCGCGGACAAGGCGTTCGGTGGTGAGGTCGGCGAGCTGCTCACGACGAACCACATCTTCGCGCCCAGCTCTCCGTGGTACGCCGACAACCGGCCGGACGGCTACGCCAGCGGCGATGTCGACGCCGCCAAGCAGATCCTCGACGACGCCGGCTACGCACTCGGCTCCGACGGCGTCTACGCCAAGGGCGACACCAGGCTCGAGCTGAACTACATCGTTCGTGCCGAGGACGACCTCGCTCGCCAGGTCGGCGTGATCGCGCAGGACGAGCTCAAGAAGATCGGCATCGCCGTGAAGCTGAACACCGTGACCAGCGCAGACTGGTTCCCGACGCTCGGCCAGGCGGGCTATGACATCGGGCTCGGCAACTACCCCGCATCGGCGTTCCCGGTCTCGTGGTACGGCGGCCTCTACCCGTGCAAGGCGGGGTACAACTTCGCTCGCTACTGCAACGAGGACTTCGACGCGCTGTACTACCAGGCGTACGGCGAGCTCGACGAGGACAAGCGCGGGGAGCTGGTCAACCAGGCCGACGCGATCCTGTGGGATGACCTCGCCAACATCCCGTTGTTCGAGGTGCCGCAGCTGGTCGTGCACGCACCGGACCTGGAGGGTGTCGACGCGTACCTGCCGAAGGAGTACCAGCTCCTCGCGGCAAGCACGTGGAGCATCGGCTAGGCACGACGTGAGTGGGTGCTGGTGCTGTCCGGCGCGGCAGCACCAGCACCCTGGGACATCCCGCCGAGATGGTGAACAAGCAGATGGGAGAGGCGGACGATGGCTGAGCTGTCCTTGCAGACTGAGACGGTGGCTGCCCCGGTGAGGGACGGACGCCGCTGGGTGGTCGCGCGCAGGTTCCTGCGGAACCGGGTCGCGGTCGTCGCGCTGGTGCTGCTGCTTGCCCTGGTGGCGCTCGTCCTCGTCGGACCGCACCTGTGGCGCTACGACTACACCGAGGTCACCAGGGACGCCATGAGTGCTCCCAGCGGCCAGCACCCGTTCGGCACCGATCCCGTCGGTCACGACATGCTGGCGCTCGTCATGCGAGGTGCGCAGCGTTCCCTCGCGGTGGCGATCATCGTCGCCGTCCTCTCCACCCTGCTCGGCACCCTGGTCGGCATGGTCGCCGGCTACGCCGGCGGGTCCGTCGACAACATCCTCATGCGCGGCGTCGACCTGATCCTGATGATGCCGCTGCTGGCGGTGCTGGGCCTCGTGGCCGTCCGGGTCGGGGGAACAGATCGTGGCTGGCTCGTCGTCGCCGTCGCGATCTCGTTGCTCTACTGGACGCCGACCGCCCGGGTGATC
This sequence comes from Nocardioides sp. GCM10030259, assembly GCF_042666375.1. Taxonomy (NCBI): domain Bacteria; kingdom Bacillati; phylum Actinomycetota; class Actinomycetes; order Propionibacteriales; family Nocardioidaceae; genus Nocardioides; species Nocardioides sp. GCM10030259. Next base: position 102,477 of record NZ_JBHTDF010000008.1, on the reverse strand, counting down.
CGCACCCAGGTCCAGATGCTGCGACACTCCGACTTCGTCGAGTCGGCGCGCCTGGTCGGGGCGGGCACGCCGCGCATCCTGGGCAAGCACCTCCTGCCGCACCTGGTGGGTCCGATCGCTGTCGTCACGACGACGTACGTCGCCGCCGCGATCGCGCTCGAGTCGACCCTGTCCTTCCTCGGCCTCGGGGTGCAGCCACCCGACACCTCGCTCGGACTGCTGGTCGGCGACGGCGTCGGCTTCGCGACGACGGCCTGGTGGCTGTTCTACATCCCAGGTGCCTTCATCATCGCGATCGTCCTCCTGGTCCACCTGATCGGCGACGGTCTCCAGGCCGCCTTCAACCGCAGCTCGAAGGCGGCGCACTGATGGGCCGGATGATCCGGAACCGACTGCTCGTCGCGATCCCGCTGGTGTTCGCCTCGACGATCCTGATCTTCCTCGCGGTGTCGGTGGCCGGCGACCCGCTCGACCGCTACCGGCAGCCCAACGTCCCGCAGTCCACGCTCGACGCCAAGGCTCACGAGCTCGGTCTCGACCAGCCTCTGATCGAGCGCTACTGGACGTGGGTCACCGGCGCCTTCCAGGGAGACTTCGGGCTGAACGTGCGGGGAGTCCCCGTCAGCCAGGAGCTGCTGGACCGCGCGATCGTCTCCTTCCGTCTCGTAGCGCTGGCGATCGTCCTGGCGGTCGTGATCGCGGTCGTCGTCGGGTTCCTCAGCGCCGTCAACCGCGGCCGCCCCCTCGACCGGTTGCTCACCATCGTGACCGTCCTGCTCCTGACCGCTCCGGAGTTCTGGATCGCGGTCGTGTCCAAGCAGGCCGCGATCAAGGTCAACGAGACCGCCGGCTCCACGGTGATCGCCACGGTGGGCGACTCGACCCCCGGGGTCGCCGAGATGCCGTGGCCGACCCGGATCAGCGACTACGCCGCCCACCTGGTGCTGCCGACGATCGTGCTGGTGCTCGCCATCTTCCCCGTGTGGGCGCTCTACCAGCGCTCCGCGATGCTCGAGGTCATCGACACCGACTACGTGACGATGGCGCGCGCCAAGGGCCTCTCGCGCAGGCGGGTGATGGTCAAGCACGGGCTGCGCAACGCGCTGATGCCTCTGATCACGATGATCGCGCTCCGGCTGCCGTGGGTGATCGGAGGTCTGGTCGTCGTCGAGTCGATCTTCGGCTGGCGTGGCCTCGGCACGATGCTCGTGGAGGGAGTCCAGCAGCAGGACACCAACACGGTGCTCGCCTTCCTGCTGCTGTCCGCCGTGCTGATCACGATCCTCAACCTGGCGGCCGACGTCGCCCACCGGATCCTCGACCCCAGGATGACCCATGACTGACGCCCAGCTGACCGCCGGGGCCACGGACGGCCCCCTGCTCGTGGTTCGCGATCTCGAGGTGTCGTTTGCCTCCACGGGCGCCCGGGTGCCGGCCGTCCGCGGGCTCGGCTTCGAGGTCGCCCGCGGCGAGACCGTCGCGATCGTCGGCGAGTCCGGGTCGGGCAAGTCGACCTCCGGCCTGGCCCTGCTCGGCCTGCTGCCGGAGCACGCCGCCGTGACCGGCAGCGCGGTGTTCGAGGGGGAGGAGCTGATCGGCCGCTCGGACCGACGGATGCAGAAGGTCCGTGGCGGCCGGATCGCCTATGTGCCTCAGAACCCGTTCGGCTCGCTGGATCCCGTCTACAGCGTCGGCGTCCAGATCGTCGAGGCGATCCGCGCCCACCGGCCCGAGGTGTCGAAGCAGGACGCTCGCAACGAGGCGCTGACGCTGATCGAGGCGGTCGGCATCGACAACCCGGTGGCGCGGTACGACGCGTACCCGCACCAGCTCTCGGGCGGCATGCGGCAGCGGATCGTGATCGCCATGGCCCTGGCCAACCGGCCCTCGCTCATCATCGCCGACGAGCCGACCAGCGCGCTGGACGTCACCGTCCAGGAGCAGGTCCTCGAGGCCCTCGAGCGGGCCCGTGAGCTCTCGGGCGCCAGCCTCATCCTGATCACCCATGACATGGGCGTGGTCGCGCGCTGCGCGGACAAGGTGCTCGTGATGTACGCGGGCCGGTGCGTCGAGTCCGGAACGACGGACGACGTGTTCAGCCGGCCGCGCATGCCCTACACGCTCGGTCTGCTCGGCGGGATCCCCCGCCTGGACGTCGCCGGCGACGCGCCCCTGATCAGGATGTCGCCCGTCCCGGTCCGGACTGTGACCGACGGGTGCGCCTTCGCGGAGCGCTGCCCGGTCGCCGAGGATTCCTGCCTCACGACCGACCCGGTGCTGGTCGACGTCGGCGACGAGCACGCGGCAGCGTGCCTGCGGCTCGACGAGCTCGCGGGCCGGGATGCTGCGGATCTCTTCGAGAGCACGGCCAGTGATGTCCCGCAGCCGGAGGTGGACCCGGACCGTGGTTCCGTGCTGGTGGTCGAAGACCTCGTCAAGCACTTCCGGACCCGGCGGGGAGACGTGATCCACGCTGTCTGCGACATCTCGCTCCAGGTGAGCCCGGGGGAGACTCTGGCGATCGTCGGTGAGTCGGGCAGCGGCAAGACGACGCTGATGCGCACGCTGGTGCGGGCGGAGCGGCCGACGTCGGGGTCGGTGAGCATCGACGGTGTCGACATCACCGATCTGTCCACCCGTCGGATGCGCGAGCACCGGCGCCGCCTCCAGATGGTGCTCCAGGACTCGACGGCCGCGCTCAACCCGAAGCTCACGGTCGGCGCGCTGATCGCCGAGCCGCTCGTCATCCACCGGCGCCGCACACCGGGGCGCGTGGCCGAGCTGCTCCGCCTGGTCAACCTGCCGGAGTCGGTGGCGGACCGCTTCCCCGGTGAGTTGTCCGGCGGTCAGCGGCAGCGGGTCGCGATCGCCCGCGGTCTCGCCGTCGAGCCCGACGTCCTGGTCCTCGACGAGCCCGTCTCGGCCCTCGACGTCTCGGTACAGGCCGACATCCTGGCGCTGCTCCGGGACCTCCAGCGACGGCTGGGCGTCGCCTACGTCTTCGTCACCCACGACCTGGGTGTGGTCCGGCACGTCGCCGACCGGGTCGCGGTCATGTACCTCGGCCGGATCGTCGAGACCGGAACGGTCGACGAGGTGCTGTCGGCGCCTCGCCATCCCTACACCCGCGCGCTCGTCTCCGCCGTGCCGCTGCCGGATCCGGCGGCGGAGCGCACCCGGACCAGGGTTCGCCTGAACGGTGAGGTGCCCTCGGCCCAGGACCCACCGAGTGGTTGCCGGTTCCGGACTCGGTGTCCCGTCTTCGCGACCCTCGACCCGGCAGGCCGGGAGCTCTGCGTCGAGCATCGCCCGGCGCTGCAGGACGGCCGGACCCGCGCCGCGTGCCACCACCTGCCGGAGGACGGTCGGAGCGACGTCGTGGAGGACGAACCCGAACGACCCCGCCCGCGCGTGCTGGCGGACTCCCATGCGCGCCACGGCTACGGCGCCGACGCACGTGAGGAGCATCTGTCATGAGAAGAGTCCTGGCGAACGCCACGGTGTTCGACGGCACGGAGGCACCACCGCGGGTCACCGACGTCGCGATCGAGGAGGGACGCATCGTCGCGGTCGGTGACGGACTGACCGGCACCGTCCGTGTCGACCTCTCCGGCCACACCTTGATCCCCGGGTTGATCAACACCCACGTCCACGTCGTCGGTACCAGCCCGATCCTGGAGGACCGGCTCCGTACGCCGTTCTCTGCGCAGTTCTTCGCCGCCATTCCCATCATGGAGAACCTGCTCCGGTGTGGCTTCACCACCGTTCGTGACCTCGCGGGGGCCGACCTCGGCGTGAAGCGGGCCGTCGAGCGCGGTCTGCTTCCTGGGCCCCGGCTGCAGATCGCCGTCCAGTGCCTGTCGCCGACGGGGGGACACATCGACGCGTGGCTCCCCAGCGGCGTCGATGCGTTCGAGTACTACATCGCACACCCGGGGCGGCCGCACGGCGTCGTCGACGGCCCGGACGAGATCCGCGTCGCCGTCCGTGAGCTGACCCGAGCCGGTGCCGACGTCATCAAGATCTGCACCACCAACGGGGGGCTCTACCCCCGCAAGGACTACCTCCCGGCGCACTTCCGGGACGACGAGCTCGCCGCCGTGATGGAGGAAGCGCGCAACGCCGGGCGGCCGGTTGCCTCCCACGCGCACGGGGTCGAGGGAGTGAAGAACGCGGTCCGGGCCGGGGTCGACTCCATCGAGCACGGCACCTACCTCGACGACGAGGCGGTGGCGATGATGGCGGACCGCGGGACGTACCTGGTACCCACGCTGTCCCGATCGTTCGGGCCGTTGGACAACCCCGCTGCCGCCGCCAGGATCGGCGCGGAGCGGTTGGAGCACGCCAAGCGGATCGCGGAAGCGAACATGACGTCGTTCCAGCGCGCGGTCGAGGCGGGAGTGCGGATCGCCATGGGCACCGACATGCACGGAGGTGAGCTGCTGGACGAGCTGCACTACATGCACGACGGGGGCCTGTCGGCGGAGCAGGTGATCGCGGCCTCGACCTCGGTCGCGGCCGAGCTGCTCGGCCTGGCGGACGAGATCGGGTCCGTCCGGCCGGGACTGCGCGCCGACCTCGTCGTCCTGGCGGGCGAGGCGGTGCCGTTCCGCGGCCTGCGCGATCGGATCGTGACGGTCTACCAAGACGGTGAAGTGACGAGCGGCGCCGAGCCGCAAGAGGGGATTGCGAGATGACCGACCGGACGAGGCTCGTGCTCCGCGGAGGCAGGGTGTTCGACGGCACCGGTGCTGAGCCGTTCCCGGCCGACGTGGCCGTCGAGGCCGGGCGGGTCGTTGCCATCGCCGCCGCTCTCGAGATCGACGACCGCGACGACGTCGTCGACGTGGCCGGGTGCACGCTGCTCCCCGGGATGTTCGACTGCCACGTGCACGTCCTCGGCATCGAGCCGCGGCTGCTCGACCGGCTCAATGAGCCGTTCAGCTACCAGTTCTACAACGCCGCAGCCAACCTGCGGCGTCTGCTCGAATGTGGCATCACCAGCGCTCGTGACTGCGCGGGAGCAGACCTCGGTGTGAAGCAGGCGGTCGCCGACGGCGTGATCCCCGGCCCTCACCTGCAGATCTCGATCACCGCGCTCTCGCAGACCGGTGGCCACATGGACGGCATGACTCCCAGCACCAACTGGGTGGTGCCCTACTACGTGCCGCATCCGGGACGCCCGGACTCCATCGCGGACGGCGTGACCAACGTGCGCAGGGCGGTGCGGCAGTCGCTCCGCGCCGGCGCGGACTTCATCAAGGTGCTTGCCACCCACTCGGGCTCGGCCCGGTCGGAGAAGACCCGGTTCAACCTGGCGGAGCTGCAGGCGATCGGAGAGGAGGCCGCCGCCCAAGGGGTGCCGGTTGCGACGCACGCCTACGGCTCCGGTCCCGTCAAGGACGCGCTCCGGACCGGTTCACGCTCGATCGAGCACGTCGCCGACCTCGACGACGAGGCGATCGAGCTGTTCCTGGAGACCGGCGCCTGGCTGGTGCCGACCCTGAGTCTCTATCGGCCACATCTCGACGGAAGCGGGCCGGCCGAGCACCGCGACCGGATCGGGCACCAGGTCGACGCGAGGGTGGATCCGAGGGCGAAGGCTGAGACCGCCTTCGCGTCGTTCCGGCGCGCGCACGAGGCAGGAGTGCGGATCGCGATGGGCACCGACTTCGGGAACCGAGCGGGCGAGAACCTCTCGGAGCTCTCGGCAATGGTGCTCGGCGGCATGTCGCCGGAGCAGGCCCTGGTCGCCGCCACGTCCTCCGCCGCCGCGCTGATGGGTGTCGCCGACGAGCGCGGCACGCTCGCCGTCGGGAAGGCCGCAGACCTCGTCGTCGTGTCCGGCGGTCTGGCCGACCTGGACACGGTCGCCGGCCGGATCCGTCGGGTCTACCGAGATGGCGAGCTCGTCCACGAGGTGGCTGGGATCGCCGCAGCGCGCTGACCACTGACGGACGAGAAAGGGCCCCGGCAGGATGCCGGGGCCCCTTCCTCGTCCGTCGAGGGTCTCGTCAGTGCTTGGCGCCGATGTCGCTGGACTTCACCGGTACGGCGCGGGACTCGACCTCGATGGTCCGGCGGGCGAGCCGCCACCGGCCATCCGTGCCACGCGCGAAGGAGTCGAGGTACCGGCCGAACGACCACAGGAAGGGGCCTTGCTCGCCCTTGTCGACCCGGGTGAGGTACGCCGTTGCCTCGGCGGTGTCGCCGTCGACCTCGACCATCGGGTCGGCCACGAGGTGCTTGTGGAAGTACGCGGGTGCGTGGGTGTGCCCCGGGATGAAGGCGGCCAGGGCATCCTTGCCCTCGTGGCGCACCCGCACGGTCCGCTCCGTCTCGGTGACCTCGACCATCTCGAAGACGATGTCGTCGGCGATGCAGGCGAGCCACCCGTCGTGGTCGCCGTAGTCGAGCGTGACGGCGAGCCGGTAGAGCGTCTTGACGATGGCCGCCTCGGCCTCGAGGACGTCGACTCGGCGGGCCAGGTCCGCGACCTGGGTGCTCTCGGTCATTGCTGGTTTCTCCTACCTTGTGGTGACAGGGGCTGGTCGTGCGGTCCTCGTACGAGCCTCACACGAGGAGTCGGATCGGGTCCTCCACGGCGGCGACGAACGCAGTCAGCCAGCGCGCAGCGGCCGCGCCGTCGACCGACCGGTGGTCGACAGAGAGCGTGACCCGCAGGACGCGGGCAACCACGACCTCACCGTCACGGGCGACCGGCTCCTCCCGGGCCGCGCCGACGGCGAGGATCGCCGCGTGGGGCGGGTTGATGATCGCGGCGAACTCCTCCGTGCCGAACATCCCGAGGTTGGTGATGGTCAGCGTGCCTCCCTCGAGCTCGTCCTGGCGCAGCCGGCCGTCGTCGGCGCGTCCACGCAGGTCCTTCAGGTGGGCAGCGACCTCGCCGACGGGAAGCCGGTCGACGGACCGTAGCACCGGCGTCACCAGGCCTCGGTCGCTCGCCATGGCGACGGCGACGTCGACGGACTCGTGGTGCCGCACGGCGTCCTCGGTCCAGGTCACGTTGAGGTCCGGCACGTCCCGCAGCGCCCGGGCGGCGGCCTTGACCACGAGGTCGTTGACCGAGACCCGGCGTTCCGCGCTCCGGTTCACCTCCGCGCGCAGCTCGAGCAGGCGGTCCACGTGACAGGTGGCGCGCAGGTAGAAGTGCGGCACCTCCTGCTTGCTCTCGGTCAGCCGCCGCGCGATCGCTCGGCGCAGTCGGGAGTGGGGCTCGTCGACGTACGCAGCTCGCTGCTCGTCACCCGGCGCGTCAACCAGCACGGGGGCGGGTGCAGGGGCAGGCTCCGAGGCGGCGTCGCGGCGTCGCGCGATCGCCTCCTCGACGTCACGCCGGCGGATCCTGCCGTGCGGGCCGGTCCCGCCGAGCTCCTCGAGCCGGACGTCGTTCTCGCGCGCGATCCTGCGAGCGAGCGGGCTCGCGAACACCCGGGCGGGCGGCGGGCCGGACGGATCCTCGGTCGGCGGCGACGCGGCCGCTGCCGAGGGAGTCGGTGACTCGACGGCGGGCTCGGCGTCCACCCCCAGGTCGCGCAACAGGGCCTCGGCTGCCTCGACCTGCTCCCCGGGGTCGCCGATCACGGCGATCGGGGTGCCGACCGCAACGGTGCCGCCATCGGCGACCAGCGCGGTCAGCAGCACGCCGTCGCGCTCGGCCTCCACGTCGACGACGGCCTTCTCGGTCTCGACGGTCGCGATGACCTCGCCGGAACGGAAGGCGGCACCTGCCGGGACGGCCCAGCTCTGGAGGATGGCCTCGACCGAGTTGGCGAGGACCTCCGGCATCCGGAGCACCTCAGCCATGCTCGGCCTCGAAGCGCGTGAGCGCGGCGACGATCTCGTCGGTGTGCGCGATGGCCGCGCGCTCGAGGACCTTGCTGATGCTGGGGGATGCCTCGGCGCCGGTGACCCGCATGACCGGGGAGTCCAGCCAGTCGAAGAGCTCGCGCTGGATCTCGTCGGCGAGCCAGCCGCCGTACGACGTGCCGCGCGCGCCTTGCTCGACGATCAGGACGTTGCCGGTCTTGCGGACGCTCGCGCTGATCGTCTCCCAGTCGAGGCTGGCTCGGTCGAGCCAGCGCAGGTCGACGATCTCCGCATCAACGCCGGGCACCTCCTCGAGCGCGGCGAGCGCGAGGTTGGTGCCGTGCAGGTAGCTGATCACCGTGAGGTCGGCACCGGTGCGTCGCACCGCAGCCTTGCCTACCGGCAGGCAGTAGTCGAGGTCTTCGGTCGGGGCCGGCCCCTCGCTCGTGTAGAGGTCGACGTGCTCGAGCACGACGACCGGATCCTGGCAGCGCAGCGCGGCGTTCATCAGCCCCACGTAGTCGAACGGCGTCGACGGGGCGACGATCCGCCAGCCGGGTGCGGTCGCAAGGACCCCCGCGGGATCCATCGAGTGCTGCGATCCGTAGCCAGTGCCCATCGCGACCTTGCTGCGAAGCACGAGCGGCACGGGGGAGTGCCCGCCGAACATGTGGCGTGCCTTGCCGATCTGGTTGAACAGCTGGTCGGCGGCCACCCACATGAAGTCGGCGTACATGAACTCGATGACCGGGGTGAAACGTCCGTCCAGAGCGATGCCGCCGGCGAGCCCGGCGAACGCGTTCTCGCTGATCGGTGTCCCGAGCAGGCGGTCGGGGAACCTCGCCTTGATCCCGCGGGTGGCTCCGTTGGTCCCGCCGTTGAGCTGGTGCACGTCCTCGCCCATGACGACGATGGTCGGATCCGTCTCCATCCGGCGCAGCATGACGCCGGCGACCGCGTTGATGAACTTCTGGCTCTCGAGCTTGCCGTCGAAGGTGTCGACGTCGGTGGTTCGTGCGTCCGCGAACTCGGTCAGGTCGCCGCGTACTCCGGCGTCGACCCTGGCCTCGTCCGGCCACTCCTCGGGACGGATCCGCCGCTCGCCCGGCTTGCCTCCGGCCACGGGCTCGAGCAGCTCTGCGCCGATGTCGGCGAGCAGCTCCTTCGCGGCGGTGGTCACCGCAGCGACCTGGTCCTCGGCGAGGATGCCGCGACGGACCAGGTGGCTGGCGACCTGGGCGATCGGGTCACGCGCGCGCCAGTGCGCCTCCTCGTCCTTGGAGCGGTAGCCGAATGCGCTCCCCGGGAAGCCGCCGTTCTGGTGGAAGTAGCGGTAGACGTCGGCCTCGACCACGGTCGGGCCGCCGCCCCCACGCATGTGGGCGACCGCTGCCTGCATGGTCAGGTAGACGGCGAGCGGGTCCATGCCGTCGACCTTCCAGCTGGCGATGTTGAAGGCCAGTCCGCGGGCCGACAGCCGAGGCTCGGCCGTCACCTCCGCGACGTGGGTCGAGACGGCGTACTGGTTGTTCTCGATGAAGAAGCAGAGCGGCACGGACCAGGCCCCCGCCAGGTTCATGGTCTCCAGCGTGGAGCCGATGTTGACGGCGCCGTCGCCGAAGTAGGTCACCCCTACCGCGTCCGTGCCGGCGGCTCGATGTGCCCAGGCGTAGCCGGCGGCGACCGGGACACCACCGCCGACGATGGCGTTGGTGCCGGTCGCACCGGCCTCGAGCCACTGGAGGTGCATCGAACCGCCACGTCCGCCGCTGAACCCGCGGGCGAGACCGCAGATCTCGGCGAGCGTTCTCAGCAGGGTGTCCCGGACGTCGCGGCCGACGGGAGCGAGCAGGTCCAGGTCGGGAGCGATGTGGTGCAGGGCCTTGGCGAGGAACTGATGGTGACCGCGGTGCGATCCGTTGACCGTGTCGATGCTCGTCAGGGCGAGCACGCTGCCGACGGCGCCCGCCTCCTGGCCGATGCTCGAGTGCGCGGGCCCGTGGACCAGCCCGGCGCCGGCGAGCTCGAGGACGTACTCCTCGAAGGTGCGGATCAGCACCATCTGGTCGAGCATCGTGCGCAGCAGAGCAGGATCCGCGGCGTCCCAGTCCTCGTCAGTGGTCTGGATCTGGCGCCACGGGGCGGCGGGGGTGAGCTGCGCCTCGGTGCTCATCGCTTCTCCTCGGTCCGGTTGCGGTCGAAGGCCTTGCCGTCCGGGTAGGACACGAGCTCGAACTGCATCCCCCAGGGGGCGAGGAAGTAGACCCAGCGCTGCCCGGAGCTCGGACCCGAGCTCGCGGTCGGCTCGCCGAGCACCACGACGTCGTGCTTGCGCAGATGGGCCAGCGCGTCATCGAGGTCGTCGACGTACAGGGCCACGTGGTGGCCGCCGACGTCGCTGTTGCGGGGAACGGCGGTCCTCTGCTCGGGGGCGGCGTACTGGAAGACCTCGAGAGTCACGTTCCCGCAGCGCAGGAAGTGCAGCTGCTCCATGACCGCGCGACGGTCGACGTTGAGGTGGTCGGTCATCCACGTGCCGTCGTCGTCGCGGTACGGCCCGAGTGTGTACATGTACTCGCACCCGAGCACGTCGATCAGCCAGCGGCGCGCTGCCTCGAGGTCGGGGACCGTGATCCCGACGTGGTCGACCCCGCGGAGGCCGGGCAGCCCGCTCACCACGTCACCGCCACGTACTTCGACTCGAGGTAGTCGAGGATCCCCTCGTGGCCTCCTTCACGACCGATGCCGCTCTGCTTCATCCCGCCGAACGGGGCGGCGGGGTCGCTCACGATGCCGCGGTTGAGTCCGACCATCCCGGACTCGAGGGCCTCGCTGATGCGCAGCCCGCGGGCGAGATCTCCCGTGTACACGTAGGACACCAGACCGAGCTCCGTGTCGTTCGCGGCAGCGATCGCCTCCGCCTCCGAGGTGAAGGTGACGATGGGCGCGACCGGACCGAAGATCTCCTCACGCAGGATCGGGGCATCGGCAGGTACGTCGACCAGCACGGTCGGCTCGTAGTAGCAGCCTGCCCGGTCCGGCCGGCGCCCGCCGGTGCGCACGGTCGCACCGTCGGCGACGGCCGCGGTGACGAGCTCGGCCACCTTCCCGACCGTGTCCTCGTTGACCAGAGGTCCGACCTGCGTCTCGGGATCGGTCCCGGGTCCGACGACCAGGGCAGCCATCCGTTCGGCCAGGCGGGCCGCGAACTCTGCCGCGACCGGCGCCTCGACGTAGAACCGGTTGGCCGCAGTGCAGGCCGAGCCGCCGTTGCGCATCTTCGCGACCATGGCGCCTTCGACGGCGGCGTCGAGGTCGGCATCGGCGAAGACCAGGAACGGCGCGTTCCCTCCGAGCTCCATCGACGTGTTGACGACCTGGTCCGCCGCCTCGTGCAGCAGCACCCGGCCGACCTCGGTCGAACCGGTGAAGGAGAGCTTGCGGACCCTGGCGTCATGCAGCATGGCCGAGACGACGGCGCCGGAGCGCCGGCTGGTCACGACGTTCACCACGCCGGCGGGCACGCCGGCCTCGGCGAAGATCTCCGCCATCACCAGCGCTGTCAGGGGAGTGTCGCTCGCCGGCTTCAGTACGACGGTGCACCCGGCCGCGAGCGCGGGACCGATCTTCCGCGTCGCCATTGCGGCGGGGAAGTTCCACGGCGTGACCAGTACGCAGATCCCGACAGGCTGTTGAAGGACCATGATCTGGTTGCCGCCACCGGGCGCGGTCCCCACGGAGCCCTGCACGCGGACCGCCTCCTCGCCGTACCAGCGCAGGAACTCGGCGGCGTACGCGACCTCGCCGCGAGCGTCGGCCATGGCCTTGCCGTTCTCCTGGGAGACGAATCGGGCCAGCTCCTCGGAGCGGGCGGTCATCAGGTCGAAGGCGCGCAGCAGGATCCGGCTGCGCTCGCGGGGGGAGGTCCCTGCCCAGGCGACGGCTGCCTTGTCCGCAGCGTCGACGGCGGCCAGCGCGTCCGAGATGTCAGCGTCGGCGACGGTGGTGATGACCGCACCGGTGGCGGGATCGCGCACCTCGAACCGACTGCCGGAAGCGGCAGTGACGAAGCGTCCGTCGATGAAGAGGTCAGTGGGCGTGCTCATGGTGCTCCGTGGTCTCGGTGATGGTCAGTACGGGTTGGCGACGACGAGTTCCTGGGCGGGGAACAGCGTGAGGATGCGGGGACCGTCCTCGGTGACGACGATCTCTTCCTCGATGCGTGCGGCCGAGATCCCATCAGCAGCAGGGCAATAGGTCTCGAGGGCGAAGACCATGCCGACCTGGAGCTCGACCGGCTCCTTCATCGAGTTGAGCCGGGAGATGATCGGTCGCTCGTGCAGGCCGAGGCCGAGGCCGTGGGCGAACTGGAGGCCGAACGCCTCCATCTCGCTGCCGAACCCGAACTCCTCGGCAGCCGGCAGCAACGCGGCGACCTCGTCGGTGCCGACGCCGGCCCTGATGCCCTCGATGCCGCGGTCCATCCACTCGCGCGCCTTCGTGTACGCATCGCGCTGGGCGGGCGTGGAGCTACCGACCGCGAAGGTGCGGTAGTAGCAGGTCCGGTAGCCGTTGAACGAGTGGATGATGTCGAAGAAGGCCTGGTCGCCCGGGCGGATCAGGCGATCGGTGAAGTTGTGGGGGTGCGGGTTGCAGCGCTCACCGGAGATCGCGTTGACGGCCTCGACCTGGTCGGACCCCATCTCGTAGAGGCGCTTGTTGGCCAGCGCCACGATCTGGTTCTCCCGGATGCCGGGCTTGAGCGCCTCGACGATGTCCTGGTAGACGCCGTCGACCATCGCGGCCGCCTGGTTGAGGAGGGTGATCTCGTCCTGGTTCTTGATGCAGCGGGCGTCGAGCATCAGCTGTTGCGCGTCGACGACACGCAACCCTTGACGCTCCATCTCGAAGAGGAACGGCGGCTCGACGAGGTCCATGCCGACCGGGAGGTCAGCGACACCCGCCTCGACGAGCAGCGACTTGATCTCCGCGACGGCGTCGGCCATGAGTCCGACGGACGGCGCAACGGCGCCGCGGAAGCCGAGGAAGCCGGGTCGGTAGTTCTCCTCCGGGACCCACCGGCTGTGCTTCTGGTGATGCTTCACGGCGGACCCGAAGTCCCAGAGCACGGGTTCCTTGCCACGCGCGAACAGCGCGTAGCGGATCATCTTGTCGCCGAGGGCGCCGCCGATCCAGGTCTGCGTCGTGTACCGGATGTTGTAGAAGTCGAAGAGCAGGAACGCCCCGCACTCACTGCTCTCCAGCGCGGCCTCGGCCCGGTCGAGGCGGTACCGGCGCAGCCGGTCGAAGTCGACGCGCTCCTCGTAGTCGACCCCCATGTGCCCCGGGGCGGAGAGTTGCCCGATGGTCATGGCGCGTCACTCGGCCGGCGCGCCGAGGCCGTCGTCGACGACGACGTCCTCGGGCTCCATCTGCAGGCCGGAGGCGGCGGCCTGCAGATCGAGCAGGATCGCGAAGTCCTCGTCGGTACGGCCGGTGCCCACCGACGACTGCACCAGCTGCGCGGTCGCTGCCGCCAGCGGCATGGGGACGTCCAGCTGGCGGGCAGCGGCCAGGCCGAGGTCGAAGTCCTTGCGGAGCAGGATGGGGGTGAAGGTCGGCGTGTAGTCCAGGTTGATGAGGGCCGGCGACTTGTAGCGGGTGAACACCGAGCCCATGACGCTGGAGTTGAGGAAGTCCAGGAACGCCGAGCGCCGGACACCACCCTTCTCGGCCAGCACCACGATCTCGGCGAGCGACTGCGTCACGACGCCCAGGAAGAGGTTGTGGGCGATCTTCACCAGCCGGGCCGTCTCGCCCTCGCCGGCGTAGGTCACGTGCTTGCCGATGGCCGCGAGCAGCGGCTCCACGCGGTCGTAGGTCTCAGCGGGGCCGGACGCGACGAGGGTGAGACCGCCGGTCTCGGCCACCTTGCCGTTGCCGCTGACGGGAGCGGCGAGGAACTGGACACCGAGCTTGCTGCACGCCGCACGCACCTCTGCCGAAGCCTCCATCGAGACCGTGGAGCAGTCGACCACGACCTCCGGCAGCGGGCCGTTCCCGCTGAGCAGACCGGCCTCGCCGAGCAGCACCTCCACCAGGTCGGCCGGGGTGGACACCATGGTGAAGACCACCTGCCGGTCCCGCAGGTCGGAGATCGTGTCAGCCACGGATGCGCCCAGCGGTGCGAGCGCCTCGGCCTTGCTGCGCGTGCGGTTCCAGGCGGTGAGCGGGACCCCGGCCCTGGCCAGGCGGCCGGCCATCGCCGCGCCCATCCGGCCGCAGCCGATCCATCCGACGGTGGTGGTGGTGAGCTCAGTCATCGATCTCTCGCAATCGTTTGCTGTACTGGGTGTGAGGGGTCGATCCGGTGGGCCAGGTTCGGGACCGGTCGTGGGTGGTGGCTGTGGAGAGTGGGTCTGCCGTGGAGGCGTGGGCGGTTGCCCGGCCGGTCAGGCCGGATCGATCCCGAGCAGGTGAGGCGCGTTCTCGTCGAGGACCTGGGCGACCACGCCGTCGCCGAGGTCGCTGCCCTCGACGTAGGTCACGGCCCGGGTGTAGAGGTCGTTCTGGAAGTACGGGAAGTCGCTGCCGAGGACGATGCGGTCGGCGCCGAAGGTGTCGACGCTGCACCGGAGCGAGGGCGCGTGGAAGTTCGCCGTGTCCCACCACATCTTCTTCCAGGTGTCGCTCGGCAGCTCGGGGAAGCCTTGCTTCCAGTGCGTGAAGTTGTCGTCGATGCGCTGGGCCAGGAACGGGATCGGGCCGCCGAGGTGGGCGACCACGACCTTGATGTTGGGGTAGCGCGCGGTGATCCCGGCCCGGACGAAGTGCAGGACGCCGATGGTGTCCTCGAACGGCGCCCCGACGATCCACGTGAGGCCGTGCTCGGAGATCAGCGGCGAGTGCGCATCCTTGCCAGACGCGTGGATGAACAGCGGTGCCGAGCGCTCGTCGAGGGCCGCCCAGAGCGGCTCGAACTCGGGGTCCGCCAAGGTGCGGTCGAGGACCGAGGTGCCGATGGTCGCGCCGAGCAGCCCGAGGTCGTCCATGGCGCGCGCGATCTCCTTGGCCGCGGCCTCGCCATGCGGCAGCGGGGTCGCCGCGAAGCCCGCGAACCGGTCCGGGTGCTGCTCGATGATCTCGGCGTAGAGGTTGTTCGCGAGCTGGGCGGCCTCCACCGCGTGGCTCTCGTTGTCGAAGGTCGGCAGCTGAGGCGTCGCGGAGAGGACCTGCATGTCCACGCCGGCGGCGTCCATCATCGCCAGCCGCTTGTCGATGTCGCCCTCGTCGTTGCCGGCGCACAGCCCACGGGCGACGTCGGTGTCGCCACTGCCGTAGCGCTGCAGCAGGTCGAGGTACTCGGTGGGGAAGTAGTGGGCGTGGACGTCGATGCGCACGGTGGCTCCTTGGTCGCTGGCGGTCGCGGTAGTGGGTGGTCAGGTGGTCTCGAGGCCGCGGTCGCGGGTCGCGAGGAGCCGCTGCCGGGTCTCGGCGAGACGGGCGGACAGCTCGGTCGTGTCGACACCGACGAGTCGGCCGTCGGCGTACCGGACCTCGCCGGCGACGATGACCGTGGCGATGTCGCGGGAGGTGGTCTGCAGGACGAGGTGGCCGGCGGGATCGCCCATGGACAGCCCGAACGGCTCGGTCTGCACGAGGACCAGGTCGCCGGGGGCGCCGACCCGAAGGCCCGCCGTGGTGGCGCCCAGGGCCCGGGCGCCGTTGTCGGTGGCCCATCGGACCACGTCGCGCGTGGACACCAGCGGGACATCGGAGTCGCGGTGCGGTGGCACGTGGCCGCGTGCGCGCTCCTTCTCGCCGTCGATGACCCGATGCAGCGCGTAGGCCAGCCGCATCTGGGTGATCAGGTCGGCGCAGGCGTAGGAGACCACGTCCACGCCGAGGGTGATCGGGATGCCTGCGCGAACGGCGCGGTCGAAGATCGCCGTCGGCTTGCCCATCCCCATCTCGATGTCCGGAGTCAGGGACAGCCAGCCGCCCGACGCGGCGAGCGCGGCGAGCTCGCGCTCGGATGCGTAGTTGCCGTGCACCCACAGCACGTCGGAGCCGAGCGCGTCGGCTGCTCCGAACTGCTCGAGCAGGCCGACCGGGTTGCCGTGCACGGAGATGCCGAGGCCCAGGTCGCGGGCGGTTCGTACGGCGGTCTCGTCGTAGGCGTGATCGAGGGCGAGGGCCACGCCGACCAGCGGGTGGCCGGCGTGCTCGGCGGCGATCCGGCCGAGGTCGTCGAGCCGGTGGCTGCGACTGTCGTAGGTCGCCCCGTCGCGCTCGAAGAGTCCGCATCCGAAGGTGGCGCGGATCCCGGCGTCGCGCAGTCCGCGGAGCGAGGCGTCGACATGCTCGGGGGAGTTCGCACTGTGGCAGTAGTCGAAGACCTGGGTCACTCCGTGCGAGAGGGCCTCGAGCGCGCCGCCGTACGTCGCCCAGTAGATGTCGTCGGGCGTGTAGTACTCCGACATGGGGTGCACCGTGTGGAAGTACTCGCGCGCCCACAGGTCGGCGGTCATGCCACGAAGCGGCGTCTGCCACAGGTGCAGATGGGTATCGACGAGACCCGGTGTGACCAAGCATCCGGTGGCGTCGACCACCTCGACTGCTTCGGCGCCGTCGGGATCGACGGACTCCCCGATGGCGGCGACGATGCCGTCGCGGACCAGGACGTCCGCGACGATCGCCTCCGACACGTCGGACACCAGCAGGCGACCGCCGCGGACGAGGAGCGACCCCATGCTCAGAGGTTCCCGGTCGCGCGGACGGCGCTCGCGTCGATCTCGACCAGCACCTTCGGGTTCGCCAGCCGAGACACCTCCAGCAGGGTCGAGGTCGGCCGCTCGTCGCCGAACCAGCCGAAGACGGTCTCGAGGGCGGTGCGGAGGAACTCGTCCATGCGGGTCGTGTAGATCTGGATCCGCACCACGTCGGTGCGGCGCAGGTCGGCGGCGTCGAGGGAGCGGCCGAGGTTGTCCATGACGACCGCGGCCTGGGTTGACAGGTCCTCGTCGAGCGAGCCGTCCGAGTGGTACGGCAGTGTCCCGGCGATCTCGAAGCGGGGGCCGTCGGCGATGGCGATCACCTGGCTGTACAGCCCGGTCACCGGTTCGAACACGTCTGCCGGCTGGATGCGCTGATGAGTCACGACTTGCTCCTCCTGACGACTGCAATCCTTTGCAGGATCCTACGCTAAGCGTCCTGCTCGTTCGACGTCAAGAGGGTTGCAATGGGAGTCGCAATCGATTGTCGTTCCCGCGGCCCGATGGCACGACGTCCCCGAGTCTTGCCGCTGTCAACCGCAGGCGGATCGCGTAGCGATCCGAGCATCGGGGTCGAGATCAGGTCGGAAGGGGCTCGCCGTCGTCTCGGACGTGTGCGTGCCCCGCGTCTGCGGCCAGCGCTTCGAGGACGCGCTCGCGGAGGAGCTCGTACTGCTCGCGGTGGTAACGGGGCGCGTCCGGCGGACGGACGATGACCGTGCCGCCGACGACCGTCTCCTCCGGCCGGAACTGGTCCCCGGTGAGGTCGACCTCCGAGCCGTCGGGCAGTCGGTTCCAGTAGTGGTGGCCGATCTGGGCTCCCTCGACGTGGACCTCGGCGAGGATCAGGTCACCGCCGAGGATGTCCTGCACGACGAGAGCCGTCATGCCGCACTGGTCACGGGAAGGGCTCTCGGGGGTCCATTCCGCACTCATGTGGGGGTAGCAGGTGTCGGGGCCCCACGCGGCGAGGAAGTGTCTGCGGAGCTCGTCAACGGTGATCGTCACCCGTGGATCGTGGCACCAGGCACCGACAGCCTCTCCGGAACAGATGATCGACGTGGCGCCTGACCTCACCCATCACGGGTGAGGCGTTGGCCGACGCAGGCAGGGTGTGCTGGGTGTCCGTCAGCCGCTCGGGAGGTTCGTCATGGCAGTCCTACCAAGCACCAGCAAGCGTCTCGCCGCGGAGTTCCTCGGCACCTTCGTGCTCGTCTTCGGAGGATGCGGTACGGCGGTCATGGCCACGACCAACCCGGACGTCGGCGTCGGATGGCTCGGCGTCGCGCTCGCGTTCGGCCTGACCGTCCTCACCATGGCCTACGCCGTCGGCCACATCTCCGGTGGTCACTTCAACCCCGCGGTCACCCTCGGGGCCGCGGCCGGCGGAAGGATCGCGTGGAAGGACGTACCGGGCTACATAGCCACCCAGGTCGTGGCCGGCATCGCCGCGGGCGCGGTCCTGCTCGTCGTCGCCAACGGCCTGGACGGCTTCTCCGCCACGGACAGCGGGTTCGCCTCGAACGGCTACGGCGACCGCTCGCCGATGGGCTACAACCTGCTGGCCTGCCTGGTCATCGAGGTCCTGCTCACCGCCGTCTTCCTCTGGGTCATCCTCGGCGCCACCGACAGCCGTGCGCCCAAGGGTCTCGCGCCGCTGGCCATCGGCCTGTCGCTCACGCTGATCCACCTGATCAGCATCCCGGTCACCAACACCTCGGTGAATCCCGCGCGCTCGATCGGGGTCGGGCTGTTCGCCGGTGGAGATGCGATCGCCCAGCTGTGGCTCTTCATCGTCGCCCCGATCGCGGGCGGACTCATCGCGGGACTCACCTATCTGACCTTGCTCGGCGACGAGGTCGCCGTCAGCCTTCCCGAGGCGATGGAGTCCTGACCGAGTACGTCTAGGCGCTCGGCAGGATGCTCGGCAGCGGCTCCTTGCTGTCGGCCCGCTCGATCACGATGCGCCGCACCACGCGACTGATGGCCGCCGAGACGGCCTCGGGATCGGGCTCGTCCATCTCGATGTGCTCGAGCACCCAGTCGCGGAGCTTGACCCGGAGCACCGCGATCGCCGCGTGTCCCGCCGGGGTCAGCCCCAGGTCGTGCAGCGACCCCTCCGCGTAGCCGTCCACGACCAGGTCCGCGAAGACCGGCTCGAGGACGGCCGACGGGAGTGCCCGAGCGTGGGCGATCTGTGTGACGTCCGCCTTCCGTTCCGCGACGGTCAGGCCGTGGACCTGGACCAGCGCCCAGATGCGGGCCGCGTCCAGCCCGTCGGTGTCGTCGCCGAGCAGGTCGAGCACCAGGTCGCGACGGCGGCCGTAGAGCAGGTTGGCGATGCGTCGCGCCAGCACCTCGTCGTTGGAGAGCGACTCCGGCGCACCGAAACCACCGCCCAGGTCGCTCGCTGCCGGAGCGAGACCATCGCCCAGCTGCACCTGGGGGAGCATCAGCGCGAGCACGAACGCCACGAGTGCGACCGGCACCGCCCACAGGAACACCTGGCTCAGCGACTCGGAGTACGCGTTGACGATCGGTGCGATGACGGCGTCGTCGAGCGCGTGGAGGGTGGCCGGGGTCTGCAGGTCCGCGGGCGTGACCCCGGGGGACTGCGCGACGGCCGCCGGCAGCCGGTCGCTGAGGAAGTTGGCGTAGAGCGTTCCGAAGATCGAGGCACCGAACGCGCTGCCCATGGTGCGGAAGAAGGTCACACCGGAGGTCGCGACGCCGAGGTCGGAATAGGGCTCCGAGCTCTGCACGATGATCGTCAGCACCTGCATGCTGAGCCCGATGCCCAGGCCGAGCACGAACAGGAACAGCGAGGACTCCCAGACCGAGGTCGACGGGTCCATCAGCGACAGGAGGAAGAGGCCGAGCGCCATCACCAACCCGCCGACGACGGGGAAGACCTTGTAGCGGCCGGTCTTGCTGACGATGTTTCCGCTGGTGGTCGCCGTGATCAGGAGCCCGATGACCAGGGGCAGCATCCGGAAGCCGGAGTTCGTCGCGGTCACGCCTTCGACGTACTGGAAGAACGTCGGCAGGAAGGTCATCGCGCCCAGCATCGTGAAGCCGACCACGAAGCTGAGCGCGCAGCAGTCGGCGAAGACCCTCGACCTGAACAGCCGGAGCGGCAGGATCGGTTCGGTCGCCCGGGACTCGATCAGCACGAAGGCTCCGAGGACCGTGACTCCGCCCACCAGCAGGCCGATGATCTGCCACGACCCCCATGCATACGTCGTGCCGCCGAAGCTGGTCGCGAGCACCAGCATGGATGCCCCGAGCGCGACCGCGACCATGCCCGCGTAGTCGATGCGCGGCTTCGCGCCCCCGGGCACCTGAGGGATGGTGAACCGGGCGGCGACGATGACGATCGCGGCGATCGGGACGTTGATGTAGAAGCACCAGCGCCAGCTCGCGTTGTCGGTCAGCAAGCCGCCCAGGAGGGGACCGATCACGGTGGCGACACCGAAGACCGCGCCCAACGATCCTTGGAACTTCCCACGTTCGCGCAGCGGGATGATGTCGGCGATCAGTGCCGTCGCGGTGACCGTCAGGCCTCCGGCGCCGAGGCCCTGGATGGCGCGCGAGACGATCAGCCAGGTCATCCCCTCGGCGAGCCCGCACAGCATCGACCCGACGATGAAGACGGTGACGCTGATCTGGAAGATGCGCTTCCGGCCGAACTGGTCGCCGAACTTGCCGACGACCGCGGTGATGGCGGTCTGCGCCAACAGGTAGGACGTGACGACCCAGGAGACGTGGTTGCCACCGCCCAGGTCGCCGACGATGGTGGGCAGGGCCGTCGAGACGATGGTGCCGTCGAGGGCGGCCAGCAGCATGCCGAGCGCGATCGTCGCGAAGGCGAGGATCCGGGCCCGCCCCTCGAGGGTGACCGGGCCCGCGGGAGGAGGGACCGCCAGTCCGGACGGCGCGGCCGCGGCGGTCATCGTGCCTCCTCGACATGGCGACCTCGGCAGTGTCGCTCATCGTGACAGCGAATGGGAAGGTGCTCCCGTCTACGCAGCACGGTGACCGGCGTTCGTCGCGTCGAGGAAATGCCTCCCCGCCACACAGACCGGGTGACCGTCCCTTCGGGCTACGGCTCGCGGCGCAGCAGGGTCGCGATCTCGTCGAACCCCCGCTGCTCGGCGTGCGCCAACGGCGTGACGCCGTCCTTGTCGGCGATGGCCCGGTCGGCGCCGGCGGCCAGCAGGATCCGTACGACGTCCTGGTGGGCCGGTCCGCCGTCGCCGAGGATGACCGCCTCCAGCAGTGCCGTCCAGCCGAGGTCGTTGACGTGGTCGATGTCGACGTCGGTCTGCACGACCCGACGCACGTAGTCGACGTGGCCGCGCTCGCTGGCGGGGATCGGCGACAGCCCGCCGAAGCGGTTGCGGATGGTGAGGTCCGGGTCGGCCGGCAGCAGCGCCTCGAGCATCGCGACGCTGCCGGTGACGCCGGTGACCAGCCACGGGGTGTCGTGACGGTCGTCGAGGGCGTCGGGGTTCGCGCCCATCGCCACCAGCACCTCGGCGACCGGCACGCGGTCGTACGTCGCGGCGAGCAGCAACGCCGTGCGGTCGTGGTCGTCCCGGGTCTCGATGTCGGCGCCCAACCGCAGGGCGAGGGCCACGGCGTCGGCGTCTCCGTCGGCGGCCGCGCGCAGCAGCGCGGCGTCGGGGTCGGCGGGTCGATCGGTTGTCGTCATGGTGGTCAGGATCCTCTCCAGCCCGTCGTACCCGCGCTCGCGGGCCATCTCCAGTGGGGTCAGCCCGGCCGACGGCGACCGGTCCGCGAGCCGGACGCCACCGGCGGCCAGCACCCGGACGGTGGTGGCGTACGGCGCCGTGTCCTGGCCGAGCCACACCGCCTCGTGGATCGCCTGGTAGCCGATCCGGTTGACGTGGTCGCGGTCGATCCCGGCGCGCAGCAGCTCGCCGACCACGAGGCCGTGGCCGCGCTCGGCGGCGCGGATGAGGCCGGTGCCGTTCCAGCTGTCCTTGTCGTCGATCCTCGCGCCGGCGCGGAGCGTGAGCCGCAGCAGGTCGAGGTAGCCCTCGCTGGTCGCGACCAGGTACGCCGACTGCTGGGTCTCGTCCTTGGCATTGACGTCCGCACCGTGCCGGACGAGCCGACGGGCCCGGGCGACGTCGTTCGCCCACGCGGCGTCGCGCAGCCTGCGGTCGAGCACTTCCTGCTTCATCGCCGCCGGGGTCCGCACCGCCTGCGACGGGCTGCTCGTCGGCGCGGGCGTCGGGCCGGGGTCGCTGTTCCGGTCGCTGCCCGCGCACGCGACGAGCGCGAGCGGCAGCGCCGCGAGGATCACGCGTCTCATCGGGTCGGGTCGGTGACGACCTCGTACGGACCGGACGCCACGGCCTCGTCGAACTTGCTGTCGACGTACAGGACCCGGCCGCGCAGCACCTTGGCGGTGGTGAGCACGCGGTCCGCCGAGCTCGCCCGCTGGTCGAGGAGCACGGTCCGGCGGCCGTCGTCGGCCAGGCGCAGCGTCGCGATCATCCGGCTGAAGTTGCGGACGACGGAGAGCCGGTTGCCCTGGCGGACCAGGCCGTCGGCGTTGACCAGGTCGGCGTCGCCGGTGTCGACCGGGCTCACCGAGCCGGTGCGGGTCGAGAAGCGCCAGAGCCGGCCGGTGTTGCCCTGCGCGACGACGAAGGCGCGACGGTCGGCGGTGAGCACGATGCCACCGAGGTTGAAGCCCTCCTGGCGCACGATCGTGCCGGTCGCGTCGGCCCAGAGGGACGCCTGCCAGCCGGCGCCGTCGTCCGCGACCCGGAACACCTGGGCGTCGTTGGAGTTGGTGAAGTACGCCGCGCCGTCAGGTCCGATCGCGACGTCGTTGAGGAAGACGTCGGTGCCGGGCGCCCGCAGCGCCGCGAGCAGGGTGCCGTCGGCGGCGTAGACCCAGAGGTCGGGTCGACCGGTGCCGATGCCGTTCGGGCCGCCGGCGACGTACACGCGCCCGGCGTCGTCGACGGTGATTCCGCGCGCCGTGAAGCGGCCGTCGGTGCCGTCGCCGGCGAGCCACTGCTCGGTCGCGGCGTCGCCGGCGGAGCCACGGTGGATCTCGCCGCCGGTCACCTCGCTGACGTAGAACAGGCCGCGGCGCTCGTCGGCTCCGATGCCCTCGAACTTCGAGCCGGAGGCGTCGCCGGTGAGCTGGTAGGTCGCCGGTCGGCCGTCGGCGACGGCTGGGACGGCGCCCAGCGTCGTGCCGAGGACGGCGGCGGCGAGCAGGGTGCTGGTGATCGGTGCGATGCGGTTCATGGCTCCATCGTTCGCGCTTCGATCGCTCCGGACGTCAGGCAGTCGGCCATGCCTGAATAGCCGATCGGTTGATGCCGCCCGGACCTCGTTTCCCTACGCTGGACCGACCATGACCACGACCGGCGTCCGCGGGATCCTCGCTCCCGCGGCTCGACTCGACCGCTGGCTGCTCGCCGTGCTCGTGGTCCTGCTGATCACCAGCGCCGCTCGGTACGTCGACCGCCACGGCCTCGACGCGACCGGGATCGCCGTGCTCCTCGGCGCCCTGCTGCTCGGGCTCGCCCATGCGACGCGCGGGCTGCTGCCCGGCCGGTCCTGGTGGCCGACGGTCTGGGTCACCGCGATGGTGCTGCTCTGGGCGACGCTCACGATCGTCGCCCCGTCGTTCGCGTGGTGCGCGGTGCCCGTGGCGTTCGCGGTGCTGCGGGTGCTGCCGTTCGGCTGGGCGGTCGCCACGGTGGTCGCGATGACCGTCGTGGTCACTGCCTCCTGGCTGCGGATCACCGACGGCGTCGACCCGGTGCAGGTGGCCGGGCCGATCGCGATCGCCCTGGTGACGGTGCTCGCCTACCGCGCGCTCGACCTGGAGTCGCAGGCCCGCCAGGACCTCCTCGACCGGCTGGCGGACGAACAGCAGCGCACCGGTGCCCTCGCCGAGCGCACGCGGCTGTCCCGCGAGATCCACGACTCCGTCGGGCAGGGGCTGTCCAGCATCAACCTGCTCCTCCAGGCGGCCGAGCAGGTGTGGGACGCCCGGCCGGACGCCGCCCGCGGGCACGTCCGCACCGCCGCTGCGACGGCCCGCGACGGCCTCGAGGAGGTACGACGCGTCGTGCGCGACCTGGCGCCCGCGGACCTCGTCGACCTCTCCGCCGCGCTGCGCCGAGTGGCCGAGCGGGCCGCACCGGGCATCGGCGTGGAGGTGCGTGTCGACGGCGACCCGGTCGCCGTACCGCCCGACGTCGCCGAGGCCCTCGTCCGCACTGCGCGGGGTGCGCTGGCCAACGTGGTCGAGCACGCGGCTGCCGAGAGGGTGGTGATGACGCTGACCTACCAGGGCGACGTCGTGGTGCTGGACGTGCGCGACGACGGGCGCGGGTTCGAGCCCGGCGAGGTCCGGCCGCGCGGCTCGCGGGGCCGCGGCCTGGCCGGCATCCGGGACCGCGCGCAGGCGCTCGGCGGCCGCGCCGACGTCGAGAGCGCGCCGGGGGAGGGCACCACGATCTCGGTGCGCTTCCCCGTGGAGGTGACGCCGTGATCCGCATCGTGCTGGTCGACGACCACCCGGTGGTGCGCGCCGGGCTCCGCGCGCTGGTCGACGGACAGGACGACCTGACCGTGGTCGGCGAGGCCGACGGGCTCGACCAGGCCGTGGCCGTGGTGGCCGCGGACCCGCCGGACGTCGTCCTGATGGACCTCAGTCTCGGCGCGGGACGCCCCGGCGGCGCGGAGGTGACTGCCGCCCTGCGTGCCCTCGACGCGCCGCCGGAGGTGCTCGTGCTCACGACGTACGACACCGAGTCCGACATCCTGCGGGCGCTCGAGGCGGGAGCGCGCGGCTACCTGCTCAAGGACTCCCCGCCCGAGGAGCTGTTCGGCGGCATCCGGGCGACCGCGCGGGGCGAGACCGTGCTCGCGCCGTCGGTGGCCGCGACCCTGGTACGCCGTTCGAGGCCCGGTGCGAGCAGCATCACGGACCGCGAGGTCGAGGTCCTCGAGCTCCTCTCCCGCGGGCTCGGCAACAAGGAGATGGCCCGCGAGCTGTTCGTCTCCGAGGCGACCGTGAAGTCCCACCTCTCGCACATCTACACGAAGCTCGGCGTCGACACCCGCGCTGGCGCGGTCGCCGCCGCGATCGAGCGCCGGATCATCCGCGCCTGACGCGCTCCGGGCGAGCCCGGTTGGAGTCCGCGTCCTTTGTCAACTAAGTTGATCGACAAATGGCATTCAACCTGAAGGGCAGGAATGCGTGACCGCGTCGAGCACCCACCTGACCACCAACCAGGACCTCGACCCGACCCGCCTGCGCGCGGCGTTCGGGATCTTCCCGACGGGGGTGGTCGCGGTCGCCGCCGAGGTCGACGGCTCGCTGGTCGGCCTGGCCGCGAGCTCGTTCACCTCGGTCAGCCTCGACCCGCCGCTGATCTCGGTGAACCTGGCGCGCACCTCGCGGACCTGGCCGGACCTGCGCCGGGCCCGGCACCTGGGGGTGACCGTGCTCGCCGACAGCCAGGACGTGGTCTGCCGGCAGCTCGCCGGTCCGGTCGACGACCGCTTCGCCGGCGTTGCCCACGTGGTGAGCGAGGAGGGCGCGGTCACCCTCGACGAGGGCCTCGCCCGATTCGACTGCACGATCTACCGGGAGGTCGACGCCGGCGACCACCTCCTCGTCCTCCTCGAGCTGCACGCGGTCGAGCACGTCGACCACGAGAGCGCCACCACGCCGCTCGTCTTCCACCGCAGCGGCTTCGGCCGCCTGGAGCGACCGGCCTGATCCGGGCCGGGCGGCGTCAGGGTTCCGTCAAGGCTGGTCGCCCGGGCATCAAGAAGTCGGCAAGAGAGCGGGATCAGCGCCATCGGCAGACCTATGACTGAGGCGTGTCCGATGTCATCTACGTGCTGCTGACCCTCCTGGTCTTCGGGCTGCTCGCCGTCTCGGTGGGCGTCCTGGATCGGAGGCTCTCGAAGTGAGCAGCCTCGCTCCCGCCCTCGGCCAGATCGCGGTGCTCGTCATCGCGCTCGCCGTCGCGGTCCCATTCCTCGGGCGGTACCTCGCCCACGTCTACACCTCGCGCAGGCACCTCACGGTCGAGCGCGCGTCGTACCGGCTGCTGCGCGTCGACCCCGACGCCGACCAGCACTGGAAGGCCTACGCCATGTCGGTGCTGGGGTTTTCGCTCGCGAGCCTCCTGGTGCTCTACGCGCTCGGTCGGCTCCAGGCCCACCTGCCGCTGAGCCTCGGGTACGCCGCGCTGCCGGCCGACGGCGCGTGGAACACCGCGGTCTCCTTCGTCACGAACACGAACTGGCAGTGGTACTCCGGCGAGTCGACCGTCGGCCACCTCTTCCAGATGTCCGGCCTGACCGTGCAGAACTTCGTCTCGGCGGCCGTCGGCATGGCCGTCGCGGCGGCCTTCGCTCGAGGCCTCGCCCGCAACCTGGCCGGGGGACGGGTCGGCAACTTCTGGGCGGACCTGGTCCGCGGCGTGATCCGGGTGCTGCTGCCGATCGCGGTCGTCTCGGCGGTGCTGCTGGTCGCGTGCGGTGCGATCCAGAACCTGATGGGCACCCGCACCGTCGAGGCGCTCACCGGCGGGACCCAGCAGATCACCGGCGGGCCGGTCGCGAGCCAGGAGGTGATCAAGCAGCTCGGCACCAACGGCGGCGGCTTCTACAACGTCAACGCCGCCCACCCGTTCAAGAACCCGACGCCGTTCACCGATCTCCTCCAGATCTTCCTGATGCTGGTGATCCCGTTCGCGATGGCGTGGGCGTTCGGCCTCATCGTCAGGGACCGCCGGCAGGGCATCGCCGTGCTGTCGGTGATGGCGCTGCTGCTCGGCGTCGCGATCTCGCTGCTGACCTGGGCGGAGATGGCCGGACCCGGGCTCGCACCGGCCGCCGCCGGCGGCGCGATGGAGGGCAAGGAGGTCCGCTTCGGCACCGCCGCATCGGCGTTGTACGCCGCGGCGACCACCGGCACCTCGACGGGCGCGGTGAACTCCATGCACGACTCGCTGACGGCACCCGGAGGCGGCGTCGCGATGTTCAACATGATGCTGGGCGAGATCGCGCCCGGCGGCGTGGGCTCCGGCCTCTACGGCATGCTGATGCTGGCGATCGTCACGGTCTTCCTGTCCGGTCTGATGGTCGGGCGCACGCCGGAGTACCTCGGCAAGAAGATCGGCCAGCGCGAGATCGTGCTCGTCGCCCTCTACGTGCTGGCCACGCCCGTGCTCGTGCTGACCGGCATCGCGGTCGCGATCACGGCGCAGGACGGACTCGCCGGCCTCCAGGAGAGCGGACCACACGGGCTCTCCGAGGCGTTGTACGCCGTCACGTCGGCTGCGAACAACAACGGCTCGGCGTTCGGCGGACTGACCTCGGGTACGCCGTTCTGGAACACGCTGCTCGGGCTGCTGATGCTGATCGGCCGCTTCCTGCCGATGGTCCTCGTCCTCGCCCTCGCCGGGCGGTTCGCCGCCCAGCAGCAGCTGCCGCCGAGCGCCGGCACCCTCCCCACCACCAAGCCACTGTTCGTGGCGCTCCTCTCGGGCGTCGCCCTGGTCGTGGTCGGTCTGACCTACGTGCCCGTGCTCGCCCTCGGCCCGATCGCGGAGTCCCTCTCGTGAACCTGAAGATCCGACAGGCGCTACCCGGCGCCGTACGCAAGCTCGACCCGCGCGAGCTCTGGAAGACCCCAGTCATGCTCGTCGTCGAGATCGGCGCGGTCGCGACGACGGTGCTGGCGGCGCTCGAGCCGAGCACCATGGGCTGGATCGTCACGGTCTGGCTCTGGCTGACCGTCCTCTTCGGCACCCTCGCCGAGTCCGTCGCCGAGGGCCGCGGCAAGGCCCAGGCGGCCAGCCTGCGGGCACTCCAGCAGGAGACCACCGCCCGACGCCGCCGCTCCGACGGTGGGTACGACGAGGTGCCGAGCACCGCGCTGCGGGTCGGGGACGTCGTCCTCGTGGCGGCGGGGGAGCGGATCCCGGGCGACGGCGACGTGATCGAGGGCGTCGCCTCGGTCGACGAGTCGGCCGTGACCGGCGAGTCCGCGCCGGTGATCCGCGAGTCGGGCGGCGACCGGTCGGCCGTCACCGGCGGCACCGTGGTGCTCTCCGACCGGATCGTCGTGCGCATCACCTCCGACCCGGGGCAGTCATTCGTGGACCGGATGATCGCGCTGGTCGAGGGCTCCGAGCGGCAGCGCACGCCGAACGAGATCGCGCTCAACGTGCTGCTCTCCACGCTCACGGTGATCTTCGTGGTCGTGGTCGGGTCGCTCCACTTCGTGGCCGACTACAGCGACGCCCGCCAGTCGCTGATCGTGCTGACCGCGCTGCTGGTCTGCCTGATCCCGACCACGATCGGTGCGCTGCTCTCCGCGATCGGCATCGCGGGCATGGACCGGCTGGTACGCCGCAACGTGCTGGCGATGTCCGGCCGCGCGGTCGAGGCAGCGGGCGACGTCGACGTACTCCTCCTGGACAAGACCGGCACCATCACGCATGGGAACCGGCAGGCCTCCGAGCTGCTGCCGCTGCCCGGTGTCTCGCCCCAGGAGCTGGCCGAGGCGTCCCTGCTGTCCTCCCTCGCCGACGAGACGCCCGAAGGGCGCTCGATCGTCGCGCTGGTCGACGGGGACCGGCAGGTGCCGGCCGGCGCCGAGCTGGTGACGTTCAGCGCGAGCACGCGGATGAGCGGCATCGACATCGACGGCCGTGAGGTCCGCAAGGGCGCGGCGTCGGCGGTCACGAAGTGGGCCGGACGCAACAGCCCCGAGCTGGAGCGGCTGGTCGAGCAGGTGAGCACCACCGGTGGCACGCCTCTCGTGGTCGCCGAGAACGGTCGCCTCCTCGGGGTCATCCACCTCAAGGACGTCGTGAAGGACGGCATCCGCGAGCGGTTCGACGAGCTGCGGGCGATGGGCATCCGGACCGTGATGATCACCGGCGACAACGCGGTCACCGCGGCCGCCATTGCGCGGGAGGCAGGTGTCGACGACTTCCTCGCCGAGGCCACGCCCGAGGACAAGATGGCGCTGATCCGGCGGGAGCAGGAGGGCGGCCGGATGGTCGCGATGTGCGGGGACGGGACGAACGACGCCCCGGCGCTCGCCCAGGCCGACGTCGGCGTCGCGATGAACACCGGCACGTCCGCGGCGAAGGAGGCCGGCAACATGGTCGACCTCGACTCCGACCCGACGAAGCTCATCGACGTCGTCGAGATCGGCAAGCAGCTGCTGATCACGCGGGGTGCACTCACGACGTTCTCGGTCGCCAACGACGTCGCGAAGTACTTCGCGATCCTGCCGGCGATGTTCGTCGTGGCCTTCCCGGACCTGGACGTGCTCAACGTGATGCGGCTGTCGTCGCCCGAGTCGGCGATCGTCTCCGCGGTGGTCTTCAACGCACTGATCATCGTGGCGCTGATCCCGCTGTCGCTGCGCGGCGTGCGCTATCGGCCGTCGTCGGCCACGGACCTGCTGCGCCGCAACCTCCTCATCTACGGCGTCGGCGGCCTGGTGGCCCCCTTCCTGGGCATCAAGCTGCTCGACCTCGTCATCTCACTGATTCCGGGGATCTGACATGAAGGACATCCACGCACTCTTCCGCCACAGCCTCGCGGGGCTCCGGATGCTCGTCGCGATGACGCTGCTGCTCGGACTCGCCTACCCGCTGGTGGTCACCGGCATCGCCCAGGCGGTCTTCCCGTGGCAGGCCGACGGTTCGCTGGTCACGTCGACCGGCGCGCACACCAGCGACGCGGACGAGGCCGTCGGCTCGGCGATCGTGGGCCAGGCCGTCGACAGCGACGACCTCTTCCAGAACCGCCCGTCCGCGGCCGGTGACGGCTACGACATGCTCAGCACCTACGGCTCCAACCTGGGACCGAACAACGCCGGCCTCGTCGCCTCGATCGAGGAGCGCCGGGCCGAGATCGCCGACCGCGAGGGTGTCGATCCCTCCGAGGTGCCGCCGGACGCGGTCACGGCCTCGGCCTCGGGCATCGACCCGGACATCTCGCCGGCGTACGCCGAGCTCCAGGTGCCGCGGGTGGCGGCCGCCAACGGCCTCTCCGAGGACGAGGTGCGCGACCTGGTCGACGAGCACACCTCGGGTCGCACCGTGGGTGTGCTGGGCGAGCCGCGGGTCAACGTGCTGGCGCTCAACATCGCCGTGAGGGGACTGGCAGACTCGTGATCGTGGAAGAACCCCGCCGGGGACGGCTCACCGTCTACCTCGGCGCCGCACCCGGTGTCGGGAAGACGTACGCCATGCTCGGCGAGGCCCGCCGGCGCCACGACCGGGGCACCGACGTGGTGGTCGGGTACGTCGAGACGCACGGGCGCGAGCACACGGCCGAGATGATCGAGGGACTCGAGGTGGTCCCGCGGGCGGAGCTCTCCTACCGCGGCGCCACGTTCACCGAGATGGACACCGACGCGGTGATCGCGCGGCGCCCCGCGGTGGTCTGCGTCGACGAGCTCGCCCACACCAACGTGCCGGGGAGCCCGCGTCAGAAGCGGGCCGAGGACGTCGAGCTGATCCGGCGGGCCGGCATCGACGTGATCACGACGGTCAACATCCAGCACCTGGAGTCGCTCAACGACGCGGTCGAGGGGATCACCGGCGTCCGCCAGCGCGAGACCGTGCCCGACGAGGTGGTCCGCACCGCCGACCAGATCCAGCTCGTCGACATGTCACCCGACGCGCTGCGGCGCCGGATGGCGCACGGCAACATCTACCGGGCAGACCAGATCGACGCGTCGCTCACGTCGTACTTCCGGGTCGGCAACCTGACCGCGCTGCGCGAGCTGGCGCTGCTCTGGCTGGCCGACCGGGTCGACGACGCGCTCGACGACTACCGCCGCGCCCACCGGATCGAGCAGCCCTGGCCGGCCAAGGAGCGGATCGTCGTCGCGGTCACCGGCGGCCCCGAGAGCGAGACCCTGCTCCGCCGCGGCGCCCGGCTGGCCCAGCGCGCGGCCGGGTCGGAGCTGCTCACGCTGCACGTGATCTCCGACGACGGCATCGCCAACCGCGACGAGGACCGGATCGGCCGCGCGCAGCAGCTCGCCGCGTCGCTCGGCAGCAGCTTCCACTCGGTCTCGGGCGAGGACGTCTCGCAGGCGGTGGTCGACTTCGCCACCGGCGCCAACGCCACGATGATCATCGTCGGCATCTCCCGCCACGGCCGGCTGCGGCGCCTCTTCACCGGGACGACCGGTGAGCGGATCGCGTCGCTCGCCGGCACGATCGACGTCCACCTCGTCACGCACGAGCAGGGGGCGGCGGTCGGCCGGCCGCGCTGGTACGCCTCCCCGCTGAGCCGCCGCCGGCAGGTCGCGGGGCTCGCGCTGTCCGTGCTGCTGCCGGTGCTGCTGACCTCCGTCCTGCAGCTCTCGTCCGACCCCGACCAGCTGCCGCTCGACGTGCTGCTGTTCCTGGCCGTCACCGTGCTGGTCGCCCTGGTCGGCGGGATGCTCCCGGCGCTGGTGGCCGCCCTCGGCGGCTTCCTGCTGATGAACTGGTTCTTCACGCCGCCCCTCAACCGGTTCACGGTCTCCGAGCCGGCGAACCTCGTGGCGCTCGTGGTCTTCGTCGCGGTCGCCATCGGCGTCGCGAGCGTCGTCGACCGGGCGTCGCGGCGGGCGTCGGACGCCGTACGCGCCCGGACCGAGGCGGCCACGATGGGCGCGCTGTCGCGGTCGGTGCTGACCGGGCAGGACACGGCCGACGCCGTGGTGTCTCGGCTGCGGGAGACGTTCGCGCAGCGGTCCGCGTCGCTGCTGGAGCGGGGGCCCACCGGCTGGACCGTGATCGCGTCCAGCGGCGCCGCGCCCGCGTGCGCACCGGAGGAGGCCGACACCCGGGTGCAGGTCGACGACGACCACGTGATCGTGCTGTGCGGCGAGCCCCTTCGCGCCTCGGACCAGCGCGTGCTGGAGGCGTTCGCCGTGCAGACCGGGCTGGTGATGGAGTACCGCCGCCTCCGCGAGCGCGACGAACGCGCGGCGACCCTGGAGCAGGCCGAGGCCACGAGCACCGCGATCCTGCGCGCGGTCTCCCACGACCTGCGCACGCCGCTCGCGACGATGCGCACCGCCGTCGACGGGCTCGTCTCCGGGGCACTCGAGCCCGCCGACCAGAAGGAGCTGGTCGCGGCGGTCGAGTCGTCGACCGACCAGCTCGAGCGGCTCATCGACAACCTGCTCGACCTCTCCCGGATCGAGTCCGGGCTGCTCCACCCCGTGCTGCACGAGCGCAGCCTCGAGGAGGTGCTGCCCCTCGCCGTGGCCGGCCACGCCCCGGGCGCGGTCGCGCTGGAGGTGGACGAGTCGCTGCCGATGGTGCGGACCGACGCGGGGCTCCTCGAGCGCGTCGTCGCCAACCTGGTCGGCAACGCAGTCCGGGTGTCCGGTGGCGCGCCGGTGCGGGTGCTCGCCCATGTCCTGCCGGATGTCGTGGAGGTGCTCGTCGTCGACCGCGGCCCCGGCGTACCTCCCGAGCAGCGCGAGCGGATGTTCGAGCCGTTCCAGCGCCTCGACGACACCTCGACCGGTGGGCTGGGCCTCGGCCTTGCGGTCGCCCGGGGACTGACGGCGGCGCTGGGTGGGACGCTGTCCGCGGAGGACACGCCGGGAGGCGGGCTGACGATGGTGCTGGCGGTGCCGAGGGCATGAGCAAGGTCCTGGTGGTCGACGACGAGCCCGCCCTGGCGCGGGCGCTCGCGATCAACCTGCGCGCGCACGGCTGGGAGGTGGTCACCGCCGCCGACGGCAGGTCCGCGCTCGAGGCCGCCGCCTCCGAGCACCCGGACGTCGTCGTGCTGGACCTCGGACTGCCGGACCTCGACGGCACCGAGGTCATCGCCGGCCTGCGCGGCTGGACCTCGGTGCCGATCGTCGTGCTCTCAGCCCGCCAGCACGGCGAGGACAAGGTGGAGGCCCTCGACCTCGGGGCCGACGACTACGTGACGAAGCCGTTCGCGATGAACGAGCTCATGGCCCGGCTGCGCGCGGCCGTCCGCCGCGGTCAGGTGGTGCCGCCCGACGGGGCCGTCGTCGAGGCCGGTGACCTGGTCGTCGACCTGGCGCGCAAGAAGGTCACCCGTGCCGGCACCGAGGTGCGCCTCACCCCCACCGAGTGGGCGTTCCTGGAGCTGCTCGCCCGCAACGTCGGGCGGCTGGTCAACCGGGAGCAGATCCTGAGGGAGGTGTGGGGCCCGGGGTACGAGCACGAGTCCCACTACCTCCGCGTGTACGCCGCCCAGCTGCGGCGCAAGCTCGAGGCGGACCCGGCGCACCCCCGCCACCTCGTCACCTCACCCGGGCTGGGCTACACCCTGGAGCCGTAGCAGCCGGTCGAGGCTGCGGCGTACGCAGCCGGGGTCCTCGAGCCAGGGGAAGTGACCGTTGTCCGGGAGGACGTCCACGGCTGCGCCCAGGAGCTCGGCGAGCTCCTCGCTGACGGACACCGGCAGCGGGTCGCGGGCGCCGTGCACGAGGCGGGCCGGGACGGCGCAGCCACGGAGCCGGCCGGGGAGTGCGGGCATCTCGGTGCGGATCGAGGCCCAGGTCTCGGCACTCTGCGCGTGGTCGGTCTGGGGGATGGGCTGCGCGGCGTCCAGGCTGGAGAAGTACGCCGGCCACGCGAGCTCCATCGACTCGAGCGCCTCCTCGTGCGTCAGCGGCCGCTTCTCCTCGAGCGCGCCGAGCTCGTGCAGGCGGGCCGCCGACGGACCCGGGAGCCGCCGGAACATCTCGGCCTCGAGGGCGCCGACGCCGCCGTCGCCGTACGCACCCAGCGCGTCCACGAGGAGGGCGGCCCCGACCCGGGCCGGGGCCTCCGCCAGCAGGTGGAGCACGAGGTGGCCGCCCCACGAGTGGCCGATGATCGCCGGCGCCCGCCAACCGAGCGTGTCGAGGACGTCGAGGACGTCGTCGCGCAGCGTCGGTACGTCGAGCGGCCCGGCCAGCGTCGACGGGGCCACGCCCCGCTGCTGGAACGACGCCACCCGGTGGCCGTCGAGCTCCGGGAGCAGGCTCTCCATGTAGTCGGTCATGCCCGGCCCGCCGTGCAGGAGGAGCACCTCCGGCCCGGATCCCGTGACCCAGCCCGCGAGCCCCCGGGAGCTGACGAAGTCCCGCCTCACGGCGCCACGCTAGGGCGACCTCGGATGCGGCGTCCACCGGCTCCTGAGCGACTCGCGCGCCGCCGTCGTTCGTTGCCGGTCGGCATCCGGTGTGCCACGATCAGGCGCACGGGGAGGGTTGAGGATGCCCAGAGCACGGCGGGTCCGGCGGATGGCGCGGAGTGCGCCGCGATCGACGACTGCTGCCGCCCCACCGCTGCCGCCGGCCCCCAAGACGGTCGCCGCGCCGGTCGCCGCGCCGCCCGGGGTGCCTCCGATCCTGGACGGCTACACCACCGAGGCACCCTCGGCCCAGCTCGCGATCGACGTCTTCGCCGGCGAGTGGTCGTCGACGTTCCCTGCCGGGTACGGCGACTCGGGCGGGAAGGTCCCGCTCTTCGAGGACCAACGGATCACCTGGCTGGTCGAGCGAATCGGTGGCGTCGAGGGCGCGTCGGTCCTGGAGCTGGGACCGCTCGAAGGCGGCCACACGACGATGCTCGAGCGCGCCGGTGCGACCGTCACGGCGGTCGAGTCCAACAGCAGGGCCTACCTCAAGTGCCTGGTCAGCAAGGAGGTCATGGGCCTGCGGCGGAGCACCTTCCTGCGCGGCGACTTCATCGCCTACCTCGAGCGCGAGCGACCGTCGTACGACCTCGTCGTGGCGAGCGGGGTGCTCTACCACATGCTCGACCCGTTCCGCCTGCTGGAGCTGATGGCGTCAGCCGCCGACACGCTGATGCTGTGGACGCACTACTTCGACGCCGAGGTGCTTGCGGTCGAGCCCTTCGCGCGGATGTTCACCCGGGACCCCGAACCGGTGGTGCGTGGCGGGCGGACCTACCTGCTCCATCGCCGGGACTACCTGGAGGCGCTGGGCTGGGGCGGCTTCTGCGGCGGCGGTGCGCCGTACGCGAACTGGATCGAGCGCGACGACATCCTGGGCTTCCTGGGTGCGCTCGGGTACGAGTGCGAGACCGCCTTCGACCAGCCTGACCACCCGAACGGCCCGGCGTTCGCACTGCTCGCCCGGCGGTGACTTCAGGCCGCGGTGGACCCGAGGATCTCCTCGCGGGTACGCCGCCAGGAGGCGGCGCGCTGGACGTCGCTGGCGAGGGCGGTGCTGGTCGAGCGGAGCTCCTGCTCGGCGCGGGCGCGCCAAGCGGCACCGTGGGTGCCGGTGAGGCAGGCGCGGAAGTCGTCGAGCCAGGCGGCGATCGAGGTCTGGGTCTCGACGGAGATGGTCATGCATCACCCATCGGCGACTTCCGCGCCTGCTTGAGCGTTCAGAACTCGATCGCGTCCGATGCCTCGGCCGAGCCCGACGCGCGCGCCGTCCGGAGCCCCCACGCGGCGTAGGAGTTGGTGAAGTTGATCTTGGTGCGCGCCGAGATCAGCTCGCCGCCGGTGTACTCCGCCGGGAACTCGCCGGTCGTGTGGCAGTCGGACACCAGGGTCACGTCGTAGCCCCGCGTCACCGCCCCGTGGATCGTCGACCGGATGCACGCATCGGTCTGCGCTCCGGCGACCACCAGGTGCTCGACGCCGAGCCGGGTCAGCACGTCCGTGAGGTCGGTCTCCTCGAAGGAGTCGCCGTAGCGCTTCTGCACGACCGGCTCCTCGCCGGCCGGCTCCAGCCCGGTGGCGAGCTGCCACGGCTCGGCGCCGCTCTGGAGCTCCTCGCTGTTGTGCTGCACCCACACGATCGGCACCTCGGCCGCGCGCGCCTTGTCGACCAGCCCGGCCGTCCGCGTGACCACGCCCTCGGCGTCCCAGGTGCCGTCGTCGGCCAGCACCCCGCGCTGGAGGTCGACCACCAGGAACGCCGTCTTCTTGCCCGTCCTCGTCTCAGTCATGGGAAGACCGTACGACCGACCACCGACATCGACCGGCCTTGATCCGGCTCAGCCGAGCAGGTCGAGCAGCGGCCGCGGGTCGGGGGCGTCGCCGGGCGCCTGCAGCACCACGGCGTCGGCTCCGGCGGCGCCGAGCCGCTCGATCCAGCCGGGCACGTCGTCGGCGTCCGGAGCCACCTCGGTGTAGGCCGCGAGGTGGGCGGCCGGCCCGATCGCGTCGCGCGCACGACGTACGACGTCGGGGTCGGTCACCGAGTCGAGCAGCACGCCGTCGGCGACCTCGCCGGCGAGGGTGACGGTGCGCGGTCCGCGGGCGCCCACGAGGAGCCGCGGCGGCTCCACCGGCGGCCAGTCGAGCGCGACGGCGTCGAGGTCGACGTAGCGCCCGGACACCGACACGGTCTCGCCGCGCAGCAGGTCGCGGACCGCCTCGGTGTGCTCGCGGAGCAGCGTCATCGGCGAGTCGGCCCGGGCACCGACCTGCGCCATCCAGCGCTGGACGCCGTGGCCGAGCGCGATCGTGAGCCGTCCCGGGAACAACCGGGCCAGGGTGGCGATCTCCATCGCGGCGACGGCCGGGTTGCGCAACGGCACCGGCAGCAGCCCGACGCCGACGTGCACGCGCGACGACCAGGCGAGGGCCGCCGCGGCCGTGGTCAGACCGCCCTCGAGGAAGCAGTCCTCCCAGAGCCACAGCTCGTCGACCCCGGAGGCGTCGATCGCCTCGACGACCGCCCGCAGGTCCTCGGGCGGCGACTGGGGCCGGAAGACGACACCGGTCGTCAGCGCACGGGCAGCCATCGGTCGAGCGTATCGGCAAGCCCGCTCGGCGAGATCGGCTTGGTGACGTAGTCGTCCATCCCCGCGTCGAGGCTGCGCTCGCGGTCGCCCGGGAGCGCGCCGGCCGTCATCGCGATCACGGGGGTGTGCCGCAGCGCGCCCTCCCGCTTCCGCAGCTCTCGCGTGGCCTCGTAGCCGTCCATCACCGGCATCTGCACGTCCATCAGCACCGCGTCGTACGTCGTGCGCTCCAGCGCCTCGAGCCCGGCGAGCCCGTCGTCGGCGAGGTCCACCTCGAACCCGAGCCGGGTCAGGACGCCCTCCGCGACGATCTGGTTGATCTCGCCGTCCTCGACGACGAGCACCCGCCCGCGTCGCGGCGTCACGTCGTCGGCCGGGGGAGCCGGCGGGTCGACCGCCGGCGGCGGCTCGGGCCGTGCGCCGGCACCGGCGGCCACCTGGAAGGGCACCGCGAACCAGAAGGTGCTGCCGCTGCCCGGCTCGCTCTCGACCCCGATCGTCCCGCCCATCGCGTCGATCAGCTGGCGGCAGATGGCGAGCCCGAGACCGGTGCCTCCGAAGCGGCGGGTCGTCGACGAGTCGGCCTGGGAGAACGGCTCGAAGAGGCGGCCACGGGTCTCGTGGTCGATCCCGATGCCGGTGTCGGAGACCTCGAAGCGGACCACGACCCGGTCGGGCGAGCGCGACTCGAGCCGGGCGCGCACGACCACCTCGCCGGACTCGGTGAACTTCACCGCGTTCACGGCGAGGTTGAGCAGCACCTGCCGCAGCCGGGCCGGGTCGCCGCGGAGCGCGGCGGGGACGTCGCGCGAGCAGTCGACCCGCAGCAGCAGGTGCTTCTCCTGCGCGGTCTCGGAGGTGAGCCCGACGACCTCCTCCAGCACCTGCTCCGGGTCGAAGTCGATCGTCTCGAGCTCGAGGTGGCCGGCCTCGATCTTGGAGAAGTCGAGGACGTCGGTGATCACGGTGAGCAGGGCGGAGCCTGCGGTGCGGAGGCCTTCGGCGTACTCGCGCTGCCGCCGGTCGAGGTCCGTCGCGAGCAGCAGCTCGGTGAGGCCGACGACGCCGTTCATCGGCGTGCGGATCTCGTGGCTCATCATCGCGAGGAACTCGGACTTGGCGCGCGATGCCGCGAGCGCAGCGTCTCGCGCGGTCGCCAGCTCGGCGCGGGTCCGGCTCTCGGACCGCAGCAGGCGAGCCATCCGGGCGAAGGTCAGGGCGACGAGGGCGACCATGCCGACCAGGGCCGCGGTGGGGCGGGCCGGTTGGCCGATCACGGAGTCGAGGAGCAGCAGGCCGGGCGGGGCGAGGAGGGGCAGCAGGGCGAGGCCGAGCCTGCGGTACGCCGCGCCGATGTCGCGAGGGGCGACGGGCTGCAGCACCGGCGTCGTCAACGGGCGCAGCGTCGCGGCACCCATCAGCACCGAGCCGATCATCCAGCCGGCGTCCATGACCGGCGCGACCACGCCCTCCAGGGTCAGCACGTAGTACGCCAGGTCCGCCGCCAGCCAGCAGCAGACGCCGAGCAGGAACCCGAGCCCCAGCTTGCCCCGCGCACGTCGTACGGCGGCCAGGCGGAGGACCAGCGCGAGCAGCACGGCATCCGCGACCGGATAGGCGGCGAGGACGACGCGGGTGGAGGTGGCGACCGACTGGTCCGCCATCAGGGCGCCGATCGAGAAGCTCCAGAAGACCAGGAGGCACACCACGACGATGGTGAACGCGTCGATGAGCGGGTCGGGGTCGATCCGGGTGGCGCGGGTGCCGTCGCCTCGTCGGACGGTGGCGACCAGCAGCGCGGCGGCCAGGAACGGATAGCTCAGGAGGAAGGGGACGTCCGGCAGGGCGACGTCGGGCTCCAGTCCGGCCCAGGAGTAGGCGAGCCACCCCACGTCGCCGACCGCCGACAGGGTGAGGCCGGTCGCGACCAGGCCGGGCACGAGTCGTCGCTCCGGCGCGGCGCGGCTCGTGCCGCACCAGGCGAGGACGGGGCCGGCCCAGATGCCGAGGAGGTACGTCGCGTCGGCGACGGGACCGGTCGCCGACCGGACGTGGACCAGCACGAGGGCCAGCAGGGCGGCCAGGAGCAGGAGCGCCGGAAGCGCCGAAGCCCGCCGCGTCATCGTCACGCTCTCTCCCTCGGGGAACGGCCGACGCAGCGTCGGTCACCTTCTAGCATCGACGTGTGATCAGCACGTCCGAGCCCGCGCTTCGTCCGGGCATCCGCTTCCTAGATCGGCTGATGAAGTCGATTCCTTCGATGTCCGTCGCCCGGATGACACCGGAGCGGCTGGCGAAGGTGCAGAGCACCGTCATCCCCGACGGCGGGCCGGCCGCGCTCCTGCTCGGTCGCCCGCGCGCCGGAGTCGAGATCCGGATGGGCGGCTTCCCGGCTCGGCACGGCGACCTGCCGCTGCGGATCTACACGCCCCGGGCGTGGTCGAGGACGCCGCGCCCGGTCGTGCTCAACTTCCACGGGGGCGGGTTCGTGCTCGGCAGCGCCCGCCAGGGCGACTGGATCTGCAGCACGGTCGCCGCCGATCTCGACGCGATCGTGGTGTCGGTCGACTACCGGCTGGCGCCGGCGTACAAGTACCCCGCCGCCGTCGAGGACTGCTACGACGCGCTGCTGTGGACCGCCGCCCACGCGGGCGACCTCGGTGGGGACCCCGGCCGCATCGGCGTGATGGGCGACAGCGCGGGGGGCAACCTCGCCGCGGTGGTCTCGATCATCGCGCGCGACGAGCACGGCCCGGCGATCCGCCACCAGACGCTGATCTACCCGGCGACCGACATGACCGACGCGGCGCTGGAGGACGCGTCGTACGCCGCCAACACGCGCGGCATCGTGCTCAGCAACGAGGACATCGAGATCTTCCGCGACCACTACCTCGGCGTCGACGACGACCGCGCGGACACGCGGCTGTCGCCGATCCGCGCGGACCTCGCGGACCTGCCACCGGCGGTCGTGGTCGTGGCCGGGCTGGACCCGCTGCACGACAGCGGGGTGCGCTACGCGCAGGCGCTCGCCGACGCGGGGAACACCGTGCGGGTGGAGGACTTCCACCAGATGCCGCACGGGTTCCTGAGCTTCCCGTACTTCTCCCACGCCGCGCGCCCCGCGATGGCCGCGGTCGTCGCGTCGCAGCGGGCCGCGCTCGGCTGAACGCGGGGTCAGTCGTCGAGGAAGGCGATCTCCTGGAGCAGCGCCAGCGGCGGCGGCTCCGCCGTGAGTGGAGCGGCGAGCGGAGTGGCGAGCGGGATGGCCGCCTCGACCGGTGCCACGGGCACCGGCGCGGGTGTCGCGAGTGCGGGCTCGACCGGGGTCGGCGCGGGTACGGCGAACACGGTGCGCGCCACCGCGGCCAGCTCCATCAGGCGGGTGCGGGCGTCGTCGGTCATGTGAGCTCCTGGGATGGGTCCGGCCCGGGACCCGCGAACGGGCCCCGGGCCGGGTACTGGCATCAGGGGCAGGAAGGAGCGGCAGGAGCGTCCTGCAGTCCGCCCTCGAGCGAGTTGTAGATGTAGGCCATCGAGCTGGTCGTCGCCTTCGACGCCTTGGTGTTGTAGGCGTACAGGCAGTAGCCCCCGGCGGTCGCGGTCGACTTGAGCAGCACAACGGTGTTGCCGTCGCTCACGCTGAAGTCCTTGAGCTCCGTCGTGCCCGCGGTGGTGTCGCTGACGGTCTCGCCCGTGATCGCGGTCGTCGGGTTGTCGACAACCCAGGTCTCGACCGTGGTGGCCGCGTTCTTCAGGTCGGTCTTGAGGCTGGCGTCGACGCCCTTCTTCTGCTGGTTGAGGAAGAGGGGGATCGCGATCGCGGCGAGGATGCCGATGATCACGACGACGACGAGGAGCTCGATCAGGGTGAACCCCTGGTCCTTCTCCTCCTGGGACTTCTGCATCCGTGCAAGCATTGTTTCTCCTGGGGGTGTCGCACCTCCGGTCCACCCGGGGGTTGGCGCTTGAAGGCCCTATCGGCGACGCGCGCTGCGGGGCTGAGGAATTTCCCTGCAAGAAAATTGCACCGCGTCCGGCCGGTCTTCCTCAGGGCATCGCGCACACGGCCGATGTGACGGGTGTACAGGGACGCCCGTGGGCGGTCCGCCACGACTGCCGGAGGAGCGCCGGTGTCGCCACCCCGCGACGAGGGAGTGACACTGACCGAGGTGATCGTCACCATCGGTCTCCTCTGCGTGCTCATGGCGATCACCGTGGCCGGCTACCAGCGCTGGAACCGGGCGAGCGAGCACCGGGGCACCGCCCGCGAGCTCCAGTCCCTGCTCCGGATCACCCACCAGCGCGCGGTCACCGAGGGCAACGCGCTGTGCGTGCGGTTCGACACCGCGGCCGACACCTACACGGTGCTGGCCGGCACCTGCGCGAGCCCGGGGGGCACGGTCGAGGGCCCGTTCCACGACACCGACGACCTGGTCGAGCTGGACGCGCCGTCGTTCGGCGGCTCCGACGGCGTCACGTTCTACGCGCGCGGCACCGCCACCCCCGGCAGCGTCCGGGTCACGCGGGCCGGGTCGACGAAGGTCTACACCGTCGCCGTGGAAGGGCTGACCGGCCGTGTCTCTCTCAGCTGACCGCCGCCGGCGGAATCACGAGGACGAGGGCTTCGCCCTGATCGAGATCATGGTCGCCCTCGGCATCCTCATGGTCGTGATGGTCGCGATGCTGCCGCAGCTCGTCATCGGCATCCGCTCCAGCGACACCGCGGCCGGGATCACCCGCGCGAAGGGCGTCGCGCAGGGCCAGCTCGAGCGCATGCGCAACATGCCCTACCACGTGGCGCGCCAGTCCGGGCCCTACCTCGACGTCCTCGACCGGTACTACACCGACCGCACGGCACCGGGGGCGATCACCTGCAAGCAGGGCGCCAAGTACGTCGCGCCCACGACGGCCTGGAGCGGCTACGTCGACGGCGCCGCACGGTGCGACTACGAGCCGGCGACCGGCGCGTTCTACCGGTACGTCGTGCCGCACCCGTCGAGCGGGACCGACCCGAACGAGGGGTTCCAGGTCGTCGTCGACACCCAGTTCCTCGACGGCGCCACGCCGCCGGCGCCGGTCCCGGCGCCGAGTGGCTACAACACCCAGACCGCCGGCTCGGACCGGCCGCCCGCGTCGCAGATCGGCGTCACCGTCACGGTGCTCTACAGCCGCCACGGCTCGCTCCGGCCGGTCACGACGTACACCCAGATCGCGGACCTCCCGGAGGAGGTCAGCCGGGTCAAGGTGACGGCCGACGCCCGGGCGGTCGAGATCGGCTCGGTGCTCGACGCGCAGGGCGCCGTCTCGCTCGAGGCGGGCCTGCTCGACCTCAGTGGGTCGCTGGCCTTCGCCAGCGAGGCGGGCGCCGACGTCGCCGCCGTGTCGGCCGGGCTCGCGACCGGCGAGCAGGACGCGGGCGCCGCCACGACCCTCACCGCGCCCTCGGCCGCGGGGACCGCGCTCGGTAGCCCCGGGTGCCTCCTCGCCCTCGCGTGCTGGGGCAACACCCAGGTCGACCACGGCCCAACGTCGGCGTCCGGGGGCCTGCCGACCGTCGGGTCGCCGACCACCCCGGTGCAGGCGCGGCTGACGAGCGCGGAGCTCAGCTTCCACAACGGAGCCCCCTCCGACTACCGGCCGAAGCTCGGCATCGACGGACCGCTGGTCCGGGTCGCCGGCACGGCGACCCCGGCGGCCTCCGGCGTCACGTCCACGTGCACGCCGGGCAGCGGCGGGTCGGCGTACGTGCGCTCGACGGGTTACCTCACCACGACCGCGGCCTCGACGGTCGAGGCGTGCGCCCTGAGCAGCGCGACGACGATGGCGCTCTTCCCGACGACGTTCGCGCCGAACGGCGTGGTGCAGGTCGACCTCGTGCGCGCCTCCGCCCGCTGCGTGGTGAGCGGCGTCGGGCACACCGCGCAGGCACCGGTCGTCGACTACCAGGCGGTCGTGCGCTACCACGTCGGGACCGACCCCAACACCTACCAGACGGCCGCGACGATCACGTCGGCGACGGCGACCGACCTGCTGGCCGCGGCGCCCCTGTCGGTGGACGTCGACGGCACGGCGGGCGACCGGACCCTCGGCGACTACGTCGCTTCGTGGTCCAACCTCGACAGCGACGACATCGAGCGGACCAGCACCGGCGGCGTCTCGTCGGTCCGGCTGCCGGGCGTCGTGCACGTGACCAGCGTGCCGATGCGTGGCACGGAGACGACGCCGACCCCTGACCCGACTCCGACTCCCACCCCGTCGCCGAGCCCGACCGCGGATCCCTCGGCCACCGCTGACCCGTCGGGGACGACGAGCCCGTCCGCGACGACCAGCCCGTCGCCGACGGAGAGCCCGTCGCCGACGGAGAGCCCGTCGCCCACGGTGGAGCCGGTCGAGACCGTCGACCCGACCTCCGCGTTCACGTTCACCGCCGGCCTCGTCGGCTGCTCCGCCCAGGACGCCCGATGAAGCGCGACGCGGGCGTCTCGATGGTCGAGGTGCTGGTGGGGATGGTGCTCTTCGGCGTGCTGTCCACGCTGCTGCTCGGCCTGGCCATCTCGACCAACGCCGTCACCGAGGACACCCGCGACCGCGCCGGCGTCGCCGAGGAGGCGCGCACCGCGATGGAGCGGCTGACCCGCGAGCTCCGGCAGGCGGCCGCGATCGACCAGGTGACCCTGCCCGCCACGCCCGGGGGCGGAGCGACGGCGTTCACCTTCTGGGCGGACTTCGACGGCGACGGCCACCGCTCGAGCAGCGCGGCCGACCCCGAGGTGCTGACCTACTGCTGGAACCCCGACACAGACCGGCTCACGCTCGGCGCGCAGTCCGACTGCGACGCCGCGCAGCCGGTGCTCGCCGCGAAGGTGACCGACCTCGTCCTCGACTTCGACAGCAGCCAGTGGGCCTACGACACCGACGGTGACGGGGTCACGACCTGGCGCGAGCTGGACGCACGCGGAGCGCCGGTCGGCAACGGCGACGGCGTCGCCAACGCCCCCGAGCTCGCCCACGTCGACCTGCTCGGCGTGACGATGACCGTCGAGGACGGCGCCGGCACGCAGACCTACCACACCCGGATCGACCTGCGGAACAGGAGCTGAGATGCGCTGGACTCGCTCAGCCGGAGCGCGCCGCGACGACCGTGGCTCGGCGATGGTGATCACCCTGATGGTCATGTCGCTGGTCCTGGTGCTGTCGACGACCGTCGCCGTGCTCACCATCGACAACCTGCGTGGCTCCCTGCGCGCGCAGCAGGCGGGTTCCGCGGTCAACGCCGCCGACGCCGGCGTCGCGCAGGCGATCGGCTACCTGCGCTCGAACGGCGTGCGCGCCCTCAACCAGTGCTCCCCGGACTGCGGATCGGCCCTCCCGTGGGGCGACGACAGCGCACCGATGAGCGTCGACGTCGCCAACGACGGAGGGGCGGGGGAGACCTACCGCGTCTGGATCGAGAAGGTGCGTGCCTACCCCGACCACGACCCGGGCCGCTACGTCGTCCACTCGACCGGCACCGCGGGCGGCGAGGCCCGCCGTACGGTGAGCGTCCAGGTCGACGTCACGGCGACGACCTACCCGCGCGGGATCTTCGCGCGCAGCGTCAGCGGTGGCGGCAACGCGAGCGTGACCCACCAGAGCGTCTTCTCGACCGGATGTGTCGCACGGCGCGACCAGATCAAGATGATCCCGACCGAGATCGACCTCGCCTACGAGATCCCGGTCGGCGTGCACACCTCCGACTACATCACCGAGCAGAACGTGAACTCCACGCACTGCACACCGTCGGAGAAGAAGCTGATCCACGACGACGGGCCGTGCAACACGGCGTACCCGAACGACCAGGACCGGCTCGGAGCCAGCCTCGCGTCGACGGGGTGCGCGAGCGTGCAGACGTCGTACCCGCAGTACTACAACGTGCCCGCCCTCGGCGTCGTCGGCTCCC
The DNA here is from genome assembly GCF_042666375.1 of Nocardioides sp. GCM10030259. NCBI lineage: Bacteria > Bacillati > Actinomycetota > Actinomycetes > Propionibacteriales > Nocardioidaceae > Nocardioides > Nocardioides sp. GCM10030259. The sequence continues at coordinate 58,123 of NZ_JBHTDF010000008.1, read as the reverse complement.
GCATCCCCGACGACGCGGCGCTCATGGAGCTGTTCGGCTTCCGGGACGAGCCCTTCACCGCTGACCAGCTCGACCAGCTGCGGGCGGTCGCGAGGGCGCAGGGCAACTACACGAACACCACGACTCCGCCCGACTGGAGCCCCGACGAGGCCCACGCGGTGATGTTCTTCGACCTCACCGGTGCGAGCGTGGGTGACACGGTCACCCTCAACAGCATCCAGGGCTTCACGTCAGCCACGACCTGCACGAAGTCGCTGGTCGTCGTGATCGAGGGCGGCAACGCCAAGCTCAACTCCAACCAGGACCTGGCGGCGGCGCTGTTCCTCACCTCGCGCGCGCCGAACGGGGAGGTCGTGAAGGCCAACGGCACCTCGGACTACCTCGGCACGATCTACGCCGACAAGATCAACCTCGTCGGCACCACGAACCTCTCGCTCGACGACTGCTTCGTGAACAACCCCAGTCCGTACCTGCTGGACTTCGAGGTCGGCGTCTACCACGAGGCCGACCGGGCGCTGAACTGATCGCCGACGACCTGGCCAGGCGGCGGGTCAGCCGATCATGTCGAAGATCTTGAACATCGGCATGTAGAGCGCGACGATCATCGACCCGACGAGCCCGCCGAGGACCGCGATCATCAGCGGCTCGATCATGGCGGTGAGGGCCTCGGTGGTGGCCTCGACCTCCTGGTCGTAGGCCTCCGCGATCTTGGCGAGCATCTGGTCGACGGAGCCGGACTCCTCGCCCGAGGCGATCATCTGCACGACCATCGTCGGGAAGACGTCGTGCTGCGCGAGCGGGCCGGCGACGGACTCGCCGCGGCGTACCGACTCCTTGACCTCGTCGAGCGCCCGGGAGATCACGACGGAGCCGGTGGTCTCGGAGACGATGTCGAGCGACTGGAGGATGGGTACGCCGGAGGACAGCAGCGTGCTCAGGTTGCGCGCGAAGCGGGCGAGCGCGAGCTTGTGCACGAGCTTGCCGAAGACCGGGAGCCGCAGCTTGAGCGGGTCGACGACGTTGCGCACGCGCGGGGTGCGGCCGTACTTGCGCCACCACGCGACGGTCGCGACGATCGCGACCGCCACCAGTGGCAGCAGGAACCGCATCGCCTCGGAGAGCAGCACCAGGATCTTGGTCGGCAGCGGCAGCTCGCCGCCGAGGTCCTCGAACATCCCCTCGAAGACCGGGACGACGAAGACCAGCAGGCCGACGCACATCAGCAGCGCGAGGACGAACACGACCGTGGGGTAGGTGAGCGCGGCCTTGATCTTGCCGCGGAGCTTCACCTCGGCCTCGAAGTTGTCCGCGATCTGGCGCAGCGCCTTGTCGAGGAAGCCGCCGGCCTCGCCGGCCCGCACCATGCTCACCATCAGCGGAGGGAAGACGGGCTCGCGGGCGAGCGCGGAGGACAGGCTGTGCCCGGCCTCGACCTCCTCCTTGACGCCGCGCAGGACGCGGCGCAGCTCCGGGTTGTCGACCTGGTCGGCCATGATCGTCAGCGCCCGCAGCATCGTCAGGCCGGCGTCGATCATCGTGGCGAACTGCCGGGAGAAGATCGCGAGGTCCTTGGTCTTGATGCGCTTGCGCATCCCCAGGCGGATCTCGCGCTGGAGGCCGACGTTGGCCGGGCGCACCTCGAGGGGCACGTAGCCCATCGACCGCAGCCGGTCCGCGACCGCGGCCTCCGAGGCGGCCTCGACCTTGCCCTCCACGAATCGCCCGTGGACGTCGCGGACCTTGTAGCTGTACGTCGTCGCGGCGGCCATGGTCACTCCCAGGAGGACGGGGACCGCGTCACGGCGGGCCCGACGAGGGTCTCGAAGTCGTCGCGGTTCGAGCAGTGCTCGAGGCCGGCGGCGAAGGTGATCCGGCCGGCCCGGACCAGGGCGGCGAGGTGGGCGTTGAGGGTCTGCATGCCGTCCTTGGCGCCGGCCTGGAGCGAGCCCTGGATCTGCTGCAGCTTGTCGTCGCGGATCATCGCGCGGATGCCGGGGTTGCACACCATCACCTCGACGGCGGCGACCCGGCCGGCGCCGTCGACGGTGGGCACCAGCGTCTGGCAGACGACGCCCTGCAGGGTCGCGGCGAGCTGGGTGCGCACCTGCTGCTGCTGGTCGGCGGGGAAGACGTCGACCACACGGCTGACCGTGTCCTGCGCCGACTGCGTGTGCAGCGTCGCGAGCACGAGGTGGCCGGTCTCGGCCGCTGTGAGGGCCACCGAGATCGTGTCGAGGTCGCGCAGCTCGCCGACCAGGATCACGTCGGGGTCCTGGCGCAGCACGTGCTTGAGCGCGGCGCGGAAGTCGTGGGTGTCGCTGCCGATCTCGCGCTGGTTGACGACGCAGCCACGGTGCTCGTGCAGGAACTCGATCGGGTCCTCGATGGTCACGATGTGGCCGCGCCGGGACCGGTTGATCTGGTCGATGACCGCCGCGAGGGTCGTGGACTTGCCCGAGCCGGTCGGCCCGGTCACGAGCACCAGCCCGCGCTTCAGCGCGGCGAACGACGAGACGACGTCGGGCATGCCGAGGTCCTCGAGCGGCACGATCTTCCACGGGATCGTGCGGAGCACCGCGCCGACCGCCTCACGCTGGCGGAAGAGGTTGACGCGGAAGCGGGCCCGCCCCGGCACGGCGTACGCCAGGTCGAACTCGAGCTCCTCCTCGAAGGTCTTGCGCTGCCGCTCGGTGAGTACGCCGTACAGCGTGCTGCGCAGCTGCTCGGCGCCCAGCGGGGCGTAGCCCGGGAGCGGCTCCATCTCGCCGAGGCGACGCACCGACGGGGGTACGCCGACGGTGAGGTGCAGGTCGGAGGCACCCAGGTCGAGCACCTGTCCGAGCAGGTCGTCGAGGACCAGCGGACGCTCGGTGGCCGCGACAGGGGCGACGGGGGCGACGGCGAGCGGGGGAGCCGTCGTGACGGGAGCGGCGGCAGGCGCCGGCTCGGCGCGGCGCGCGCCGGCGAGCGGGAGTCCGAATCCGCTGTGGGCCTGGTCGGTCACGGGTCTCCTCCGGGCAGGACGGCAGTGCTCGTACTCCTCATCGGCAGGGCACCCCACCCACCTGAGGCGTCACGCGACGACCCGGAGGATCTCCTCGATCGAGGTGCGGCCCTGGGCGACCTTCAGCCAGCCGTCCTGCTTGAGCGTGGCCATCCCGTGGGCCCGCGCCGCGTGCGCGACCTCGTCGGTCGAGACCCGCGCGACGGCGAGCCGGGAGATCTCCTCGTTGACGGTCATCACCTCGTGGAGTGCCATGCGCCCGCGGTAGCCGGTGCCCGAGCAGGCCGAGCAGGCGCCCGGTCGGTAGAGCGTGGGCAGCGGCTGGCCCTCGAGCCACGGGTAGCCGACGCGCAGCAGCTCGGCAGGCTCGGGCAGGTACGGCTCCCGGCAGCGCTCGCACAGCGCGCGGCACAGCCGCTGCGCGAGTACGGCGTCGAGCGCCGAGCCGACCAGGAACGGCTCGATGCCCATCTCGACGAGGCGCGTCAGCGCCGACGGCGCGTCGTTGGTGTGCAGCGTGGAGAGCACCAGGTGGCCGGTCAGCGCCGCCTCGACGGCGATCTGCGCGGTCTCGCGGTCGCGGATCTCGCCGATCAGCACGATGTCGGGGTCGGAGCGGAGGATCGAGCGCAGCGCCGACGCGAACGTGAGGCCGGCCTTGGTGTTCGTCTGCACCTGGTTGGCGCCGGGCAGCCGGTACTCGACCGGGTCCTCGACCGTGATGACGTTGACGTCGGAGCGGTTGAGCAGGTTCAGCGTGGCGTAGAGCGTGGTCGACTTGCCCGAGCCGGTGGGGCCGGTGGCGAGGATCATCCCGTAGGGCTTGGTGTACGCCGCCTGGTAGCGCTCGAAGTTGTCCTGGCTGAAGCCGAGGTCGTCGAGCCCGAGGTGGGCGTGCTCGGTGTCCAGGATCCGCGCCACGACCTTCTCGCCCCACACGGTCGGCAGCGTGGCCACGCGGAGGTCGACGCGGCGGCCCTCGTGGGTGACCGAGAGCCGCCCGTCCTGGGGCAGCCGGCGCTCGGCGATGTTCATGTCGGCCATGATCTTCAGCCGGGAGACCACGCCGTTCTGGATGTTCTTGGGGGAGCGGTGGGCGTCGTGGAGCACCCCGTCGATGCGGTAGCGGACCCGCATGTCCCGCTCGGTCGGCTCGATGTGGATGTCGGAGGCACGATCGCTGATCGCCTGGCTGATCAGCAGGTTCACGAACCGCACCACCGGCGCCTCGTCGGAGACCTGGGTCAGCGTCGAGAGGTCGTCGACCTCCTCCTCGAGGGTCAGGTCGGAGGTGAGGTCGTCGAGCTCGCCCTCGGCCCGGTAGACCTGGTTGATCCGGGCGTCGATCTCGGCGCGGGTGGAGATCGCGAAGCGGACCCGGCAGCGGGTCAGCCGGGACAGGTCGTCCTTGAGGTCGATGTCGCCGGCCTGCCGGATGCCGACCGCCACGACGAGCTCGCCGTCCTCGCGGGAGATCGGCAGCACCCGGGCCCGCCGGGCGAAGTCCGCCGGCAGCAGGCTCACGGCGGCCATGTCGACGATGAAGTCCGACAGGTCGACGTAGTCGAGCCCCACCGCCGCGGCGGCCAGGGCCAGCACGCTCGCCCGGTCCACCCAGCCGCTCTCCAGCAGCACCTCGAGCACCGGCTGGCGCTGCTCGGACGCCCGGGCCTCCGCCTGCTCCAGCTGCCCCTGCGTGATCAGGCCGTTCTCGAGCAGGGCGCGCACGGTGTCGACCGACGGGTTCGCGCGGATCGTCATGGCAGCACTCCTCGTCACTCCTGGTCCACGAGCGTCGGGTCCACCCCGGCGCGCTTGAGCAGCACGGTGAAGTCGTGCGGGTTGGAGGACGCCGCCTTGGCGTCCCGGATGGTGACCGTGCCGTCGAGCACCAGGCGCACCAGATGCTCGTCGAAGGTCTGCATCCCGGAGTAGCCGCCCTCCGCGATGAGGGTGGGGATGGTCTCGGTCAGGTCGGGGGCCGCGATGGCCTCGGCCAGGCGCGGCGTGTTGACCGCGATCTCCAGGGTCGCCACGCGGCCGGCGCCGTCGGCACGACGTACGAGCCGCTGGCAGACGATGCCCCGCAGCGACGCGGCGAGGGCGAGGCGGACCTGCTTCTGCTCGTACGGCGGGAAGAAGTCGACCACGCGGCTGACGGTCTCCCGGGCGTCGGTCGTGTGCAGCGTCGACAGCACCAGGTGACCGGTCTCCGCGGCGGAGACCGCCGCCCGGACCGTGTCGGCGTCGCGCATCTCGCCGATCAGGATCACGTCGGGGTCCTGGCGCATCGCCGCGCGCAGCGCCACCGACCAGCTCGCCGTGTCCGTGCCCAGCTCCCGCTGGCTGATGCTCGCCCGCTTGTCCCGGTGCACGACCTCGATGGGGTCCTCGACGGTGAGGATGTGCGCCGGGCGGGTCTCGTTGACCGCGTCGATCATCGCGGCGAGGGTGGTGGACTTGCCGGAGCCGGTGGGCCCGGTGACCAGCACCAGGCCGCGGTGCTCGAGGGCCAGCCGGTGCACGACGTCGGGCATCGCGAGCTCCGCCAGGGTCCGCGGCTCGCTGCCGACCGAGCGCAGCACGCACCCGACGCCGCCCCGGGCCCGGAACGCGTTGACCCGGAACCGGCCCACCCCGTCGACGTGCAGGGCGTAGTCGGCCTCGTTGGTGGCGGCGAAGCCGTCCGCGACGTCGGCCGGCATGGTCTCCCGCACGAGCGCCTCGAGCTGGTCGGCGCCGAGCGGGTCGCACTGGAGCGGGACGAGGGTCCCCGAGATGCGGACCCGCGGCGCGACACCGGCCTTCAGGTGCAGGTCGGAGCCCTCATGGGTGACGACTGCCTGGAGCAGGGGGGTGATCTGGAGGGTCATCAGATTTCTCGCTGGGGCGGGTCAGGTCCGGACCGGAGCGGGCGATAGGAGAGATGTCACGTGTCCCCCATCGGCCCGAAAGGCCGGAACACGAGGAATCCATGAGCCGGACTCTGATCGGTCTCGACGTCGGTGGCTCCGGCGTCCGTGCCGCCGAGATGGCCGCCGGTCGCCGCCCGCAGCTGCGCCGGTTCGCGCAGGTGCCGCTGCGGCCCGGGATCGTGCGCGGAGGGACCGTGGGGGACCCCGAAGCGCTCGCCGACGCGATGCGGGAGCTGTGGTCCCGCGGCAAGCTCACGTCGAAGGACGTGCGCCTCGGCGTCGCCAACGGCGCCGTGCTGGTGCGCCAGCTCGACCTCGACTGGATGCCGCCCGCCGACTTCCGCAAGGCCCTGCGCTACCAGGTGCAGGACGTGCTGCCGTTCTCGGTCGACGAGGCGAACCTCGACTACCACCTGGTCTCGGAGCGCGAGGTCGTCGGCGCGGACGGCACGACCCGCCGGGTGGCGCGGATCCTGCTGGTCGCCGCGTCCCGCGACATGGTCGACGGGCTCGTGTCCGTCGCCGAGAGCGCCGGGCTGCGGGTCAGCGGGGTCGACCTGGTGCCGTTCGCCGCGCTGCGCGCCCGGCACCACCTCGGCCCGACCGCCGACCGGCCCGAGGCACTCGTCGACGTCGGGTCCGACGTCATCGCCGTGGTCGTGCACACCGACGGCGTCCCGCACTACGCCCGGATCATCCCGGGCGTCGGCGGCGAGTCCGTCACGCGCGCCATCCAGGAGAAGTACGAGTGGGCCTGGGAGGACGCCGAGCGGACCAAGGTGTACGTCGGCCTCCCCGGTCACGCGCGGCTCGACCACTCGCAGCGCAGCGCCCTGGGCGAGCGCCGCGACGGGCTCGACCACGCGGCCCAGCAGGTCGTCGCCGGCACCGTCGACCGGCTGCTCGCCGAGATCGGCACCACCCTGGACTTCTACCGCGAGAGCGCCGAGGCCGGTGCCGCCGGCATCGAGCGGATCGTGCTCACCGGCGCCGGGTCGCGGCTCGGCGGCTTCGCCGAGCACCTCGGGTCGATGCTCGACCTGCCCGTCGAGCACCTCGACGTACGCCCGGGCCTGCGCATCCCGGGCCGGCTCCGGATCTCCGAGGCCGACGGCCCCGCGCTGACCGTCGCCGCCGGCCTCGCCCTGGGGGTGACCCGATGAAGCGCACCACCGCTCCGCGCCCGACGCTGCCGTCGGTCAACCTGCTCTCCGAGTCGGCGTTCGCCCGCCTGGCCGCGCGCCGGCTCCGGCGGTGGTTCGTGGCGGGCGGGCTCGCCGTGCTGCTGGCCATCGGGCTCGCCTGGGGCGGGCAGCACCTGCGCGTGCAGAACGCCGAGGACGAGCTCGCGGTCGAGCAGGCCGAGACCGACCGCCTGACGGTCGAGACCGAGCGCCTGGCGCCCGTGCGCACGTTCGTGAACGGCGTCGCGGCGCAGCAGGTGCTCGCCGCGGCCGCGATGGCGGGCGACGTCTACCTCTCCGACCTGCTCCGGGGCATCCTGGAGGCTGCTCCCGACGGTGCGCAGCTCACCACGGTGTCGGTCACCGTCGCGCCGCCGGTCGTCGCCGCCGACCCCGCCGCGGGTACGCCGCCCGCGACGCCCGACGCGACCACCACCGGCTGTCCCGGGCCCGACCCGTTCGCCACGCACCCGGTGATCGGCTGCGTGATGCTGTCCGGCACGGCGCCCAGCCGGGCCGACGTCGGCGAGCTCGTCATCGCGCTCGGGGAGTCGAAGCTCTTCGTCGAGCCCTTCATCTCGACGACCACGACGGCGGACACGTCCGAGGTCACGTTCAGCGGCTCCGTCGGGCTCTCCGACCACCTCTACAGCGGGCGCTACGCCGACCTCACGAAGGGTGGCAAGTGATGGACCTGCGCAGTCCCACCGCGACCAAGGTCGTCGGCGCCCTCGCGATGGTCGTGCTCGCGGCACTCGGGTGGCTCGTGGCGGTCGGCCCGAAGACCGACGACCTCGCGGCGGTCCGTGAGCAGATCACCACCACCCAGGACCAGAACGCCCTGCTCGGCCTGCAGCTCGCGCAGCTGCGCCGGCAGCAGGCCGACCTCGACGAGACGCGGAAGGTGGCGCGCAAGCTCGCGAAGAGGTTCCCGGCCACCGCCGACCAGCCGGGCCTGTTCCAGCAGGTCACCGCGGCCGCGGTCGACGCGGGCATCGGGCCCGACGGGGTCACCACCCTGACGCCCACCCCGCCGGTCGTCGGCGACGCCGCCCTCGGCGACGGGGCGACGTCGGACCCCGCGACACCGGTCCCGGCCGGGCTGGCCCGCCAGACGGTGACGGTCTCGGTCACGGGGAGCTACGACCAGACCCGCAAGCTGCTCGACAACCTCGAGCACATGGACCGCGCCTACCTCGTCACCGGGCTCGACCTCGCGGCGTCCGAGGTCGGCAGCTACACGACCACCGTGACCGGCGACATGTTCGTGATGCCGCCGGTGCCGGATCCCGGCGAGGTCGTCGACCTCGTGAGCGCGACCCCGGAGGAGGACTGAGATGGGCCTGCGATCCCGCCGTACCCGGGCTGCCGAGCCGGCACCGGAGCAGATCGAGCTGACCGAGGAGCAGATCGCGGACCTGGACCCGGAGGCCCAGGCGCGGGTGCTGCGCGCCCACGTGCGAGCGCTCGAGCAGGCGCTGGCCGCTGTCATCGACCCGCCGGCCCCCGAGCCCGCACCCGTGCCGGAGCCCGCGCCCACGACCGTCGCCGATCCCGGTCTCGGCCTGCGCCGGGCTGCGCTCGTGGCGCGAGCCGTCGCCGCGCGGGTCGCGCCCGACGACGACCCGCGCCTCGCGGCGGAGCGGGTGGTTGCCTGCCTGGAGCAGCTGTCCGCCGCGCCCGGCCTGACCCGGCCGCGCGTGGCCGGCGAGGAGCCCCCGGCCGAGGCGCCGGTGCTCGAGGACGTCGCCGCGACACTCGTCGTCGTCGACTCCGAGACCGCGCCCACGCTCGCGGCCGTCGACGGCCCCGAGGTCGTGCTGCCGGTCCCGCCGCCGGCCGACCCCGCGCCGCGGCGCCACCGCCGTCGGCTGCGTGGGAGTGCCGCATGAACACGGCGATGGCGCTGTCCCAGGAGTACGCCGCGCTGTCGCGGGCGTGCGCGCACCAGGGCGACGTACGCCGTGCGCAGCTCGCCGCGTGGCTCGCCGACGTGCACGCCCTCGAGGACCTGCTGATGGAGAACGGCCTCGACCTGGCCCCCGACCCGGCGGCCGAGCTCGCCGCGGTCGGCGACTCGGTGGCCGGCTCCCTGGAGGACGTCGCCCGCGACCTCCCGCCGGGTGCCCGGTCCGGAGCCCGCGAGGTCGTCGAGATCGCACGGCGGGCGCTGGTGCACGCCTTCGACGCATCGGTCCACGACCTGCTCGCCGCCCGGCTGCCGAGCCTCGACCACCTGGACGGCCTCGACTCCCGGCCGTCGGCCCCGCGGCAGGCGCCGGACCTGGAAGTCCCGCAGCGGCTGGCCGTCGAGGCCGGCGACTTCGCCGCGGCCGCCGCGGCCCTCGCCGCCGACGGCGACGCCGAGGGCGCCGAACTGCTCTCGACGCGGGCCGACGCCGCGGCGTTCGAGTCCTACCTGCGCACCGCCGCCGCCCGCGCCGGCGACGAGTCGCTGGCCACCGTCGACCTGCGCTGGGCGCTCGTGGCCGGCACGCACCGGACCGGCGCCGAGCGCCGCAAGCGGCTCACGGCCGTGGTGGGCGCCGCCGAGCGCGACCAGCTCCTGCGCCGCCTGCCGGGCGGGGTGCGGTGACCCCGGCGTACCTCGCCGCCCTCGGCCTGCTCGGGCTGCTGGTCGGGTCGTTCCTCAACGTGGTCATCCACCGCGTGCCGGCGGGACTGTCGATCGTCTCGCCGGGATCGGCGTGTCCGGCGTGCGCGCACCCGGTGCGCCCGGTCGACAACGTGCCCGTGCTCTCGTGGCTGCTGCTGCGCGGCCGCTGCCGGGACTGCGCGGCGCCGATCGCGGGGCGCTACCCGCTCGTGGAGGCCGCCACCGGGCTGCTGTTCGTGGTCGCGGGCTGGCGGTTCGGCGCGACGCCGTACGCCGCGGCCGTGCTGGTCGTCGTCGCCGCCGGAGTCGCGCTGGCGATGATCGACCTCGACCACCGGCGGCTGCCCTTCCCCGTGACCGGGGCGATGGCGGTCGGCACCGTCGTCGCGCTCGCGATCGACGTCGTGCTCCACGGCGCCGGCCCGGTGCCCGTCGCCCTGCTGTCGGTGCTCGTCTGGCTGGCGGTCTACGGCGGCGTCTGGATGGTGACCGGCGGCCGCGGGATGGGCCTGGGCGACGTGGCGCTCGCGCCCGTGCTCGGCCTCGCGCTCGGCTGGCACGGCTGGGGCACGTCGCTGGTCGGCCTGGCCGCGGGCTTCGTCCTCGGAGCGGTCGTCGGCGTCGCCCTGATCGCCACGGGTGTGGCGCGCCGCGGGTCGAAGGTGCCGCACGGGCCGTTCCTGCTCAGCGGCGCGCTGCTCGGCCTGGTCGCGGGCCAGCCGCTCGCCACGGCGTACCTCCGGCTCGTCGGGATCGCCTGACGTGCGAGGATCCCGCCGTGGACGAGATCGCTGACGTCATCGTCGTGGGTGCCGGCCTCGCCGGCCTGACCGCTGCCGCCGAGGTCGCCGACGCCGGCAAGCGCGTCGTGCTCCTGGACCAGGAGCCCGAGCAGTCGCTCGGCGGGCAGGCCTTCTGGAGCCTCGGCGGTCTCTTCCTCGTGGACAGCCCCGAGCAGCGGCGGATGGGCATCAAGGACTCGCGCGAGCTCGCGATGCAGGACTGGCTCGGCAGCGCCCAGTTCGACCGCGCGGAGGACCGCTGGCCGCGGCGGTGGGCGGAGGCGTACGTCGACTTCGCCGCCGGCGAGAAGCGGGCCTGGCTGCGCGAGATGGGCCACCGGGTCTTCCCGGTCGTCGGCTGGGCCGAGCGCGGCGACGGCCGCGCCGACGGGCACGGCAACTCGGTGCCGCGGTTCCACATCACGTGGGGCACCGGCCCCGGGGTCGTCGAGCCCTTCGAGCGGCGCTGCCGCGAGCACGCGGCGTCGGGTCGGCTGCGGTTCGCCTTCCGCCACCAGGTCGACGAGCTGCTCGTCGAGGGCGGCGCGGTGGTCGGCGTCCGCGGCACGGTGCTCGAGCCCAGCGCGGCCGAGCGCGGCACGGCGTCCAGCCGGACCTCGGTGGGGGAGTTCGAGCTGCGCGCGCAGGCCGTGATCGTGACCAGCGGCGGCATCGGCGGCAACCACGACCTGGTGCGCAAGACCTGGCCGGCCCGGCTGGGCGCGCCGCCGAAGACGATGGTGGCCGGGGTGCCGGCACACGTCGACGGGCGGATGCTGGGGATCACGCAGGACGCCGGCGCCCACGTCATCAACCCCGACCGGATGTGGCACTACGTCGAGGGTCTGCGCAACTGGGACCCGATCTGGGACAACCACGGCATCCGCATCCTCCCCGGGCCCTCGTCGCTCTGGCTCGACGCGACGGGCAAGCGGCTGCCCGCGCCGTACTTCCCGGGCTTCGACACCCTCGGCACCCTCACGCACCTGCGGAAGACCGGCTACGACTACTCGTGGTTCGTGCTCACGCAGAAGATCATCGAGAAGGAGTTCGCTCTCTCCGGGTCCGAGCAGAACCCCGACCTGACCGGCAAGGACATCAAGCTGCTGCTGTCGCGGGTCAGGAAGGGTGCGCCCGGCCCGATCGAGGCGTTCAAACAGCACGGCGCGGACTTCGTCGTCGCCGACTCGCTCACTGAGCTGGTGCGCGGCATGAACCGGGTGGGGGACGAAGCGCTGATCGTCGAGGCCGAGCTCCGCGAGCTCATCGAGCAGCGCGACCGTGAGATGGACAACGCGTTCACCAAGGACGCCCAGGTCACCGCGATCCGCGGCGCCCGGCAGTACCGCGGCGACAAGCTGATCCGCGTCGCCTCGCCGCACAAGCTGCTCGACCCGAAGGCCGGCCCGCTCATCGCCGTACGCCTCAACATCCTGACCCGCAAGACGCTCGGCGGCCTCGAGACCGACCTGTACGGGCGGTGCCTCACCTCGTCCGGCGAGCCACTGCCCGGCCTCTACGCCGCGGGCGAGGTCAACGGCTTCGGCGGTGGCGGGATGATGGGCTACAACGCCCTCGAGGGCACGTTCCTCGGCGGCTGCCTCTTCTCCGGCCGTACGGCGGGCCGGGCCGCGGCGCGCTCGGTCTAGGGGCCAGCGTCAGTGGGCGCCGGTCAGGTTCAGGCCGACCACGCCGGCGACGATCATCGCCAGTGACGCGAACTTGACCCAGTCCATCGACTCGCCGAGGAACAGGTAGCCGACCACCGCGACGAGGGCGGTGCCGGCGCCGGCCCAGATGGCGTAGGCGACCGACACCGGGACGGTCCGGACGATCACGGTGAGCAGGAAGATGGCTGCGGCGTACCCGCTGACGACCACGAGCGTCCACGGGATGTGGGTGAAGCCGTCTGCCTTCGGCAGCAGCGCGCTGGCCGCCACCTCCAGGCCGATGGCGAGGGCCAACAGGATCCCGGCGAGCATGACCGATCCTTTCGTGTGTAGCGAACGCTACAAACTGTAGCACTCGCTACGCTGAGCCCATGAGTCGTCGCGCGGAGCTGCTCGACCAGGTCACCGACCACGTGCTGGAGCACGGACTGGTCGGGCTGACGCTGCGCCCGGTCGCGGCGGCGATCGGTACCAGCGACCGGATGCTGATCTACCACTTCGGCAGCCGCGACGGCCTGGTCTCCGCGGTGGTCGCCCGGGTGGGGGAGCGCAGCGTCGCCGCGATCGACGGCCTGCCCGCGGCGCCGACGGTCCGGGCGGCGGTCAACCGGCTCTGGGCGGCGTACGGCGAGGAGCCGCTCGCCGGCTGCATGCACATCTACGTCCAGGCCGCGGCGACCGGTCTCTTCGGCGGCGAGCCCTACCTCAGCGAGGCCCGGGCCAGCAACGAGCGCTGGGCGAGGGCGCTGGGCGCGTACCTCGTGCGCAGCGGTGCCCCGGCCCGCCGCGCCCGGCGCATCGTCACGCTCGTCGACTCCGCGCTCTACGGCTTCCACCTCGACCTCGCCACCGACCGTCCGGACGAGCTCGCCCGGGGTGTCGACGACCTCGCGCGGGCCGCCCAGGCGCTGGCCGCGCGATGACCGCGGACGGTCAGTACTCGAGCCGGTCGCCCTTGCTCAACCAGGCGTCGAACGGCGCGAACGGCGTCGGATGGGCGCCGGGCCGGACCGGGGTCGGCCACGTGGCGGGATCGCGGGAGAACATCTCGTAGAACTCACGGTCGTCGAAGCCCCCGCGCGCGGCGTCGTTGCGGTCGGCGGCGTACACGACCCGGTCGATGCGCGCCCACAGGCAGGCGGCGACGCACAACGGGCACGGCTCGCACGACGTGTAGAGCTCGCAGCCGGCCAGCGAGAAGTCGCGGAGCGTCGCGCAGGCGGCGCGGATCGCCTGCACCTCGGCGTGCGCAGTGGGGTCGAGGTCGCGGGTGACCCGGTTCTGCCCGGTGGAGACGATCACGCCGTCGCGGACCACCACGGCGCCGAACGGCCCACCACCCGCGGCCACGTTCTCGACGGCGAGCTCGACCGCCCGGGCGAGCCACTGGTCGTCGGACGTCATGACGGCGAGAGTACGGCGTCGTCGCCGGTCACGTGCGGGTTTGCGCCGCCCCCGTTTCGGCTGGGATCCATCGGTCACCGGGCCTGCAACGGCACGGAGCTGCCGTGCCGGCATCGGAACACATGGGGATGACGATGACTGGAAGGACAAGGAAGAGGACCACCGCTGTCACGACCGCACTCGCGGTCGGGTGTACCGGGCTCCTGGTCGGCGCCGGAAGCGCGACGCCGTCGGTGGCCGGATCCGCGGCCGCGGATCCCGGCCCGTACTCCGCGGCGACGGGCGGCGAGATCGCGACGTGACCGCCGTCGGCGGGCCGGTCGGGCCCACGCTGGCCGACCTGGCCCTGGCCGCGGTCACGGGCGCCACCGGCTCGACCGCGAACCCACGCGCGGTCGCCGACGCCCGCAACCTCGGGGGCTCCGGGATCGGCAACACACCGCTGAGCCCCCTGCTCTCCGTCGCTCACAGCGAGGCGACGCCGACCGCACCCGACCCGGGGCTGTCGACGCAGACGACGATCCCGGGCAACGCCGCACCGCTCCTCGACCTGGGCGTCTCGACCTCGACCGCCCAGGCGGGCACCAAGGCCAACGGCTCGTGCCTGCCGCAGGGGGAGCCCTCCGCGGCGTCCGTGGCGGACACCGCGGACGCCGCGGTCCTGCCGAACGGGATCCCCGGCGTGGGCGACCTGATCACCCTGCCGGGCAACGCCGCGACCGCCCAGCGCACCGAGCTCGTCGGCCGCGCCGGTGGCGACGCCGTACAAGCGACCAGCTGGGCGTCCGGCGTCGACCTCCGGCTCTTCGGCGGGGCGGTGCAGGTCAAGATCGCCTCGGTCCCGAAGCTGACTGCCGTCGCGGGCGGCAAGCCCGGTGACGCCTCGGTCACCTACGACGCTCCGGCCGTCACGGTCCTCGCCAACGGGCAGACCTTCGAGGTGCCGGCTACCGGCGCCCCGCTGGCAGTCCCGGGCGTCCCGGCGCCGTTCGTCCTGGAGCTGTCCGCACCCGGCCTGCGCACCGACAACGTCGCGGCCGACGGCACGTCGGCCCAGGGTGCGGCCACCGTGCTCCACCTGAAGGTCGGAGACAGCACGTCCGGGACCACCGTCCTCGGCCTCGACCTGATCCCGCTCAGTGCCAGCGCCTCCGCGCCGGCGGGCGGCGTCGACTGCGCCAAGGGTGCCGGCGGTGGTGCCGGTGGCGGCATCGCCGACGACGCCGACGGTGACGGCCTGACCAAGGACGAGGAGGCCGAGCACGGAACCGATCCCGGCAACGCCGACACCGACGGCGACGGGTACGGCGACGGCTACGAGGTCGTCAACGGCTCCGACCCGCTCGACCCGGCATCGCCCGGCCCGGGCGTGCCCGGTGCGGACACGGACGGCGACGGCGTGGGCGACCGCCAGGAGGCCCAGGCCGGCACCGACCCGCTGAATCCCGACACGGACGGCGACCTGCTCTCCGACGGCAACGAGGGCAAGCACGGCACCGACCCGTTGAAGGCCGACACCGACGGCGACGAGCTCGGCGACGGCCGCGAGGTGCTGATCGGGACCGAGGCGCTGAAGAAGGACACCGACGGCGACAAGATCGGCGACGGCCGCGAGTACAACGGGTTCAAGGTCAAGACGCTGGGCGTCGTGAAGACCAACCCGCGTCGCGCCGACACCGACCGCGACGGGATCAAGGACCGCAAGGAGGTCCGCGGGACCAAGATCAGGAAGAAGGTCGTGGTCCGCGGGAAGAAGGTCCACAGGATCGGCCTCGTGCGCACCGACCCGCGGCGGGCCGACTCCGACCGTGACCGGATCCGGGACCGCAAGGAGATCCGCGGGTTCAAGAACAAGCGCTACGACGTCAAGCTCGTGAGCAACCCGCGCCGCAAGGACTCCGACCGCGACGGCCTGCGCGACCGCGCCGAGGTGACGGGCAAGAAGAACGCGAAGTTCAAGAAGATGCCCACCAACCCGCTGGACTGGAACACCGACCGGGGCAAGATCGGTGACAAGCGGGAGATCAGGGAGGGCACCAACCCGGCGCAGCTGCCCAAGCGCAAGCGCCGCTGATGACGGCGGGTGAGGCCGATGCGCCCGGGTACCCCTCCGCGCTCGGCCTCACCCGTTGCCCGTCTCGTCGGTTCAGCCAGGTCGGCTCAGCTGTAGAGGCGGTCCACGACGTCGGAGTACTTGGTGTTCACGACCCGGCGCTTCAGCTTGAGCGTGGGCGTGAGCTCCTCGGACTCGGCGGTCCACTCGACGGGGAGCAGCTCGAACGACTTCACCTGCTCCGGCCGCGAGAGGCGCTCGTTGGCCGTGTCGACGGCCTGCTGCACGATCGCGCGGATCTGCGGCTTCTCCGCGAGGTCGGCGAGGTCGGTGAACTCGATGCCCATCTGCTGCGCCATCAGCGGGGCGATCTCGCCGTCGAGGGTGAGGATCGCGACGACGTACGGCCGGTTGTCGCCGATCGCCATCGCGTGGCCGATGAGCGGCGACTCCTTGAGGTAGTTCTCGATGTTGGACGGCGCGACGTTCTTGCCGGCCGAGGTGATGATCAGCTCCTTCTTGCGGTCGACGACCGCGAAGAACCCGTCGTCGTCGAGCGTCCCGATGTCGCCGGTGTGGAGCCAGCCGTCCTCGTCGATGAGCGCGCGGGTCGCGTCCTGCTGTTGGTGGTAGCCGGGGGTGTTGACGGGGCCGCGCACCAGGATCTCGCCGTCCTCGCCGAGCGTGACCTCCATGCCCGGGTTGGCCCGGCCGACCGTGCCGAGCTTGAAGCCGCTCGGCCCGTTGGCGGTGACGGCGCCGCAGGTCTCGGTCATGCCGTACACGTCGAAGACCTTGAGGCCGAGCCCGGCCATGAACTGCGCGACGTCCAGCGGCATCGGGGCCGCGGCCGAGCCCGCCCAGGTGACCTGGTCGAGGCCGAGCAGCAGCTTGAGGAAGCCGAGGATCTGCTCGTCGGCCTGGCGGTAGGCCTCCTCGATCTCCGGTGTCATGGTGCCGCCGACCTCCTGGGCCTGCACCCAGGCGAGACCCGCGGCCATCGACCTCTGGACCATCTCGCGGTTGGCCGGATCGGGGTCGGCGGCGAGCTTGGCGGAGATGCCGGTCTTGATCTTCTCCCACACGCGCGGGACGCCGAAGAACGCCGTCGGGTGCACGTCGCCGAGCGCGCCGAGCAGCTCCGCGGGGTCGCCGATCGCGTGCAGGTGGCTGCCCTGGATCTGTGGCCCGTAGAGGCCGAGCACCCGCTCCGCGATGTGTGCGAGCGGGAGGTAGCTGACTGCCCGCTGCGGGTCGACAAGCCCGGCCTTCTCCTGCGTGGAGATCGCCTCGTAGAGCACGTTGTGGTGCGTGAGCACCACGCCCTTCGGGTTCCCGGTCGTGCCGGAGGTGTAGAGGATCGTCGCGGGGTCGTCGGGCGTGAGCTCGGCGGCACGGGCCTCGACCGCGCCCGGGTTGGCGACGCGGTACGCCGCGCCCGCGGCCACCAGCGCGTCCCAGTCCTCGTCGAGCATGACGACCTTGCGGACGCTGTCGACCTCCTCGAGCGCCCGCGTCCACCGGGTCCGGTGGTCGGCGGTCTCCAGGAAGGCGACGGTCGGCCGGGAGTGCCCGGCGACGTACGCCACCTGCTCCGGCGACAGCGTGTTGTAGATCGACATCGGCGTCGCCCCGGCGTGCATCGCACCCATGTCGGCGACGAAGTGCTCGACCCGGTTGGTCGCCATGATCGCGACCGTGTCGCCCTTCTCGACGCCGATCTCCATCAGCGCCGCGGCGACGTCGAGCGCGCGCTCGCGGGTCTCGGTCCAGGTCAGCGTGCGCCAGGACTCGCCCTCGGGCACGTGGTGGCGGTCGGAGTACGCCGGCTGGTCGCCGTGCTCGCGGACGGTGTCGGCGAGGGCGTCGACGAGGGTGCGCCCCTCGACCTGGGACTGGATGCGGGCGCGCTCGGTGAGTACGTCGTCGAACATTCGGCTGCTCCTCGGGGACGGAGTCGAAGTAACGAGGGTCACAGCCTCGCCGAAGATTCGCACGGGCGCCAGAGGCGGCCCGGATGACCCGTCCGTGCCATGGCCGGGTGGCGGGTGTGAGCGGACCGTGGTGAGCGGCGACGCGGCCTCCGACGGACTCGGGAGGTGGTCGACATGGCCGGACGTGCCGAGCTCGGGACCGAGGAGCTCGCCCTGCTGCGACGTCTCGTCGAGGCGCTCGAGGGCGAGGCGAACGCCCGCGCCGAGGCGGCGACCGACCGCTGGGAGAAGTGGCGGACGCCGGCGGCGATCGCGGTCAGCACGCTGACGATCCTCGCCACGATCGTCTTCTCCGCCCTGCAGCTGAAGAGCTCGTCGGACCAGTTCGAGCGCACCCTGAAGGCCAACCAGTACTCGGACATCGTCGACGGACTGGCCAGCGACTCCGTCGGCGTCCAGGTCAGCTCGCTGCGTCGTCTGGTCCGCTACGTCACGACCGAGGACAACTTCGAGGACGGCGCCGCCCAGCGCGCCGCCGCCGTGGACGCCGCCCAGACGCTGTCGACGTTCATCACCGACGAGAGCACGGTGCCGGGCCACGAGGGGCTCACCAGCTACCGCGACCCGCAGCCGATCGTCGTCTCGCGAGCGCTCGGGCAGCTGGTCCAGCTGACGAAGGACGGATTCGCGACGGTCAACATCGACCTCAGTCGCGGGAACTTCCACGGGGTCAACGTCGCCGACGTCGTTCCCCTGGGGGCGTTCGTGGCCGTCGGCGCCGACTTCCGGTCGGTCAACGCCACCGGCTGGGACCTCACCGGCACGTCCGCAGACCTCAGCAACGCGTTCTTCACCTGCGCCAACATGCAGACCTCGGACCTGGGTACGGCGGACCTGGCCGGCACTGACCTCACCGGCGCGAACCTGCGCGGCGCCGACCTGTCGGAGGTCCGCAACCTGACCAGCGAGCAGCTGACCGGGGCCCTGGTCGGCCCGGTCACCCGCCTGCCCATGGGCGTCGAGGCCCCGGACGAGGTCGACGCGTGGGGGGTGCAGGCCGACGCCGACTTCGGGACCACCCCGGCGTGCCGACGGCTGATGGAGGAGATGACCGACCTGCCCGCCGGCGCGGGCTACAGCCAGCGGATCGCCTGCCCGGGTCAGGCCAGGCAGCCGTGGTCGATCGAGCTCACCGACGGCGCTCGGGCCGCACTGCGCACCGTGTGCGGCTTCCGGTCCGACCTCGACACGTCCGAGGGGACGCTCACACGCCCAGTGAGCGCCCGATGATCTCCTTCTGGATCTCGGTGGTGCCGCCATAGATCGTCTGGATCCGGCTGTCCGTGAAGGCCTTGGCGATGGGGTACTCCATCATGTAGCCGTAGCCGCCGTGCAGCTGGACGCCGGCGTCGACGACCTGCTTCTGGAGCTCGGTCGTCCACCACTTCGCCATCGACGCGAGCGTCGTGTCGACCTCGCCGGCGTTGAGCTTGAGGATGCAGTCGTTGACGAAGACCCGCGCCACGTGGGCGTGGGTGGCCATCTCGGCGAGCACGAACCGGTTGTGCTGGAAGGAGCCGATCGGCTTGCCGAAGGCCTGCCGCTCCTTGGCGTAGGCGAGCGACATGTCCAGCACCTGCTCGATGGCGGCGACGGCCATGGCGGCGATGGAGATGCGCTCCTGCGGCAGGTTCATCATCAGCGAGATGAAGCCGGAGCCCTCCTCGCCGAGCAGGTTCTCCTTGGGCACCTCGACGTTGTCGAAGAACAGCTCCGCGGTGTCCTGGGCCTTCATGCCGACCTTGTCGAGGTTGCGGCCGCGCTCGAAGCCCTGCATCCCGCGCTCCACGACCAGCAGGCTGATGCCCTTGTGGCCGGCGTCGGGGTCGGTGCGGCAGACCACGACCACCAGGTCGGACAGGATGCCGTTGCTGATGAACGTCTTGGAGCCGTTGAGCACGTAGCGGTCGCCCTTGTCGACCGCACTGGTGCGGACGCCCTGCAGGTCGCTGCCGGCGCCGGGCTCGGTCATCGCGATCGCGGAGATCAGCTCGCCGCTGACCAGCCCGGGCAGCCAGCGCTGCTTCTGCTCCGGCGTCCCGAGCGAGGAGATGTAGGGGACGATGATGTCGCTGTGCACCGGGAAGCCGGGGCCGCTCGCGCCGACCCGGGCGAGCTCCTCGGCCACGATCGTGTTGTAGCGGAAGTCCTTGACCCCGGCGCCGCCGTACTCCTCCTCGACGTCGAAGCACAGCAGCCCGGCCTCGCCGGCCTTGAGCCAGACCTCCCTGCTGACCTGGCCGTCCTTCTCCCACTGGTCGTGGTGGGGGACGACCTCCTTCTCCATGAAGGCGCGCACGCTGGCGCGGAAGTCCTCGTGCTCCTGCTCGTAGATGCTCGGCCGCTCGGTCATCAGCTGACCCACTCCTTGATCTGCGCGACGGTGGCAGCCGGGTCCTCGGTGACCGGGCTGATCTGCAGGTTGGTGACGCCGGCCTCCTGGAAGGCGGCGATGCGTTCCTTCACGTACGACGCGGGGCCGACCAGGTTGCCCGCCTCGAGCCACTCAGTCGGCACGATCGCCTCGGCGTCGCGCTTGTTGCCGTCGAGGTAGAGGTCCTGGATCTGCTTGGCCTCCTTCTCGTAGCCGTAGTGGCAGGCGAGCTCGTTGTAGAAGTTCTTGCCGCGGGCGCCCATGCCGCCGACGTAGAGCGCGTACATCGGGCGCATGAAGTCGAGCAGCTTCTTGGTGTCCTCGCCCTCGCCGATCGCGACCATGCCGCCGGCGGAGATCTCCAGCGGGGCCAGGTCGGCGGACCGGTTGGCGGCGCCCTTGGCGAGCGCCTCGCCCCAGACGTCGTTGGCCTTCTCGGGCAGGAAGAGGAAGGGCAGCCAGCCGTCGGCGAGCTCGGCCGTCATCGCGACGTTGGCGTCGCCGAGCGCGGCGACCCAGATCGGGATGCTGTTGCGCTCGACCTTGGTGAGGAGCTTGAGCGGCTTGCCGAGCCCGAGGCCCTGGTCGGCGGGGAGGGGCAGGGTGAAGATCTTGCCGTTGTGCTCGAGGCGCTCGCGGCGCAGGCCCTGACGGAGGATCGAGATCACCTCGCGGGTGCGGCCGAGCGGCTTGTCGTAGGGCAGGCCGTGGAAGCCCTCGATCACCTGCGGGCCGGACGCGCCGAGGCCGATGACCGCGCGGCCGCCGGACACGTTGTCGAGCCCGGCCGCCGTCTGGAGCAGCGCGCTCGGCGTACGCGAGAAGACGTTGAGGATCGCCGAGCCGATCTCGACGGTCTCGGTCTTGGCGGCCAGGTAGCCCATCAGCGTGGGGGAGTCGAACCCGTAGGCCTCCGCGATCCACACGGTGTCGAGCCCGGCCTTCTCCAGCCCGACCACCTGGTCGGCGGCCTCGCGTGGGTTGCCCGAGTACATGAGCGGCGTCGAGAGCTTCATTGTGACAGCATAACTGTCACGGTTGTGGTGGCCGCAAGGCAGAGTGGGCGCCGTCTCACCGCGAGACGGGCAGCCGGCCCAGCGGAGCGGCCGGCCGTCAACGTTCCGCGAACCTACGACGACGAGGTCGTCGTGGCGAGAAGGCGTCGCGCTCGACGACCGAGGTCGCTCAGGTCGACGCGACCTTCCTCAGCGGCGGCAGCCAGTCGCGCGGCAAGATCCATCGCCTCGTCGAGCTCGGGTGCAGTGACCGCGGACTCCTGGCCCATGTCGCGAAGAATGGTCATCTCCGTCCTGGACGCGATCAGCGGCTCGGTGACCCCGTCGATCCAGACTCGGGTGCGGCGACCATCGCCACGCTCCTCGCCGGCGATTCGCTCCAGGGCGAAGATGCGGTCGGCCCGCGCGAACTTGCCGAAGCCCAACGCCACCATCCGCGAATCCGATGCCACGCAGCCATCTTGTCACTGCCCACCGACCCCTGCCTTGGTGTGCGGGACGCGAGGGGCGTCCGACTGGGGTCGTCCAGCCTGGGGGGGTGGCACCGCAGCGCACCGGTCACGGGCGCTGCGCTGCGCACGTGGATAGCGTGTTGCCCGTGGCTCGGACCAGGACCCTCGCCTGCGTCGTCGCGCACCCCGATGACGACGCGTACGGCGTGGCGGGAACCGTCGCCCTCCACGCCGACGACCCGGCCTTCAGATTCGTCCTGGTCCACGCGACCGATGGTGGGAACGGCGACATTCGGCCCGGGTTCCCGGCCACCCGCGCGACGCTCGGAGCGATCCGGCGGGGCGAGGACGAAGCCGCGTGGCGAGCCCTCGGCCGGGTCCCCGACCGGCACGAGTGGCTCGGCCTGCCCGATGGTGGCGTCGCGGAGGTTCCGTTCGACGACGTCGTCTCGGCTGTGGCGCGTGTCCTCGACGAGGAGGAACCCGCTGTGGTCGTCACGTTCGGCCCCGACGGCATCTTCGGGCACCCCGACCACATCGCGATCGGCGCCGCCACCGACGCGGCGTTCGCCCTGCTGCGGTCCGCCACCGGGCCCGGCTTCCGGCGGCTCGCGCACGGCGCTGTCCCGCAGTCGGTGTTCGAACGCTGGAACCGCCAGCGCGCCGAGCTCGGGCTCTTCACCTTCGACCCGACCCGGACCTACCACATGCGCGGAATCCCGGACGAGGACATCGCGATCACCGTCGACTGCCGGCGCGCTGTCAGCCGCATCGTGGCCGGCCTCCGTGAGCACAAGAGCCAGCTGCACGTCATGTCCGACGACCCCACGAACACTGCCCAGTGGGAACGGCGCGTCGGGCGGGAGTGGTACGCGCTCGCGTGGCCGGAGCGCGACCCCGGCGCCCCGATGTTGACCGACCTCTTCGACGGTCTCACCTGACCCGCCGCCGGTGTTCGTACCGGAAGGTGGCGTCAGCGGCGGCGGGCTGCGTCGATCTGGGCCTGCGCGTCGGCCAGCAGCTCCACGATCCGGGCGCCGAAGGCGACGTCGATCTCGTGCGGCTCGCCGGTCCGGGCCGACCGCACGAGCTCCTCGGCCGCGACCGCCAACGGCTCCGACGGTGGGCGGTCGGGGCGCGCGGGCATGGCGGACAGGCCGGCGTCGCCCCACACCGCGGCCTCGGACCCCGCGGCCGCCGGGGGCGCGAAGAGGGTCAGCGTGGCCGTGCTGGTGGCGCCGGAATCGTGCCGCACCACCAGCGTCACCAGGTCGCCCTCGCCACCGACCGCCGTGAGCGACCGGACCGGGCCGAGGGCGGCGCTCAACGTCGAGAGGGCGTGCGGGCCGATGTCCCACAGCGCGCCGCTCTCCCGCCGCCACGGCGAGGAGCCGAACGGGTTGCCCGGCTCCTGGAGCGAGCCGAACAACCGCAACCAGCCGCCCTGCCAGCCCCCTGACTCCCGGACCTCCCGGAGCCACGCCCGCGACGTGGTCGCGAAGCGGTCGGTGAAGAAGACCACCGACGCCACGCCGGCCGAGGCGGCGGCGTCCCGCAGCTCGTGTGCGGCGGCCACGGTCATGGCCACCGGCTTGTCCAGCAGCAGGTGCTTCCCGGATCGCGCGGCCACCAGTGCGAGCTCGGCCTGGACCTCGGGCGGTACGGCGAAGGCGACGGCGTCCACCTCCGCGAGCAAGGCCTCGTAGTCATCGTGGGCCGAGGCGCCGAGACCAGTCGCCAGGGCGCGGGCACGCTCCGGGCTGCGGCCCCAGACGCCGACCAGCTCGACGCCCTCGGCCGCCAGCAACCCGGGCCCGTGCGCCATGTCCGCCCAGGGCCCGGTGCCCACCAGTCCGAATCGCACGGACGGCACGCTACCGCGATCCCCAGGCGTCGACGCCGGGTCAGGACAGGCCGACGATGGTCCCGTCGTCGAGCAGATCGATCCGGGCGGCGGCCGGGGTGGCCGGCAGCCCGGGCATCGTCATCACGTCACCGCACACGAGCACGACGAAGCCGGCGCCGGCGGAGAGCCGGACCTCGCGCACGTGCAGGTCGTGGCCGGTCGGTGCGCCGCGGAGGGTGGCATCGGTCGAGAACGAGTACTGCGTCTTGGCGACGCAGACCGGCAGCCCGCCGTACCCGTCGGCCTCGAGTCGGTCGAGCCGCCGCTTGGCCTTGCCGTCCCACGTCACGCTGGAGGCGCCGTACAGCCGGTGGGCGAGCGTCTCCGCCTTCTCCTTGAGCGGGAGCCCGTCGGGATAGGTGAAGGAGAACGTCGTGGGGTCGGAGCTCTCGAGGAGGTCCAGCACGCCCTTCGCGAGGTCGGTGGCGCCGGCCCCGCCGTCGACGAAGTGCGTGGCCGGCTCGGTCCGGACCCCGAGGTCGTCGACCAGCTCGACCACCCGGGCCACCTCGGCGTCGGTGTCGGTCGGGAACCGGTTCAGCGCGACCACGCAGGGGATCCCGTAGACCTCGCGGACGTTGCGCAGGTGCCGCGCCAGGTTCTCCATGCCCCGCTCGACGGCGCCGAGGTCCTCCCGCCCGAGATCCGGCACGTCCACGCCGCCGTGGTACTTGAGCGCCCGGACCGTCGCCACGACCACCGCCGCGTCCGGGCGGAGCCCGGACTTGCGGCACTTGATGTCGACGAACTTCTCCGCCCCGAGGTCGGCCCCGAAGCCGGCCTCCGTGACGACGTAGTCGGCCAGCCGCAGCGCCGCCCGGGTGGCGACGACCGAGCTGCAGCCGTGCGCGATGTTCGCGAACGGTCCGCCGTGCACGAAGGCTGGCGTGTGCTCCAGTGTCTGCACCAGGTTGGGCGCCAGGGCGTCCCGCAGCAGCACCGCCATCGCGCCGTGCGCTTCTAGCTCGCGGGCGGTGACGGGCTTCTTCTCCCGTGTGTAGCCGACGACGATGTCACCGATCCGGCTCTTGAGGTCGGACCAGGACTCGGTCAGGCAGAAGATGGCCATCAGCTCGGAGGCCACCACGATGTCGAAGCCCTCCTCGCGCGGGTAGCCGTTCGAGATGCCGCCGAGGCCGACCACCACGTCGCGGAGCGCCCGGTCGTTGAGGTCGAGCACGCGCTTCCAGTCCACCGACCGGACGTCGATGCCCAGTGCGTTGCCGTGCTGGATGTGGTTGTCCACCAGTGCTGCCAAGAGGTTGTTCGCCGCCGCGATCGCCGCGAAGTCGCCGGTGAAGTGCAGGTTGATGTCGGTCATCGGCACCACCTGCGCCCAGCCGCCGCCGGCCGCGCCGCCCTTCATGCCGAAGACCGGTCCCATCGAGGGCTCGCGCAGGCAGGCCATCGTCCGCAGCCCCAGCCCCCGCAGCGCGTCGGCCAGGCCGACCGTGGTCGTCGTCTTGCCCTCGCCGGCCGGCGTCGGCGACATCGCCGTCATCAGGATCAGCTTGCCGAGGGGCCGGTCCTCGAGGGACCGGAGGTAGCCGAGGTCGACCTTCGCCTTGTGGTGGCCGTACGGCACCAGGTGGACCGGTTCGATCCCCAGCTCCTCCTGGGCGACCCGGGTGATGGGATACAGCTCCGCAGCGTTCGCGATCTCGATGTCCGACAGCACTCAGGTTCTCCCTTTCGCGACGCCTATCCGCCGCAGTAGCCGCGAGCGGTCCTCGGAGTCCGGGACCGTGCGCACGTTGGACTCCACGTTCATCCGCGCGATGGCGCACCCGGCCCGCGCGACCTCCCCCGCCGCGACCAGGTCGGACAGCAGCCCCGGCCTGGCGGAGGGTCGCAGCTGGTCGATCAGCACCAGCACCTCGATGGCGGTCTCGACGACCTGCACCTGCGGCTCGCACGCTCCGAGGAGCGCCTTGTCGATGGCCGCACGCCGCTGCGCGTGGTCGGTCCCCTCCCCTCGGGGCAGCGCCCACGCATCGGCGACCGCCGCGAAGGCGCGCTCGTCGTCGGCCACCACCTGCTGCGCCCGGGTGACGAGCCGTTCGGCCCGCTCGACGAGCGCCGGGGCCTCGCAGAACCGCGCCACCATCGCCACGAGCGCCGCGGCCTGGGCGGTGCACAAGCCCGCGACCGAGCCGCCTGCCGGGGTCGGTGTGCGGGCGGCGAGACGGTCCAGGAAGTCCGTGATCGTCCCGGCGTCCACGTCGGCGTCGCGCACCACAGAGGCCACGCTAGTGCCGCACGCGGCGTGCGCAACCCCCATCTGGCAGGGACCGGCTCAACCGCGCCCGTGCCAGCTGTCCCAGAGCGCGGCGTAGGAGCCGCCGGCGGCGACGAGCTCGTCGTGGGAGCCGAGCTCGGAGATCCGGCCGTCCTCGACCACGGCGACCCGGTCCGCGTCGTGGGCGGAGAAGAGGCGGTGCGCGATCGCGATCACCGTGCGGCCCTCGAGGACGGCGGCGAGCGAGCGCTCGAGGTGGCGGGCGGCGCGGGGATCGATGAGCGACGTCGCCTCGTCGAGCACCAGCGTGTGCGGGTCGGCGAGCACGAGCCGGGCGAGGGCGACCTGCTGGGCCTGCGCGGCGGTGACCGCTCGTCCGCCCGAGCCGACCTCGGTGTCGAGACCCTCGGGCAGCGCGTCGACCCAGTCGAGCGCGTCGACCGCGGCGAGCGCGTTGCGTACGTCGTCGTCGGTCGAGCCGGGCCGGGCCAGGACGAGGTTCTCGCGCACCGTGCCGACGAAGACGTGGTGCTCCTGGGTCACCAGCGCGACGTGGCCGCGCAGGTCGTCGAGCGGCAGCTCGACCAGGCCGACCCCGCCCACCGTCACGTCGCCGGAGCGGGGCGGGTGGATGCCCGCGAGCAGCCGGCCCAGCGTCGACTTGCCGGCGCCGGACGGCCCGACCATGGCGATCCGCTCGCCGACGCCGACGTCGAGCGAGACGCCGTGGAGCACGTCGCGCCCGTCGACGTACGAGAACCGCACGTCGTCGGCCTCGATCGCCTCGCCGTCGGGCTCGCGACCGCTGACCGAGCGGTCGTCGGGCACCTGCGCGACGCCGAGGAGGCGCGCGAGCGACGCGGCGCCGACCTGGAGCTCGTCGAGGATCGACACGATCCGGTCGACGGGGTCGATCAGCATCTGCACGTAGAGCGTCGCCGCGGTGACCGCGCCCAGCGAGACCTCGCCCTGCGTGTAGAGGTAGCCGCCGAAGAGCAGCGTCAGCACCGTCGGGACCAGGTAGGCGATCTCCATGTTCGGGAAGAACACCGTGCGCAGGAACAGCGTGTAGCGCTCGGCGCGGTACGACGCTGCGATGTCCTCGTCGACCGCGTCGATGCGCCGCTGCCCGATGCCGAGCGCCTCGACGGTGCGCGCGCCCTCGACGGTCTCGGTGAGCGTCGCGTTGATCTGTGAGTACGACGCGCTCTCGCGCAGGTAGCCGTCCTTCGCGCGCCGGAGGTACCAGCGCAGGCCGATCACCAGCGGCGGCACGCCGAGCAGGCAGGGGAGCGCCACCCACCAGCCGATGCTGAGCGCCGCGATGAACGTGACGACCGCCGTGATCACCGCGATCGTCCACTCCGGCAGCGCCATCCGCACCGACCAGCCGAGCTGGTCGACGTCGCGGCTGGTGCGGGTCAGCAGGTCGCCGGACCCGGCGTCCTCGACGACCCCGACCGGGAGCGCGAGCGCGTTGTCGACGAAGTCCTCGCGCAGCTCGGCCAGCACCTGCTCGCCGAGCACCTGGCTGAGGTAGCGGGCGAACCGGGTCAGCACGGTCTGCGCCACGAGGAAGGCCGCGAGCAGGGCGACGATCCGGTCGACGTGGCCGACGGTCGTGCCGTCCTCGACGGCCTCGACGAGCCCGCCCAGCAGGCGCGGTGCGGCGAGCGCAGCGAGAGCCGCCGAGAGGTGGAGGGCGAGCGCGCCGTACAGCAGGCGCGGGTGCCGGCGGGCCAGCGAGCCGACGTACCCGCGCACGGCGCGGCCGTCGGCGATGGGCAGCTGTGTCTTCATCGGGGTCCCCGTGGGGTGATCATCGGCGCGTCTCCGAGACGGCGAGGTCGGGCTCGGTCTCGCGGGTGACGACGCGGCGGTACGCCGGGCTCGTGTCGAGCAGCTCGGCATGGGTGCCGACCGCGACGACCCGGCCGCCGTCGAGGAACGCGACCGTGTCGGCGGCGTCGAGCATCAGCGGGCTCGACGAGGTGACGACCGTGGTCCGGCCGGCGCGGTGGTCGCGCAGCCGTGCGGCGATGCGCGCCTCCGTGTGGGCGTCGACGGCCGAGGTCGGCTCGACGAGCACGAGGACCTCGGGGTCGAGGGCGAGCGCACGGGCGAGCACCAGTCGCTGCCGCTGGCCGCCCGAGAAGGTGCGGCCGCGCTCGGCGACCATGGTGTCGAGGCCCTCGTCGAGCGCCTCGAGGATGTCCCCGGCCGACGCGGTCTCGAGCGCGCGCCGCACGTCGCCGTGGCCGGTGAGGTCGAGCCCGTCGGCGAGCCGCCCGGAGAAGAACAGAGCGCTGGTGTCGGACACGACGATCCGGTCGCGCACCTCGGCCGGGTCGAGCGAGGTCAGGGGCACGCCGCCGAGCCGCACCTCGTCGTCGGCCGGCGCGGCGCTCATGCCGAGCCGGTCGGCGAGGTCGGCGGAGTCGTCGGGCTGCTCGCTGACGACCGCCGTCAGCAGTCCGGCGGCTGCGACGAACCCGGTGCGGGTGTCGACGAGGTCGGACCCGACGGCCGGGGACGGTGCCGGCTGCGCCGGCGCGGCCACCTCGGGCTCGAGCGCGAGCACCCGGCAGATGCGGTGCGCCGCGACCCGGGCCCTGATCACCTTGTTGGCGAACTCCGTCGCCGTGCGCAGCGGGATCATCAGGAACGCCGAGTAGCCGTAGAACGCGACCAGCTCACCGGCGGTGATCGTGCCCTCCACGGCGTACCGCGCGCCGATCCAGACCACCACGACGACGAAGAGGCCCGGCAGGAAGACCTGGAGCGCGTCGAGCACCGACTGGAGCCTCGCGACCCGGACGCCGGCGGCGCGGGTGGTCTGCGACTCGCGGCGGTAGCGGTCGGAGAAGACCTGCTCGCCGCCGATCCCGCGTAGCACCCGCAGCCCGCCGACGATGTCGCTGGCGGTGTTGGAGAGTCGCCCCATCAGGTGCCGCTGGTGGGCGCTGCGGCGCTGCAGCGGGCCGAGGAGCGGGGCGACGCCGAGCATCAGGACCGGGACGCCGACGAGCACGACGAGGCCGAGCGTCACCGACGTCTGCACCAGGATCGCCGCGACGATGAAGAACGACACGACCGCGCCCGCGAACCGCGCCGAGACGTCCATGACGTGGCCGATGTGGGAGAGGTCGTTGGTGCCGATCGCGACGACCTCTCCGGTCGAGACCTTGCGGGGCAGGGTGCCGCCGAGTCGGACCGTCTGGCGGGTGACGAGCTGGACGACGCGGTACGCCGCGGTCAGCCAGTTCGTGACCGCGAAGCGGTGCCGCATGATGCCGGAGGCGGCCTGCACCAGGCCGATCGCGAAGAGGACGGCGGCCCACTCGAGGAGGCGGGTGCCGTCCTTGGCGGCGACGCCGTCGTCGATCGCGCGGCCGATCACGGCGGGCAGCACCGCCTGGCAGCTCATCCAGACGATGCCGAAGCACATGCCCCCGACGAGCGTCTGCCACTGCTGGCGCGCCATCCACCACAGGAACCGACCCGGGGTGCCGTGGGCGGCGGTGCCGGGGTGGTCGAGGGGCAGCTGGCGCACTGTGCCAACGCTAGGTTTCCGGCCCGTTCGTCAGCGAGTTGTTTTCGCGGTGACAGCGCTCACGCGCTACTGGTTCGTGATGTCCTCGAGCATCCCGCACGAGGCCCGGGCGAAGTCGATCGCGGCCTTCGCGCCGGCCTCGCTCATCCGCAGCGTGATCTGCCCGGGCTCCCCGTCGAGGTGCAGCCCGATCTTGAACGCCGTGGCGCCGCCGGACTCCGCGAACGCGTGGGCGTCGCAGCGGTTCGGCTTGATCGGCAGGTCGACGCGCGAGGGCGCGTCGGTGCCGCGGACCGTCACCTCGGGTCGCCACACGTCGGCGCCGACGGGCGCGAGGACGGGCGTGCCGGAGACGGTGTCGATGGTGAGCGTCGGACCCGGCCGACCCGTCGGTCGTACGACGAGGGTCAGCGTGCCGGGGTCGCCCCGCTCGCCCGACGACAGCACGTCGTCGGCCCAGGACAGCGCGGCGACCCGAGCGACCGCGATCTCGAGGCAGCGCGCCCGGGAGTAGCGACCGGCGACGTCGGTCGAGTCGGCGACCCGCAGGGTCCGCGTCGTGTCGCCGTACTCCACGGTGACGGTGCCGCTGCCGCTCGGGTGGTCGCAGGCCGGCAGCCGGGGCAGGTAGAGGGGGAACCCGCGCTCCGACTGTGACGGGATCGGTCGCAGGCGGCTGCCGGACAGCGTGGCGCGGTAGCGCGGATCGGCGTACGTGATGCGGACGGGCCGGACCGGCCCGGCGGTGTCGTTGTCGATCCAGACCTCCATGCGGCCGGCGGCCGCATCGCGCGAGGACTGCCGCATATCAGCGCGCAGCCGGCCGCTGGGCGGCGGCTCGGGCGGCAGCGGGATCGGCGTCAGCGTGCGGATCGAGCGGGACGGCGACGGCTCGGGGGCGCCCACCGGTACGTCGTCGCCGGAGCAGCCCGCCACCGCCAGTGCGGCGAGGAGCAGACCCGCGAGGCTAGCCCGCACCGTCGTCCAGTCGACGAGGCAGCACCACGAGCAGGAGGAGCAGCACGACGGCGATGGCGGCGGAGGCGATCACGGCCCACGTCCGGTCGGCGACGACGTCCCAGATCAGCAGCACCATGCCGGCGACGAGGAAGGAGATGCAGGCGATGACGCCGTAGACGATCTTGTGGGCGGAGGCGACCACCCGCTCCTTGACGTTGCGGCCCGAGAGGTGGCGGTGGACCGCGACCGGGCCCATCACCAGGGCGGTGCTCAGGGCGGCCAGCAGCACGAGACCCAGGTAGAGCCCGACCTGGAAGTCGTCCAGGTCCTCGAACGTGTCCTGGAAGGGCAGGGTCAGCAGGAACCCCGCCGTCAGCTGGGCCCCGGTCTGCATCACGCGCAGCTCCTGGAGCAGGTCGTTGAACTTGCGGTCGAGCCGCTCGTCCTCGGTCTCGTCGCGTCCGCTCCCCATTCCCTCACTCATGTCGGAATTCTTACCCCTTCTCAACCCGCAAGATGCTCGATCACCTCGGCGCCCGGGAGATCGGCGACCAGCGCGCCCGGCAGCAGCAGCTTGGACCGGCGCACGCCGGACCCGATCACCGCGACCTCCATCTCGACGACCCGGGCGTCCACCAGCAGCCGCCACCCGTCCGGCAGGCCGACCGGGGTGATCCCGCCGTACTCCATCGCGGTCTCCTCGACCGCCCGATCCATCGGCAGGAACGACGCCTTCCGCACGTCGAGCTCCTTGCGGACCCGGCTGTTGACGTCGGCGCGGGTGTCGGCCCGCACCAGGCACGCCGCGATCCGCTCGTCGCCCGCGCGGGCGCCGCCGACCACGACGCAGTTGGCGCCGGTGTCCATGCCGATGTCGTACGCCGCGGCCATCGCGGCCGTGTCCGCGACCTCCGGGTCGATCTCCACCACGCCGACGCGGTCGGCGTGCGGCCACGCGCGCAGCGCCGCCTCCACCGGCGGCGCGAGCAGGTCGGGGCGGTCCAGTGCGGGGACGGTCTCGATGCGGCCGAGCGTGGGAGTGGTCATGTCTCCATCCTGCCGGTTTCACCGGCGGTTCACGTCGCTCCCGCCGCGGCGTCACCGAGCCGGGCTCTGCTGGGCACATGCGAGAGCCGATCGTCATCGCACACCGCGGAGCGTCGGGCTACCGGCCCGAGCACACCCTCGCGTCGTACCGCCTCGCGATCGCGCTGGGCGCCGACTACGTCGAGCCCGACCTGGTGCCGACCCGGGACGGCGTCCTCGTCGCCCGGCACGAGGCAGAGATCGGGCGGACGACGAACGTCGCGCGGCGCGGGGAGTTCGCCGACCGGCTCACCACCCGGGAGGTGGACGGCCGGTGGGTGACGGGCTGGTTCGTCGAGGACTTCACGCTCGCCGAGCTCAAGTCGCTGCGCGCCGTCGAGCGGCTGCCGGACCTGCGGCCGCAGAACACCCGCTTCGACGGCCGCTATGACGTGCCGACCTTCGACGAGATCCTCGGGCTCGTCGCCGCCGAGTCCGAGCGGCTCGGGCGCGAGGTGGGGGTCTACCCGGAGCTCAAGCACCCGTCGTACTTCACCGCTCGAGGCCTCCCGACGGAGGAGCTGCTGCTGGAGACGCTGTCGATCCACGGGTACGACGCGCCGACCGCGCCGGTCTTCCTCCAGTGCTTCGAGCCGGCAACTCTCCAGTGGCTCCGGTCACGCACCGGTCTGCCGCTGGTGCAGCTGGTCGAGGCCACCGGTCCCAGCAGTGTGCTGGGCGACCCGGTGACCTCGACCGGCTTGCGGCGGATCGCCTCCTGGGCGGACGCGATCGGCGTGCACAAGGACCTCGTGCTGCCGCGGCTCCCCGGGACCGGCGCGATCGGCGACCCGACGGACCTGGTGGCGGCGGCGCACGCGGCCGGCCTGAAGGTCCACGTGTGGACGATGCGCGACGAGAACGCCTTCCTGCCGACCGGCTACCGACGTGGCGAGAGCCCGTCCGACCCCGGGGACTCCATCGAGGAGACGCAGGCGTTCCTCGACGCCGGGGTGGACGGGCTCTTCACGGATCAGCCGGACACGACCCTGGAGGCCAGGCGGCTTCACGCCTCGGGCATCAGGATCCACGCGGCGATGTAGGCGAGTGCGACGCTGCCGGCGCTGAAGATCGCGGCGACCACGGTCAGCACCCGGACCAGCGCCGG
This sequence comes from Nocardioides sp. GCM10030259, assembly GCF_042666375.1. Classification (NCBI taxonomy): domain Bacteria; kingdom Bacillati; phylum Actinomycetota; class Actinomycetes; order Propionibacteriales; family Nocardioidaceae; genus Nocardioides; species Nocardioides sp. GCM10030259. Next base: position 25,806 of record NZ_JBHTDF010000008.1, on the reverse strand, counting down.
GTCGAGGCCGGTGTACTCGGCCACTCCCGAGCAGACGCCCGCGACCATGCGGTTGTCGCTGCGGCGGACCAGGCGGCGGGTGGTGCTGGCGTTCATCGGTTCTCCTCGGGAGTGTCGGTGTCGTCGGTGGTGTCGGTGACGACGGTGGTGTCGGTGTCGTCGACGTCGTACGTGTCGTAGGTGTAGATGTCGACGGGCTCGGGGGCCGGCGACGGCTCGACCCAGCCGACCTGGCGGTTCGACCACTTGTGCCGCGACGACAGGCTCAGCGCGAGCAGGCCGGCGAGCCCGGCCAGCACCCAGGGCACCGGCAGCAGCCACCGGACGTCGCCGTCGCCGACGACGTCGGTCTGGATCAGGGCCCACACGCCGACCAGGCCGAGGAACGCGATCCCCATGACCAGGTGGCCGACGTTGACGGGGTGGCGCCCCGAGAGGCGGCTGGTGTCGAAGTCGGTCGTGCTCATCGCTGGTTCACCTCGATCTGGCCGACACCCAGCTGGGTGCGGATGATGATCTCCGGGTCCGTGGGGGACCCCTGGGACGTGGAGAAGCTGACGTCGATCCCGCCGCGCCCCTCGCCGAACAGGTCGATCTGGCCGGGGCCGTCGATGTCGGCGGTCACCGTGGCGGCGAGGTCGCGGGGGATGATGACCTCGATGCGGCCCATCCCGCCCTCCACGTCGAGGAGGCGGCCGTCGAGCTCCTCGAGGTCGGTGACGCCGCGCAGGTCGATGACCTGCTCGCCGGCGCCGAGCCAGTAGCGGGTGTCGACGGACGCCGCGGTCGTCGGTCGGACGGTGACCTGGTCGCCGTCCCACTCGCTGGCCGCGGTCGCGCCGACGAGGCCGATGGTCGAGAGCAGCCCCAGCAGGATGATGCCGCCGGCCCGGCCGTAGAACGCGCCGACCAGCAGCATCACGCCGCTGATCGCCACTGCCAGCGCGGGGTACGCCGGGTCGGCGACGTTGCCGCCGGCGAGGTCGACGATGCCCAGGACGCCTTCGGCGAGCACGATCAGCGCGAGCGTGAACCAGAAGAGGATCGGGCCGCGCTTGCGCGGGTTGGGGCGGTAGGTGATCGGAGCGGCCGGCGGCACGTACGGCGGCGGGGCGGGTGCGTACGTCGGGTCGAGCGCCGGTCCGGTGGCCGGCCCGGCGAACGAGGACGTCGCTGGGACGTCGTACGGGTTGGTCTGCGTCGGCGCCCCGGTCGGCGCGTACGGCGCGGCGTACGACGTCGGCGCGGGTCCTTGCTGCTGTGACGGGCTGTTGCGGGTCAGCAGCCACAGCGCGACCAGCGCGACGATCGCGAGCGGCCAGGGGAACCAGAAGGCGCCCCAGCTGTCGCCGACCAGGGCCAGCGCGGCGATGGCGCCGACGACGACGAGCGCGACGGTGCGGGACTTCTCGTCCAGGTTGAACGGCGCGCGGTCCGAGCCGTCCTCGGGGACGAGCAGCCAGCAGGCGCCGTACAGGATCAGACCGGCACCGCCGAAGAACACCAGCACCACGAAGGCGACGCGCAGGACGAGCGGGTCGACGTCGAGGTGGCGTCCGAGGCCGCCCGCCACGCCGGCGACCTTGCGGTCGGTGATGGATCGGCGCAGGCGGCCCAGGTTGCGCATCTCCTCGTGGGAGACGCGGGGTCCGCCGGCCGGGCCGGGCTGCGGCGGGGGTGGTGCTTCGGGAGGTGTGGTGTTCATGGCACCAAGCCTGCGTCGTCCGGGCCCCCGGAACCATCGGGGACGACCCTGAACCTCGCCCCCGCCGCGGGGGCGGCGCTCAGGGTCGGGCCGGGGTTCGCCCTCATGGTCCCGGCCCTGCCGCTGTGTGACGATTGACCCCGACATGAGCACCACACACGGCACCGCGATCGACGGTGCGCACGGGACCCGCCGCGCCACCCGCGACACGCAGGAGCCGATCCTCGGCGGCGTCGCCTCCGGCCTGGCCCGGCACCTCGCGGTGCCGGTGCTGTGGGTGCGGGCCGGCTTCGTGCTGGCCGCGTTCCTCGGCGGCTTCGGCGTCATCTTCTACGCCGCGCTGTGGTGGATGCTGCCGTCGGACCAGAAGTTCGAGACCGCGGCGCCCGGCATCGAGAGCGCGACCCGGGGCGGGCGCCGCCCGGGCCGGATCCGCCGGCTGGGCGACGTCGGCCCGGCGATCGCGCTGGCCGCCCTCGGCCTCGGCGCGATCCTGCTCCTCGAGGCGCTGGTCGGGGCGGGCGCGTTCTTCTGGCCGCTGCTCATCGGCCTCGGCGGCATCGCCCTGCTGTGGCGGCAGGCCGACGAGGCGCAGCGCGAGCGCTGGCTCGACAGCACCGGCCGGATCAACCCGATGCGGGTCGTCTTCGGCAGCGGCGGCTGGGCGTCGTACGCCCGCGTCGCCGCCGGCCTCGGCCTCATCGTGATCGCGCTCGTCACCTACTCCGTCCACGGCGGCTCGCTGTCGATGGCCCGCGACATCGTCGTCGCGGCCCTGCTGACCATCGTCGGCCTCGCGATCGTGATCGGCCCCTGGGTCCACCGCCTGGCCACCGACCTCTCCGACGAGCGCGCCGAGCGGGTGCGCACCCAGGAGCGGGCCGACGTCGCCGCGCACCTCCACGACTCCGTGCTCCAGACGCTCGCGCTGATCCAGAAGAACTCCGACGATCCCACCACCGTCGCCCGCCTCGCCCGCGCCCAGGAGCGCGACCTCCGGTCGTGGCTGTACGCCGGCGAGTCGACCGACGAGCGCACCGTCGCCAGCGCGCTGCGCGGGGTCGCGGCGCGCGTGGAGGACGAGTACGCGGTGTCGGTCGACGTCGTCACGGTCGGCGACGGCGACTTCGACGAGCTGCTCCGGCCGATCGTCAACGCGACCGGCGAGGCCGTCACCAACGCCGCGAAGCACGCCGGCACGGGCAAGGTCGACGTCTACGCCGAGATCACCGACGCGGCCGTCGACGTCTTCGTGCGCGACCGCGGCGCCGGCTTCGACCCCGAGACCATCGGCACCGACCGCTACGGCGTACGCCACAGCATCGTCGACCGCATGCAGCGCCACGGCGGGTCGTCCGAGATCCGCTCGACACCGGGGGAGGGCACCGAGGTCCGCCTGCACCTGCCCCGACCCGCCCGACAGGAGGAGAACCACCATGGCTGAGGTGAGCGTCGTCATCGTGGACGACCACGCGATGTTCCGGCGCGGTGTCCGTGCCGAGCTCGAGAGCGCCGGTCGCGGCCGGGTGTCGATCCTCGCGGAGGCGGCGGACGTCGACGAGGCGATCGCCGCGGTCGCTGCCCACCGCCCCGACGTCGTGCTGCTCGACGTGCACCTCCCGGGCGGCGGCGGAGCCGAGGTCATGCGCCGCGTGACGGCCGCCGGCAGCGCGCCCGACACCCGCTACCTCGCGCTGTCGGTGAGCGACGCCGCCGAGGACGTCATCGGCACGATCCGCGGCGGCGCCCGCGGCTACGTCACCAAGACGATCACCGGGCCCGAGCTGGTCCAGGCGATCGGCCGGGTCGCGGAGGGCGACGCGGTGTTCTCGCCGCGGCTCGCCGGCTTCGTGCTCGACGCGTTCTCCGGCTCGATCGACGTCTCGGCCGTCGACGAGGACCTCGACCGGCTCACCGAGCGGGAGCGCGAGGTGATGCGGCTGATCGCGCGGGGCTACGCCTACAAGGAGGTCGCGAAGGAGCTCTTCATCTCCATCAAGACCGTCGAGACCCACATGTCGAGCGTGCTGCGCAAGCTGCAGCTGTCCTCGCGCCACGAGCTCACCCGCTGGGCGTCGGACCGCCGCCTCCTGTGAGTGCCGGGGCCGGTTCGGCCTTCGCGGGCAGGTAGACGTCGCTCCGCCCCTCGACGTGCAGCTGGGGCAGCCATCGGTCGAGCCTGCTCGGCAGCCACCAGTTGCGGCGACCGAGCAGCTGCATGACGGCGGGCACCAGCAGCATCCGGACGACGGTGGCGTCGACGAGGATCGCGGCGACCATGCCGATGCCGAACGACTTCATCATCACGTTGGGCAGCGCGATCAGCGCCGCGAAGACGGCGATCATGATCGCCGCCGCCGCGGTGATCACCCGGCCGGTGCCGGCCAGGCCGGCGAGCACCGCACGCTCGTTGTCGCCCGTGCGGACCCACTCCTCCCGCATCCGGCTGACGAGGAACACCTCGTAGTCCATCGACAGCCCGAACAGCAGCGCGAACATGATCATCGGCAGGTAGCCCGCGATCGGCGCGGCCTCGTCGATCCCGATCAGGCCGCCGGCCCACCCGCCCTCGAGGAAGAACGCGGTCACGCCGTACGCCGCGGCGACCGACAGCAGGTTCATCAGCGCCGCGGTGGCGGCGATGACGACGCTGCGGAACGCGACCAGCAGGATCAGGAACGAGACGCCGACGACTCCGCCGATCAGGTACGGCAGCCGGTCGATGAGGATCTCGTTCATGTCGAGCTCGGTGGCCGTCCGGCCGCCCACGAAGGCCTCGACACCGCTGCCCGCCAGTGCGTCGGGGATGACGCGGTCGCGGAGGTCGCGGGTGAGGTCGGTCGTGGCGCCGTCCTGCGGTCCGGTCGTCGGGACCACGGTGACGAGAGCCGCGTCCCCGGCCGGGCTGAGCAGCGGCGGCGCGACCGTGGCGACCCCGGGCGTCCCCGCCAGCGCGGCCTGCAGGCGCTCCGTCACTGCGTCGGGGTCGTCGGGGCCGGCCGCGAGGTCGGCGACGACGAGCAGCGGGCCGTTGTGGCCGGGGCCGAAGGACTCCGCGACCATGTCGTGGCCCTGCCGTCCGTTGAAGTCCTCCGGGTCGTTGCCGGCGTCCGGGATGGCGAACGTCGCGCCCAGGAAGGGCGCCGCCAGGAGCAGCAGCACGGCGCCGGCGCCGACGGCCGCGGCCACGCTGTGCCGCTGGACGAACCGGCTCCACCGCAGCCAGCCCGGCGCCGGCACCAGGTGCCCGTCGCTCGTGAGCTCGACCGTCCGCGGGCGCAGGAACGGGATCCGGAGCCGGTCGATGGACCTCCCGGCGAACCCGAGGAGCGCGGGGAAGAGCGTGAGCGCGGCGATCATCACGACGAGAACGGCGACCATCGCCACCACGGCGGTGCCGTTCATGATCGACATGCCCATGGCGAACAGGCCGGCCATGCTGATCATCACGGTCAGGCCCGCCACCACCACGGCGCGTCCCGCGGTGTCGAGGGTGGCGACGGTGGCCTCCTCCGGATCGAGGCCGACGGCCCGCCACTCGCGGAAGCGGGTGACCATCAGCAGCGCGTAGTCGATCCCCACGGCGATGCCGATCATCGAGCCGAGGATCTCCGCGAAGTCCGGTACGTCGAGGAACGCCGCCACCAGGCCGACCAGGCTCGAGCTCACGGCCAACCCGGCGATCGCCGTACCGAGCGGCAGGCCGGCGGCGACCACGGATCCGAAGACGAGCAGGAGGATGACCGCGGCAGCGGCCAGGCCGATGGCCTCGGTGACCCCGGGCGCGGGCATCTCGGCGATCTGCACGGCACCACCGGTGATCGCGGTCTCGAGGCCGTCGGTCTCGGCGGCGGCCACCGCGTCCATCAGGCGCTCGGTGTCCTCGACCGGGATGTCGTTCGGGTTGACGACGTCGAGGCTGACCCGGGCCAGGAGCGTCCGGCCGTCGGGAGCGATCGCCCCGGGGCTCGCGTACGGGTCGGCGACCTCGGCGACGTGCGGCATTCCGGCCAGCTCGTCGAGCAGGTCGGTGACGGCGGCACGCACCTCGGGAGTGTTCACGTCGTCGCCACGCACCACGACGTCGAGCTGGTCGCCGGACCGGGCGGGGAACCGCTCCTCGAGCAGGACCTGCGCCCGCTCCGAGTCCGAACCCGCCAGGGTGGTGCCGTTGGCGAGGTCGCCGCCGAAGGTGCTGGTGAGCCCGACCGCGGCGCCGAGGGCCAGCAGCCAGGCGACGACGACCAGCCAGCGACGTCGGTGGCAGGCCCGGGCGATCCGCCCGAGCGGGCCGGGACGCGGTGGGGCAGCGGCATCCGGGCGAGAGCGTGCGAGCAGGTCGGTCATCGGTTCCTCCGTGGTCGGGATGTCACCGATCGTGGGTCTCCGGCGGGTCGCGCGGCGTCGGGCGAGCGACGGCGCCCGGACCCGTTCTCGGCGTACGACGGGCGCCGCGGACCGCGCTCCTCGACGTAGTGGACCGCGCTCCTCGACGCAGTCGCCCGGGCGCGCGGCGACCTAGGATCGCTCCATGTCCGTGCACGCGGTGCCGAACCGGCTGCCTGTCCTCGCGCAGGACGCCGCCCTGGCGCTGTTCATCACCGTCGTGCAGGTGCTGGGCGTCCGCCGGGTGACGGAGACGAGCGAGGTCGCCGGGCGACCGCTCGACGACCTCGGGTACCTGGGCCTCGCCCTGCTGCTGGTGAGCGGCCTGGCCCTCGTCGTCCGGCGCCGGTGGCCGGTCGCCGTCGCGCTGGTGGAGGCCGGGGCGAGCGCGCTCTACTTCGGCCTGGAGTTCCACGACGGCCCCGTGTGGCTGTCGCTGTTCGTCGCGCTCTACACGCTGACGGCGTACGGCGACGGGCGCCGCTCGGTCCAGCTCGCGGCCGGGCTGATCCTCGGCCTGTCGGTGGTCTGGATCCTCACCGGCGGCGACGTCGAGCCGCGGGAGGCGCTGGGCTGGCTCGTCTTCCGCATCGGCGCGTCCGTCATGAGCGCCGCCCTCGGGGAGTCGGTCCGCTCCCGGCGGGTGATCGCGGCCGAGGCCGTCGAGCGCGCCGAGCGCGCCGAGCTCACCCGGGAGATGGAGGCCCAGGCCCGGGTCGACGCGGAGCGGCTGCGGATCGCGCGGGAGGTCCACGACACGGTCGCGCACGCGATCGCGATCATCAACGTGCAGGCCGGCATCACGGCCCACGTGCTCGACAAGCGTCCCGAGCGAGCCCGTGAGGCCCTCGAGACCATCGAGCGCACCAGCTCCCATGCGCTCGAGGAGATGCGCACCGTGCTGGGCGTCCTCCGATCGGACGGCGACCCCCGCGCCCCGCAGCCGGGGCTCGACCAGATCGCCGAGCTGACGGCCAAGGCGCGCCAGGCGGGCCTGGACATCGAGCTCGACGGGGGAGGCGTTCCCGCCGTACCGCTTCCCGGAGCGGTCGGCAGCGCGGCGTACCGGATCGTCCAGGAGTCGCTCACCAACGTGATCCGGCATGCCGGGTCCACGCAGGTCCGGGTGTCCCTGGCCTGCGACGACGCCGCGCTCGTCGTACGCGTGGTCGACGCCGGCGGCGCGGTCCCGTCCGCCGACCCTGCGGACGACCAGCGCGCCGGCCACGGGATCGCCGGCATGCGGGAGCGCTGCCGGCTGCTCGGGGGCGATCTCGATGCCGGGCCGCTCCCCGACGGCGGCTTCCAGGTCGCGGCGACGCTGCCGCTGGCGACGGCCGAGGTGCGCGCATGACCGCCGCGGCGCCGGCCGACGCGCCGGTGAAGGTGCTCCTCGTCGACGACGAGGGGCTGGTCCGGTCCGGCTTCCGGATGCTCCTCGACACCGAGGAGGGCATCTCCGTCGTCGGCGAGGCGGCCAACGGGGACGAGGCGATCCAGCAGGCCCTTCGCTGCCGCCCGGACGTCGTGCTCATGGACATCCGGATGCCGGAGGTCGACGGCATCACCGCAACGGCGCGGATCGCCAGCACCCGCGGCCTCGAGCAGGTCCGGGTCCTGGTCCTCACCACCTACGACACCGACGAGAACGTCTTCGACGCGCTGGAGGCCGGTGCCAGTGGGTTCCTGCTCAAGGACGCCGGGCCCGCCGAGCTGCTGCACGCGATCCGCGTGATCGCGACCGGTGAGGCGCTGCTCGCGCCGCGCGTGACGCGCCGCCTGATCTCCCAGGTCACCGCACGTCGTGCCGCGGACCGCGACGCCGACGCGCTCCTCTCCGTGCTCACCGAGCGCGAGCGGCAGGTGCTCGCCCTGGTCGGGCGCGGGCTCAGCAACGACGAGATCGGCGCCGAGCTCCACCTCAGCCCGGCCACCGCGCGCACCCACGTCAGCCACGCGATGGCCAAGCTCGGCGCCCGGGACCGGGCACAGCTGGTCGTCGTCGCGTACGAGTCCGGGCTCGTCCAGCCGGGGGCGTGACCGAGCACCTGCGATCGACGTCGTTTCGAGCAGGCGGGTCCGGGTACCTCGCGACCCATGACCGCGGCAGCCGAACGCCAACCCGACGTCGCCGACAACGGGCTCAAGCGCACCATCACCGGGCGCCAGCTCTTCTTCTACACCCTGGGCGACGTCCTCGGATCGGGGATCTACGTCCTCATCGGACTGGTCGCGGCCGCGGTCGGGGGCGCGTTCTGGGTCGCCTTCGCGGTCGGCGTCACGATCGCGGCGATCACGGGCAGCGCCTACGCGGAGCTCGTCACGAAGTACCCGCGCGCCGCGGGCGCCGCCCTCTACGTGAACAAGGCGTTCGGCAGCAGGGCGCTCAGCTTCCTCGTCACCGTCTCGTTCCTGTCGGCGAGCTTCGCGGCGGCCGGCTCGCTGGCGAGCGGCTTCGCGCAGTACTTCGCCGAGCTCTGGCCGGGACCGCCGGCGCTGCTGGTGATGCTGCTCTTCGTCGCGGCCCTGTCGGTCGTGAACTTCCTGGGCATCACCGAGTCCGTGGTCATCAACATGGTGATGGCGTTCGTCGAGATCGCCGGCCTGGCGCTGATCATGGTGATCGGCCTCTGGTACGTCCTGGAGGGCAACGCCCACTTCGGCACGCTCGTCGACTTCTCGGCCGAGGGCAACCCGGCCCTCGCCGTACTCGCCGGCGTCGCGCTGTCCTTCTTCGCCATGACCGGATTCGAGAACACCGCGAACGTCGCGGAGGAGACCGTCGACCCGCAGCGGTCGTTCCCCCGTGCGCTGATCGGCGGCATGGTGGTGGCCGGCGTGGTCTACGTGCTGGTGTCCGTGGCGGCGGCGCTGACCGTCGACACCGAGACCCTGGCCGGCTCGTCCGCCGCGCTGCTCGAGGTGGTCCGGGCGGGGATCCTGCCGATCTCGAGCGACTTCATGGCCCACCTGTTCGCGGTGATCGCGATGGTCGCGATCACCAACACCACGCTGGTCGCCGTCGTCACCCAGCCACGCATCCTCTACGGGATGGCCAACGAGGACGTCGTCCCGTCGGTCTTCGCCAGGCTGCACCCGGACCGGCGCAGCCCCTGGGTCGGACTCGTCTTCAGCGCGATCGTCGTCGGCGCCCTGCTCGTGGTCGGCACGCTGATCACCCAGGCCGGCGCCGGCCTCGACCTGGTGGCCAGGCTGGCGACCGTCACCGTGCTCTTCCTCCTCTTCATCTACGGCCTGGTGATCGTGTCGGCCCTCCGGCTGCGGGGCCAGGACGAGGACGAGCGGACCTTCCGCGCCAGCACTCCGCTGCTGGTCGTCGGCCTGCTCGGCAACCTCGCGATCTTCTGCTGGTCGGTGTACGACGACCCCACGTCGCTGCTCTGGTGCGCCGCGCTCGTCGGCGTCGGCGTCGTGCTGTTCGTCATCGAGCTGCTCTTCGGGACCCAGGACCGCCCGGAGGGAGCGGAGCGGGGCGATCCCAGCCTGAAGTCCTAGACCTTCTAGGCTTCGGGCATGGAGTTCGTCCGGCACCTGCTGCTCGTCGTCCACCTGCTCGGCTTCGCCGCCCTCTTCGGCGGACTGCTGGTGCAGGCCCGCTCGCCGGAGAAGACGGTCAACGCCCTGATGCGCGACGGCGCCGGGACGGCGTTCGTCGCGGGCCTGCTCCTGGTCGGGGTCCTCGAGGCCGACGGGTCGCCCGACCACACGAAGATCGCCGTGAAGGCCGTCATCGGGCTCGTGATCCTGGTGCTGGTGATGGCGAACCTGCGCCGCGAGCGCATCGCCACCGGCCTGTGGGCGCTGCTGTTGATCCTCACCGTGGCCAACGTGTGCGTGGCGGTCTTCTGGAGCTCCGTGCACGTCTGAGCCGACTGCTCAGGTCGCCCCACCGGCGGCCGATATGCCCCGTCGAACGACCTTGACGACGGAAGGCAACGCCGGTGGATGAGATGGACGAGATCGTCCAGGAGTTTCTCGTGGAGAGCCATGAGAACCTCGACCAGCTCGACCGCGACCTGGTCGCGCTCGAACGCGAGCCGGGCTCGCGCGACCTGCTGGGCAGCATCTTCCGGACGATCCACACGATCAAGGGCACCAGCGGCTTCCTCGCCTTCGGCAAGCTGGAGTCGGTGACCCACGTCGGCGAGAACCTCCTCGCCCGGCTCCGCGACGGCAAGATGTCGATGACGCCGCGCACCACCGACGTGCTGCTCGCGATGGTGGACACCGTCCGTGACCTGCTCTCGGCGATCGAGCAGCAGGGCAACGAGGGTGACGCCGACGTCAGCGCTGTGGTCGAGCAGATCACCGCGCTCCTCGAGGGCAACGAGCCCGCCGTGGAGGTCGTCCCCGCCGCCGTCGTCGAGGCCGCCGTGGCCGAGCCCGTCGTCGAAGCCGTCGAGCCCGTCGTCGAGGCAGCGCCGGGCGCGGCCGCCCCCGTGGTGGAGGCCGCCGCCGACCACCCGGAGGAGCCCGCCGCACGCCGCAGCGTCGCCGACTCCTCGATCCGCGTCGACGTGGACCTGCTCGACACGCTCATGCAGCTGGTCGGCGAGCTCGTGCTGACGCGCAACCAGATCGTCCGGCAGGCCGGCGACCAGCAGGACGTCGAGCTGACCCGCTCCGCCCAGCGCCTCAACCTCATCGCCTCCGAGCTGCAGGAGGGGGTCATGAAGACCCGCATGCAGCCGATCGACAACCTGTGGGCGAAGCTCCCCCGCGTCGTCCGTGACCTCGGCGCCCACTGCGGCAAGCAGGTCAAGCTGTCGATGGTCGGCAAGGAGACCGAGCTCGACCGCTCGCTCCTCGAGGCCGTCAAGGACCCGCTGACCCACCTGGTCCGCAACGCCGTCGACCACGGCCTGGAGACCCCCGAGGCCCGCGCGGCCGCCGGCAAGTCCGCCGAGGGCGTCCTCACGCTGCGCGCCTACCACGAGGGCGGCCAGGTGGTCGTCGAGGTGAGCGACGACGGCGCCGGCATCGACGCCGACGCGATCGCCGCGAAGGCGCTCGACCGCGGCCTGCGCACCTCCGGTCAGCTCGCCCAGATGACGCAGACCGACATCCTCCAGCTGATCTTCCTCCCGGGCTTCTCGACCGCGGCAGCCGTGACCAACGTGTCCGGCCGTGGCGTCGGCATGGACGTCGTGAAGACCAACATCGAGGGCATCGGCGGCACGATCGAGATCGAGTCCGTCGTCGGCCGCGGCACCACCTGCCGGCTGCGCATCCCCCTCACGCTGGCGATCGTCCCGGCCCTGACCGTGGAGTGCGCCGGCGACCGCTACGCGATCCCGCAGCTGAGCCTGCTCGAGCTGGTGGCGCTGGACGCCGACCGGGCCGCGAACGCGGTCGAGGACGTCAACGGCGCCTCGGTCTACCGCCTGCGTGGCTCCCTGCTTCCGCTGGTCCGCCTCGCCGACGTCCTCGGCGTCGAGTCCGACCGCTCCGACGGCCACGTGCTGATCGCCGTCCTCCAGGCGGAGGGCAAGCGCTTCGGCCTCGTGATCGACCGCGTCCTCTCCACCGAGGAGATCGTGGTCAAGCCGCTCGGCTCGCAGCTGAAGGCGATCGGCACCTACTCCGGTGCCACGATCCTCGGCGACGGCCGCGTCGCGCTGATCCTCGACGTCCAGGCCCTGGCCCGCCGCGTCCTCAACATGGACGCGCTCGACCAGGACGACGACGGGGGCGAGGACGCCCGCGCCGCCGCCGGCGAGAGCCTGCGGCTGCTGGTCGCCGGCCTCGGCGAGGGCCGCAAGGTCGCGATCCCGCTGTCGTCGGTCACCCGCCTCGAGAACTTCGACCGCAGCTCGCTCGAGCGCGTCGGCAACCGCGAGGTGGTCCAGTACCGCGGCAGCATCCTGCCGGTCGTCCGCCTGAACAACTACTACGGCGTGATGAGCGACCGCGACAGCGACGAGCTGGTGGTCGTCATCTACACCGTCGGCGACCGCAGCGTCGCGCTGGTCGTCGACGAGATCGTCGACATCGTCGACGAGGTCACCGAGTTCCACGACGAGGTCACCGACCACGGCGTCCTCGGCTCGACCCTGGTCCGCGACCGCATCGTCGAGGTGCTCGACGTACGCGCCGCGATCATGTCGGCCGACCCGACCTTCTACACCGACCACGAGATGCCCGAGCTCCTGGAGGCGATGTGAGCGCCCGACTTGTCACCTTCACCCTCGACGGGCGCCTGTACGGCGTCGACGTCACAGGGGTGCAGGAGGTGCTGCGCGGACAGCCGCAGACGCGGATCCCGCTCGCGCCCGACACCGTCTCCGGCCTGATCAACCTGCGTGGCCAGGTGATGAGCGCGGTCGAGCTCCGGGCGCGCCTCGGCCTGCCCGACCGGCAGGAGGACCAGGAGCCGATGCTCGTGGTCGTCCGGGTCGCCGGCGAGACCATCGCCCTGCTGGTGGACACGATCGGCGCCGTCATGGACGTCGACGACGACCAGTTCGAGCTGCCGCCGGACACGCTGGCCGGCCCGGCCCGCGAGTTCCTCTTCGGTGCCTACAAGCTCGAGGACCAGCTCCTCCTCGCCCTCGACGTCGACCGCGCCGCGGCCGCCTGAGACAACCGCACACCCAACCAACGCAACCAAGGAATCGCCATGCCTGTCGCCATCTCCTGGACCGTGGGTCGTCGCCTCGCGGCGGTGGCCGGCATCGGTGCCGTGACCACCGTGCTCGTCGCCGGCGTCGCCTACTCGGGCTTCCGTGGCCTCGAGACGGACGCCGAGAAGCTGCAGAAGTACGAGGACGCCCGCGTGCTGTTCCACGCGCTCGACACCCGTTCGAGCGAGCTCAAGGTCGACGGCCTGAAGGCGGCGACCTACCCGGACAACGCCTCGCTGGCGCAGGACGTCGTCGACGACGCCGCCACCGTCGAGGAGCTGATGGCCGAGCTGGGCGCCCTCGACCTGGACGCGACGGAGGAGCAGGTCGCGCAGTTCGAGCAGGCGTGGACGGCGTACATCGCGGCAATCGCGGAGTACGTCGACAGCGCCATCGCCGACCAGGAGGCCGCACGCGCCCAGGTCGAGAAGGTGCAGGCCGCCAACGACAAGATGGACGAGCTGCTCTCGGGTGCGATCGAGTCGATCGAGGCCCAGGCGGACGCGGCGATCGCCGAGCGGGCCGACACCCGTTCGCAGGCGCTGTTCCTTCTCGGGCTCGCGGCGCTGATCGGTCTCGCGGCGCTGACCGTGCTGGCGTACCTGATCGCCCGCTCGATCACCCGCCCCCTGCGGGCCAGCGTCAAGGCGCTCACCCACTTCGCGGACGGCGACCTGACCGCCCGCCTGGAGGAGAGGTCGGCCGCCGAGCTGGGCGACCTCGAGCGGGCGCTGAACCGCTCGGTCGAGTCGGTGGCGGGCATCGTGACGACCGTGCAGGGCTCGGCCGACGCCGTCGCCGCGGCGTCCGAGGAGCTGTCGGCGTCCTCCCAGCAGATCGCCGCCGGTGCCGAGGAGACCTCGGTCCAGGCCGGCGTGGTCTCGGGTGCGGCCGACGAGGTGTCGCGCAACGTGCAGACCGTCGCCGCAGGCGCCGAGCAGATGGGTGCCTCGATCCGGGAGATCGCCAGCTCCGCCAACGACGCGGCACGGGTCGCCTCGCAGGCCGTGGGCATCGTCGAGACCACCAACGAGTCGGTCGCCAAGCTCGGTGTCTCGAGCCAGGAGATCGGCAACGTCATCAAGACGATCACCTCGATCGCCGAGCAGACCAACCTCCTGGCCCTCAACGCGACCATCGAGGCCGCCCGCGCCGGCGAGGCCGGCAAGGGCTTCGCCGTGGTCGCCAACGAGGTCAAGGAGCTCGCGCAGGAGACCGCTCGCGCGACCGAGGACATCGCCCAGCGAGTCGAGGCCATCCAGGCCGACACCACCGGCGCGGTGAACGCGATGGGCGAGATCTCGACGATCATCGCCTCGATCAACGACTACCAGCTCACGATCGCCTCGGCGGTGGAGGAGCAGACCGCCACGACGAACGAGATGTCGCGCAACGTCACCGACGCCGCGACCGGCTCCAACGAGATCGCCACCAACATCAACGGCGTCGCGACCGCGTCGACGACCACCACCCAGGCCGTCAACCAGACCCTGTCCGCGATCGGTGAGCTCGCCCAGATGGCCTCCAGCCTGCGGAGCGAGATCTCCCGGTTCCGCGTGGGCTGACCCCGACCACCCCGATCCGCACACTCTCGGAGAAGCTGAATGACCACCATCACCACCGACCGCACCTCGAGCCGTACGCCGCTGGCGTGGTTCCGCGACCTCGGCGTCCGCACCAAGATCCTCGCCGCCGTCGGGCTCACCGCGCTCGTCGCCGTCGTGGTCGGGATCATGGGCCTGCAGTCGCTGAGCGGCTCGGTCGACAGCGCCGAGGGCATCTACACGGAGAACGTCGAGGGCGTCGACGCGGTCGGCGACATGCGCGCGTCGATCGCGGACATGCGGATCGACGCCCGCAGCGCGGTGCTCGGCCTGAGCCAGGCGGACAAGCAGGGCGCGGCGACCAAGCTGCACGACGACCACCTCGCGTTCGAGGAGGCCGCCGAGCGTTACGTTACCGGCGGCGTCACCGACTTCCAGCAGGGGCACCTCGACGCCCTGGCGGCCGGGGTCGGCGACTACTTCGCCCTGCAGGAGGACGTCCTGCTCCCGCTCGCCATGGCGGGCAAGGCCGACGAGTGGTGGAAGACCAACGCCGCTCAGGGCGCCCCCATCACCGATGGCATGACCGAGCACGTGGACGCGCTCATCGAGGCGGAGGACACCGCGGCCGAGGCTGCCGTGCAGGACGTCCGGAGCAGCTACGAGGGCAACCGGTTCACGGCCATCGCGCTCCTGGTGGTCGGCATCGGGCTCTCGGCGCTCCTCGGGTGGGCGGTCGCGTCCGCGACGTCGCGCCGGGTGACCGCCGTCAAGGAGATCGTCGAGGCGCTGGCCGAGGGTGACCTCACCCGTCGGGCCGAGCTGAACTCCGCGGACGAGGTCGGCCAGATGGGCGACGCGCTCGACCGCGCCACCACTCGCCTGCGCGAGCTGATCGGGACCGTGGTCGGCTCGGCCGACGCGGTGGCGGCAGCCTCGGAGGAGCTGTCGGCGTCGTCGCAGCAGATCTCGGCGGGTGCCGAGGAGACGTCGGTCCAGGCCGGCGTGGTCTCGGGTGCCGCAGACGAGGTCTCGCGCAACGTGCAGACAGTTGCCGCCGGCGCCGAGCAGATGGGGGCGTCGATCCGGGAGATCGCGAGCTCCGCGAACGACGCGGCCCGGGTCGCCTCGCAGGCCGTCGCGATCGTGGAGACGACCAACGAGTCGGTCGCCAAGCTCGGTGTCTCGAGCCAGGAGATCGGCAACGTGGTCAAGACGATCACCTCCATCGCGGAGCAGACCAACCTGCTGGCGCTGAACGCGACCATCGAGGCCGCTCGCGCCGGTGAGGCCGGCAAGGGCTTCGCCGTCGTCGCGAACGAGGTCAAGGAGCTCGCACAGGAGACTGCCCGGGCCACCGAGGACATCGCCCGGCGCGTGGAGACGATCCAGGGCGACACCACCGGCGCGGTCGACGCGATGGGCGAGATCTCGACGATCATCGCCTCCATCAACGACTACCAGCTGACCATCGCCTCGGCGGTGGAGGAGCAGACCGCCACGACGAACGAGATGTCGCGCAACGTCGCCGACGCCTCGACCGGCTCCGCCGAGATCGCGAACAACATCACCGGCGTCTCGGCGGCCGCCGAGTCGACGACGCAGGCACTGGTGCAGGCCTCGGGTGCGATCGGCGAGGTGGCCCGCATGTCGGCCGAGCTCCGCAGCGCCGTCGGCTTCTTCAAGGCCTGAGCAAGGGCCGGACAAGACCGGGCCAACGCAGCCCCGCCCCTCCGAGCGAGGGTTTAGCATCGACCCCGTCCGGACAATGTCCGGGCGGGTCGGTCGCTCTGGACGAGTGCCGGCGGTCAACGGGACGGGAGCGAGCCAGTGGCGTACTCCGTGGTCGGTGGTCCGGCGCTCGGGTTCGACCTCGCGCGGCTGCCCGGCGGGGCCCAGGTCGCGGCGGTGCTGCGGGTCGGCCTCGCCGCCGGTCCCGAGGAGCTCGACCGCCTCGCTGCGTGCCACCCGGGCGCGGGCGCCCGCGAGGAGTGGCGCCGAGCCCACGTCCCCACGGCCGACACCGACTCGGTGGTCGCGACGCTGCCGCTGGCCGGCGCCGCCCTCGAGGAGGCGGCAGCGGGGGAGACCGCGCTGCTGCGCCGGCTCGAGACCAGCCTGCTCGGCGACGTGCACGCCCTGGACCGGATGGTCCGGCGCGACGTCCTCGACTGGACCTGGCTGCACGGCGGCCCGGTGTCGGTCCAGGACCCCACCGCCTCGCTCGCCGCCGACGTGCTCTCCGACGCCGCCACCAGCGCCTACCTGCGCGACCGGCTCACGCCCGAGCTGCGCCGGGCGATGGCCGCCCCGTTCGTGCGCTCGGGGCTCGCGGGCGCACCGGGCCTCGAGACCGGGGTGCCGGCGCTCGACGAGATCCTGACGACGTTCGCCTCCGCCGACGAGGACGCGCGGTGCGCCTGGCGCCGGGTCGTCGACCAGCATCGGGTCCACACCGCGGAGTGGGCGCCGGCGATGCACCAGGCGACCTGGGCGCTCTCGCTCTCCGATCGGCTGCGGCCCGCCTGCGACGCCCAGCTCGCGGCCGTGATGGCCTTCGCCAGCGCCGGCTTCACCGCGCGCGACGCGGCGTACGGCGTCTGGAACGCCTGGTCCGGAACTGTGCAGGCGACCCTCGTGGACGACCTCCTCCCCGGCGACGACGCGGCCGTCCTGATGCGGGTCTGGACGACCGTCCACACCGCGCGCGAGCAGTCCGCGGACTGACCTCACTCGGCGCGCCGCGGTCTCTCAAGTCCGAAGCAGCACGGCCGATCTTCCCTTCACCTGTCAACGGGGCAGGGTGAAACTCGAAGGGCCTTTCATGCCACGGATCCGGGTTCTCGTGGTCGATGACTCGGTGGTGATCCGCAAGCTGGTCTCGGACCTGCTGTCCGCGGACCCCGACCTCGAAGTCGTCGGCACCGCCGTCAACGGCAAAGCGGGCCTGCAGAAGATCGCGCTCCTGAAGCCCGATCTCGTCACGATGGACATCGAGATGCCGGAGCTCGACGGCATCGGCGCCGTCCGCCAGCTGCGCGCGAGCGGCAACCGCGTACCGGTCATCATGTTCAGCACGCTGACCGAGCGCGGCGCGGCCGCCACCCTCGACGCCCTTGCCGCCGGCGCCTCCGACTACGTCGCGAAGCCGGCGAACGTCGGCAGCGTCGGCCGGTCGATGGAGCAGGTGCGCGAGGCGCTGATCCCGCGGATCAAGTCGCTCGTCCCGCGCGCCGGAGGCCGACCGACCCAGGCCGGGCCGGCCTCCGCGCCGGCGCCGGCACCGTCGCTGCGTCCCCCCGCGCCGCTGCCCGCAGGGGGGCACAAGCTCCTCGTCATCGGGTCGTCCACGGGCGGGCCCGAGGCCCTCAACACGCTGCTGTCCGGCCTCCAGCCGCTGCCGGTGCCGATCGCGATCGTGCAGCACATGCCGCCGGTCTTCACCCGCCAGTTCGCGGCGCGCCTGGACCGCCAGCTCCCGTTCGAGGTCACCGAGGCCGTCGACGGCCAGGTGCTTCGACCGGGGACGGTCTGCATCGCCCCGGGCGACTATCACCTGGAGGTCGTCGCGGACGGCCGCGCCTTCGTCGCCCGGCTCAACCAGGCGCCGCCGGAGAACTACTGCCGGCCCGCCGTCGACGTGCTGTTCCGCAGCGCTGCGGCGGTCGCCGGCCCCGCCGTCCTCGGCGTCGTGCTCACGGGCATGGGGTCCGACGGATGCAAGGGAGCGCGGACCATCGTCGACCGCGGCGGCAGCGTCATCGCCCAGGACCAGGCGACCTCCGTCGTCTGGGGGATGCCGGGCGCGGTCACGACCGCCGGGCTCGCCGAGCGGGTGCTGCCGCTGGGCGACATCCCCCTCGAGATCACCCGCCGCGTGGTGCAGCACACCACCGCCGGCACCACCATCACTGCAACAGGAGGCGTCCGGTGACGATCAGTCCCCAGGCCTTCTCCTTCGTCCGCGAGCTGGTCCGCGCCGAGAGCGCGATCGTCCTCGAGACGGGCAAGGAGTACCTCGTCGAGTCTCGGCTGGTGCCGCTGGCTCGCGCGGGGGGGCACCCCAACGTCGACGCGTACGTCGCCGAGCTCTCGCAGCGCCGTACCCCGGCCGGCCTCAAGCAGGTCGTCGAGGCGCTCACCACGAACGAGACGTCGTGGTTCCGCGACTCGGACCCGTTCAACACGCTCCGGCAGACGGTGTTCCCCGCGCTCGCCAAGACCCGCCCGAACCGGACCCTCCGGGTCTGGGCCGGCGCGTGCTCGAGCGGCCAGGAGCCGTACAGCATCGTGATGACCGCGCTCGACACCCCGGAGCTGGCCGGCTGGAAGGTCGACCTGGTCGCCACCGACCTCTCCGACGAGATGCTGGAGCGGGCCCGCAAGGGCGAGTACTCGCAGCTGGAGGTCAACCGCGGCCTCCCGGCGACGACCATGGTCCGACACTTCGAGCGCGCAGGCCTCAACTGGAGGATCAACCAGTCGATCAAGGACCGTGTGGAGTTCCGTCACCTGAACCTGACCCGGCCGTTCCCGCCGATGGGGAAGTTCGACGTGGTGTTCCTCCGCAACGTGCTCATCTACTTCGACCTGCCGACCAAGCGGGACGTGCTCAAGCGGGTGCGCCAGGTGATGGCACCCGACGGCCACCTCTTCCTGGGGGCGGCAGAGATGACGATGGGCGTCGATGACGCATGGGAGCGGGTGCCGGCGGGTCGGTCCTCGGTCTACCGGATCAGAGAGGAACAACGCACATGCGCGCCCTGATTGTCGATGACTCCCGAGCGATGCGCCGGATCGTCGGCCGCATCCTCGCGGACGCGGGCTACGAGACCTTCGAGGCCGGCGACGGCCAGGAGGCCCTCGCCCTGCTCGAGGGCCTCGACGGCCCGCCCGAGCTCGCCTGCGTCGACTGGAACATGCCGGTGATGGACGGACTGACGTTCATCACGGAGGTCCGCAAGCGGCCCGAGTGGCGCGCCATCACGCTGATGATGGTGACCACGGAGAGCGAGCAGGACCGTATCGTCCGCGCCCTCGCGGCCGGCGCACACGAATACCTCATCAAGCCCTTCACGGGTGAAGCCATGCTCGAGAAGCTCGACCTGCTCGGCCTTCTCCCGACCTCCACGGGGGCCTGACATGACCATCTCCAGCGCGCCCGACGAGGCGCTCGTCCTCGCTGCCATCGAGCAGGTGTGGGGCTCGATGCTGTTCGCGTCCGCCCAGCCCTGGCCGGCCGACCGGCCCGCCGAGTTCGACACCGGCCTCCAGGCCCAGATCGAGCTCCGCGGCGACTGGAACGGCCGCCTGGTGCTCACCTGCGACAGCGCCGTCGCGGGTGAGATCGCCGGTGCGATGCTCGGCCTCGGCCCCGAGGAGGAGCTCGCCGAGCCCGACGTCCACGACGCCGTGGGCGAGGTGCTCAACGTCGTCGGCGGCAGCGTCAAGGGTGCCCTGCCGGGCGCCTCGGCGCTCGGCCTCCCCGGCGTCTCCGAGGTCACCGAGGTGCCCAGCCGCGGTGACTCGTTCGTCGTCTCCTGGGGCGACGCGCCCGTGTACGTCCAGATCGTCCCGGACGCCGCCTGAGCGGCGCCGGCCACCTCCCCCGAGAAGCAAGTAAGGAAAGGTCATGAAGATCCTCATCGCCGATGACAGCAAGGTCATGCGCCAGATCGTGCTGCGCACGTTGCGCCAGGCCGGCTTCGGTCACCACGACTTCGTGGAGGCTGTGGATGGCGCCGAGGCCCTGGACAAGGTCGCGAGCGAGTCTCCCGACCTGGTCCTCTCGGACTGGAACATGCCCAACAAGACCGGGATCGAGCTGCTCCGCGCGCTGCGGAGCGCGGGCAACGCGATCCCGTTCGGTTTCGTCACCTCCGAGGGCTCCGAGGACATGCGGCAGACCGCGAAGGACGCCGGCGCGATGTTCCTCATCGCCAAGCCCTTCACGGCCGACCACTTCGAGTCCGAGCTCTCCGGAATGCTGGGCTGAGGCCGCCGTGCTCCCCGACCGCAAGGACATCAAGGACCTCTTCGAGGGCCTGCTCGGCCGCGACGTCGACCTGACCGACGGCAAGCCCGTCGACATCGGCATCCCGAAGCCGGTCATCGCGACGTACATCGACGACCACCACAACCTGCGCGCCGTCGCGGTGATGGCCTTCGGCCTCGCCGCTCGCTCGGGCGCGGCGATCGCGCTGATCCCCAAGGGCGCTGCCGAGGTCGCCGAGGAGGACCGGATGCTGCCGCCGAACCTCTTCGAGAACGCCTCCGAGATCTGCAACATCCTCGCCGCTCCGATGGGCGACGCGATGGGCGAGCACCTGCGGCTCTCCGAGTCGTTCGCCCCGTCCGACTCGGTCCCCGCGCAGGTCCTGCACGTCGCGGCGCAGGTCGCGGCGCGCGAGGACGTGAAGCTCGACATCGCCGGCTACGGACCGGGCGAGCTGTCGATCATCGTGAAGGTGTGAGCGGAGACGCGCCAGCGGATCCGCTGATGGTGGTCGAGCAAGCCGCGCGGCTGAGCCTGCGAAGCCGCGACCGGCGTGCCGAGACCGGCCGAGCCGTCGGGCGGACTGACGGAGCTCCCACGTAGGCTGGGCGGCGAGATGAGCACGTCGATCCCGCTGCCCGGCCTGGAGTCCGTCGCACCCGCCGACCCACCCGCCCGTCGCGGCCCGGGCCGCGAGGAGCTGCTGGAGGGCCTCAACGAGCCGCAGCGCGCCGCCGTGGTCCACGAGGGCGCCCCGCTGCTGGTCGTCGCCGGAGCCGGCTCGGGCAAGACCCGGGTGCTCACCCGGCGGATCGCCTGGCTGATCTCCGAGCGCCGAGCCCACCCCGGCTCGATCCTGGCGATCACCTTCACCAACAAGGCCGCGGCCGAGATGAAGGAGCGCGTCGAGGCGCTCGTCGGCCGGCGCGCCCGCATCATGTGGGTGTCGACCTTCCACTCGGCGTGCGTGCGCATCCTGCGCAAGGAGTCCGACAAGCTCGGCTACAAGTCCAACTTCTCCATCTACGACGCGGCCGACCAGAAGCGCCTGATGACGCTGGTCTGCAACGACCTCGACCTCGACCCCCGCCGCTACCAGCCGGGGGCGCTGCTGCACTGGGTGTCGAACCAGAAGAACGAGCTGCGCGACCCCGAGGACGCCACCAAGGACGCCCGCAACCACCTCGAGGAGACGTACGCCGCGGCGTACACGACGTACCAGCGCCGCCTGCGCGAGGCCAACGCCTGGGACTTCGACGACCTCATCATGAGCACGGTGCACCTCTTCCAGCAGTTCCCGGAGGTCAAGGAGACCTACCGGCGCCGGTTCCGGCACGTGCTGGTCGACGAGTACCAGGACACCAACCACGCGCAGTACGCGCTCATCCACCAGCTCTGCGCCGACGACCCGGAGATGCCGGACCCGGAGGCCGAGCGCGTCGAGCCGGCCGAGCTGATGGTGGTCGGTGACGCCGACCAGTCGATCTACGCCTTCCGCGGAGCCAACATCCGCAACATCCTCGACTTCGAGCAGGACTTCCCGAACGCGACCTCGATCCTGCTGGAGCAGAACTACCGGTCCACCCAGACGATCCTCAATGCCGCCAACGCGGTGATCGGCCACAACAAGGGCCGCAAGGAGAAGCGGCTGTGGTCCGACGCCGGCGACGGCGAGCGGATCGTCGGGTACGTCGCCGACGACGAGCACGACGAGGCGCGCTTCATCTCGGAGGAGATCGACAAGCTCACCGACGAGGGCGCCTACCGGCCCGGGGACGTGGCGGTCTTCTACCGCACCAACGCGCAGTCGCGGGTGTTCGAGGAGATCTTCATCCGCACCGGCATGCCCTACAAGGTCGTGGGCGGCGTGCGGTTCTACGAGCGGCGCGAGGTGCGCGACGCGCTGGCCTACCTGCGGATGCTGGTCAACCCGGCCGACCAGGTCTCCCTGCGCCGGATCCTCAACACGCCGAAGCGCGGCATCGGCGACCGGGCCGTCGAGTGCGTCAACGCGCTCGCCGACCGCGACCGGATCACGTTCTGGGAGGCGCTGCGCCGCGCGCAGGACGCCCCCGGCCTGGCGACCCGGTCGCTCACGCAGATCCAGGGCTTCGTGGCGATGGTCGAGGAGCTGCAGTCGATGGTCGACGGGGGCGAGCGCCCCGACGTCGTGCTGGAGACCACCCTCGCCCGCTCGGGCTACATCACGGCCCTGGAGGAGAGCGACGACCCGCAGGACGAGACCCGCCTCGAGAACCTCGCCGAGCTGGTCGCCGTCGCCCGCGAGTTCGCCGACGACCCGGTCGCCGGGCCGTCCGCCGACCCGGCCGACGTCGACGCGGGCACCGTGGCTCCCGGGCTGGCCGACTTCCTGGAGCGGGTGGCGCTGGTCGCCGACGCCGACCAGATCCCCGACGACGACCCCGACGAGTCGGGCGTCGTCACGCTGATGACGCTGCACACGGCGAAGGGCCTGGAGTTCCCCGTCGTCTTCCTCACCGGCCTCGAGGACGGCGTCTTCCCGCACGCCCGGGCGCTCGGCGACCAGCCGGAGCTCGAGGAGGAGCGCCGCCTCGCGTACGTCGGCCTCACCCGCGCCCGCGAGCGGCTCTACATCTCGCGAGCCGTGGTGCGGTCGGCGTGGGGCGCGCCGTCCCACAACCCCGGCTCGCGCTTCCTCGACGAGCTCCCGGTCGACCTCGTCGACTGGCGGCGCACCGAGGCCGCCCAGACCCGCTGGAGCCGCCCCGACCTCAGCGGCGGCTCGACCGGGCTCGGCGCGCCGACCGCCGCGGGCCGCCGCAACTTCTCGGCCGCCGCCGTGCGCGCCGATGCCGCTGCCCGCGCCAAGCCGGCCCGGGAGATCCCGAGCCTCGAGCCGGGCGACCGGGTGCTCCACGACTCCTTCGGCATGGGCACCGTGGTGGCGCTGGAGGGCGTGGGGGAGAAGTCCGTCGCCTCGATCGACTTCGGGTCCGAGGGCGTCAAGCGGCTGCTGCTGCGCTACGCGCCGGTCGAGAAGCTCTGACAAGCGGAGCGCGTCAGAGCTTCTGATGGTGGTCGAGCGAGCCGCGCGACTGAGCTTGCGAAGTCGCGTCCGGCGTGTCGAGGCCTGGTGAGGTGACCGTCGACGTAGATGTCGACATCCCCGTAGCCGCGTACGTCACCGGGTCTCGACCCGCGCCGTCGGGTCCGCTGGCGCGTCCCCGGGCGCTTGCTCGACCACCAATATCACGCCGTCGCGGCTCCGCCGCTACGGCGTGATGCCGTGGACCACCATGGCGGCGTACGGGTCGACCGGGTCGCCACCACCGGGGCGCACCTCGAGGTGGAGGTGGGGGCCGGTGACGTTGCCGGTGGAGCCGACGGTGCCGATGGTGTCTCCGGCGGAGACCTCGTCGCCCACGTTGACGTCGTAGGAGGTCTGGTGGCAGTACCAGAGCTCGGTGCCGTCATCGAGCGTGATGACGGTCTTGTTGCCGTAGGCGCCGTCGTAGCCGACGGAGGTCACCACGCCGTTGGCGACGGCCCGGATGGCGGTGCCGCTGGGCGCCGCGAAGTCGAGGCCGGTGTGGTAGTGCGCCCACAGGCCGTAGTCACCGAACTCGGCGGTCAGGTGGTAGCCCTCGACGGGGATCACCCACTGGTTGAGCCGGAGGACGTCGGCCCGCTGCTCGGCCTT
Organism: Nocardioides sp. GCM10030259; assembly: GCF_042666375.1. NCBI lineage: Bacteria > Bacillati > Actinomycetota > Actinomycetes > Propionibacteriales > Nocardioidaceae > Nocardioides > Nocardioides sp. GCM10030259. The sequence goes on along the minus strand of NZ_JBHTDF010000008.1, from coordinate 1,850 downwards.
CTCGGCGAGCTTGGCGAGGGCGGCGTTGCGCTCGCGGTTCTGTGCCTCGGCCTCGTCGACGAGCTTGGCGTCCGCGGTGTCGGCGAGCGAGTCGCGGCGGGAGTCGCGGCTGACGGTGCGCCGGTCGAGCAGGCTGGCGCTCGCGACCTGGCTGGCACCGCTCAGGGCGCTGGCCTGGCTGAACCGGGCGGAGTCCTCGGAGAGCCCGCCGGTGGCGGTCATGGCGCCGCCGACCGACACGGCCAGGGCGGCGAGCCCGAGCAGGGCGGGGGCCGACGGGAGGCCCCGGAAGAGCGGCGCGCGCGAGGAGCTGCGGCGGGCACCGGCCGCGGACGGCGCGGTGCGCGGCGTGTGTGCGGCGCGTACGCCGGTGATGCGGGAGGTCTGGTAGACGGCGGGGCGCTCGGTGAGCACCTCCGGTACGTCGCGAGCGGCCGGGAGGACGATCGTCTCCTCGTCCTCGTGGAGGACGGGCGCGAGCGGCGCGACGGGAGCGACGGAGCGGTCGGTGGACCGGCGACCGGGCTTCTCGGCCCGCCGTTTGCCGGCGGCCGGAGCGGATACCGGGGTCGGGAGGTCCGAGGGACGGCGGCGGGGGCCGCGGCGTTCCGCTCGGTGGTTACCCATGAATTTGCTTCTCCGCTGCTCGGGGTTCAGACGGCGAGGCCCGACTGTAACGGACCGATCACGGGGCGGGGAAACCGCCCCGAAAGTTTGTGGACGAAATCTGTCGGCACACGCTCCCACAGATTTGTTCCAGAAGGGACATCGGCTGCTTCGGCCCGCCTGAAACCTTTCGGTCGAAAGTTTTTACCGTGGCCCCGGCCACGTGGCGCGTCTCACGCCTGGGCTAGCCTCCGTCGCATGAGCTCCCCAGTCGCCCGCCGGGTCCGCATCGTGGTCGGCAAGCCGGGTCTCGACGGCCACGACCGGGGCGCGAAGATCGTGGCCCGCGCGCTGCGCGACGCCGGCCACGAAGTGGTCTACACCGGTCTGCACCAGACCCCCGAGCAGATCGTGGAGACCGCGATCCAGGAGGACGCCGACCTGATCGGCCTCTCGGTGCTGTCCGGCGCCCACATGACGCTCTTCCGGCGCCTCGTCGAGCTGCTCGCCGAGCGCGACGCGTCGGACATCGTGGTCTTCGGGGGCGGCATCATCCCGGAGGAGGACATCCCCGTCCTCGAGGAGATCGGCGTCGCCAAGGTGTTCACGCCGGGGGCGCCCACGACCGAGATCACGGGTTGGGTCGCGGAGCACTTCGCGGACTGACCGTCGCGGACGAGCGCGTCGTACGCCGTGCCGGACGTCACGTGGACCCGCCCTCGCCGTGCTCAGTCGCGCCGGTCTAAGGTGCCAAGGACACCCCCCGAGCATGTGGCGCGCCCCCAGACTGGCAGTGGTGTGCCCGCTCGATCGCTCCGACTAGAGGACTGAATCAGTGGACCTGATGGAGTACCAGGCGAAGGAGCTCTTCGCCAAGCATGGTGTGACCACGACGCTGGGCGTCGTCGTCGAGACGCCGGAGGCCGCCCGTTCGGCCGCCGAGAAGCTCGGCGGAGTGACGGTCGTGAAGGCGCAGGTCAAGGCCGGTGGCCGGGGCAAGGCCGGTGGCGTGAAGCTCGCCAGGTCGGCCGACGAGGCGCATCTGTACGCGTCGAACATCCTGGGCATGGAGATCAAGGGGCTCACGGTCAACCGGGTGCTGGTCACGCCGGCGACGCCGCCGGAGGAGGAGTACTACTTCTCCTTCCTGCTCGACCGCGCCAACCGCCGCTACCTGTGCATCGCGTCGGTCGAGGGTGGTGTGGAGATCGAGGAGGTCGCCAAGACCAACCCGGACGCCGTCA